>NZ_MCGV01000001.1:3844944-4485768 GCF_001705235.1 Clostridium pasteurianum
ATAAAATAGAAAGTATTAATGAAAAAAATGTGAAGTTGTTATCTAGAATTGAAGAATTAGAAAATGCAGTGGATGAAGATTCACAAGGTGAAATCGTTAAATTGAAAGAAGAAATTGATAAGTTAACAAAAGAAAATAAAGAGATGAAAGATTCAGTTAAAAATCATATAGACATTCAAGAAAAATATAAGAAGGAAAATAAAGATTTAAAATTTAATGTACATACTTTAAAATATAAGGTAATGGATCTTGAAAATAAATTTTTGGAAAATCAAATTAATCTGGCAAAAGCAAAGAAGCAGGTAGTTGAAGTATTAAATGATGGCACGAAAAATAGAAAGAATTCTAAATAAAATCTCATTCAATAATGAATGAGATTTTTATTTTTATATAAAGAATATTTTTTGGTTTGTTTTTATAATATAATGAATTAAATTTTCATAAAATATTTATAAGTAATTATTTTAGGAGATTTATAAATGATATATCTTGATAATGCAGCAACGACATTTCCTAAACCTAAAGAGGTTTATGATGAGGTTTTAGATTGCATGAAAAATTATGCAGCAAATCCGGGGAGAGGCTCATATGATATGGCAATAAAGGCATCGCGTAAAGTTACAGATACAAGAGAAGAAATTGCTAAATTATTTAACATTCCGGATTTATTTGATGTGATATTTACTTGTAGTGCAACAGAAGCTTTAAATATAGGAATAAAAGGTTTTTTAAAAAGGAAAAATCATGTTATTACGACATGTATGGAACATAACTCTGTACTAAGACCTGTAAGTTATTTAAAGAAGAAGGGAGTACAGTGCAGTATCGCAGCAGCTAATAAATATGGATTTGTAGATGAAAAAGAGATAGAAAAGTTTATTAACCCAAATACAAAAATGATTGTAGTAAATCATGTATCAAATGTGACTGGAAGTATTCAAAATATAGAGGCAATAGGAGAAATTGCATATAAAAGAGGGATAGCATTTATGGTAGATGCATCTCAAAGTGCAGGTACTTTAGATATAGATGTTCAAAAATATCATATAGATATACTTGCTCTTCCAGGTCATAAGGGACTTTTAGGACCACAAGGTACGGGGGTACTTTATATAAGAAAGGGTATAAAACTTGCTGAATTCAAAAGTGGGGGAACTGGAAGTAATTCATTTTCAGTAGATCAACCTGAATTTTTACCTGATAGATTTGAAAGTGGTACTTTAAATACACCTGGAATTGCAGGATTAAATGCGGGAATAAAATTCATAAATGAAGTAGGTATGAGTAATATAAGAAAGCATGAGATGGAACTTACAGAATATCTAATAGATAATTTGAAAAGCAAGGATTATATTAAATTATATGGTCCTCCTGACATGAAAAATCATGGTGCTGTGGTTTCATTTAATATAGACGGAATTGATAGTTCAGATGCGGCAGCATTTCTAAATACAAAGGGTATCTATGTGAGAAATGGATATCATTGTGCTCCACTTGTCCATAAGGTTATAGGAACGGAAAATAAAGGTACAGTGAGAATTAGTCCAGGATATTTTAATACAATTCAAGATATTGAAAAGTTAATACAAGCACTAATTGAAATAAATAAAGGAGAGATATAAAAGATTTTATGGGGTGAAGTTATGGATGAACTAGAAAAATGGATAAAAGATTATTCTTTAAAAAAGGGAGTTAATTATGAGAAAACTATAATAGAGGCATTAAAGTTTTATAGGGAGTTTATAGAAGGAAATGGACATAAATATTATAACTTAGGAAAAAAGTTAAAAGGATTTATAGATGAGAATGCTGAAGAATTACTAAAAGTATCAAAAGATACTAAAGCATTTAAGGGAGACGAGCATGGAACAATCAGATTTCAGTGTATACAAAACTTTGATGAAAAAGAAAGATATTTAAAAAGCATGGAAAATATAAATTCAAATCTAATAAATATAATATTAAATGATAGAACTATAATATTAAAGGGTTTACAAAATGAAAAGAATATATCCTCGGCTATAATAAGTTTTGAAAACTTTGGTACTAATGAAGCAAAATATGCTTTTGTTCATTATTTAAGGGTATTAAATTCTAAATATAAAAAAATATATCCGGCTATAGAGAGTGAAATAATTAATTTAGCTAAGAAGTTTGGAGTAAATAGAATAGATAGGGTAGTAAGCGATGATTTGTTAAGTAACTTTAAAAGTATGGGATACACTGAGTTATATAGAAATTGTTACTTAAGAATAGATAATAATAATTGTAATCTAGTGGAATATGAAAAAGAAGTTAAACATCGTGTAGGTAGTAGATATGTGCCTATTTTTAAAATGTGTCCAAATCGATTTGAAGAAAAAGATAATGTAAACGAATTGTATAGATTCACCATGAGAGCAGGAAAGTTTTATGCACAAATCAACATAAAGGGGGATAAGGCATTTGGTAAACTATATTTGGATAAAGATAAATTGAATAAAGCATCATATATTAAGTATTTATATTATACTATAATAAGTTACATTAAGAAAAATAATATAAAAAATTTATATACATTAATTGATAAAAGGCATATTAATGTATTAGGGAGTATTGAAAACGCCCGTAAAATAAAAGAGTGGGTTTGGATTCGAAAACTCCTCTAATAAGGGAGTTGATATAGTGAAAACAAATGAGTTACAAAATGAATATCTAGCAGTTTTTAAATCACAGAATCATGCTATATATGTATATAGTAAGTTGAGTGAAAAAAATATAAAAACTAAGATAATACAAACACCTTGTTCTATTTCGACTTCGTGTACTCATAGTGTAAAATTTAAAGAAGAAAATATAGATGATGTAAGTAATGAAGCAAAAAATGCTAATATTCCAATAAAGGGAATATACAAAATTGAAAAGAATGGTACAAAAAAAGTTTATCAAAAAATAAAATCTTAAGTTTATTATAAAAGAAGTGCTATAATGGTAATTTTTAATTGCTATTAGCACTTCTTTTTTTATGTATAGAATTAAATTGATTTAGCATTTTAATGCACCTTTAATCATTATATTTAAATTGTGTTTTGCTTAATGCATGGTATGTAACATTTAATATCACAATCACATATATTAATTAAGTAAGTAAGATTATTTTAAAATGATGGCGATGATATTTAATATTGATAAGGAAAGAAGAAAGTTACTTAAAACAAGGGAAAAATGTAAAAATCACTATAAACCGGGAATATCAATAATAGTTTGTACAAATAAAATAAAATATATTAATAATATATTTGCTAATTATGACAGAGTTAGCTATCCCAAAAAAGAAATGATAATTATATTAAATAAAAATAATTTGAATTTGAATAAATATAGAAAAATGTCCAAGTTATTTAAAGATATAAGAGTAATTCAAAAGCCTGAAAATATAAGTCTTGGACAATGTTTAAATTGTGGAGTTAACATTGCAAAATACAATTATATAGCAAAAGTTGATGATGATGATTATTACGGAAAAAATTATCTAATTGATGAAATTAATTCTCTTTCATATTCAAAGGCTGATGTTGTTGGGAAAGCATCATTTTTCATATACTATGAGAACTATAAGAAAGTTGAAATAATGTATCCTGATGGAAGCGAAAAGTATATACCGAGAATTGCAGGTTCTACACTTTTAGGCAAAAAAAATATCTTTAAAAGAGTAAAATTTAGAGATGTGGATTTAGCAGAAGATGCTGGATTTATGGAGGATTGCTGTAGAATTGGAATTAAAATATATTCGTGCAATAAATTTAACTATTTATATTTTAAGCATAAAAGTTTAAATGATCACACATGGAAGATAAGTGCGGAAAGTTTAATGAAAATCACAAGAAAAGTTGGCGATTATTCAAATTATGAGTCAATTGTAGTAGTTTGATTTTCAGAAATTATTGAGGAGGATAATATGATAAATGTAACAAAGACATACCTTCCCCCATTTGATAAGTATGTTAAGTATATAAAAAAAATATTTGATACCGGAATTATAACTAATAATGGCGAAATGGTAAGGAAGCTAGAAAAAAATATTGAACAGTATCTTGATGTGAAAAATGTAGTCTTAGTTCAAAGTGGAACGTTGGCTCTACAACTTGCATATAAAATTTTAAATTTAAAGGGCAGTGTTTTAACTACTCCATTTTCTTTTGTGGCAACTATAAGCAGTCAGGTATGGGAAGGGCTTAATCCAATTTTTGTTGATATTAATAAAGACACATTAAATATTGATACAAAATTGATAGAAAAAAATATAACAGATGATGTATCAGCTATTGTTCCTGTTCATGTTTTTGGAAATAGCTGTGATGTGGAGAAAATAGATGAAGTATCGAGTAAGCATAATATAAAGGTTGTATATGATGCGGCACATGCATTTGGTGTTAAATATAAAGGAAAAAGCATTTTGAATTATGGTGATATATCTGCTATAAGTTTTCATGCAACTAAGGTATTTCATACAATTGAGGGTGGAGCGCTAATAATAAAGGATGATAAATTATATGAAAAAGCATTGCTTATGAGAAATTTTGGGATTAATGGTATTGACAGCGTAAAGAATATTGGTATAAATGCTAAGATGAATGAATTTGAAGCGGCAATGGGACTTTGTATTTTAGATGATATGGATAAAATATTAGAAAACAGAAAGAATGTGTATGAACGTTATATGAGTTACATTAAAGGTGATATAACATTCCAAATTCATAATAATAATAGTACATTAAATTATAGCTATTTTCCTATTATTTTAAAGGATGAAGGTATACTCAAAAGAGTACAGAATTTGCTTTTAAAAGAAGGAATAAGTCCTAGAAGATATTTTTATCCATGTTTAAGTAAATTATCGTATCTAAAAAGTGAAGAAAAAATGCCTATAGCAGAGGATATATCAAAAAGAATTTTATGCTTGCCTTTTTATGATTCTCTTGAAGCTGATGTTCAATGGAAAATAATAAAAATAGTAAATAATGTTTTAGCATGATAAGGTATCTTTAAATAGAAAATATTAATGTGAAAATTATTTATATAATTTAATAAGTTATATTGAGTAAAAGGTGGTTTTATGGAAGATAAAATAAAAGTAAGTGTTTTAATTGTTACCTATAATCATTCGAGATTTATAAAAGAAGCTATGGATAGTGCACTTATGCAGCAAACAAAGTATAAATATGAAATTGTAGTAATGAATGATCATTCTAGTGATAATACTTTTAAAATTTTAAAAATGTATAAATTAAAATATGGAGATAAAATAAGAATATTTAACAACAGTAAAAATTTTGGTATAACAAAAAACTATAAATTAGGCTTTGAAAAATGTAGAGGAGAGTATATAGCTGTTCTTGAGGGAGATGACTACTGGAATAATAGAAAAAAGTTGCAGATTCAAAGTGACTTTTTAGACAAACACAGAAATTATTCTGCTGTATTTAATAGATATATAATATATGATGCTGCGAAAAATTTAAAGACAGTTATTCCATGGCAATATAGATATTCTGAATATAAAAAAATAACTATAAATGATCTTACAATTAGAAATGTTATAGGCAATTTTTCTGCATGTATGTACAGAAAAAGTATTGTAGAACAATTAAAAAAATCATTGTACAATATGGTAACTTATGATTGGATGTTCAATATGGCAGTATCAGAAAAAGCGCCTATAGCTTATTTACCTCAGGTAACTTCTGTTTATAGAATTCATAGAGGAGGGGTGTGGAGTGGCATTGATAAAGAAAGTAGACTTAAAATGGTTATGAAACAGATTGATGATTATGATAAATTTTTCGGATTTAAATATAGCCGTAATTTTAATTTCTTGAAAAAAGGAATCTACGATGAACTCATAAGATTAAAAAATAAATAAATTCTTATATTCATACCAATCTAAAGGGGAATATGATGTGAAGACTAGTATAATAATTTTAACTTGTAACAATTTTATGTACTCTAAAATGTGTATAGATAGTATAAGAAAATACACGAGAAAAAATGATTATGAGATAATTGTAGTTGATAATAATTCTCAAGATGGCACTAAATCCTGGCTCAGGAAGCAAAAAGATATAAAAACAATATATAATAAAGTTAATGAAGGATTTCCTAAGGGCTGCAATGTTGGAATAAAAAAAGCATCAGGTAGTGAAATACTTCTTTTAAATAATGATGTTATAGTTACATCAAATTGGCTTTTAAATTTAAAAAAGTGCTTATATAGTGATAATAAGATAGGGGCAGTAGGACCTGTTACCAATACATGCTATGGAAAACAAAAAATATTTGTTAAATATAATTCTCTATATGAAATGCAAAGATTTGCAAAAAAATACAATGTTTCAAATAGTAATAGGTGGGTCAAAACACGAGGACTAGTTGGATTTTGTATTCTTATAAAAATGAAGGTTATAAATAATTTAGGATATTTAGATGAAAGGTTTACACCTGGAAATTTTGAAGATGATGATTATTGTTTAAGGATGGTTAGAAAGGGATATAAGCTTATGATTTGTAAAGACACGTTTGTTCACCATTATGGAAGTATATCCTTTAAAAATACAGAATATTCTAAAATAATTAATGCAAATAGAATTAAATTTGAAAGAAAATGGGGAATGAAGTTACAGTAATTAAATACACATATTTTTAAAATATAATAACATAACGATTAAAAAGTACAGCAAATAATAATGAAGAAAAGGTGATAAAAGTGAAAGATGATCCACTTGTAAGTATTCTTATACCTACTTTTAATAGACCTGAATTGTTTAATATGGCATTAATGAGTGCAGTGAATCAAACTTATAAAAATATTGAAATTGTAATATGTGATGATAGCACTAATTATTACACAAAAAAAATAGTAGATAAGTATTTAAAAAAATATAAAAATATAAGATATTATTTTAATAATGGACCACTAGGAAACTTTGGCCTTAATAATTTTAATAAATGTTATGAACTTTCAAGGGGAGAATATATTAACTATTTAAATGATGATGATATGTTTGTTAAAAACAAAGTATTAAAAATGCTTAAATGCTTTAAAAGCAATAATAAAATTTCATTGGTTACATCTCACAGAGAACTCGTAGATAGAAGTGGGGATAGGTTACCTCATACACTTACTTATAACAAAATAAAATATGTAAATAGGCCGATTAATGGCAGACGTGCTGCTAAAGCAATATTTTTATATGGGAACTTTATTGGAGAGCCAACTACAGTATTATTTAAGAAAAAAGATGTCGATAAATTTGGCACTATTAATAATAGGCAATTTTGTGCTCTTATAGATATTGCAACATGGATTAAATTACTTTTAAGGGGCAATTTTGTATATTTATCGGAAACCTTGAGCTGTTTTAGAATTCATAATGGACAAAATACTAATAAACCAGGTATAAAAAAGCTGATGAGGTCTGAATGGTATGAACTAATTCAATATGCATATAAAATGAAAATTATAGATAAATCTATATATTCGCAACTCTTATTATCATATAAGTGAATTTTCAGATTAAGGTTTATTGTAAGAAAGTATATTCTAATAGTATAAATGGTAAGTAGATAAAAAACTCAATAAGTTTATTAAAAATAATAAGGAGATAATTTATGAAATTCAAAAGTATTGGCAAAAATGTAACCATATATGGAAAGTCAAAGATAACATTTCCGGAAAACGTAGAGATAGGTAATAATGTTATTATAGATGATTTTGTTTTCATAAGTTGTAAAAAAGGAGTTAAAATAGGTAACAATGTTCATATAGCAAGTTTTGTAAGTATAACCGGAAATGAAAAGTTTGTTATGGAAAATTTTACAGCACTTTCTACAGGAACAAAAGTTCTTACAAGTACGGATGACTATAGTAATTCGTATCTTACTAATCCTACTGTACCTAATGAATATAAAAATGTATTTTCTTCTAGGGTTGTACTAGAAAAGTTTTCTATTGTAGGGGCGAATAGTGTAATACTTCCTGGCGCTGTTCTAAGTGAGGGTACTTTTATTGGAGCTAATAGTTTAGTCAAATCAAAGACAATAACTGATTCATATTCATTATATGTTGGTTCACCAATTAGAAAGATAAAAGATATGAATAGAAATAAAATACTGGAACTTGAAAAAAGATATTTAAATAAATATAAACAATAATTTATAAAAAGTAATCACAATTTTTTTTGTGGATTCATATTATAAAAATGTAAGATAAATAATGTCATGTTATGCGCATGTTGTAACTCAATACAGGGAGGTATTATAATGGCTATTAGTGATTCTAGGAAAAGGCCTAAAGATGAATGCATTATAGCTAATAAAGTTTATGATCAATGTAGGCAGCAGGATTGTATTGAAAAATTAGCTTATGATAATACAACTGGTCAGCCAATCAATCCACCGGATAATGCAGCAGCAGTAGTTATAGTCCCAAATAGCTTTTCTATAGGCAATGTAATTTTAGTAAATAAATCAGAAAATGCCTTTAAAAGAGGGTATTATGATATTGAACTTAAGTTCACGTTTTTGTACACATTAGAATTCAGGAATAGTGTTGGAGCTGTTATTTCAACTGTAGCAGCCAGCAGCATATTCAATAAAAAAGTTACTTTGTTTGGTTCTATTGGGGCTCCTGTTAGTATATTTACAGATTTAAGCAATAGTAAATTTGATAATCTACAAGTTGCACCGTTTGTTTTAGTAGAAGCAAATGGCTATCCACTTGATGCAACTTTGAGTTACACTATTCCAGTAGTAAGTAGTGGTGATGCTGTTCCAGTACCTAATGCAGTTAATGTAACCATAGGTTTATTTACTATAATTAAATTGTTTAGACTTGTAAATCTTGTTGTTCCATCTTCAGGATTTTGCAGACCAGATGTGTGCGAAGAAATTTCAGAAGATCCATGTGAATATTTTAATAATCTTGAATTCCCATTTGATATATTTGATCCACCTCAAAAGGAAGATGTTTGTCATACTGATGAAGACGAAGATGATTCTCAACAATACTTAGATGATGATATAAGCAAATTAGATAAAGAATAATTAGAAAATAATATAAAACATAAGGAGGGTCTTCCCCCCTTATATTTTATTTAAGGTGTTTTTTTGTTTTTATATTAGAATAAAAGTTTGTAATAAAATTTCCTTTATGTATAATAGTTATAGGAAGTATGTAATTGTCTGATTGCGTGGATTACGCTTAAATTATAAATTTTATTAAATGGAGGTACATATGAATAAGGTTGAATTGCTAGCACCAGCAGGAAGTATTGAAAGTGTATATGCAGCTGTTCAAAATGGTGCTGATGCAGTTTATATTGGTGGAAGTAGATTTTCAGCTAGAGCTTATGCTGAAAATTTTAATGATGAAATAATGAAAGAGGCAGTTAATTACTGTCATGATTATGGTGTTAAAATACATGTAACAGTAAATACACTTATAAAGCAAAATGAAATTAAGGAAGTTATGAATTATATAAAATTTCTTTATGAGATTGGAGTAGATGCTCTTATAGTTCAAGATACTTCTATTATAAAGTATGCAAAAAAATATTTTCCTGGGCTTCAAATGCATGCTTCAACTCAAATGACAATTCATAATGCTTTAGGAGCTTTATATTATAGTGAAAAAGGTTATGATAGAGTTGTTCTTTCAAGGGAATTATCTTTAAATGAGATAGAATATATATCTAAAGATCTTAACATAGAAACGGAAACTTTTATTCATGGTGCACTTTGTGTATGCTATTCAGGCCAATGTCTTATGAGTTCAATAATAGGTGGAAGAAGTGGAAATAGGGGAAGGTGTGCTCAACCATGCAGACTTCCATATACTCTTATTGATGAAAGTACAGGAAAAAGTAAGAAAGGATATTTTTTAAGTACTAAGGATATTTGTACTGTAGATGTTCTGGATAAACTTATTAAAACAGGAGTTTCTTCTTTGAAAATTGAGGGTAGGATGAAAAAGCCTGAGTATACGGGAGGAGTAGTTTCTACATATAGAAAAGTTATAGACAAAAAAGAGTATAATGTTAATGAAGAAAAAAATAAATTACTCAAACTTTTTAATAGAGAGGGCTTTTCAAGGGCATATCTTCTTCAAAATACAGGAAGAGATATGATGGCATATAATTTCCCTAAAAATACAGGAATTTTTATGGGAAAGATTTTAAATGACAATACTATTTTGCTTGAGGAAACTTTAAGGCTAAAAGATGGAGTCAGGAATGATACGAAAGGTACTATTGTATCTAAAATAATTAGTGATGGAAACGAAGTTAAAGAAGCTAAAAAGGGCAGCAAAGTTAAGATATTTCCTCATTTCTATAAAAGTGGAGATTATATTTATAAAACGTTAGATTCGAAACTAATAAATGAAATTGGGGAAAGCTATAAGAATGATTTTAAAAGAAAGATATATGTAGATTTAAAAGTTAAATTTAAAGTTCATAGTCCTTTTGAAGTTCACTTAGAATTTAGTAGGAGTAATAAACTAAAATCTAATGAAAAAAATAGAGATATTAAAGTAGTATCAGTTGGAGATTTAGTTCAGAAGGCACAAAAGAGTCCAGTAAGTAAAATCAAATTAGAAGAGAATTTGAGGAAAACGGGAGGCACTCCTTTTGAAGTTAAAAATATAATCTTTGAAGATTTTGAAGATGGATATATATCTATTTCTCATGTAAATGCAGTGAGAAGGGATGCACTTCAAAAATTTAAAGATTCTATTGAAAAAAGTTATAGGAGAAAGTCTAATTTTAAGTTTAAAGAATTAGAAGTTTCAAAAAGTGAAGTTATAAAAATTCCTGAAATGATGATTCTTGTTTCAAATAAAGCTCAATATGAAGCAGCATGTGAAGAAGGGTTTAATGATATAATAGTTGATGTATTTCCAAGGAAATGTGATTTAAAGCTTGAAGAGCTTCATGGAGTATATGTTAAAGTGCCTAATATTATTAAAACTGAGTTTAAAGATATATGTAGCATTATAGATAGAAATTTAAATAGTATAAAGGGCATAGTAACAGCCAATGCAGGGATAATAAATAAGTATAAAAGTATAGCTAAAATAATAGGCGATTATAAGGGAAATATATTCAATAGTGAGGCATTAAAATTATACAAAAAAGATGTAACAGGTTTTTGCCTAAGTACAGAATTGAGCAAGAGTGAAATAAAGGCAGTAAATAAATATAAGTGCATGAATACTCAAATACTTATATATGGTAAAGTGGAGGCCATGGTAAGTGAATATTGTGTAATAGGAAGCGTTTTTGGAGGAAAATCTTCAAAAGATAAATGCAGTGGTGCATGCATGCACTCCAATTTTGTGCTTAAAGACAGAATGGATGTTCCATTTAATGTTATAACGGATAAATATTGTAGAAGTCATATATATAATCCTATGCCTTTGAATTTAATAGATAATCTAGAGGAAATTAAAGGGTTAGGAGTAGATTCATGTAGAGTGGACTTTATTGATGAAGATAAAGAAATGGTTAAGAAGGTTCTTTCATGGATAAAAAAAGGTAAAGTAACGGAAGAATTTAAGGGATTTACAAGAGGAAGCTATAAAAGAGGAGTTGAATAAAGTGAATGAAAAATCACTTAGAGTTCTTGAATATTTTAAGATAAAGGATAAGATCAAAAAATATACGAGTACAAGTGCGTCAAAAAGATTAATTGATGATTTGAGACCTTATGGCAGTGTTTACGAAGTCAAAGAACATATAGAAGAAACTAAAGAAGCTTTTGAACTTTTAATGAAGAAGGGAACCCCTCCTTTTGAGGGAGCTTATGATGTAACTGAAGCAGTAGGCATGGCTGAAAAAGGATTCTCTTTAATGCCAGGTCAGCTTTTAAAGGTTGCAAATATGCTTAAGTGTGCCAGAAATTTTAAGGAGTACATAGCTCATAAGGATGAAGAAGAAAGTTATAGAATAATAGAAGACATATGCAGTGGGATAATTCCTTTAAGAAATGTAGAAAATAGTATTTTTAATGCAATCATTGGTGAGGATGAAATCTCTGATAAAGCCAGTACTGCTTTATATGGAATAAGAAGAAGTCTTAAGGATAAAAATGCATCTATAAAAGATAGGGTTAATTCCATGATGAGAAATTATTCAAAGTATTTACAGGAGAATCTATATACCATAAGAGGCGATAGATATGTAATTCCTGTTAAAGCTGAATATAAAGCTCAGGTACCTGGCCTTGTACATGATCAGAGTTCTACAGGTGCAACACTTTTTATAGAGCCTATGGGACTTGTAAATTTAAATAACGAGATAAAAGAACTTATGCTAAAAGAAAAAGCAGAGATAGAAAGAATTTTAAGGGAATTATCGATGCTTATATATAAAAGTATTATTGCAGTGAAAAATGATGAAAAAATAGTTACAGAGCTTGATTTCATATTTGCAAAAGCTAAATATGCAAGTTCTATAAATGCAACTGCACCACATGTAAATGACAATGGAATAATAGATATAGTCATGGGAAGGCATCCACTTATAGATACTTCTAAGGTAGTTCCTCTTGATATATACATGGGGAGAGAATTTACCTCACTTATTATAACAGGACCAAATACAGGTGGAAAAACTGTAACTCTTAAAACCACAGGATTAATTGAACTTATGGCTATGAGTGGGCTTATGATACCTGCCAGGGAAAATTCGACTATAAGCTTTTTTAATGAAGTCTATGCAGATATAGGTGATGAGCAGAGTATAGAGCAAAGTTTATCTACTTTTTCTTCACATATGACTAATATCGTTAAAATAATTGATAATGCTGATAAAAATTCACTTGTGTTATTTGATGAATTAGGTGCAGGTACTGATCCTACAGAAGGAGCTGCACTTGCTGTTTCAATACTTGAAAACTTGAGAAAAAGAGGAACTAAGATAGTTGCTACAACCCACTATAGTGAACTTAAGGCTTATGCTCTTAAAACTGAAAATGTTGAAAATGCTTCTGTTGAATTTGATGTTGAAACTTTAAGACCTACATATAGACTTTTAATAGGCATACCTGGAAAATCAAATGCTTTTGAAATTTCAAAGAGGTTAGGACTTTCTGATTACATAATTGAAGATGCTAGAAGAGGTATATCCAAGGATACTTTGGATTTTGAGGACTTAATTCAAAATCTTCAAACTAGAAGTGTGAAAGCTGAAGAAAACTTGAGAAGAACAGAATTCTTAAAGGAAGAAGCTGAAAATCTTAAGGAAAAGTATGAAAAAAAAGCATCTTCAATAACAGAAACCAGGGAAAAAGCTCTCCATGAAGGCAGACGTGAGGCAAAGAGAATAATTGAAGAAGCTAAAATGGAAGCAGATAAGATTTTAAAGGACATGCGGGAAATGGAGAGAATGGGATATTCTTCTGATGCAAGACAAAAACTTCAGGAGAGCAGACAGAAGTTAAAAGAAAAACTGGATAAGGCAGAAGAAAATTTAAATAAAGATGTAAAACACGAAGGTGAGATGCTCAAAGAGGTAAAAGAGGGAGAAGAAGTATTTATACCATCTCTTAACATGAAGGGCATTGTGGTTTCAACTGTTGATAATAAAGGAGAAGTTGAAATTCAAGCTGGAATAATGAAGATAAATGTTAAATTAAAGGAGCTTAGAAAAAGCGATAGCAGCATTATATCTTCAAAGAAAAATAAAGCAAATAAGAAAAGAGAGGCAAAGCTTAATTTAAGGTCAGTTTCTCAATCTATTGACCTTAGAGGTATGGATTCAGAAGAGGCTATGTACAAAACTGATATATATCTTGATGAAGCATATATGGCAGGTCTAAATTCTGTTACAGTAATACATGGTAAGGGAACAGGAGTTTTAAGGAAGGCTATAAATGACATGTTAAAAAGAAATTCTCATGTGAAAAGTTATAGGCTTGGAAATTTTGGAGAAGGTGGCACAGGAGTTACTGTAGTGGAATTAAAATAAGGAGAAAAAAATGAAGAATGATGTTTTGATTGTTTCTGCATGTCTATTAGGTATAAATTGTAAATATAGTGGCTCAAATAATTTAAATGAAAAAGTAAAGAAGCTCTGCAATAATATGACTGTAATACCAATATGCCCTGAACAACTTGGTGGTATGACAACCCCAAGAAAGCCTGCTGAAATTAAAGGTGGAAGCGGAAAAGAAGTTTTAGATGGAAAAGCTAGGGTATTTGATAAGGATGGAAAAGATGTTACAGAATATTATATTTCAGGAGCTAAAGAGACTCTAAAAATAGTTAAGATGTTTGATGCAAAGAAGGCAATACTTAAGGCAAATAGTCCATCTTGCGGCTGTGGCACTATATATGATGGTAATTTTATAGGAAATAAGATAAATGGAAATGGGGTTACAGCTGAAGTACTTAAAAAAAATGGAATTGAAATTCTTAATGAATTAGATATTAAATAGCAAGAAGAGGAGTTTAATTTTTAAGTTAAACTTCTTTTTTATATACGTAAAATATGAAATTACCTCATTTAAGATATTTTCTAGAAGGGTAATGTTCATTGAAATATTAATAGTTATAGTAGATAATATATGTTGTAATATATCATCTACTATAACTATTAATATTAAAAAAAAAGAAAACGCTTGCAACTACCATACAAGTATGGTAGTATGGTAGTGTAGCAATGGAGGAAAAAAATGAATTCTGAAATAAGTAAAAGCTTAACGAGTAAACAATTACATGAAATTTTAAAGAAACAAATTATGAATCTGGAACTTAAACCTGGTTTGAATATTTCTGAAAAAGGAATATCAGAGATGTTTGGTACCAGTAGGACACCTGTCAGAGAAGCATTTCTGCTTCTATCTAAAGAAGGATTACTTAATGTATATCCACAAAGAGGTACATTTGTGTCATTAATTGATTTGGAAGCTGTTGAAGAAGCAAGATTTTTGCGTGAGCATGTGGAAAGAGCAGTTGTTAAACTTTGTTGTGAAAAATTTCCACAAGAAAAACTTATATCCTTGCAAATGAATTTGCAAATGTACAAATTATATATGGAGAAAAAAGATTATAAGAAATTATTTGAATTGGATGAGGAATTTCATAAAGCTATTTTTGAAGGTTGCAATAAGGAAAGAACATGGAATACTATTTGTGAAGTTGAAAGGGATTTTCAGCGTATTCGTATACTTACTTTGGCTTTTAATTTGAGTATTGACGAAATTTATTCTCAACACAAAAGTATTATTGAGGCTATAGAAAATAATAAACCTGATGTTGCTGATGAAATTATGAAAAAACATTTAACTATGGTTAATTTCAATTTAGATAAGGTAAAGATGCAATATCCTGAGTATTTTAAGTAAACTTAAATGCTCTATATAGATATAAGCTTAAAAAATTTTATTATAATTAAGTGCAAACATTATATTTATATGTTAGCAAAAGCAAAGGAGGTGAGTCCTGGTATAACTAATTAGGACAAATAAGACATAATTAAGAGGAGGTAGAAAATTTTATGCTAAATTTAAGTAGTGAAAGTATTAAAAATCAAAGTATATGGGAAAACAAAAAAGTTGAACTTCCTAAATTTGATTATGAAAAAATGTCACAAAATACTATTGAAAATCCAACATGGGTACATTTTGGAGCTGGAAACATATTTAGAGGGTTTATAGCATCACTTCAGCAGAAACTTTTAAATTCAGGAAAAGTAAAAACCGGAATTATTGCTGCAGAAACTTATGATTATGAAATTATAGATAAAATATATAAACCATATGATAATTTAAGTTTACAGGTAATTATGAATCCAGATGGAAAATTAGACAAAACAGTTATTGCAAGTATAGGTGAGAGTATTGCAGCAGATACTGAAAGAAAAGAGAGTTGGAATAGATTAAATACTATATTTTCAAAACCTTCATTAAAGATGGTGAGCTTTACAATAACTGAAAAAGGATACAATTTGAAAAAATTATCAGGAGAATTTACTGATGAAGTAAATTCTGATATAGACAATGGTCCATCTAAGCCTTCAAATGTTATGAGCAAAGTTACTTCTCTTTTATACACTAGATTTAAAAATGGTGAATTGCCGATTGCTGTAGTTAGTATGGATAATTGTTCACATAACGGGGAAAAACTTTATAATGCGGTAAACACTATTGCTAATAAGTGGTTTGAAAAAGGGCTTGTTGAAAAAGAATTTGTTTCTTACATAAATAATACTAATAAAGTTACATTCCCTTGGAGTATGATTGATAAAATAACGCCTAGACCTTCAAAATCAGTAGAAGAAAAACTTAAGGATTTAGGACTCCAAAATATAGATCCGATTATAACAAATAAACACACATATATAGCACCGTTCGTAAATACTGAAAGACCTCAGTATCTTGTTATTGAAGATGATTTTCCTAATGGTCGTATACCTCTTGAAGATGCAGGTGTTTATTTTACAGATAGAGAAACAGTTGAAAAAGTTGAAAGAATGAAAGTGTGTACATGCCTTAATCCGCTTCATACATCTATGGCTGTATTTGGTTGTTTACTTGGATACAATCTTATTGCAGATGAAATGAAAGATGAATGTATAAGAAAGCTTGTAGAGAAAATAGGTTATAAGGAAGGTATGCCTGTAGTTACTGATCCAGGAATACTTAATCCTAAAGATTTTATAAAAGAAGTTATAGAGGTAAGACTTCCAAATGCTTATATTCCAGATACACCTCAAAGAATTGCTACAGATACATCACAGAAGGTTGGAATAAGATTTGGTGAAACAATTAAAGAATATATAAGAAGAGAAGATTTAGATGTTAAATCTTTAAAGTATATTCCAATGGTTATTGCAGCATGGTGTAGATATATGCTTGGAATAGATGACAAGGGTGAAAAGTTTGAAATAAGTTCAGATCCACTTTTAGAAACTTTAAAGCAATATTTATCTGAAGTTAATATTGGTAGCGAATATAAAAATGGTACTTTGAAACCAATACTTTCAAACAAAGATATTTTTGGCTCTGATTTGTATCAAGTTGGTATTGGAGAAAAGGTTGAAAGCTATTTTGCTGAAATGATAAAGGGAAAAGGTGCAGTTAGGGATACACTTAAAAAGAGCTTGAATTTTAAATAGTAAGGACGTGTTATTATGAAAATGACGTTTAGATGGTTTGGTGAAAATGATGATAGTGTAACACTTGATCAAATACGCCAAATACCAGGTGTTACGGGAGTTGTTGGATTTTTAGGAGATATTCCAGCTGGAGAGGTTTGGACGCTAGACAGGATACTGGACTATAAGAAAAATATAGAAGCACATGGGCTGGAACTAGAGGTTATTGAAAGTGTAAATGTGCACGAGGACATAAAACTTGGGCTACCATCTAGAGACAAGTATATAGAGAATTACAAGGAGACTATAAAAAATCTTTCAAAAGCAGGTGTAAAGGTAATATGTTATAATTTTATGCCAGTATTTGATTGGCTTAGGACAGATCTTGCAATGAAACTATCAGATGGTTCTGAAGCTATGGATTATGATGATGCAAAACTAAAAGGAATGGATCCAGTAAAACTTGTAGAGGATACAGAAAAAAATTCTAATGGATTTACGCTTCCTGGATGGGAACCTGAAAGACTTAAGGAATTAAAAAAAGTTCTTAAGTTATATAAGGATGTAGATGAAGAAAAGTTATTTGAAAACTTCAAGTATTTTCTTGAGGGAATCATACCAACATGTGAAAAGTATGATGTCAAAATGGCAGTTCATCCAGATGACCCTGCATGGGGAATATTTGGATTACCTAGAGTAGTTCATTCAAAAGAAAATTTAGATAGAATAGTGAAATCAGTGGATAGCCTATATAATGGAATTACACTTTGCAGTGGTGCATTAGGCTGTGAAAGGAAAAACAATATTCCTGAAATTATAAGATATTTTGGTGCCATGGGAAGGATACATTTTGCTCATGTTAGAAATATAAAATTTGTAGGTGAAAGACATTTTCATGAAGTATCACATCTTTCAAGTGATGGAAGCTTTGATATGTTTGAAATAATGAAGGCTTATCATGATATAGGCTTTGATGGATACATGAGACCAGATCATGGAAGAATGATATGGAATGAAAAAGCAAGACCTGGATATGGACTATATGATAGAGCTCTTGGTGTAACTTATTTAAATGGTCTTTGGGAAGCTATTAATAAAATGAGCAGTCAAAAATAAGTTAATTGAAAATAGACATTTTTATTAATTAATCATTGTCATATTATTGCGAGTAATATGGTGATGGTTAATAAAAATGCCTACAAATAAAAAATATTTACGAATAATAATATATCATATCTTATGGCAATTAACAAACTTAATAACTTTGATTGTTAGCTATTAAAAATGGAATTTTATAATTTGAAAGTAGGTTGATTACATTGAGTAAATTTATGGATGAAAATTTTTTATTATCGAATGATTTAGCAGTAAAGCTCTATCATGATTATGCTAAAAATATGCCTATTATAGATTATCATTGTCATATAGATCCAAAAGAAATTTATGAAAATAAAAAATTTAAGAATATAACAGAAGCATGGTTATACGGAGACCATTATAAGTGGAGGGCCATGAGAATCAATGGTGTAGATGAAAAATTTATTACAGGAGATGCAACCGATTACGAGAAGTTCATGGCATGGGCAAAAACGATTACAATGACTATATGTAACCCGCTTTATAGTTGGACACACTTAGAGCTTCAAAGATTTTTTGGAATATATGATATTTTAAATGAAAAAACTGCACCTCAAATTTGGAAAAAAGCAAACAAAATGCTTTCAAGTGATGAGTTTAGAGTTAGGGAATTAATTAAAAAATCAAATGTTGAGACTATATGTACAACAGATGATCCAGTAGATACTTTGGAATATCATATAAAAATCAAGAAAGATAAAGATTTTGATGTAAAGGTTTTACCAACTTTTAGACCTGATAAAGCTATGAAAATAAGATCAAATGACTTTATTCCGTGGCTTAAAAAACTTGAACAAGTATCTAAAATGAAAATTTCAGATTATGATGAATTTTTAAGTGCCCTTAAAGTGAGAATAGAATTTTTTGATTCTGTTGGATGCAAAATTTCAGATCATGGATTGGATTCCATTATGTATGAAGAAACTTCAAAAGAAGAAGTAAAGAATATATTTTATAGGGCTATAAATGGTAAAACCATAAGTCAAGAGGAAGAAAATAAATATAAAACATATACATTAAGATGTATGGGTAGAGCTTACTATAAATTAGGCTGGACAATGCAAATTCATATGGAAGCAATTAGAGATAACAATACAAGAATGCTAGAAAAACTGGGACCTAATACGGGATTTGATTCTATTAGGGATGGGAGTATAGCATATCCACTTTCAAAAATTTTAGATTCATTAGAGAAGGAAAAAGCTCTTCCTAGAACAATAATATATTCATTAAATCCAAATGATAATTATATTGTCAGCACAATGGCCGGAAACTTCCAAGGTGACGGAATTCCTGGAAAGATTCAATTTGGTGCAGCATGGTGGTTTAATGACAATAAAAATGGAATGATAGACCAAATGAAAGCTTTATCTAATACAGGACTTATATCAAGATTTGTAGGAATGCTTACAGATTCAAGGAGCTTTTTATCATATACAAGGCATGAGTATTTTAGGAGAATACTTTGCAATCTAATAAGTGAATCGGTTGAAAATGGTGAGGTACCAGAAGATATGGAATTACTAGAAAATACAATAAAAGGAATATGCTATAACAATGCAAAAAAATATTTTAGATTTTAAACGATACTAAAGAATACCATATAGAGAGAAGGAGTTTATGTGTCACGTAAAGATAAAAAAATTACTATACCTGTAGGTATTGGATATGGATTAGTGGATTTAATGGGCGGTGGAGCTTTTACGATTATTGGAGCCTTTTTACTCTTTTTTTACACTAATTTTGCAGGATTATCACCTGTACAGGCTGCTTCTATTATAGCTATAGCACGAATTGTTGATTCATTTACTAGCTTATTTATAGGTAGTTTGACAGATAATTTTTATAAAAATAAATTAGGTAAAAAATTCGGAAGAAGGCGTTTCTTTTTACTCATTGGTGCACCTTTAATGGCAGACTATGTTTTGTTGTGGGTAACAGGACAAAGTTATTGGTTTTATTTAGTGACTTATTTGTTATTTGAAATAATAGCTGCAATGGTTCTAATTCCATGGGAAACGCTGCCAACTGAGATGACAGATAATTTTGATGATAGAACTAAAATTTCTACATGCAGAATGTTTATTTCTGCTTCGGGTACGTTTTTAGCTACTTTTGTTCCTGGTCAGTTAATTGGTTATTTTGGTCAACGTAATCCATATGCATATTTTATTAATGGATTAATATTTGCTATACTATATGCAATTTGTATATTTTCAGCTTATCATGTATCATGGGAAAGAGAGCTTACACCAGAAATGAAGAAATTGGCTTCAGCTGAGCCTGAACATAAAAGTATTAAAGATTATATAAAAAATATTATTGAGGTAGCGGGTGATTATCTATCAACTTTGAAAATTAAAAGCTTTAGAAAACATTTAGCTATTTACCTACTATCATTTACTGCTAAAGATACATTTAATACTGTATTTGTATTTTTCTGTGTTTATAATTTGAAGGCTACATCATCACTTGCAGCTAATTTGCTTTCACTTAGTATTGTTGGTATACCTATGACTATAGTAGGCGGATTTTTGATGATTAAGATTGGTCCGGCTAACTTGTATAAGATATCATATTCCATAATGATTGTATGCTTATTTGCTTTTTATGGTGTTTATGTAGGAGGACTAGGAGCCAATATGGTCTTATTATTTTTGATTGCTGGTGTTTATCAAATAGGAAGAAGTTTATTGGAATTCACACCATGGAATGTGTTCCCATTTATACCGGATGTAGATGAAATAGTTACAAAGAAAAGAAGAGAAGGACTTTTTGCAGCAGTTATGACTTTTACAAGAAAAAGCAGTGTAGCCATTGCTACATTCGCTGTTGGATTAATATTACAAGCCTCAGGTTTTGTTAAAGGAAGAGCTGTACAATCTCATTTTGTAATGCAGACTATTGCATATATACTAATTATTGGCTGCGTTGGAATGCTTGTATGGTCTATAGCATTAGCATTTACTTTTAAACTTAACAAACAAACACATATTATATTATTAAATGAAATTAAACGTTTGAAAGAGAATGGTTCAAAGGATGATGTAGATCCGAAAACAAAAGAAGTTGTTGAAAATCTTACTGGCTATAAATATGAAAATGTTTGGAGATAAAGCATATTTAAAGATTAGTAATATGCAAGATTTATATTAGAATCAAAATGTTTCCTCACAATCGATTAAAGACTAATTGATTGTGAGGTATTTTTATGAGTTTAAGAAGTATAATAAACTTAGAATAATATAGATTATTGAAATTAAAATAAAAACTAGCAATAAATATATATTTAAAGGCCTGTAAAGTTTTAATTTTGGCTGTTTTATAGTATAATATTTATAGCTAAAATTTTAGGGGGTGTTATGTAGTGTTATATAAAGAAAAATATGAACTATGGTTGAATTCAAAAGCTGTAGATGATGAAACTAAGAATGAACTCAAGAGTATAAAGGATGACAAGGAAATAGAGGATAGATTTTATAAAGATTTAGAGTTTGGAACGGGGGGACTTAGAGGAGTAATTGCAGCTGGCAGTAATAGGATGAACATATATACTGTTGGTAAAGCAACACAGGGTCTTGCAGATTATCTGAATAAAACTTATAAAGGTGAAATTGGTGTTAGTATAGCTCACGATTCAAGAATAATGTCAAGAGAATTTGCAGAAAGAGCAGCTTGTGTTTTAAGTGCTAATGGAATAAAAGCTTATTTATTTGATTCACTTAGACCTACACCTATGCTTTCATTTACTGTGAGACATTTAGATTGTAAGGCTGGAATTGTAATTACTGCTTCACACAATCCAAAACAATATAATGGATACAAAGTTTACAATGAGGATGGAAATCAGCTTACGGATAAAGCAGCAGCAGAAGTCCTTGATTGTATAGAAAAAACAGATGCTTTTTCTGGTGTAAAACTTGCAAAAATGAATGAAGCAAAAGAAAGTGGATTGCTTACTATAATTGGTGAAGATGTAGATAAGGCTTACATAGAGAAAGTTAAAAACCTTACCATAAGAAAAGACATGGTAAAAGAACATGCAAAAGATTTAAAAATAATATATACACCTATTCATGGTTCTGGAAATATTCCTGTAAGAAGAGTTCTAAAAGAATTGGGATACGAAAATGTATCTGTAGTTAAGGAACAGGAAAAACCAGATGGTAATTTTCCTACTGCACCATATCCAAATCCAGAACAGCCTTCAGTATTTAATATAGCTCTTGAATTAGCTAAAAAGGTTGAGCCAGATGTTATATTTGGAACTGATCCTGATTGTGATAGAATAGGAGTTGTAGTTAAAAATAAGAACGGAGAATATAAAGTACTCACAGGAAATCAAACAGGAGTTCTTTTAACTCATTATATAATATCATCACTTAAGGATTTAAATAAACTTCCTTCTAATGGTGCTGTTATAAAGACTATAGTAACTTCTGAAATGACACGTAAGATTGCAGAAGATTATAATATAAAACTTATAGATGTACTTACAGGTTTTAAGTATATAGGTGAAAAAATCAAGGAATTTGAGAAAACTAAATCTAATACTTATTTATTTGGCTTTGAAGAAAGTTATGGATGTCTTGCTGGTACTTTTGTAAGAGATAAAGATGCTGTTATAGCTGCTACACTTGTATGTGAAATGGCTTTATATTATAAGAAAAAAGGATTAAATCTTGACGATGCTCTTAATAAGTTATATGAGAAATATGGATTTTATAAAGAAAAATTAGTTTCAATAGAACTTAAAGGCAAGGAAGGACAAGAAAAAATTCAGAATGCACTTAACTATTTGAGAAAAAATGCGCCTAAGAGTATAGATGGAGTAAGGATAGTTAAAAATTTTGATTATAAGGCAAGTATTGAAAAAGATCTTGTACATCAGACTGAAAATGAAATAAAACTTCCTAAATCAAATGTATTAAGGTATATTTTAGAGGATGGTTCATGGTTTGTTGTAAGACCATCTGGAACTGAGCCTAAAATGAAAATATACTTAGCTGTTGTAGGTAATAATTCAAATGATTCAGAAGCTAAAATGGATAAGTTTAATGAAAGTGTTATGAATGTTGTAAATGATGCTTGTAAATAAATATTAGGATAATTTTAAATTAATAAAATGGAAGGTGATAGTTACCTTCCATTTTGATGTATAAATGGTGGTGAAATAATGAGTGTAGAAGAAGAATTTAAAGAAAAGGTATCAAAACTTATTTTTTTGGAACTTAGATTTCAAAGTGTACAATCAATTTTTAAGGTTAGTATGAATGAAAATATATATGTACCAATAAGATCAAAAAGAGTTATAGATAAAGTTAAAAGTGGAGAAAAATTCAAGAATATACCTCTTTCTTTTTTCGTAGAAGGTATGTTTTATGTACTGGGTGGAGATGAAAATTTCAAATATAACTCAATATATAAAAAAATATTAAATAAAAATTTAGAAATTACAACACAATATATAAAGGAAATTATATTTAGTGAGGTTAAAGATTCTAATTATGAAGATGCATATATACTTCTTAAAGGATTAACTTTTATAGAGGAAAATGAAGAAAATTATGATAAGGCTTTGATGGTAGCTGAGAATATAAGAGAGAAAAATTCTGAATTTAAAGAAGAAGAATTGAAAATAATAGAAAGAGCTAAAGAAATTAAAAAATTTCCAAAACCTTATTTTTATGAGGCTTTAATTAAAAATCAAGATAAGGATTACGAAGGTGCCTGGTATTCTATAAATACTTATATTGAAAATGGCGGAGAACAAAGTGAAAATGTATTAGAGTTAAAGCATTCTCTTAAGGATATAAGGGAATACGAAAAAGCAAAAGAAATAATGAATGGAGAGCCTAAAGAATCACTTAAAATATTCATAAAGCTTCTTGATGAATTTGAAGATGATGCAGTGCTTTTGTATTATATAGGAGTAAATTATAGAATACTTTCAAATTATGAAAAAGCAATTTATTATCTTAATGAATCAATAGCAATAGATAATAATATAGTAGAAGTTTTTAATGAACTTGGCATAAACTATGCAGCTATTGGTGATATGGATAAGGCCATAGCATATTTAAGAAAAGCATTTGAAGTGACTAAGTCAATAGAGATATGCACTAATCTTATTATATGTTATCTTAATAAGGGAGATCTAAAGCAAGCTAAATTGCATTACGATATAGCAAAAAAAATGAATCCTAAAGATGAAATTGTTTTAAAATTAGGAAATTCTTTTGAAAAGTAGTATAATATAAATTACGTTAATAGGTAAATGGTTTTCAATAATAGTTATTGAATATATTTTAATTATAGTAACTAGTTGAGAGGAGTTTTTGCAATGAAAGTTAAAAAGGCGATTATACCAGCAGCAGGATTGGGAACAAGATTTTTGCCAGCTACTAAGGCACAACCTAAAGAAATGCTTCCAATAGTTGATAAGCCTACAATACAGTACATAGTAGAAGAAGCGGTTCAGTCAGGGATAGAGGAGATACTTGTTATAACAGGAAGAAATAAAAGAGCTATAGAAGATCATTTTGATAAATCATTTGAGCTTGAAAGTGAACTTGAAAGTCATAACAAGAATGAACTTCTTAAAGTGGTAAAAGATATATCTAAGCTAGCCAATATATATTATATACGTCAAAAGGAGCCAAGAGGCCTTGGACATGCGATTAATTGCGCCAGGACTTTTGTTGGAAATGAGCCATTTGCAGTTTTACTTGGTGATGATGTAGTAGATGCAAAGGTACCATGCTTAAAGCAGCTCATAAATTGTTATGATGAATACAAAACTTCAATACTTGGAGTTCAAAAGGTACCTCATTCAGAGGTTTCAAAATATGGTATAGTAAATGGAATGCATATAGAAGACGGAGTTTACAAGGTTAAGGATCTAGTAGAGAAACCTAAAATAGAAGAAGCACCTTCCGATCTCGCAATACTTGGAAGATATATAATAACTCCAGCAATATTTGATATATTGGATAAGACAAAACCTGGTAAGGGTGACGAAATTCAACTTACGGATGCACTTAGGACATTAATGAAAACAGAAGCAATGTATGCATATATTTTTGATGGTAGAAGATATGATGTTGGGGATAAACTTGGATTTTTACAGGCTACAGTTGAGTATGCTTTAAAGAGAGACGATTTAAAGAAACCATTTATGAATTACTTATTTACTATAAAAGATAATCCTAAATTTAAAGCATTATATGATGAATTAAGTAATAAGAAGAGTAAGTAGATACCTCTTATTTAGAATAGGAGATTTGATAATGAATATATTAGTAACTGGTGGAGCAGGTTTTATAGGTTCACATGTGGTCAGAATGCTATTAGAGCATGGACATAAAGTATGTATTGTAGATAATATGATACATGGTAATGAGAGTAAAGTGCCTCATGGTGTTGATATTTATAAGCTTGACATATTAAGCTGCGAAATAGAAAATGTGTTTAAAAAGGAAAGACCGGAAATTGTAATACATAATGCAGCTCAGATAAGTGTTGCAGGTTCTGTAAAAGATCCTTTATATGATGCTAGAACAAATATTTTAGGAAGTATCAATATACTTGAAATGTGCAGAAAATATGGCACAAGAAAGGTGATTTATCCAGCGTCAGCAGCTATTTTTGGGGAGCCAAAGTATCTGCCTATAGATGAGGATCACCCGCTTGATATGATATCTTCTTATGGCGTTTCAAAACATACAGTTGAACATTATTTGAAAGTTTATAAAGAATTATATGATATAAACTATACTGTTTTGAGATATTCTAATGTATATGGGCCAGGGCAGGACAGCAGTGGAGAAGGCGGAGTAGTTTCTATATTTGCTGATAAAATCATTAAAGGCGAGCCTCTTCATATATATGGAAATGGTGAGCAGATAAGAGACTTTGTTTATGTTAAAGATGTGGCAACGGCAAATATGTATGCTCTAGAATCATTAAATAACGGTATATATAATGTTTGTACAAATAAAAAAATCACTGTAAATGAATTAGCAGAGCTTATGTGTTCTGTAAGTAAGAAGAATGTAGAAATAATTCATGATGGTGAAAGAGCTGGGGATATTTTTGAAAGTTATATGTCTTATGATAAAATATCTAAGGCATGTGGATGGAAACCTAAATATGATTTAGAACATGGAATAAAAGAAACTATGGAGAGCTTTTAATTAGACAATTGAGATTATATATAGTATAATGAGTTTTGCAATGTTGAAAGTAATGTACGAAATATAAATATTTAGTATAGTTTAGGAGGTTAATTATATAATGAAAGGTATAATTTTAGCTGGAGGATCTGGGACAAGACTTTATCCAATAACTATGGCAACGTCGAAGCAATTACTCCCTATTTATGATAAACCTATGATATATTATCCTTTATCGGTGCTTATGCTTTCTGGAATAAGGGAAGTTTTAATAATATCAACTCCGAGGGATATAAATGCTTATAAAGGACTTTTGGGTGATGGAAGTCAGATTGGTCTTGAAATTCAATATGCTGTTCAGGATAAACCAAGAGGACTTGCAGATGCGTTTATAGTTGGTGAAAAATTCATAGGAAATGATAGAGTAGCCCTTGTGCTTGGAGATAATATATTCCATGGTTATGGATTTACTGAAAGACTTGAGAGAGCAGCAGCCAGAGAAGAGGGAGCTACAATTTTTGGATATCACGTAAGCAATCCAAGAGCTTTTGGTGTAGTTGAATTTGATGATAAAAATAATGTCATATCAATAGAAGAAAAGCCTGAAAATCCAAAATCAAATTATGCAGTTCCAGGTTTATATTTTTATGATAATAATGTAGTAGAGATAGCTAAAAACGTAAAGCCATCGGATAGAGGAGAAATAGAAATAACAGCTGTTAATAATGCATATCTTGAAAGTGGAAAATTGAAGGTAGAACTCTTTGGAAGAGGTATGGCATGGCTTGATACAGGAACATATAGAGGACTTTTAGATGCTGCTAACTTTGTGGAAGCAATAGAAAATAGGCAAGGACTTTATATTGCATGTATAGAAGAAATAGCTTATAGAAAAGGATATATTTCTAAAGAACAGGTTAAAAAGCTTGCAGAGCCACTTCATAAAACAGATTATGGTAAGTACTTATTTAATCTTGTTCAAGAATAAAATAAATTGTAATTTATAGGTAGTGAAGGAGAGAACAAATATATGAAAAATTATTTGGTAACTGGTGGAGCCGGATTTATAGGTTCAAATTTTATACATTATATGCTTAATAAATACAATGATATAAAGATAATAAATGTAGACAAATTAACTTATGCTGGTAATCTTGAAAATTTAAAAGGCTGTGAACAAAATCCAAACTATGTTTTTGTTCAGGCAGATATATGTGATAAGGAAGCAATTGAAAAGATATTTAAGAATTATGACATAGATTTTGTTGTTAATTTTGCTGCTGAATCACATGTGGATAGAAGTATTAAAATGCCTGAAGTATTTGTTCAAACTAATGTACTTGGCACTGTTAATTTACTTAATATAGCTAAAAATAACTGGGAAACTGTAGATGGTTTTAAGAAAGGTAAGAAATATCTTCAAATATCAACTGATGAAGTTTATGGGTCACTTGGCAAAGAGGGATTTTTTACTGAAACTACTCCACTAAATCCACATAGCCCATATTCAGCAAGCAAAGCTAGTGCTGATATGCTTGTAAAAGCTTATTTTGATACTTTTAAAATGCCAATTAATATTACTAGATGTTCAAACAACTATGGACCTTATCAGTTCCCTGAAAAGTTAATACCACTTTTAATAAACAATTGTTTAAATAAAAAAGAATTACCTGTATATGGTGACGGAATGAATATAAGAGACTGGCTTTTTGTAGAAGATCATTGTAAGGCAATTGACATGGTATTAAATGATGGCGAAGTTGGAAGAGTATATAATGTTGGTGGACATAATGAGAGAACAAACATATTTATAGTTAAAACTGTAATAGACTATATTCATAATAATGTGAATAAAGATGTAGATGAAAGTTTAATAAAATATGTTGCAGATAGAAAAGGTCATGATAGACGATATGGTATAGATCCAACTAGAATAAAGGATGAACTTGATTGGTATCCAGAAACAAAATTTGAAGTTGGAATTGTAAAGACTATTAAATGGTATCTTGATAATGAAGAATGGATGAAGAATGTTACTTCAGGACAATATCAAGAATACTATAAAAAGATGTACAAAAATAAGTAATTAATTTTAAATCAGTAATTATTATTTTGTTTAAAACTAATAATTACTGATTTTACTGTAATTCAAGTGATTTCGTAAGAAATACATTTAGATTGTAGGGGACCTTATGTCTTTTATAATTTATGTTTATTTTGGAATATAAAATTGTAAATTGGAGATGAATTTAAATGGGTAAGTTTAAGTTTAATAAAACTGATATTGAAGGAGTGTATATAATAGAAACAGGTGTTTTTGGAGATAACAGAGGTTATTTTATGGAAACATATAATTATAATGATTTTAAAGAGGCTGGACTTGATATGAAATTTGTTCAAGATAATCAATCTAGCTCAACTAAAGGAGTTTTAAGAGGACTTCATTTTCAAAAGAAACATACACAAGGAAAACTTGTAAGGGTTGTACGCGGAGAAGTTTTTGATGTTGCTGTTGATCTTAGACATGGCTCAAAAACTTATGGAAAATGGGTAGGAGTAACATTAAGTGAAGAAAATAAAAAGCAATTTTACATACCAGAAGGTTTTGCACATGGTTTTGTAGTTTTATCTGATACTGCTGAATTTTGTTATAAATGTACTGATTTTTATGATAAAGCTTCTGAGGGTGGAATACTTTGGAACGATCCTGAGATAGGTGTAAAATGGCCTATAGAAGGAATTGAAAAGCTTACTTTTTCAGACAAGGATCAAAAGTGGCCTAAATTAAGTGAGTGCAAAATTGAATTCTAAAAAATAAAATGATAAGAATTCTATGTAGTTATATGATTTCTAACGAAACTAATAGTTTGTAATGTTTTGAAGTAGGTACACGTTAAGAGTGATACAGAAGTTCTATATTTGATATTGATTATAATAGTGACAAGTTATAGAGTGAAATTTAGTTAGAACTTTATAACTTGTCACTTATCACTTGAAATAATATATTTAATTTGATATATTAGATTAGTGATTGTTGTTTTTATAGAATCATATAAAAGAGGTGAAATGCTTGAAAAAGAATAATATGACATCGAATTTTTATAGAATTTTATCTGTTGTTGTTCAAATGTTTATTGTAGCAGGTTCTATATATTTAGCTTACATGATTAAATTTAAATTTAATCCCCCTAAATTTAATTTAGGACCTTTTGAGAGAGCATTGCCATTTACTATAGTTATTTATTTGGTGTTTATGTATATATTTGGACTTATTGATATACTTAAAAAAGATTTATGGGAAATAGTTTATTCTATATTTCTCACTGTAATAATGCTTTTTGTATTTACCATGGCAATTACATTTTTCCTTAGGGGATTTTCTTATCCTAGGTTAGTTATATTAATAAGTACTATACTTCAATTCATATTTTTGTCAATTTGGAACTGTATATGGTGGAAAGTCGAACGAAAAATTTATGGTGTGAAAAAAGTAATTATAATAGGGCAGAGCGGTGAAAGTGTTGCCAAGAAGATATTACTTAAGCATGATGATTTATATGATATTATTTGTATAATTAAAAATTATACAAATGACAAAGAGGAGCTTTTAGATAAAGCTAATATAGTTCTTATTTGTGATGACTTAGATGAAAATAAAAAAAGTGATATTATTAAAAATTGTATGTACATGAATAAAAATATATTTATAGTTCCATCTGTTACGGATATAGCTTTTTATAAAGCTGCCTTTGAGCAGATAGATGATATACCTATATTAAAAGTTAATAATCTTGAGCTAACTACTGAACAAAAGACCATAAAGAGATTACTAGATATAGTTGTTTCTATTATAGCAATAGTAATATTTTCTCCATGCTTTCTTATATTGCCAGTAATTATAAAATTTACGGATGGTGGAAGTGTATTTTATTTTCAAGAGAGAGTTACGAATGGTGGAAAAAGATTTAAACTAATCAAATTTAGATCTATGATAGTTAATGCTGAAAAACATTCTGGACCTGTTTTGGTTACGGAAAACGACACAAGGATAACCAAAATAGGCGCTATAATGAGGTCTACAAGATTAGATGAAATACCTCAGCTGTTTAATATATTAAAAGGTGATATGAGTATAGTAGGTCCAAGGCCAGAAAGACCTTTTTATGTAGAAAAGTTTGAAAAGGAAATACCAGATTATAAGTATAGAACTTTTGTAAAAGCAGGTCTTACAGGATTAGCTCAAGTTCTTGGAAAATACAATACTACTCCAGAAGATAAAATAAAATATGATATTATGTACATAAAAAATTATTCTATACTACTTGATTTGAAACTAATAGTGCAGACAGTGAAAATAATGTTTATGAAGGAAAGTACTGAGGCTGTTAAAGATGATATCAAGCTTGAACAAATATTAAAAGATAAGAAAATAAAAATTAAAATATATTAGTAAAAGAGCAGGTGAAATTTTTGATTAATTCTATTAAAGAACTATTGGAACATAAGGAACTTCTACAAAACTTAACTATTAAAGAATTGAAATTGAAATACAGAAATTCTGCTTTGGGATTTTTTTGGTCATTTCTTAATCCTATAATGCTTTTAATTGTATATTCATTTGCATTTAAATATATAATGAGAATGAAGACACCTAATTTTACAGTTAATCTACTTGCAGCATTACTTCCATGGCAGTTCTTTCAAGGGGCAGTTCAAGGTAGTACTACTTCAATAATATCGAATTCAAATTTAATTAAGAAAATATATTTTCCAAGACAGATAATGCCGTTATCAATAATATTTTCTAATTTTATTAGCTTTTTGATAACTCTTGTTATTTTATTCGGAGCGATAGCATTTTCTAATGTAAAATTTAGTTTTACTGTAGTTTTACTTCCTATAATATTATTATTATTGCTTGGTTTTTCGATTGGTTTATCGTTATTGCTATCAGCACTTAATGTGCTTTATAGGGATGTTTCACATTTGGTAGAAGTATTATTTATGTTATGGTTTTATTTGACGCCAATTGTATATGTAATGGAAACTGTCCCTGTAAGATACAGACCATTACTTCTCTTGAATCCAATTACGATTATGGTAGACAGTATAAGAATGGTACTAATTCAGGGAAAAGTTCCAAGCATCTTTTATTTTGTGGCAATGTTATTATGGGATATAGTTGTCTTATATATAGGTGATAAGGTGTTTAGAAAAATAGAAAATAGTTTTGCAGAGGAAGTTTGATTAATTAAATTAAGATGAAATTTAATTTGTGTAAGACCAATGTATAAATTATAAGTAATCTGGTTTAAATATAAATTGGAGTGAATATAGAATGGCAGTTATAGAATTTAAAAACGTTTCAAAGCATTTTAATATATACAAAAATAAAAGCTATTCCTTAAAAGAAAAATTTTTAAATAAAGTATTACATAGAAATAGAACTGAGGTTACTCAGTTTAATGTTTTAAAAAATGCCTCTTTTACTGTTAATAAGGGTGAAACTGTAGGAATAATTGGAGAAAATGGAACCGGTAAAAGTACTAGCTTAAAGTTAGTGGCTAATATAATAAGACCAAATTCAGGTGAAATTTTTGTTAAAGGAAAAATTTCATCGCTTCTAGAAGTTGGTGTAGGTTTTCAGCCTGATATGACAGGTAGAGAAAATGTATATCTCTATGGATCTATACTTGGATTAAGTAAGAAGGAAATAGATAAAAGATATGATGAAATTGTAAAGTTTGCAGAACTTGAAAATTTCATGGATACACCAGTTAAGAACTATTCTTCAGGTATGTACATGAGACTTGGATTTTCTGTTGCTGTAACAGTAGATCCGGATATACTATTAGTTGATGAAGTTTTGGCTGTTGGAGATGCTAATTTCCAGAAAAAATGCCTTAAAAAAATTGAATCTTTCAAAGAACAAGGTAAAACTATACTGTTTGTTTCCCATGATATGAGCAGTGTAAGGCGTATATGTGATAGATGTATATTTATTAAAAGAGGCGGAGAAGTAATAGAAGGTCCTACAGATAGAATGGTAGGTCTCTATATGAAATTATTATATGCTAAAAGTGAAGATAAAATTAATAAAGATAAATCAAAAAGTGAAAATGAACTTACTGATTTTGATTTTACGCTTCATGAGGCTCCGGAATTTATTGAAGGAAATAGAGAAGGAAACAAAAAGCTAGAGGTAACTAAAGTATATTTTTCTGATAATGCAGGACGTCCTAGGAATTTCTTTGGTACTGAAGAGAATATAAAGGTAAATGTTGAATTTAAAAGAAACTCAGATGTTAAATCAGCTGTTGTTGCTTTTGAAATATTTACACAGGAAGGTTTTAAGCTTATATATCATGATTGTAAACAAGATGGTATGCTTATTACAGATATGAAAGATACTAATATGATAAGTTTTTCATTGCAAAACGAGTTGCTATTAAAGTCTACGTACTATTTTTCTGTTGGTTTATTAGATGAAGATTTAAAAGAAGTATATGATTTTAGACATAAGCATTATTGTTTTACAATCCATGAAGGAGATGTAAAAGGAGACGGGCAGGTTAAAATTAATTGTGAATGGATGCTTTAATTACAAGTAACGCATTAAAGTTCTAACACTGTTGCTTATAAAATATTCTTGCAAGAGAGGCTCGACTTTAGAATTTTTTATGAGATAGAATGTAATAGAATTTACGCGTTATATAGGGCATTAAAAATAGAAAGTGGTGAATAGATTTTGAATAGTTATCCTACAGTGAGTTTTATAATTGTAAATTACAATGGAGTACAGCATCTTAAAAATTGTTTCAGCGAACTTAAAAAATTATCTTATCCTCATGAAAAGATAGAATATATTGTTGTGGATAATGGCTCTAAGGATGGTTCTGTTCAGTTTTTAGAAAAAAATTATCCGGAAGTAAAAATAATAAAAAATGATTCTAATGAGGGATTTGCAAAGCCTAATGATGATGCTGCTAAAATAGCAACAGGTGAATATCTTGCATTAATTAATAATGATATGAAACTTGATAAAAATTGGCTTAATGATATGTTTGAGACTCTTGAAAATTGTGATGATAAGTATGCTTGTGTCGGAAGTAAGATACTTAATTGGGATGGATCAAAGCTTGATTTTGCCGGTGGTAGTGTAAGCTTTGCGGGATATGGATATCAGTATGATTTTGGTATAACTACAAAAGAGGCTGAGAAAAAGTATAATAAAGATATGGATATACTTTTTGCCTGCGGCGGTTCTATGATTATAAAAAAGGATGTTTTTCTTGAAATAGGTGGTTTTGATAAAGATTATTTTGCTTATTATGAAGATGTTGATCTTGGCTGGAGATTATGGGTTTTAGGATATAAAGTTAGATTTTGTTCTAAAGCTATATGTTATCATAGGCATAATGGTACATCCAAGAAGTTCAATCAGCATAAAATGAAAACTTTATTTGAAAGAAATGCTCTATATACTATATATAAAAATTACTCAAGTGAGAATTTTGATATAGTACTTTGTAATTTACTTTTAATGATTCAAAGAATACAGATGGATTTAAAGGTAGATAGTGATGATTTTGATATAAAAAACAGCGACAGCGCTTTCTTTGAAATCGATTCTGATGAGAAGAATTTTTCATCATTAGTTGCTATAAATAATCTTACAGATAATTTAGTAAGGCTTAATGAAAAAAGACAATACATACAAAACAATAGAAAGATTAAAGATAAGGATTTGAAAAAGTTAATCCCAAATCCATTGATGCCTTTCCCGGTTGAATATTATCATGATTATAAATACTTAGATAAGTTTCAAAAGTTATTAAATGTTTATAATGTAGAAGAAAAATTAGATATTAAATTTAAGAGAAAAATACTGCTTATTTCCAATGAACCAATAGCTAAAAAAATGGCAGGTCCAGGAATAAGGTATTGGGAGTTTGCTAAAGAATTAAGTAAGTATAATGATGTTGTGTTGGCCATACCAAATGAGAATGAGATAGATATAAAGCTGGACTTTGAAATTGTAGAGTATGAACTCGGAAAAGCTGATAAACTTATAAAGGCTGCACATGAAAGTGATGTAATAGTTCTTCAAGGACTTATATTAGAATTAGTACCATCACTTAAAGAAATATGTAAAGAAAAAATACTTGTTGTTGATATATATGATCCTTTTGTTATAGAGATATTAGAAACTTTTAAAAACAAAAGTATGAGAAATAGATTAATAGAGAATAATAGAAGCTTGAAAATTCAGTTGGAACAATTACAATTAGGTGACTATTTCATATGTGCAAATGATAAGCAAATGGATTATTGGATAGGAATGCTTTCTGCACTTAATAAGATAAATCCATATGAGTATGATTTATCTCATAAACTAGATAGACTTATCGATTTAGTTCCATTTGGTATAAGCAACGAAGAACCTGTACATAATAAGGAATTAATGAAAGAAAAAGTTCCAAACCTTAAGCCAACAGATAAGGTTCTTATATGGGGCGGCGGAATATGGAATTGGTTTGATCCAATTACATTAATTAAAGCAGTATATGAAATTTCTAAAGAAAGAGATGATATTAAATTATTCTTTCTTGGTGTAAAACATCCTAATCCAGGTGTTCCAGAAATGGAAATGTGTAATAATGCTATAGAGTTAGCAGAAAAGTTAAATATAAAGGATAAGTATGTTTTCTTTAACATGGATTGGGTTGAATACAGTGAAAGACAGAATTTTCTTCTTGAATCCTTTGCAGGAGTTAGTTGTCATTTAGATAATCTTGAAACTAGATTTTCATTTAGAACTAGAATACTAGATTATCTTTGGGCTAAATTACCTATTATCGCTACTGAAGGTGATTATTTTGCAGAGCTTATAGAAAAAGAAGAACTTGGTGTTGTTGTAAGGTATAAAGATGTAAATAGTCTTAAAGATGGAATTTTGAAATTAGCTGGCAGTGAAGAATTCTATAAGAATTGTAAAAATAACATTGGTAGAATAAGAGAAAAATACAGGTGGAAAGAGGTAATGAAACCTTTAGTAAGCTTCTGTAATAAACCTATAAAGAAGAGAAAAGTTGATATGGATGGAAACAAAGACTTAATTATTGACATATCAGAAGAAAAACAAACTTCTAATGTAGGTGAGCTAATGCTGGGGAGAAGGATAGGGCAGAAATTTAAATGCAGATATCCAAATTTAACTACCATAGATTTAAAGGTTGCAACATATGGTAGAAAGAATGATCATGAGATAAAATTTTATTTGTATGAGGAAAAGGAAAATAAGCTATTAGTAGAAGAAACAATAGATGCAGGATCATTAGTTGATAATTCATGGGTGAGTATAAGATTTAAACCAATTTGTAATTCACAGAACAGGGGATTTTATTTTGTGCTAGATGCGCAGACAGATAGGTACGATAATTGTATAACTATTTGGAAAGATGATAAAGAAGATAAAGATGACTTAAATGAGTATGTTGGATCTATAATTGAAAATGGAAAAGAATTAAAAGGAAGCCTTTTATTCAAAAGTAAGTGTGTGTATAAAGCTAATCCTTTAGATAAGAGTAAATGTATAGTTCTAGACGATTACGATGAGGAAACTTCAGGTGATATTGATATTTCAAGTGAAATGTTATTAAATAAAGGTGACGGAAATACAGAATTAAACGCTTTACTTTTAAAGAAAATAGGAGAAATTCAAACTATAAATAAGAAAGTTGTTAATTTACAGGGCTCATTGAATCAAGTTAAAACAGATGTAAATGAACTTGAAAGTTGGATGAGAAAAATAGATAGGAAACTCGGAAGACTTAAAAATTTAAATATTTTTAGATTTTTAGGAAAGATATTTAAAAGATAGTGGGAGTATAAAAGATGAAAAAAGTATTATTAATAAGTCCTGATAAAATTGCAAAGAAAATGTCTGGACCGGGTATACGTTATTTTAATTTTGCTAAGGAGTTATCCAAAAAGCTTGCAGTAACCTTATTTATACCTAATAATGACACAGATATGAATTTTGAAAAGGAAAACTTTAAGGTAATATTAGGTGACAGAAAAAAGCTTAAGGAAGAAATTGAAAACGTAGATTCTATAATAGTTCAGGGAATAGCATTTAGATTATATCCTTTTTTGAAGAAAATAAAAAAGCCTATAGTAGTAGATATATACGATCCTATAACTCTTGAAAATCTTGAGCTTAGAAAATTTTTATCGTTAAAAGATCGTATTGATTATCATCAAACTGATGTGGAATTGATATTAGAAGAGTTAGCTATAGGTGATTTCTTCATATGTGCTAGTGAGAAGCAAAAGGATTACTGGATGGGTATGCTTTCTGCTATAAATAGAGTTAATCCAGCTACGTATACTGATGATGTTCAAATGAAAAAATTAATTGATGTTGTGCCATTTGGCTTTAATGATGAGGAACCTAAAAAGACTAAGAATGTTCTAAAGGGTGTCTGGAAAAACATCAATGTGAATGACAAAGTATTAATATGGGGTGGCGGAATATGGAATTGGTTTGATCCAATTACATTAATTGAGGCAATGAAAGTTATTGTAGCTAAGAGAAATGATGTAAAGTTGTTTTTCATGGGAATTGGGCATCCTAGTTTAAATGTTGATACTACAGTTGCAGATGAATGTATAGCTAGAAGTAAAAAGTATGGAATATATAATAAAAATGTATTCTTTAATGACTGGGTAGATTATAATGAAAGGCAGAATTATCTTTTAGAAGCTGATATTGGAGTTAGTACATATTTAAATAATTTAGAGACTAGATATTCTTTTAGAACTAGAATTTTAGATTATTTATGGTGTGAACTTCCTATGGTTCTTACAAAAGGCGATTATATGTCTGAACTTGTTGAGAAGAATGAGCTTGGATTTTGCCACGATGCGGGAGAGTATAATGAGTTGGCGGAGAAAATAATGGAGTTATTAGATAATGAAGAAAAATATAGTAAAGCAAAGGATAATATCAAGGCTGTTAAGGATAGTTATAAATGGAATAATGTTGTGAAGCCGCTTGCTGATTTTTGTCAGAATCCATATATTTCTTCGGATAAAAAATTAAAAGTAAAATTTTTATATAAGAGCCCTAATTTGTTTAAATATTATTTTATTAGAGTGAAAAATAAAATAAAGAGAATGATAAATAAGAAATAATTTAAATTTTATAAATATGGCTGTTGTGTTTCGAGCTTCAAGGTTTTTTATTGAGATATTAAATGCTTAAGGTATTAATATTTTCGACATATATTACGATTATATAAATATAATCTGTACTTATTTCGTATGCCTTGAAGGGAGGTGAGAAGAACATTGAAAAAAAAGGTAGGTATTGTTATAAGTATGTTTATTCTAGTATTTATAACACTAGTATCTTCTAAAGTACAAGCTCAAACTAATGATCTAGATGTCCAGTATTCTGCTCATGTACAAAATATTGGATGGCAGCAGCCAGTACAAGGTTCAAGTGGTAATATTGCTGGTACAACTGGGCAAGGGCTGAGAGTAGAAGCATTGAAGGTAAAGCTCATAAATTCAAGTGAGTTTCCAAATGCTAAGATTTCTTATCAGGCTCATGTACAAAACCTAGGTTGGATGAACTGGGTTAATGGTGGAGATCAGGATGGAAATATAGCTGGAACTGTAGGGAAAGGTCTTAGAGTAGAAGCTATAAAAATGAAGCTTGAAGGAGTCAGTGGCTATCATATTGAATATCAAGCTCATGTACAAAACCTAGGTTGGATGAATTGGGTTAAAGGTGGAGACCAGGATGAAAACATAGCTGGAACTACCGGAAAAGGTCTTAGAGTAGAAGCTATAAGAGTAAAAATTGTTAAAGATAATACAAATTCATCGCAGCCACAACCACAGCCACAACCACAGCCACAACCGCAGCCAGTGCAGCCAACAGGTGATTTAAATGTAAATTATCAGGCACAGGTACAAAACTTAGGTTGGATGAATACTTTAAAAAGTATGGACATTGCTGGTACTACAGGAAAAGGTTTGAGACTAGAGACTATTAAAATAAGTAGTGATAATTTACCGACTGGATGTAGTATAGCATATCAAGCTAATGTGGAGAATAAAGGTTGGATGCCTGAGGTACAAAATGGAGCAAATGCTGGTACTGTTGGTGAAGGCCTGAGAATGAATCAAATAAAGATTAGACTTAATAATGTTTCTGGATACCATATTCAATATCAAGTTCATGTGGAAAATGTAGGTTGGATGGATTGGGTACAAGATGGACAGGTAGCAGGTGTACCTAATCAAGATTGGGGTATACAAGCAATAAGAATAAGGATTGTTAAGGATTTACCTCAAAGTGTAAGTCCAAGTGTAAATATTAGTACTCCAAATGATGGAACGTCTTTTTATGATAATCAATCTATTAATGTAACTGGTACTACTGTTAATTCAAATGGTGTCCAAGAGATTGATGTATATTCAAATGCTATATTATTGGGTAAGGCTAATATTATTTCTACAAATGGTTCTCAAGTATCTTACTCTTATTCAACAAGTAAGAACTTCGATAATGGAAGTGGCAATAAACAACTTAAGGTTGAAGCAATAGGCAAAGATGCAAAAATTGTAACTACGTCCATAAATGTGGATTATAAAGTTTTACAACCTATGCTGTATATAGATGACCCACAGGGTAGTGTATTTCTTACAAATTCAACTTTGAATTTAAGAGGTTGGGCACTTGGAAGTACCGGTATCCAAAAGGTTAGTATTTTTGTAGATGGTCAGTTAAAAGGAAATGCTAATTATGGGACTTCAAGAACTGATGTTAAGAATGCATATCCAATGTATGAAAATGGTGATAATAGTGGCTTTACTTATACGCTGGATGCAGGAAATATACCAAATGGAAAGCATAATGTGACTGTAACAGCTTATGATAATACAGGTAAAACTGTATCGCAAGATATATCTGTTATGAAGCTTGTGGGATTAAATGGAGTAAGCACGAATTATAATATGTCATTATCTCAATTAGTAGACAAGCAGATGGCCACACCTGGTGCTAATGTGGTAGAATCAGGAAATGATTGGGTTGCTGCATCTAGAAGTGATGTTGAGTATTATGCTAATCCAAATAACTTTTTAAACGACTATGGAATATACCAATTTATGGTTCTAAATTATGAGCCTGGAGTAACTGTTGATGATGTAAATAGTATGTTAGCTGGAAAGGGAATTTTGGCAGGACATGGAGCAGCATTTCTTCAAGGTGCTCAGCAGAGTAATATAAGTGTTTTTTATTTAGTTTCTCATGCTCTTTTAGAAACTGGAAATGGAAGTTCAAGGTTAGCTACAGGAATTAGCGTAAATGGAACTACAGTTTATAACATGTATGGAATAGGAGCATATGATTCAAGCCCTAATTATTATGGCTCACAATATGCATATAATAAAGGTTGGACTAGCGTTGACAAAGCTATTGTTGGAGGAGCAAGCTGGGTAGGCAGTTCTTACATAAATAGTTCTACGTATAATCAGAATACACTATATAAGATGAGATGGAATCCTAATGATACAGGAGAACATCAATATGCTACTGATGTAAGATGGGCTTATAATCAAATATATAATATTAAGAAGCTCATAGATATGTGTACAAGTCCAATTTTAAAATTTGATATTCCTATATTTAATTAAGAAATAAGCAGTTGTTACTTTAACTTAATAGTTAAGTGACAACTGCTTATTTATATGTATTTTAGTTATTTGTTAATATGATTATTTGTTTTGTATTCAGTTAAAAACAATTCATAGTCTTGTTTATGCTGTTTTACAAGTGTATCAAGTATAAAACCATTTATTAAGAATATAACCGAGGAAATGATTAAACCTGTAGCTAAAATGGCAGAAGGTATTTTAGTTATATATTTAGTTTCTACAAATTCATATATTACTGGTACACCAAAAATCAAACCTAAAATTAATATGATTAGTGAAATAATTGAAAAAAACTCTAAAGGTTTATAATCTTTAAATAAAGATAAAATAGTTTTAATAACTCTTAAACCATCTTTATATGTATTAAGTTTAGAAGAACTGCCGGCTGGTCTATCTCTATAGTTTATAGGAATTTCTTTTAAGAGAAAATTTTTATCTAAAGAATGTATGCTCATTTCAGTTTCAATTTCAAAACCAGTACTTAAAATAGGTATTGTTTTTACAAAATATCTGTTGAAGGCTCTATAGCCTGTCATAATATCATTGATATCATTTTTAAATAGCTTACCTATTAAACTTTTTACTAATGAATTTCCGAAATTATGAAAAGCTCTTTTATTTTCAGATCTATATGTACCATTTGACAATCTATCACCTATTGTCATATCTGCTTCACCATTTATTATTGGTTTAAGAAGTTCATGTGAAAACTCTGCTGGATAAGTATCATCACCATCAACCATAATATAATAATCAGCATCTATATCCTTAAACATACTCCTTACAACATTTCCTTTTCCTTGACGGGGTTCTTTTATGACTACAGCACCATTTTCTTTTGCTATAGCAGCTGTATTATCTTTTGAGTTATTATCATAAACATAAATATCCGATTCTGGTAAGACTCTTTTAAAATCATTAATAACTTTTTTTATTGTTAATTCTTCATTGTAGCATGGAATTAAAACTGCTATTTTCAAAAATAACACACCTTTCACACAGTTAATAAACTTTAAACTGGTATATCGAAAAATAAATTTACCACAAAGTTTATTTTAAATTAAAATTATACTAAATTCAAGTCGTAAATTGTTTTTTTATCAATATATTAATTTGTATATACTATATTTATTTACTTTATCACTATATATTTTAGAAAATTTGATGCTTGAATCACTATAGCTATCTAAATTATTTTTAGACAGTATAAATTTTATTTTCAATTTTTTTATATCTTTAGTGTTTATAAATACGTGTGTGCTGTCAGGGGCAACTAGCGTAAAGTAAGTTTTTTTATCAGTTAAGCTAAAAGAAAAATGTGAGTATCGATTATAAATATTATTTTGACTACCGGTTTTATCTAGAAGTTTCCATTCAGCCAAATCTGGATAGAAATTTACTCCATTTAAGCACTTTGCACCATTAGCATATATAAAAGCTCCCATAGTGCCATTTGTATCATCAATAGATATCCAATTTGCATTTGGACTTTTCTTTGATATGGAAACTATGTTTTTTGATAAATTATTATTATATATTGAGTTAACACCCTTGGTTAACGGATTTACCGTTATACCAGAAATTAGTACTAAAATTGCCATTAAACCAATAAAATAATTTTTTTTGCCATATAAAAGTAAAAAGCTTAAAACGAAAAATATAAGTAAAATAATATAATAATATTTTGGACTTACGTATGTTTTAAATGGAGAATAAAAGATAGAAAAATAGTATATTATTGTTGTTATAAGACTAATTACTGCACAAAATATAAAATTAAAATATCTTTTTTTATATAGTAGATTTAATGCCCAAATACTTAAATATAATGAAGTTAAACTGTATATGGCGAGTAGTCTTTGTTCGGTAACATATGAAAATAAAGTAATTTTTGATAAAAAAACTGGTATTCCCCAAAGCATATAAAATGCCTGAAATAATATAAATATAATTAAGGCAATTCCCAATTTTAAATCCTTTACCTTTTTCTTTATTAAAACTGGTATACAAAAGATCAAAGGGATAAGAAAATTATAAAAACTACTGACTTCGCAGTTATTTAAATATGTAGAATTTTTAAAAGGCAAAAGTACATTTATTAAAAAAGTATTTAGAGCAAAAAAAGATAAATTTCCACCTACACTTACTCTCTTTCCAGGATAAGTTGTATTTAATAATATTTTTATTGAATCTTTTGAAATTAAATAAAAATGGATTAAATTAAAAAATATAAAAGCAAAACTTAAAATAATAATTAATACGTCTTTTTTCTCTAAAATTAAATCTTTTTTTAGATCTATAAATAAAACAATCATAAATATTATGCCTAAGTAGAAAAGGGGAACCTGAACTGCAGGATATAATACCAGTGCAAAGCCTATACAGCTTAAAGCAAAAGCAAAAGCTAGCAGTATTCTTCGTAAAGTATTATTAGAGTTTTTAAGAAAATAATAATATGTTACAATTATAGCTTCAAAGTATAGTACTAAATCTCCTATATGCTGCATGAACCACCATTGCACAGCAGGTGAAAAAGTTATCCATAAACTTCCTAAAACTGAAATTCCCTTATTTCCTTTTGTTATTATAAAGCACATTTCATAGGATAATAAAAGATATAATAATAGTTTGGAAAACCAATACCAGGATAAACCGTATCCCTTTCCTAAAAGTAGAAATCCCCAATTAAATGGTTTTGATAATACAGTTATGTCACGTGTTGGAGCATTATAATTTAAAATCATATTTTGACCTGATAAACCAATATTTTTATTGTAGACAGGAAAATGATCTTTATCCATAACTTGTGCCATATACATGGGTGTTTGTACGACCCATTCATCAGTTCTTATATATCTTGTTTGACCTAATATTTTTGAAGTGGCATTGTTAATTTGTGGAACATATTGTTCCCATGCAGGAATTGAACTGAAATTAAAATCAGAAGCTACGCCTAATATAAGAATAAGTAAGGCTAATAAATATCGAAATTTTATAATCGTGTTAAAAATATTTTTCATTTTATGCATAAAAAACAACCTTTCTTGATTAATTTTATGTATATTATAGTAGCATAATATATTTAACTTGAATCTATATGTACACCTCTAAACATTATACTTCATTAGTATTTTGATGTAAATATAGGGTTATTTTAGAGTTTTGTATGAGTAATATATTTTTGTTCATAGCTAATTTAATAAATTGATCTTTTAAATTAACTAATTTTTAAAATCATTATCTACAATAAAAATTATATTTATGCTATAATTTACTATGTTATTAAAAGAGAATTATAGGAGAAATATATGATAGAATACGATTTAAGCATAATAATATTAAACTATAATGCTAAAAAGTTTTTAAGTGATTGCATTAATTCTATATACAAAAATACGAATGAAATTAAATTTGAAGTGATTTTGGTAGATAATAGCTCTACAGATGATAGTGTTAATTTTATAAAAGAAGAATTTCTTAATATGGAGAATTTTGTTTTTATAGAGAATAAAGTAAACTCTGGTTTTGCTGCTGGTAACAATAAGGCTATAAAAATGAGTAGAGGTAAAGCTGTTCTTCTTTTAAATCCGGATACGGTTATAAATGGAAATGTAATTGGAGAAACGTATAAATGTTTAATGGGTGATAAAAAGGTTGGTGTTGCAGGTTGCAAGGTTTTAAATCCTGATGGAACACTTCAACTTGCATGCAGAAGAATGATTCCAACACCTAAGGATGCTTTTTACAAGATTTTTGGGTTAAGTAAAATATTTAAGAATAATAAGAAGTTTTCAAGATACAATTTAACCTATGCTTCTCCTGATGATTTTATAGATGTAGATTCAGTCTCGGGATCATATCTAATGATGAAAAAAGAAGTTATAGAAAAGATAGGTTATTTAGATGAGACATTCTTTATGTATGGTGAGGAAATGGATTGGTGTCTTAGAACAAGAAAAGCAGGATATATTGTTAGATATTGTCCTGTTGGAACTATAATTCATTATAAGGGCGAGAGTAGTAAACAGCTTAGTCATAAGGCTACATATGAATTTTATAGGGCAATGTGGATATTTTATAAGAAAAATAACAAAAGAAATATATTTATTGATCCCATTGTATGGTTAGGGGTAAAATTTTTAATGGGTTTAGCTATGGCAAAGCTCTTAATTTTACCTAAGAAGAAAGTTGGCTCCAGGGGCTAGAAGGGATGAGCAAATTGGACATTTCAATTATAATAGTAAATTATAACACGAAGGAGCTTTTAAGAAACTGCCTTAATTCAATAAAGTCTACAGTAAATGATATTGAATATGAGGTTATAGTGACGGACAATAATTCAAAGGATGGAAGCACTGTTATGCTCAAACAGGAATTCCCATGGGTTAAGCTTATAGAAAGTAAAATCAATGGAGGCTTTGCTTATGCCAATAATCTTGCTATAAAAAAGAGCAGTGGCAAATACATATTTTTATTAAATAGTGATACGGTGCTTTTACGGGATGTAATAAAAAAAATGGTGACATATATGGATGAAAATAATGATGTGGGACTTTTGGGACCTAAACTATTAAATCCTGATATGACACATCAAACTTCTGTTTCTGGTTTCCCAACTTTTAAGAGAGAAGTATATCATATATATAAGCTTAAAAACATTCTTAAAGTGCCAATGTTAAAAAAGTTAATGATAGCTATATCTGGTAAAATAGGATCTAAAGATGTAGAGCAATATATGATGAACTTTAAGGAAGTAAATGAGCCACGTGAGGTTCAAGTTCTCGTTGGGGCTGCACTTCTAATAAGAAGAGATGTGATAGACAAAATAGGAATGCTTGATGAGAGGTATTTTATGTATTATGAAGAAATAGATTTTTGTTATCAGGCAAATAAAGCTGGATTTAAAGCAGTCTATTATCCTTATGGAGAGATAATTCACTACATAGGGCAGAGCAGCGATAAAATTAAAGATATAACGTTTTATGAAAGATATAAGAGTATGATAAAATACTTTAATAAGAATTATGGCAAATTAAAAGAAATACTTGTTAGAATTAACTTAATTGTTGGTTTAATGTTTAGGACAGTTGGTAACCTTGTAAAGTTTCTATTTAGCCATGATAAGTATACATTGTATACGGTGAAAATATATTTTAATACAATAAAAATTGCACTTGGGTTTAATATAAATACGTTAAAAAAAGGAGAATAGTTTTTTTATGAATGATAAGGTTAAGAAAATCAATTATTTTGTTATATGCTTGTTTATATTTTTAACACCTGTAGTTCCGTATAATATGACTATACATAAAAATATAACAGTTAGTGATTGTCTTCTTTTAGCAATTTTTATATTGTTCTTAGTCGAAATCTTATACAATAAGGAAAAATTTAAAGAATGCTTTTATGTTATGTTAGGTGATAAAACTTTATTTTGCTTAGTACTGTTACTTTTTGTTATGGTAATTTCAATTTCTTATGCTATGGATAAAAAATTAGCATTCCAGGAGACGTTAAGATTTTTTTCATATATAGTTTTATATACAATCTTAGCTTTAAATTATAAAGAAAAAAAGTATTTTAAAGGTTTTGTAAATAGTTTTGTGGCTTCAGTATTTGTTGTTAGTGTTATTGGATTGGTACAAAAAATCACTGGCATTGGGATAAGACACATATATGACTACAAAGTTAATGGTGTAACTATGGTTAGAATTTCATCAACATTAGGTAATCCGAATACTTTAGCTGCACTCATGATTTTGGCCATTTTTCCTATTGCAATGATGGCTTTTTTTGATAAAAATTTAAAAAATAAAACTTTTTATGGTGTCTTAATAGTACTTGTTATATATAATATGATATTAACAGGATCAAGAAATTCATATATAGCATTAGCATTAGGATTTTGTGTACTGGCTGTAATTTACAGTATTAAATTTATAATTCCTATAATAGCTTTGGGTGGGGTTTCTATGCTTATACCTCAGGTCACGAGCAGATTAATGAATATAAACAATAAGAATTTAAATGAGGCTAGAATAAAACTCTGGAAAACTGCATTAAAAATGATAAAAGAGCATCCCATATCAGGGGTTGGAAATGGAAATTACGTTAGTAACTATGATATATATGTAAAAAAGTATCCAGAGCTTAGATATCTTGACTATTCACATTTCCCTGTACATAATTCATATTTGAAGATAGAATCTGAACTTGGGGTATTTGGAGGAATATTTTTTATAGCAGCTATAATAAACATGTTTTTAAAGGTTTATTATACATATAAAAATTCAAATGATAAGCTTAGAAAAGCTTTTTATTTAGGTTTTACTGCATCTGCCGCTGCATTTATGGTTATGAATTTATCAGATAATCTTCTTTTTATACCTACAATAACTTCATTTTTTTGGATGTTTGTTGCATTAGGTGACAGACATTAGTATTATAACTATAGTTAGATTGAGGCTATACTGTAAAGGAGGTGAAACTGCTTAAATTTTTAGGCAGGTTAAGATTGACTAAATATAGAATGAAATTTTTGAATACAAATATAGATAATGTAAATATGGCAGAAGCGATTGATACTATAGATGATTTTATTAAGGATGGAAATTATCATTATGTTGTTACCCCTAATGTAGATCATATTGTAAGGCTTGAAAATGATAATGAGTTTAGAGAAGTATATAAAAATGCTGATTTGATTTTAATAGATGGTATGCCTTTAGTTTGGATTTCAAAGTGGCTTAAAACGCCAGTTAAAGAGAAGGTTTCAGGATCAGACTTGTTTCCAAGTGTATGTGAACTTGCTGCAAATAAGGGGTACTCTGTTTTCATTTTGGGTGCAGCTGAAGGCGTTGCATTTAAAGCAGGAGAAAATCTTAAAAAGAAATATCCTGGTCTTAAAATTTCAGGGACTTTTTCACCAAGTTTCGGTTTTGAAAAAAAACCAAATGAGATAAAATACATTATTGATATGATTAATAAAATAAAGCCAGATATACTGGCCATTGGTGTAAGTGCACCTAAACAGGAGAAATTTATATATAAATACAGAAAAGAGCTTAGGGTTCCAGTATCACTAGCTATAGGTGCTTCTATAGATATAGAGGCAGGAAATTTAAAAAGAGCACCACGATGGATGCAAAAAGCTGGACTTGAATGGTTTTATAGGATGTTCAGACAGCCTAAGAAAATATTCAAGAGAGTTTTTATAGATGATCTTAAGATAATAAAGGTATATTCTAAATATAAAAAAGCTAATTAGCTGTATATTTTTGTAATATTTAATACATAATATTTAGTGAGAAAGGAAGATGAAGTAATTTAGTGACTTTTCGCTAAATATTGTGTATGATGAATAAGAATAAAAAGTATATTGTAATTTTTACTATAATGTTTTGTGTAATGTTTTTGGTTGGTTTCAATTTTATGAATTATAATCAAAAAAAATCTAATTATGCAAAAGAGATTTTATATTTAAAAGAGCAAAATCAAAAACTTGAAAAACAAAATTCAGATTATCAAAATGATGAGGTTAAACTTTATAAGGAACAAAGTGAAAAATTAAAAATACCAATTTTGATGTATCATTGGATTGAAGATGGCAAAGGTGACGAGCTTAAGGTCTCAAAGGAAAAATTTAAAAGTGAAATGGAAATAGTAAAACAAAGTGGGTATACACCTATAAGTTTTAACGAACTCTATGATTTTATTAAAGGCAACAAACCTTTTGGTATTAAACCAATACTTATAACTTTTGACGATGGATATGAAGATAATTATGTAAATGCCTATCCTGTGCTTAAAGAATATGGATTTAAAGGTACTATATTTGCCATAACAGATTTGATAAATACATGTCCATATCTTTCTGAGAAGGAAATAGTTGAACTTTCTAACAATAATGTAGATGTGGAATCTCATGCAGCTAGTCACTCTAAGCTTTCAGAATTGAGTTATGAAAAGCAGTATAATGAATTAAAACGTTCTAAAGAAAAGCTTGAAGGTATTTTGCATAAAAAAGAGTACTATTTGGCATATCCTTTTGGAAAATATAATAAGGATACGATTAGCATAGCTCAAAAACTTGGATATAGGCTTGCAGCATGTACTAAGGAAGGTTTTGCTTCAAAATCGGATGGAAGCTATGAGTTAAAGAGGATATATATAAGTAATAACTATAGTTTAGAAGAATTTAAGAAACTTATAAATTAAATGGAGGGTTTAGTATATGAAAATACTTGTAACAGGAGCAAATGGTCAATTAGGAAGAGAAATTCAAAATCAGTTAAAAGGAAGAAATGTAGAGGTTATACCTACAGATGTTAAAGATCTAGATATAACTGACGTTTTAGCTGTAAATAGATTTTTCAGTGAAAAAAGACCAGATATAGTAATTAATTGTGCAGCACATACAGCAGTTGATAAATGTGAAGAGCAGTATGATTTGGCTTATAAGATAAATGCTATAGGACCTAAGAATTTAGCAGCAGCAGCATATAGTGTAGGAGCAGAGATTGTTCAAATTTCAACAGATTATGTTTTTAGTGGTGATGCCACAAAACCAATAATTGAATTTGATAAGGTTAATCCTCAATCTGCTTATGGAAAGACTAAATTAGAAGGGGAAAATTTTGTAAAGGCATTGAACCCAAAGCATTACATAGTTAGAACAGCATGGCTTTATGGTGATGGAAAAAATTTTATTAAAACTATGATAAATTTAGGAAAAAAATATGGTGAAGTAACAGTTGTAAATGATCAAGTTGGAACACCTACAAGTACAGTTGATTTAGCTAAAGTTGTTCTTAAATTAGTAGATGAAAAGAATTATGGTTTATTCCATTGTACATGTAAAGGAATATGTTCTTGGTATGATTTTGCAGTAGAAATATTTAAACTTACAGGAATTGATGCAAAAGCAATTCCATGCACTTCAGAAGAATATGCGGCAAAATTCCCAGCATCAGCTAAGAGACCGAAGTATTCTGTACTTAGAAATTATATGCTTGAACTTACAACAGGAGATATTACAAGAGATTGGAAAGAATCATTAAAGGAATATATAAATTGGCTTGAAAAATAGTGCATTTAAATTGTAGGTGGCTTAGTGCCACCTATAATTTATAATTATATATACATAAGGATGGTTTTTATGAATAAAGTAATAAAAAATTTTTTTTCTATGGGCTTTTCAACCATAGTATCACAACTTGTATCATTTCTTACAGTAACATATTCAGCTCATGTTTTAGATAAATCGGGTTTTGGAGATATATCAACAGTTCAGGCCATTATAGTATACTTTTCGATTACAGTACTTTTTGGACTTCAGACATATGGACAAAGGGAAGTTGCAAAAGACAGGGCAAATATTGAAAATATAGTGGGTGAAATAACAGCTTTTAGGATAATTATTTTTATTTTAAGTTTTATAGTACTGATTGTTTTAGCTTTTATTTTATCATTTAATTCTAAAAGTATGGCAGTTCTTTTAATCTTATACAGCTTAACACTTTTACCTAATGCTTTATGCATAGATTGGGTTTATAATGGAATTCAAGAGATGAAATACAATGCTGTATACAATGTACTTAAAAATGTGATACCTTTTATTTTGATATATTTATTTTTAAAAAAACCATCGCAAATTAATTATTATGTTGTTTTCATTCTTTTAGGACTTGCAGTTGCTACTATATATCAATTTTACATATACTTTTTTCGTGAAAAGTTTAGTCTTAAATTAAAAATAAATTGGAATGGAATAAAAAAATATACTTTGTATGGTTGGCCATTTTTAGCATCGGGAATACTGGCTACAATAAATCTTAATGTGGATAGAATTGTAATTAGATTTTCTTGGGGCAGTGCTGTTACAGGTATATATGCATCAGCGTATACTATCATTTCATTTTTGACAAATATTGAAACAATAATATTCGGAGTTGTATTTCCTCTTATGATAAGTTATTATAATGACAAAAATATGACTGCATTGAAAGAATTAATAAAAAATGTATCCAAGGTAGTTGTGGCTGTTATTACACCTATAGTTTTAGGTGGTATAATTTTGTCAAAAGATATAATAGTACTGCTGTTTGGAAAAGTATATGAAAGTGCTTATATGCCGTTTTCTATACTGCTATTTTATACTCTTATACTATTTGTTAGAGAAGTATATGCATATGGTTTAAATGCATGGAATATGGAAAAGAAATACCTTAAGGCTGTAACAATTTCATCTTTATTTAATTTGATTGTTAATCTAATACTTACACCTTATTTTGGTATGAATATGGCTGCATTAATAACAGTTGCTTCTGAAGTTATAACTATCGCTATTATGAAGTATTATTCGGATAAAATTGTTAAAGTAGCTAAATATGAATTTTATTTAAAGATATTGCTGCCATGTTTTAGTATGGGTGCTGTAACCTGGATACTAAAATATTTTCATGTGAATGTTGTTCTTAATATAATTTTAAGTGCAGTAGGGTATCTTGTATTTGTTATTATATTTAAATATTTTACTGTAGATGATATAAAAAAAATTGCAGTGAGAAAGAGTTGATTTTATGAAATATTGTGTACTTTATCCTGATGCACAAAACGTTCATTTAATAAAGGATGTAGGTATGATTGCTTACAAAATGAATAAACTTTATGGTGCGGATTCTGTTGTAGCTTGCTATGAAAATGGAAGTTATGATTATCTTGAAAATGAGGTAAAGGGTTTAAAAATAGATTTTATAGAAAAAAAGCATAGGCATATTTTCAATATTTACGAATATTTGAAATCAAAAGCTAAGGATATAGATGTTCTTCAAATATTCCATATTACTTTTAATTCTGTGATATATGCTTTTTTGTATAAGCATTTTAATAAAAAGGGTACTATATTTTTAAAATTGGATTGTTCTAATAAACTTGTTTTAAAACTTGAAAATTTGAAAGTTTTTGAACGTATAGTATTAAATACATATTTAAGTAAGGTAGATATAATAGGTGTGGAGCAGGAAGAAATTTTTAAAAAATTTAAAAACATGCTCATAAAGTTTCAAGATAAACTTGTTAATATTCCTAATGGACTTGATTTTGATAAAGAAATTCTTAGTGAAAAAGTAGATTATAATAAAAAGAAAAATATTATTATAAGTGTTGGCAGAATAGGAAGCCCTGAAAAGGCTTCAGATATGCTAATGTCAGCCTTTAAAAATATAAATGAAGATATTAGACGTAATTGGAAATTAATTTTTGTAGGACCCATTGAGGACGAATTTAAGCAATATATAGAGGAGTTTTTTAATAAATATCCTAAAATGAAAGAGAGCATAATTTTTAAAGGACCTATTTATGATAGAAAATTACTATTTCAGGAATATAGAAATGCAAAAATATTTTGCTTGACATCTAAGTATGAGAGTTTTGCTTTTTCGTTAATTGAGGCGGGAGCCTTGGGAAATGTTATTGTTTCTACAGATGTTGGAATAGCATCTGAAATAATAAAAGCCCATAATGGTAAATCGGTTCCTTTTGACGATGTGGATGCTTTGAGTGATTCTTTAAGTACACTTATTAAGGATGATGATATAAAACATAAGGGAATGTTAACTGAAGAGATTGTTAGAGATAAGTACGATTGGAACAAAATCACAAAAACTTTGTACAAAAAGTTAATTGAAATTAGGAGTAAAAATCAAAATGATTAATGATCCCAAAATATTTATAATAATTTTAAATTATAATTCTTATGATGATACTATTGAATGTATTAAAAGTTTAAAAGATATAGATTATAGCAATTATAATATTGTCATAGTAGATAATTTGTCTACGGATGATTCTTACTTAAAGTTAAAAAATAAACTCAAGGGCTATAATATTATAGAAGCTGATTCAAATTTAGGCTATGCAAGTGGAAATAATATAGGTATAAGATATGCACTTAATAATGGTGCGGAATATGTGTGCATACTTAATAGTGATGTAGTAGTTGAAAAAGATTTTTTGAAAAAGCTTGTAGGAAAAATGAGTGAAAATAGTAAGATAGGTATAGCAGGGTCATGTATATGTGATTACTACAAGAGAGATATTATTCAAGGTATGGGTGCAAGAATAAATTTATATTTTGCAGCTGCAAGAAGAAATTTTAAAGGCGAAAATTATAATGAAATTGAAAAAAAAGATGTTTTTGTAGATTATGTAGAAGGTGCCTGCTTTTTAATTAAAAGAGAAGTATTTGAAAAAATAGGACTTATACCAGAAAATTATTTTTTGTTTTTTGAAGAAACTGAGTTTTGTACTAGGACATTAAAAGCAGGATATAAAATTGTATCTGTATATTCAAGTAGAGTTTATCACAAAGGTTCAGCTACAATAAATAAGTTTGGAGGACTTTCGTATGCTTATCTAAATAGAAACAGGGTAATATTTGTAAGAAGAAACTCTAAATGGTATCAAAAGATTATTTTTTCAGTATATATTTTTATCGAAGCATTTGGAAGAATGATTATAAGGAAAGAGCCATTGTCACTTTTTAAATATATATTTTACGGATTTATGGCAAATAAGAACTCAATTGATATGTTAGATATACAAAGGTATTTAAAATGATTTTAATTTTTAATGCAACAATCCCAATTAATTATACTTATTTATATTATCAAAAATTTTTCTGTTAGAAAGCACATAAAAGATTTATTTTTTAGGCAAAATAAATCTAGAGGAGTGTGATTTCTATGGATTTTTATCAAGTAATAAAAAGTAGAACTAGTATAAAAAAATTTAAGAATACACCTATAGCAGGACCTAAATTAGATAATATGCTTAATGCTGCTATGATGGCACCTTCATGGAAGAATAAGACGTCGTATAGTGTTATTGTTGTAGATGATGCAGCTAAGAAGGGTGCAATTGCCAATTGTGTTATTAATGCTGATGAAGAGGCTAAGAATGCTGTAAATGATGCTCCTATGGTTATTGTAGTTGTTGGAGATAAATCACAATCAGGAGTTATAAACGGAAAAGAGTATTATTTAGTCGATAGCGCTATTGCTATGGAACATTTTGTTTTGGCTGCTGCCAATGAAGGTTATGGAACTTGCTGGATTGCTTCTTTTGATGAGCAGAAAATAAAGACAGAACTCAGAATACCAGATAAATATTCTGTAGTTGCCATAACACCTGTTGGAGAAATAGCAGAATCTAAAAAGCATTATGAACCTAAAGAGGCATCAGACCATATTTATAAAAATTATTGGAGTATGCCTTATACAGAAAAGAAACATCTTGTTATGAAATAATTTTGAAAGAAAGCAAAAATGCTTTTATTTTTGCTTTCTTTTTTGTATTTTTGTTAAAACATGATAAAATATAAATTAAAAAATAGTCATAATATAGTGGAGGAGAAAAATGTTAGAGGATTTAACCATAAGGGGATTTATAAAAGAACTTTCATCCAAGGCACCAACACCTGGTGGCGGTGCGGTAGCATCACTTTCAGCATCACTTTCAGCTGCACTTAATTGTATGGTTTTTAATCTTACAATAGGCAAAAAAATTTATGAAAATTATGATGAAGAAGTTAAACAAGCAATTGATACGTGTTTAAAAGAATCGGACAGGCTTAAAGAGTATTTCTTGTTAGGAATAGATAAGGATGCCGAAGCTTTTGCTAAAATAATAGAAAGCTATAAACTTCCTAAAAATACTGAAAAAGAAAAAGAATACAGGCATGAAATGATACAAAAAGCTTCAAAATTTGCTGCAAAAGTTCCAGAAAATATAGCTGAAAATTCATGCAAACTCTTTGAACTCATATGGATTTCAGTAAAGTACGGGAATAAAAATGTCCTAACAGATGCGGGAGCGGCAGCAATTATGGCAGCATCAGCCATAGAAATGTCTATACTAAACATAAAAATAAATCTAAATTCTATTGATGATAAAGATTTCAGAAATAAGTTGGAAAAAAATTGTAGTGAGCTATCTAAAAGTAGTGACAAATGGAAAAGGAAGATACTTGATGAGGTATTTTTAAATATATAATTTTTATTATGTATAAATTTTAATGTGTTATATATAGATAAGACAGAAAATTGGAGAAACTATGATAGAAGAATTTTTGTATAAGATTGATGTTTTATATAATAGTATAAAAAAAGCTGATAATGAAGATGAAGCGGTAAATACTATTAAAAATTATAAAAAAGCTTTAGATATTAATGGAAGTTTTTCAGAGGAATATTCTAAAATTATATCTATGAAAAAGGAGAGGGGAATAGTATATACGCCTCTTGAAATATCAAATTATATAGTTAAAAATACAATTACAAAGAAGGATATAATAAGTAATCCCTTTCTTAAAATAATTGATCCAGCATGTGGATGTGGAAACATTATAATACCATGTTTCTTGTATTTAAAAGATATTTATTTGAGAAACCTAGATATTATAAATAAAACAAATAATTTAAAGCTTAAAAGGAAAGATATAAATTATCACATAGTAAAAAATAATTTATTTGGGTATGATGTTGATTTAAATGCAGTAAAAATATTATTTATAGATTTACTTTTTATATCTGGATGCATTTCTCATAATTTTTTATGCAGCGATTTTTTAATTCAGAACATAAAAACAAAATATGATGTGTTTTTGAGCAATCCACCATATGTGGGCTTAAAATCAATAAATAAAGACTATTCTTTAACTTTAAAAAAGATGTACTCATCATATAAAGACAAAGGTGATGTATCATACTGCTTTTTTGAAAAATCCATTTCCTCTCTTAAAGATGAAGGTAAACTTGGGTTCATAACTTCAAGATATTTTATAGAATCACCCAGTGGAGAGGAACTTAGAAAAATTTTAAGCGAAACTGCAAATATATATAAAATTGTGGATTTTTATGGTATAAGACCATTTAAAAATGCAGGAATAGATACAGTCATGATTTTTTTGAAAAAACGTAAGGCTTCTAGTGACAAAATAGAAGTTATAAAACCTAATATTTTAAATAATAAAAAAGAATTTTATGATTCTTTGCTTAAAGGAAAAGGTAAGTTACTAAAAAGATTTTATGTAAATACAAAAAGTTTAAGTAATACAGGATGGATATTAGTGCCTGACGAAGAAAGAAATATAATAAGTAAAATTGAAGACAATAGTGAATTTAGATTGTCTGATATATGCGAAAGTTATCAAGGGATTATAACTGGATGCGATAAAGCTTTTATAGTTGATAAGGATACTATATTAAAAGAAAACTTAGAGCAATGTATTATAAGACCTTGGATTAAAAATAAGGATATATCAAAATATAATGTCAGTAAGGAAAGTCTATATATAATTTATTCTAATTTTATTGATGATCCTTCAAAGTATCCTAATGTAATGAGGCACATAGGTGAATATAAGGATAGATTAGAGAAAAGACGTGAATGTAAAAAAGGTATAAGGAAATGGTATGAACTTCAGTGGGGAAGAAAGAGCGATATATTTGAGAGAGAAAAGATTGTTTTCCCATATAAGGCTTCTAGAAATAGATTTGCTATAGATAAAAAAAGTTATTTTAGTGCTGATGTTTATTGTCTTGCAACTAAAGAAAAAGTTTCTATTAGTTATGAATATTTATTAGATATACTAAATAGTAAGATTTATGAATTCTATTTTAAAGCTTTTGCGAAGAAATTAGGGGAAAATATATATGAATATTATCCTAACAATCTTATGAAATTATGCATTCCAGATGCTCAGGGATTCAATAGAAAATTCACGGAAAAAATGTTGTATGATAAATTTAAACTTTCAACGCATGAGATAGAGATAATAAATTTTTTGATATAGTATTGTGTACTGCATAGAAAAATTGAGAATTAAGAATGAAGGATGATTTTCCATCGCTTTGCTCTGGAAAATTTAATAATATATAAAAGAACATTTCTACTAGAGCAAATGGGAGCAGTTATAAGTTTAAAAGTTTTTGGTAGTGGAACGGAGAAAACTTACATTCATTCTTAATTCTTAATTTTTTCTGTTTGTGTTTCGCAATATTTATATTTTAGTGCAACGGTCCTTTTGACATTCAGGGCCTTTTTATAGTTAAATCTATTTATGTGTATAAAAAGAAATGAATTGGAAATAATACAAATATAAACTTTTTATATAAAAAAAGGAATTTAGCTATATGTATAGAATAAGTATTTTAGTACTTTAGTGTTTTGAATATAGCTATAAATTTATACATGCACTATTGTGCCATATTAAAAATTACTTTTTTATAATTGCAGGGGGAATTAATTATGAATTTGAAGTTTAAGGATGTGGATGGTAAGCTTATAGTAGCTATAGCTGGAGAACTAGATCATCATAGTTCGGATGAAGTAAGAAATAAAATAGATGATTACATAAGATTTAAAGGATATAAAAATGTTATTTTGGATTTTTCCGGCGTTACTTTTATGGACAGTTCAGGAATTGGGGTGGTTATTGGGAGATATAAAAAACTCAATTCATCTGGAGGAACTATATGCATAATAAATGCAAAAGAATCAGTTAAGAGAGTATTTGAATTGTCTGGTATGCTTAAGATAATAAACATTTATAACAGTGTAAATGAAGCTGTTAGAAGTATTTAATGGGGGGATTTCAATGTTAGATAATAAAATGGAACTAAAATTTTTTGCAAAATCTGAGAATGAAAGTTTTGCAAGAGTTACTGTAGCAGCATTTGCAGCAGAACTTGATCCAACCTTAGAGGAAATTGATGATGTTAAGATGGCAGTATCTGAAGCAGTTACAAATTCTATCATTCATGGATATGAGAATAAGGGTGGAATAATTGAAATTACTGCTTCAATAGAAAATAGAGAGCTTACAATTGAGATTTTAGACAGAGGAATTGGAATTGAAGATGTTAAGAAGGCTATGGAGCCTCTTTATACATCAAGACCTGATCTTGAAAGATCAGGTATGGGATTTACTGTTATGGAAAGTTTTATGGACAGCGTAAAAGTTGATTCTGAAAAGGACAAGGGAACTAAAGTAGTAATGAAAAAAAAGTTCATCCTCACTAAAGAGTGATAAGAGGAGGGAATAGCGGGGAAGCTAGTATTATGGGAGAAGAAAATTCATTAAGAAATGAGGAGCATAATTATAACGATAACGAGAAATTGATAAAATGTTTTCAAGAGGGCAACAAGGAAGCTTTAAATAAGGTTATAGAGAACAATCTTCCTCTAGTGTCGGCTATAAGTAGAAAATTTTTAAATAGAGGTTATGAATATGATGATATTTTTCAAATAGGTTGTATGGGACTTGTAAAAGCCGTTAACAATTTTAATTCGGATTATAAAGTTAAATTTTCTACTTATGCAGTTCCTATGATTATGGGAGAAATAAGAAGATTTTTGAGAGACGATGGAATAATAAAAGTCAGTAGGAGTGTAAAAAATACAGCAAGACAAATTCATTATGATAGAGAGAAACTAGTTAAAAAATTAAATAGAGAACCAACAATAGAAGAATTATCTAAGTTTTCGGGAATTGACAAGGAAGAAATAATAATGGCAACAGAATCTACAACAAGTATGCAGTATTTATATGATGTTGTACATCAAGATGATGGCTCGCCGGTGCTATTAATAGATAAGCTGAGTGAACCATATTCTGAAGATTCAGAAGTAATAGACAAAATAGTCCTTAAGCAAGTTATAAAGGGTTTAGATAAGCAATCAAAACAAATTATAATGCTTAGGTACTTTAAAGATAAAACTCAAACACAAGTAGCAAGTATGCTTGGTATAAGTCAGGTGCAAGTTTCTAGAATAGAAAAAAGAATATTAAAATTTATAAGAGAAAAATTAACTAAATAGTATACACCAATTGAGTGTATACTATTTTTTTGTTTAAAAAATAGGTTAATTGTAAACAATAGATTTGTAACGAACTGTAGATTAAAAAGGAGGAAACTTTATGGATGTTCCAGAGGCGAAAATAAAGAATGACTTCAATGAACTTTCAAAGGTACAAAAACCCAAACCTAATATTATGAAAAATTGTGTGTGTGCATTTTTAATAGGTGGATTAATTTGCGATGTAGGTCAGCTTGTTTCTGATATTTATTCTAGATATGGTGTTGAAACTGCGGACTTAGGAATGTACACATCTTCTACAATGATATTTATAGGTGCTTTTTTAACTGGTATAGGGATATACGATAAAATTGCTAGTGTAGCTGGTGCGGGAACAATAGTTCCTATAACAGGATTTGCAAATTCTATAGTTGCTCCAGCTATTGAGTTTAAAAAAGAAGGTTTTGTTTTGGGTGTAAGTGCAAAGATGTTTACTATAGCAGGACCTGTATTAGTATATGGAATAGGTTCTTCGGTTATTATAGGATTGATATATTATTTTATTAGTATAATGTGAAATAGGGTGGTTAATTTGAAAAAGAGATTGGGCTCACAAACAGTAAAAATTGATAGTAAGCCGAGAATAATTTCATCAGCTTCTGTAGTAGGTCCTAAGGAAGGCCAGGGACCACTCAAGGATTACTTTGATATTGTATTAAATGATGACATGAATGGTGAGAAGAGTTTTGAAAAGGCTGAAAGCAGCATGCTTTATACAGTTATCACTGAAGCTATTAAAAAAGCAAATCTTACTGAAGATGATATAAATTACTTATTTGCAGGAGACCTTTTAAATCAACTTACATCTTCAAGTTTTGCTGCAAGGGATGTAAAGATACCGTTTTATGGGCTATATGGTGCATGTTCTACAATGACTGAATCACTTGGTATTGCTTCAATGATTATGGATGGAGGTTTTGCAGATTACGTAATAGCAGCTACATCTTCCCATTTTTCGTCTGCTGAAAGGCAGTTTAGATACCCGCTGGAATTTGGAAGCCAAAGGAAACCTGATGCTCAGTGGACAGTTACTGGAGCAGGAGCAATGCTTTTAGGGAGGCAAGGAAATTTTCCGTACATAACCTTTGTTACTACTGGTAAGGTTAAGGATTATGGAATAACAAGTCCAGATAGTATGGGTGAAGCTATGGCACCGGCTGCAATTGATACAATAAGACAGCATTTTCAAGATACAGGCAGAAGCCCAAGTGATTATGATATTATTGCTACAGGTGATCTTGGCAGAGTTGGTAAAAAAATAACACAGGAACTTTTAAAAAAAGAATATGGTTATGAAATGCGAGATATTTATATGGATTGCGGCGAAAAAATATTTAATTGTGATGAACAAGACACAAATTCTGGCGGAAGCGGATGCGGATGCTCTGCTGTTGTAGATTGTGGATATATATATAAAAGCATGTTAAAAGGTAAAATAAAGAAAGCTTTAATTGTTTCCACAGGAGCACTTTTGAGCACCACTTCAACTCTTCAAGGTGAATCAATACCAGGAATTGCACATGCTGTTTCCATTGAATTTGGAGGCGATAATAATGAGTAATTATATAGCATCTTTTTTAGTTGGAGGTGCCATGTGTGTTATTGTTCAGATACTAATGGATAAATTCTCCATTAAGCCAGCTATAATACTTGTTTCGCTTGTTACATTAGGAGTAATATTGGGAGCTCTTGATATATATGATGTAGTAGTGAAATATGGTAAAGCAGGAGCGACAGTTCCACTACCGGGATTTGGATACACACTTGCAAAGTCTACAATTAAAGAAGTAAAGGCTGATGGAATTGTAGGGGCATTTACTGGCGGGATAAAAGGATCAGCAGCTGGAATTACAGCGGCTATTTTCTTTGGATATTTAATGGCTGTACTGTTTAATTCCAAGACAAAACAGTAATATGAAATGAAACGAAAAATTATAATTATAACTGATGGAGATAAAATTGCAAAAAAGGCTGCTGAAGAGGCAGCCAAAAATGTTAGTGGAAGATGTATATCTATTTCAGGTGGAAACCCAAGTGAAATTACAGGAAATGAAGCTATAAAATTAATAAAATGTGCTAAGAATGATCCTGTAATTGTAATGGTGGATGATAGAGGAGATATAGGAAGAGGTAAAGGAGAAAAAATAATACAAGATATTATTAAAGACCATGAAGTTGAAGTGATGGGTATAGTTGCAGTGGCATCTAATAGTAAGGGAAGCGGAATAAAAGTTGATTATTCAATAGATAAGTATGGAGAAAAAGTACAATATGCTGTAGATAAGTATGGAAATTGTAAAAATAATAAAGTACTAATTGGAGATACTGTTAATACAATAAACCCAAAAGATATACCTGTCATCATTGGAATTGGAGATCCTGGAAAGATGGATGGATGTGATGATTTAAATAAAGGATGTCCCATATTAACAAAAGCTGTAAAATTAATTATTGATACTTATAAAAATAGAACGTTATAATAGTTTGAAAAATATATTATAATAATATAAAATAGTCCCAAAATAAAGAAGAACTTATACTTTATTTGGGACTATTTTTATTTAGGCTTGGATTGATTAGTTATAGTACTATTTGTTGTGTTGGTAGTGTTACCATTAGTGTTGTTACTAGTACCAGTAGTATTATTATTAATAGGAGTAGTATTATTGACATTACTATTAACAGTATTATTGACAGTATTATTGTTATTTTGGTTAGGGTTACTCTTGTTGGGATCAATATTATTAGTATTAGTTGTATTATTATTTTGGTTAGGACTAGTAGCATTTGGTGTAGCAGCATTTGGTGTAGTAGCATTTGGTGTTTGCTGACCGCTATCACTCAAATTAGATGGACTAGTACCATCAATAAAGTATGAATCTCCAACTTTAGTTACACCACCGGGCATTTCAATATCTTTGAATGCTAAATTTGAATTTGCCATTTTCATAATTTCTCCCCATATTTCGGCAACGTCATTACTTCCAAGAGGGTTGAGACTAAATGGCGCTTGATCTTTTCCAACCCATACCGCTGCAGAATAATAAGGAGTAAGACCGCAAAACCATAAATTACTTGAATCTGATGAAGTACCTGTTTTACCGGCTACAGGCATACCTCCAAAATTAGCATTACTTCCAGTACCTCCATCACTTACAGGACCCTTTAATAGATCATACATTACGTAAGCTGCTTGAGGTGAAATAACTTTTTTAGTTGAATAGTCATTTTCAAGTATGGTTTTACCAGTTTTGTCTACTACTTTTGTATATAATCTAGGCTGTGCATATAAACCACTATTTCCAAATACTCCATAAGCAGCGGCCATAGTAGTAGCATTTGAACCACGGATTTCTCCAAGTGACATTGCAGCAATACTTGTTTTATCACTATTTACTAAGTTGAGACCAAATTTTTCACCATATGAAGCGCCTACCGAAAGACCTAACTTATCTTCAAGTTTTATAGCTACAAGGTTTACTGATTGTTTCAAAGCCTCTTTTACTGTAATAGGTCCAGAAAAACTATTATTATCATTGTGAGGATTATAAGGTGTACCATTAGTAGAATATTTTTCACCAATATCTGGTGGTAAAGGCGAATCGTCTATAATGCTGTCTTCGGTTGCAAGCTTTGTTTCTATAGCCGGAGCATAAACTGTAAGAGGCTTTATACTTGAACCAATTGAACGCAAGTAAGAATTTGAATCCGCTCTATTATACGAAGTTGGAGGTTGGTCACCACGTCCACCAATTATAGCTTTAACTTCACCTGTATGATAATCAAATAATGTTGCAGCAGCTTCAGGTTGAATGATATTGTTTTTATCATGTACAGAAACTGAATTTAGTCTGCTAGAATTATTTATTATATTTTGAATGTTATTTTCCATATTTACATTCATAGTAGTATATATTTTAAGTCCACCATCTCTAAGTAAATTTTCTATTTCTTCGTCAGTATAATGGTATTGAGCTTTTAGATCTTCTTTAACTTCATTAACTGCAGGTATAGAAAACCATTCATAGGCATATTTGTTGGACATCTTTTGCTGTGAAAAGACCAATTTGTTATTATTTAAGTCATTTATAGCATTTTGATAAGTAGAAAAATCTATAAAATTATTTTTACGCATTTGATATAAAACTAATTTTGTTCTAGATAAATAAATATTTGGGTTTTTGGCAGCATTACCTGAAAATGGATAATATGCCGATGGGCTTTGAGCTAATCCAGCAATAAATGCAGATTCAATTAAATTCAAATCTTTAACATCTTTATTAAAATATTGCTTTGAAGCGGCTTCAACTCCATTAGCTTGACCACCTAAATAAATTGTATTCATGTATGCCTCAAGTATTTGCTGTTTATTCAATACTTTTTCAAGTTTAATAGACAAATAAGCTTCTTGTATTTTTCTTTTGAGTGAAATTCTATTAGCTAGTGAATCATTTAAAAACATTCTATTTTTAACTAGCTGTTGTGTTATAGTTGATGCGCCTTGAATATTATTTTGTTTATGTATCTTTGATTTTATATCATTATAAAATGCACCTAAAATTCTTTTCAAATCTATTCCATTATGTTTATAAAAACGCTCATCTTCTATGCTTACAAAAGCATTTGATAAATTTTGAGGGATGTCTTTTGAACTTACGACATAACGTTTTTGATTTGTTACAACGGTATCCATTTCTTTACCGTTGTCATCGTATAATTGTGAAGTTCTATCTACATTTAAAATGGTTCCATTTACATCCAAATCGGGACAAGTTTTTATTACTGCAAATGTTACTCCAGCGCCAGCTACGGCTAATAAAATAAATGCGCAAAAGAATATAGTAAATAGTGTTCTGAAGAATCCAAATTTCTTGTGCTTTACTTTCTTTGTTCGTTTAACAGTTCTATTTTTAGGTTTAATTTTAGCCTTGTTGTTATCAGACATAATTTCCTCCTTAAAAGTATTAAACTATGTTGAATAATTATACCATAAATTATCGTAATAACAAATTTATATGTTTCAAAATGTTGGTATTATTTTTTAGTTAAAATAATAATTATATATAATTAACCATATTATAAACTAAAGTTAAATAATGTTCTAGATGGTATAGTAACTATTTCAATAAAAAAATGTTTTAGTGTAATATATTTTTGTTTTATTAAATTATGAAAACAAAATATTACACAATATGGAAGCAAGGTGAAAAATATTTTAACGCAAAAAGCAAAAATTATTACAATATTAATATTAACATTTATGTTAATATTATTCAATAGCTTTATTTATGCTTTCGATAAATTTGTAACACCTATAATTATGGAGATTGGAGATGCTCAAATAAAGTCGAAAGTAACTGAAATAGTAAACAGAAATACGACAAAAATATACAATAAAACATGCGATTACAATAAGATTATACAAATAGACAAAGATAAAGATGATAATATAGTTATGATTAAAGCTGATACAGTAAAATTAAATAAATTAGCCTGTGATATTGCACTAGAATCGCAGTATGATATAGGAAGGTTAGGAAAAATGGGAATTAAAATACCTATGGGTTATGCTTTGAAAAATAATATATTAGCCTACTTAGGACCTAATATAACTATTAAAATGGAGCAAATAGGAAGCGTGGAAACGAGATATGTATCAAAATTTGAAAGTGCTGGAATTAATCAAACGAGGCATACTATAAGTATTTTGGTTAAAACTAAAGTTAGAGTAATGATTCCAATGGCGTATGATGATATAGAAATAAAGAATGAAATACCTGTAGTGGAAACTATAATAGTAGGTAAAATACCAAGTTCTGCTATTCAACTTAACCTTAAAAATTCTGGATTTAAGGTGCCTTAAAATGGCTATTAATAAAGATTATTATAGATTTTAATAAAAAAATGATATATTATAAAAGGGATGCATTTTAATATGATGCTTAAGGAGGAAGTTATATTATGATATCAGGAAATACACAAGGGATAAGAACTTCACTGATTAATCAATTAGAAAAATTATATGATATGAATGCTAAGGAAAACATATTTACCATTGAAATTATAAATTTGATATGCAGCATAACAAATTTAATCAATAGAGAAATAAGTGTTGCCATAAGTAGAAAAGGAAAAATTGTAAGTGTATCTATTGGCGATATGCGCAGTGTTGAAACACCAATTGTAGACTTGAAAGAAAAGAAGCTATCAGGTGTCAGGATAGTACATACACACCCTAATGGTAATCCCGAACTTTCAGATATAGATCTATCTTCACTTTTGAGCTTGAAACTGGATGCTGTAGTATCAATTGGAACCATAGATGGTACTATAACTGGAGTGGATATAGGTTTTTGTGATATAAAAGATAATAAAATAATATCAAAAAAGATAGGACCAATAACTCTAAATGAGGCCTTTAACTATAAGTTCATTGATGAAGTTAATTATGTAGAGCGTAGTATGAATAAAATTGTCAGCGAATATGATAATTCTGAAAAAGCTATACTAGTCGGTGTGGATAGTGAAGAAAGCTTAGAAGAATTAAAAGAACTTGCTCTAGCCTGTGGGGTAACAGCACTAAAAAAAGTTACTCAGCATAAAGAAAAAATTGATAACGCCTATTTTATAGGTAAAGGCAAAGTATCTGAAATAAAATTATTAGTGCAGGAATTACATGCTAATCTTATAATTTTTGATGATGAACTTTCAGGAGCGCAGGTTAGAAACCTTGAGGAAGGTATAGGTATAAAAGTTATTGATAGGACTACATTGATACTAGAGATATTTGCAAGAAGAGCTAGGTCAAAGGAAGCTAAACTTCAAGTTGAATTAGCACAGCTCAAATATAGAATGCCAAGACTTATGGGACTTGGCAAGGTACTTTCAAGAACTGGTGGAGGAATAGGAACAAAAGGGCCTGGCGAAAAAAAGCTTGAAATTGACAGAAGACATATAAGTGAAAGAGTATATGAAATTCAAAAGGAATTAAAGAAAATAAAAAAAGTAAGACAGGTGCAAAGAGAAAAAAGAGTTTCTGAAAAATTGCCATGCATATCACTTGTAGGTTATACAAATGCGGGAAAATCAACTTTAAGAAATGCTATATGTGAAATTGCAGCGCCTACTGATAGTTCTAATAAGGAAAATGTTATGGAAGCGGATATGCTTTTTGCAACTCTTGATGTTACGACTAGAGCAATAATGCTTGATGATGGCAGAAGAGCTGTTTTGACAGATACTGTTGGCTTTGTAAGAAAACTTCCTCATGATTTAGTGGAGGCTTTTAAAGCTACACTAGAAGAGGTTATTTATGCTGACTTATTAGTTCATGTGGTTGATACTTCATCGGATACACTTATGCAGCAAATTGAATCTGTAAATGGTGTTTTAAGCCAGCTTGGTGTAAAGGATAAACCAGAGATACTGGTGTTAAATAAAATAGATAAGGTATCTAAAGAAAAATTAGATGAAATAAAAAAAATTCTTATTGGCTATGATATTGTGGAGATGTCTGCGAAAAATAGAATTAATCTTGATAAACTTATGAAAAAAATTGTAGAGAGTATTCCAAGTGCAGCTAGAGAAGCAGAGTACTTAATACCTTATTCTGAACAAAAAATAGTTTCATATATCCACAAAAAATCTATTGTGAAATCAGAAGAATTTAAGGATGACGGAACTCATATTGTAGCAATAGTTGATGATGAAGTTTATAATAAATGTAAGATATATATGATATGAACAGTATTATAAGGGGGGCTATCATTGGAAAATGATATATTGAAATACCAGAAAGCTTATTTATCGCTTACTGATTCACTAAAATCAAACGATAATGTTTTAGCAGTTATGGTATTTGGAAGCATAGTTTCTGGTGATTTATGGGAAGAATCAGATATAGATTTTTTTGTAATAGTAAGTGAAGAAATGGATTTAATAAAAAATATATATATGAATGAAAAAGGCATTCCTATTCACATAAAACTTATGAGTAAAAGCAAATTTGTAAGTATAAATGAAAATGATCTAAAAGGCGGACTATTTCATAGAATATTTGCTTCATCCAAGCTTGTATTTTCTAAAGACAAGGATATAACAGCGAAATATGACAGTGGAAGATATTATCCTGATATTGATAGAGAAAAATGGAACATGGTATACATTTCAACACTGCTAAAAAGTATTGGATTATGTAAAAAATATCTAAAAAATAAAAGGATATATACAGCATATTATTTTGCAGTAAATTCTGTAGAAGAGTTCTCAAAACTCTATATTAATTATTCTGGATATATGATAAATAAAGACGATGTAAATATGCTTACGAACATAAATAGTGATTTTAAGAAGTACATAGATAATTTATTTTTTAGTGAAAAAGATGCTCAAAAAGCTATAAGTGACATGATTTTCAAGGTTGAGGAATTTATAAGTAAAAATATAAGATCAATTACATCAATTTTGATAGATTATATGAGAGAAAAAGATAGAAGTTTAAGTGCTGAGGATATTAATAATGATCCAGCCTTTAATGAGTTTACTATAAGTTTTGAAGAAATATTAAACAAAATGTGGGAGCTTAATATAATAAAGAAAGGTACAAGGGAATACAAAATGAAAGACGGAAAAGTGCTTTGCAGTGAAAATGTATATTACCTATAGTGGGTGAAGTTAATGGAAAAATATAAAGTGCTTTTAAATGAAGAAATTCCTAAGTATATTCAAATAGCCAAAAATATAAAGAAATTGATAGATAGTGGTAAAATTTTAAATGGAGAAAAACTTCCTTCCATAAGGGGACTATCTAAATTTCTGAATGTAAATAATGATACCATAGTTAATGCATATAGAAAACTTCAAAGTGAAGGATATGCATTTTTAAAAATGGGAAGTGGAACTTACGCTAAAAAAAGGGATATAAATAGAAAACTTATGAAAGATTACTCTGGAATATTTAAGAGAACTAATAAGAAGGAATATGATAAATATGTAGACTTTGCAGAAGAAAATCCATGTTCTGAATTTTTCCCCGTTAGCAATTTTAAAAAAGTAATAGATGAGGTACTGGAAAGAGATGGAGTAGATGCCCTTTCTTATGAGGAAGCTCGTGGATATGAAGGACTCAGAAAGAGCATAAGTAAGCATTTCTGGAATGGAAAAATAAATGATGAAAGCATACTTATAGTTTCAGGGGCCCAGCAGGGCATAGATATAGTTTCTAAGGCTATCCTTAATGTAAATGATAATGTTGTAATAGAAAAGCCAACATACAGTGGTGCGCTCTCTATATTTAGATGGAGAAGGGCAAATATATTTGAAGTGCCAATGGAAGATGGCGGAATTAATATTGAGGAATTTGAAAAAGTTTTAAAGAAAAATAATATAAAGTGTTTTTATACTATGTCATATTTTCAAAATCCTACTGGTATATCTTACAGTAGAGAGAAAAAGAAGAAGATAATAGAACTTGCTAATAAGTATGATTTTTATATTATAGAAGATGATTATCTTTCTGAAATAAGATATGACAAAAGCATTGAATATACTAGCTTTAGAGCCATGGATACAATGGACAGAGTTATATATATAAAGAGTTTTTCTAAAATATTTCTTCCTGGAATTAGGATAGGATATTTAATAATGCCAAATGAAATTAGAGAACAAATAGAAAATTCAAAGGTGAATACGGATATATCTACATCTAGTTTGATGCAAAGAGCATTGGATTTATATATACAAAATGGATATTGGAAAAAATACATAAATAAAATAAACAATATATATGAAAACAGGTATAGGTTCATGTGTTATAGTTTTTCAAGCATACTAAGAGATAAAGTTGAGTTTAAGGAGCCCGGCGGTGGATTCAGCCTTTATGTTAAAATAGATGATTTTATAAATAAAAATTGTGTTGATTTGTTTTATGAATGTAAGAAAAATAATATATTGATTACTCCAGGGGTTTTCTTCTATAAAAATAGCATTGATGGAATTAGGTATTTTAAGGTTGGATTTTCAAAAACAAATGAAGAGAAAATTGAAAAGGGAATTAAAGTTATTAATAATATACTAAAGTGATTACATTAAGTTTTGGGATTGGAAGTGCAGAAATATGGACTATTTGACAGTAAGACGTGAAGCAGAGGTTCAATTTGAAGAAAAAAAGTCAATTTTTATTGGTCACATAAAGAGAGTAGAATCCGAAGAGGAAGCAAAGGAATTTGTAGAAAGAATAAAGAGCGAACATAAGGATGCTACGCACAATGTACCTGCATATATAGTTGGGGAAAATAGAATGATTCAAAGATACAGTGATAATGGTGAGCCTCAAGGTACAGCAGGAATACCGGTACTTGAAGTTATAAAGAAAAATGGAATAACAGATACGGCAATTGTAGTAACAAGATATTTTGGAGGAATACTTTTAGGGGCAGGAGGTCTTGTAAGAGCTTATTCTAAAAGTGCAGCTGATGCTGTTAAAGAATCCGGAATAGTTCTTAAAGTGAAAGGAGTACCTTTAGTTATCACAATAAATTATGATCTTCTGGGAAAAATTCAGTATCTTTTTTCAAATAAAAATTGGCATGTTGAGAACATTGAATATACCGATGAAGTTAAAATTTTGTTTAATTGTGAACTGGATAAGCTAAGTGAAGTTAAAAAAGAAGTGACTGAAATATGTCATGGTACATCTAAGTTTAATATAGGTGAGGAAAAATATTACTTTAAGGGAGAAAATAGATTATTTACGGAATAATTGAAATGAAAATATCCTTTGTGATATAATACAAAAGTGTATGTCGATATTATACAGTTTATAGTAGATTGTTTTTTATTTAATATGTTTATATATTGTTAGGAGGAATTGGAGTATGTCAGGACATTCAAAGTGGCATAATATTCAGGCAAAGAAAGGTAAAGCAGATGCCAAAAGAGGAAAAATATTTACTAAAATAGGTAAGGAAATAGCTGTTGCTGTTAAAACAGGAGGAGCTAGTCTTGAGGCAAATTCAAAGTTAAGAGATTGCGTTGCAAAGGCTAAAGCTGCTAATATGCCTATGGACACTATAAATAGAGCTATAAAAAAAGGAGCCGGAGAGCTTGAAGGCGTAAACTATGAACAAATACTTTACGAAGGATATGGACCAGTTGGCGTTGCAATGCTAGTTGATGTTTTAACAGATAATAAAAACAGAAGCGCAAGTGATGTAAGATGTTCATTTGATAGACATGGTGGAAATTTGGGTGCTACTGGATGCGTATCATGGATGTTCCAGAGAAAAGGTCAAATTGTAATTGAGAAAACTGATGAAATGGACGAGGAAGAAATTATGATGAAGGCTCTTGAAGTAGGGGCTGAAGATTTTTCATCTGAAGATGATGTTTTTGTAATAACTACTGCTCAAGGGGATTTTTCTAGTGTACGTGAGGCACTTGAAAAGGAAAACTTTAATTTTGTATCAGCAGAACTTACAATGATTCCGGATAATACTATAAAATTAAATTTAGAGGATTCAGAAAAAGTTCAGAAATTAATAGATAAACTTGAAGACAGCGATGATGTCCAGAATGTTTATCACAATGCTGAATTTGATGAGGAATTTGAAGGCTAGAAATTTCGAATTGCAATGATATACGTGCTTTTATCATGAAATATAACACTTTTATATGTAGATGTAGTAATCACATATAAAAGTGTTATATTTTTATTTTAAAGATATCACTTTATTTTAGTGACTATGTATAGCTGCTCATCTGCTTGGATTCCAGCATAGATTACATCTTTTATGTTAGATATATTCCTCTCTTTTAGTTTTGCAATGACCCAATCTTTATTTTTTTGAATTTGTTTTAAATGGTTAGATAAGATATTACCATTTAAAACTATATCTACCATCATACCGACTTTAGGTTTTTTTATGTTCATATCTTCTGCGGTTATTGAAGTCTTTTCAGCTTTTTTCAAAACACTTAGCTTACCATCTGGTTCGAGTACTGCTATTTCAACATCAGTAATGTAAAAAATGTCTTTGTTTCTAAGTTGCATTAATAAGTCCCCTATGTTATACTTTGCTTTTTTCATATTTTTATAAATAACTTTACCATTATTTATGATTATTAAGGGTTCACTGTCAAGCCACAATCTTAATTTCGCACTTTTTAGGGCTATTTCTGAGATTGTTAATGTAAGTAGGCTCCATATTATGATAGAAAAGCAGCTTTCAAATACATTAATATGCTTATCTACTGAGGCCGCTGCTGCAATAGAACCAATGGTGATTCCAACTATGTAATCAAAATAAGTCAGTTGAGATAATTGTTTTTTTCCCATAATTCGTGTAAAAATAAGCAGAACAAAATATGAAATGAGGGATCTAAAAAATATATTTAAATAATGATACACTTAGAACACTTCCTTAATAATTAATTCACATATAGTATTTACTTTTAATTTGTATTTAATTAATAATACTAATTTTTTCTTCATAAATAGCTATGATTACACAAGTATAAAGGTAATAATACATATTTACATTCAAAACGGAGTAAATTTTAGACTGACTGGTCAGACTCAATTTAAAAACTTTATACTATTTAGTACATTAAAATATGGGCTGTAATGCAATTTGAAATAGAAAAATATTCAATTATAATTATTATATAGAATAACATACTAATTATGGGAGGTAAAATGAAATGGAATATTCAAGTTTTTTTAATGATCTTAGAGATAATGTTATTGGACAATATGAAGAATGTCCAGCATATCAATTAATATGCAAAAGTCAATCATATAATCCTAATGTACATTTAAAAAGTGAAAATGATATTAGTTTTATACCATTTTTAGCAACAACACTTTTTAAAAAGTCAGCCAATCTTTTTAGAGATTTATTAAGAGTTTCTCCTGAAGAATTGGATAGATGGACAATGTCAAGTAGTACAAGCGGTGACCCCAGTATAGTAGGTAGAAGAATTTGTGATATAGAGCAGATAAGAAAATTTGCTTCAATGGACGATAGTGTTTATGATTCTTCAACTGAATACAATTGCGTTTTTTTTCCAGAGCCAAAAGTAATGAGAAAATATAAAAGCATATGTATAGAAAATAAGCCTACAGAATCGTATATTGGAAATATTTTAAACATATTTAAATTTAGTAAAGATACTGTATTTTTGTTAAAGCAGGATGGTGAACAATTTTCAATAGATATAAGTGTGTTTGAGAAATTTTTAAAGGATAATAACAATAAAAACAATCATATATCACTTAGAGGCTCAACGCTACTTTTGTATAATGCAGTTATGAAATTAAAAGGTCAAGGCAAGGGACCATATAATTTAGGCCATAGAGCATTAATTCATACCGGAGGAGGAGGTTGGGATGGTAAAAAAGGAAGCATATCTATAGGTACTAAATTAGAAAGAAATGTTTTTGTTCAAGAAATTTCGGAATTTTTAGGAGTTCCTAAGAAGAATTTTATTGATACTTACTCATTTACTGAAAATACATTCCCAATGTATGGACACTACTCAGAGAAACTAAAAAGTTATTTATTCCATGTTCCTAAATGGGGAAGGGTAATTATAAGAGATGTAAAAACTTTAAGACCTCTAACTAAACCTGGAGATAAAGGACTTATACAAGTTTTAAATGCTTATGGTACTTCGTCTTTTGCAGGAGCATCTATATTAGTTGATGATATGGCTGAAATTGTTTCTAATGATGTGTGTCCGGAATGCGGTGAAAAAGGTATGACTTTTAAAGTAATTGGAAGGGTCAAGGGATCAGAAGCAAAAGGCTGTGGTGCTACCCTTAATATAAAGGGGGAAGAAAAATGAAATTAGAACTCACTTCGGGTGAAAATGTAACTTTAAAGGAGATAAATAAATTAAATTTAGAAATAAGAACATGTGATAAAGAGGAAGTTATAAATGAAATAAATAGACTTAATGATAATAAATTTAAGGCTCACGGCATTTCAACTTCGAAGACAATTGATATACTTGATAAATGTGCAAAAATGTGGCTCAATGAAGAATACGCCAGTAAACATATTAAAATTCTTGCGCAAATAACAAATCAAAGTACTGAGCTAGTTAATTACGAGCTCAAGGGTGTAATGAAGATGCTGCTTCGTGAAAATATAGAAAAGACTATAAAATGTGAACTAGGAAATTTAGATGCTCTTGATAAATGGCAAAAAACTTATTATGGATATGTACACAGACAGCCAATGGGAACAATTTTTCATAATATATCAGGAAATGCATTTGTAGTTATACCTGTAAGTATTTCCATGGGATTGCTATCAAAAAACTGTAATCTTGTAAAAGTATCAAAGGATGAGCCTTATTTTGCTTATGCATTTTATAAAAGTTTATGTGAAGTGGACAGCAATATAAAGGATAGATTGTCTGTTATATATTTTGACAGCAGTGAAACTGAAATTTATGATAGTGTGATAAAAAATTCAGATGGAGTAATTCACTGGGGAGGAGATTATTCTGCAGAAATTATAGGAAAGATATGCGCAAAATATCAAAAACATATATTAATGCACGGCGCTAAAATAAGTTTTGAAGTAATTGATAAATGTTATGATTTAAAGGGAACGGCAGAAAATGTAGCAAAAGATATGATAACATGGGAACAGAAAGCCTGTTTGTCTCCAAGAATAGTATTTATAAATAAAAAATTGGATGTAAAAAATTTTTGTGAAGATCTTTCGAGTGCACTGAAAAGGGGTGCAGAAATTGTACCAAAGGCATATTTAAATGAATGGAGTTCTGTTAAAACAATACAGGATAGGCAATACTGCACTATTAAGTATGGAATAAAAAATAAAGAAAACTTTAAAGTATATTCTTCTTTTAATGCTGATTATACAGTAATTTTATCGAGTGGGATGCCAGAAGGTGAAGATATAAATAGGTGTTTCCATAGATTTATATTTGTTTGTCCATATTCTGATAGTAAGGAAGTTTATAATTATGTTGAAGAAAATCTAACGGCATACTTACAAACCATGGGATATAGTGGGGACGATGAAAATTTCATAGAAAAAATGACGCTTTTAGGTGTTAGTATAGTAACTGAACCTGGCAAGATGGCTATTCATTATCCAGGCACTTCACACGATGGTATCCACAACCTTAAGGAGCTTACATTCCTTGTCAGTAGACAGCTTTAAAAATAAAGAGAAGTAATAGTATTTTGAAACATTAAATAAAAATCATAAGACTAAGCTTCAAATTATAAAAATACTAAGGAATTTTAATAACTCGCTGAAAAAAAGCTCAGACAAATTAAAATTTCTAAGTCTTTTTATAATTTTAAGCAAGTCTTATTGAATTTTATTTAAATCGTTCCCAAAATACTATTACTTCGCCTAAAATAAAAAAACAAGGTGAATTTTTCTCCGCTTCACTGCGAAAAATAATATATTAACTTATTTAAAGATCAAATAATATAGATATGAAACTAAATCAGTTATTTAAATTCCGTAGGCACGGAGGAATTTTTTCATTTTATTAACTTTTAGTGTAATAGCCACATTAAAATGATTTTATAAAAATGCAGCAAAATTGTATTGAACTTAGTGTTCGTTGTAATTTTGCTGCATTTTAGTGCGGTGGGATAGTTTAGATATCTTATATTTTAGTTGCAATTGTATAAATGTTTGATATATAATATTTGTTAGCATATTTTATAGTAATATTTGAATAAAATCATTAAAAGTGTCAATACTATCCAATAAGAAACAGGAGGGATAGTATGACTCTGAAAAAGAAGATGCTTTTAAGCTGTATAGTTTTAATTGGGACTTTTATTATTTCTTTTTGTGTAGGATATAGAAAGAATTTAGTTAAAATTATAAATACTGAAAAATATGCTGTATCTAAAAGTATAAATGAATTTTTCGGAAAAAAAGATAAAGCCAAATATAGTTCTAGTAGCAATGTCAATAAAAGAAAGAATTTGGATGTTTTGATATTAAAACAAGAATATGATATTACTTTCGATCCGGAAGATGAGACAAAGAATACTGTTTTGAAAAGTAATGAGAAAACTAATTCTCAAAAAGAAAAGAAAAATAACATGAGCAAAGATGAAATAACTAAAAGTTACAAAAATCAAGGATATATTGTAATATGGGACAATGACATGAAAGTTGAAGTTATAAAGAACAATTATATTGATAATCCCAAAGTTGACGGTGTCTTTGTTTTAAAAAAAGATAAAAATAGTGATAATATAAGTGTATATAAGGTAGGAAGTAATGGTGCACTTATACAGACTAATGAACAGGCATATAAGAATGTAAAACAGCTAAAGGATGAAACTAGGGAACTTTTAAAAAGAGGATTTTTAGTATTTGGTTCTAAGGAAGATGCTAAAAAAGTTGCAGGCTATAATTAATAATAGCCTGCATTATAAATTAAACATCCTAAAATATATTGTTCGTTTTTGGGGGTAATAATTTTGTATGAATATATAAAGGGCAAGTATATAGGAATAAATAAGGATTATATAATAATTGATAATAATGGAATGGGATATAAAATTTTCACTTCAGGTAATACCATAGCAAATATGCCGAGGACTGGTGAAGAGGTTCTTATTTATTTAATTCAAATTGTAAGACAGGATTTTATAGGACTTTATGGATTTTTAACTAAAGAAGAACTGGAAATGTTTAATAAACTTCTCACAATAAATGGAGTTGGAGCAAAAGCGTCATTGTCACTTTTATCAATTTCTACTGTAAATAATCTTAAGTATGCTATAATTACAGGGGATGAAAAAACTATAGTAAAAGCTCCTGGAATTGGCAAAAAAACAGCACAGAGAATAATACTTGAATTAAAAGATAAATTTAAAGTTGATGAAGTGCAGGAATATGGCAATGAAAATGACACTGTTACTATAAACATTGAAGATAAAAATAAAAGAATAGAAGAAGCTAAATATGCTTTGATTTCACTTGGATACTCAGAAAAAGAGGCAGATAAAGCTATTAATAATGTGGACAAGAATGAAAGTATTGAAAATATCATAAAGAGTTGTTTAAGGTTTTTAATGAATTGAGAGTGATCTAATATGGATGAAAGAATACTAACATCAATGAATTTAGAAGAGGATTCTGCTGAATACAATTTAAGACCTCAAAGATTAAAAGAATACATAGGTCAGAAAAAAGTAAAAGAAAAAATGGATATTTTCATAAAAGCAGCTAAAAAAAGAGGAGAGTCACTTGATCATGTGCTTTTTTATGGCCCACCAGGACTTGGCAAAACTACTCTTGCTAATATAATTGCAAAAGAAATGGGAGGAAATTTAAAGGTTACATCTGGTCCGGCAATTGAAAGAGCAGGTGATTTGGCAGCAATTTTAACTGGACTCTCTGAGTTTGATGTGCTTTTTATAGATGAAATACATAGACTTAACAGGAGTGTGGAAGAAATACTTTATCCTGCAATGGAAGACTATGCTCTCGATATAATAATAGGAAAGGGAGCTGCGGCAAAATCTATAAGATTAGATTTGCCTAAATTCACACTTATTGGTGCAACTACAAGAATTGGACTTTTGACATCTCCCTTAAGGGATAGATTTGGAGTACTTTGCCCAATGGAATTTTACGATTATGAGGAGCTAAAAGAAATAATACTTAGGTCTGCTTCAATACTTGATATAGAGATAAAAGAAGATGCAGCACTTGAAGTGGCAAAACGTTCAAGAGGGACCCCTAGAATTGCTAATAGGCTTTTAAAGAGAGTGAGAGATTATGCAGATGTAAAGGGAAAGGGAATTGTTGATTTGAATTCTGCTAAAAAAGCTCTTGAGATGCTTGAAGTTGACAATGAAGGATTTGACAGCATAGACAACAAAATAATTAAAGCAATAGTTGAAAATTTTGGCGGTGGTCCTGTTGGAATAGAAACTTTATCGTATTTTATTGGTGAAGAAATAGACACAATTGAGGATGTATATGAACCGTATCTTCTTCAAAAGGGATTTATAGTACGTACACCTAGAGGAAGAATGGCAACTGAAAAAGCATATGAACATTTGAATTTGCCATTTAAAAGTGGCAATGATAATATAAATAACAATCAATGCTCATTTTTTAAAAAAGATGAGTAAGATTCTATAAACATAAGTGAAAGGAATGTGAAGGTTTTGCAATTAGAGGATTTTGATTATGATTTACCACAGGAATTAATAGCCCAACATCCTTGTGACAGAAGAGATGAATGCAGACTTATGGTAATGGACAAAAAAACAGGAGAAATAGAGCATAAAATTTTTAAGGACATAGTGGATTATTTAAATGAAGGCGATTGCCTTGTATTAAATGATACTAGAGTTTTGCCAGCAAGGCTTATTGGTAGCAAAGTGAAAACAGGTGGAAAAATGGAATTTCTTCTTCTTAGAAGAATTGATGCCAATACCTGGGAAACTCTTGTAAAGCCAGGAAAAAGAGCCAAGATTGGTGCTGAATTTGAATTTGGAGATGGAAGTCTTAAGGCTACAATTAAAAGCATAGGCGAAGATGGTAACAGGATTGTAGAATTTAAATATGATGGAATATTTGAAGAAATACTTGATAAATTAGGCCAAATGCCTCTTCCACCATATATAACAGAAGAACTTGAGGATAATGAGGAGTATCAAACAGTTTATTCAAAAAATAATGGCTCTGCAGCAGCACCTACGGCAGGACTACATTTTACTAATGAACTCTTGGATAAAATAAGAGCTAAGGGAGTAAAAACTGTATTTTTAACACTTCATGTTGGTCTTGGAACTTTTAGACCTGTTAAAGTGGAAAATATTGAAGAACACCATATGCATTCGGAATATTATATACTTTCAAAGGAAAGTGCTGATATTATAAATGAAACTAGAAAAAATGGAGGAAAGGTAATATCTGTTGGTACAACTTCAACTAGGACACTAGAGACTATTGCAGATGAAAACGGAATAGTTAGGGAACAATCTGGATGGACTGATATATACATATATCCGGGATATAAATATAAAATAGTTGATGCACTTATAACAAACTTTCATCTTCCTAAATCAACACTTGTGATGTTAGTTAGTGCATTATCTTCAAGAGAAAATATATTAAATGCCTATAAAATAGCTGTAGAAAATAGATATAGATTTTTTAGTTTTGGAGATGCTATGTTTATAAAATAGACCGAGGAGGAATATAGTTGTATAAGCTTTTAAAGAAATGTGGTAAAGTTAGACGTGGAAGACTTGAGACGGTTCACGGTACAATAGAAACACCAGTGTTTATGAATGTAGGAACTCTTGCTGCTATAAAGGGAGCAGTATCAACTATGGATCTTAAGGAAATTGGATGCCAGGTTGAGCTTTCAAATACGTATCATTTGAGTTTGCGTCCAGGTGATGATGTTGTAAAAAAATTGGGTGGTATTCATAAATTTATGAATTGGGATAGACCTGTTTTAACTGATTCAGGTGGATTTCAAGTTTTTTCCCTTGCAGATATAAGAAAGATAAAAGAAGAAGGGGTTTATTTTAATTCTCATATTGATGGTAGAAAAATATTCATGGGACCAGAAGAAAGTATGAGAATACAGAGTAATCTTGCATCAACAATTGCTATGGCATTTGATGAATGTATAAAAAATCCTTCTCCAAGAGAATATGTTGAAAGATCTGTTGAGAGAACTACAAGATGGCTTGTAAGATGTAAAAATGAAATGGATAGACTTAATTCACTGCCGGATACTATAAACAAAAAACAAATGCTTTTTGGAATAAATCAAGGCGGAGTTTACGATGATATAAGAATAGAGCATGCTAAAACTATAGCTAAGATGGATTTAGATGGATATGCTATAGGGGGGCTTGCTGTTGGTGAAAGCCATGAAGAAATGTACAGAATTATAGATGCTGTTGTGCCGCATTTACCTCAGGATAAACCAATATATTTAATGGGGGTAGGCCTTCCAAGTAATATACTTGAAGGTGTTGCAAGAGGTGTTGATTTCTTTGACTGTGTGCTTCCTGCACGAAATGGAAGACATGGCCATGTGTTCACAAAGTATGGCAAAATAAATCTCAGAAATGCTAAGTATGAACTGGATGATTCACCAATAGATAGTGGTTGCAATTGTCCTACATGCAGAAATTATTCAAGAGCATATATAAGACATTTGTTTAAGGCTAAAGAAATGCTGGCTATGAGGCTTTGTGTGCTCCATAATCTTTATTTTTATAATACGCTTATGGCAGATATACGTAAGGCTATAGATGGAGATTATTTTGAAGAGTTTAAAAATGAAAAATTGAGTATGTGGAATGGAAGAGCTTAAAAATTTATTTGAGTTATTTCATTAGGAATGCAGCTAAGTTTTAAGGGGGCTTATGCCCTATAAAATTTCTAATTATAGATAGGAGGAGAGATATTATGTCAGGTACGCTTGTTACAGTACTTTATATTGTAGGTTTATTAGCAGTATTTTATCTTGCATTATGGCTTCCAGAGAGGTCTAGAAAAAAGAAGTTTAACAAAATGATTTCAGAACTAAGAGTAAATGAAAATGTAGTAACAAGAGGCGGGATAATGGGTAAAATCACCAATATACAAAGTGATTATATTATCTTACAGACTGGTCCAGATAAAACAAAATTAAAAATTAAAAAGGTAGCAATATCTAATGTAGAGGATAGAACAGCAGATAGTGAAAAATAAAGTATTTTAAACTCTAAGCCTTAAAGTAATAAAACACCTTGTGTCAACATAAATAATTATATGTAGAAGTTTTACATAAAAATGTTTCGTGTAAGGCAAGGGGGTGTTTTGTTTGGAAAGAAAAAGTAAAATTTATGTTTCAGCAGCAGGAGGAGTTTTAAGAGCACTTTTTATTACTCTTGTTGTGATTCTTATTTTTGCTTTTGTTTCTACTAAAGTTAGTTTTTCGGAGGGAATTACTAATATGGTCATATTGGTAACAACTCTTTTGAGTGTAATGTTTGGAAGCATTTATTCTTCAAGGAAATCTGGCCAAAAGGGCTGGCTTAATGGTCTTTTAGTTGGAATTTTTTATATCGCAATATTTTATATTGTTTCTCTAATTGATGGTTCAAGTGGAACATTTCAGTTAAGGGATATTATAAGAATTGTACTTGCTATTGTTGTTGGAACATTATCTGGTATGTTAGGAATTAATATTTAGATTCTTTATTTAATTTTTGAATTATGCTATAATCTATAGAGAAAACAAGGGGAAACTTAATAGCTAAACTAGTTTCTCTATATTGTAGCTTGTATGAAATGGGAGGAATTACTATGAAACATATAAAAAGTATTAACAAATCAAACATAAAAGAAAGCTTAAAGAAACCTGGATGTAAAGAATGTGCAAATTCATGCCAATCAGCATGTAAAACATCTTGTACAGTTGCAAATTTAGCTTGTGAAAATAACTAGGATAGCAGTTTTTATTGCAATTTTGGATTGACTGTAAGAAAAGTTATTTCAAGACGTTTTTTGTACAACTAAGAACTAGTAACTGGGGGGCTTAACTTTGCTTTACTCGTTGAAAATGAAGATTTTTCAAGGGAAAATGGTATGAAAGATTTTCCATGAAGAAAATCCAAGGTTTTCGATTAGAATGAGCGGTGTTAAACCCCTTATTTGTTAAAATTATTAAAAGCGAAATTTAAGGAGGAAATAAATTGTCATTATTACATAAATTTATTCAAGATAATAACAGATATGTTTTAGATGTTAATTCCGGTTCTATACACGAAATTGATGAACTGGTTTATGATTTAATAGATGAAGATAAAATGGAAAGTAAAGAAGAACTTATAAATAAGTTTAAAAATAAGTATACAGAAGCAGAAATTTCAGAAGCTTATGATGAAATTAAAGAACTTCAAAATGAGGGAGTGCTTTATTCAAAAGATTTATATGAGGATGTAGCTAAGAAAAATAATGATGAGCCATCTTTCATAAAGGCATTGTGTTTAAACATAGCTCATGATTGTAATTTAAGATGTAAGTATTGTTTTGCAGATGAGGGAGATTACAAAGGACGTAGAGAGATAATGTCTCCTGAAGTTGCAAAAAAATCAATTGATTTTGTAATAAAACATAGTGGACCAAGAAAAAATATAGAAGTGGATTTATTTGGTGGAGAGCCACTTATGGCAATGGACACTATAAAGCAGGTTGTTGAACATGCGAGGGAAGAAGAAAAAAAATATAATAAGAATATAAGATTTACAATGACAACAAATGCAACACTTTTAAATGATGAAATAATGGATTATTTAGATGAAAATATGGGAAACATAGTTTTAAGTATTGATGGAAGAAAAGAAGTAAATGATAAAGTAAGGGTTAGAATAGATGGGACAGGCTCTCATGATGCTATACTTCCTAATATCAAGAAGATGGTTGAAAAAAGAGATAAATCTAAACAATATTATGTAAGGGGAACTTTCACAAGAAATAATTTGGATTTCTTTGAGGATATAAAATATTTAGCTGATATGGGATTTAAAGAAATATCAATGGAACCAGTTGTGCTACCGGACAGTAATCCTCTTTCACTTAGAGAAGAAGATCTTCCTGTAATATTTGAGCAGTATGATAAATTATATAAAGAAATGATAAAAAGGCATAAGGAAGGAAATGAATTTAAATTTTATCATTTCAATATAGACATAAATGGTGGACCATGTGTATATAAAAGAATTTCTGGTTGTGGTTCAGGACATGAATATGTTTCTATAGCTCCATCAGGTGATGTATATCCATGTCACCAGTTTGTCGGAAATGAAGCTTTTAAAATGTGCACAATATATGATGATGATATAGATAAAAAAATGTCAGGTGAATTTAAAAAAGCTAATATATATAGTAAGCCTAAATGCAAAGAATGTTGGGCTAGATTTTATTGCAGTGGTGGATGTCAAGCTAATAACTATAATTTTAATGGAAACATGAATATTCCATATGAATTGGGATGTAAAATGCAGAAAAAGAGAATTGAGTGCGCTATTGCATTAAAAGCTCAATTTATGGAATAATATTAAGATAGTAGACTTTATTGACTGTATTTGTAAGTATATGTATAATTAGAAGGTAGTTATTAATAACACTAATAATGAACAATTACTGGTAGAAGCCGAAAAATAGAAACTAAATTAAGCTATGTATTTTACATTTTAATTCTTTGAAGATATAACTTCTAAAACACTTAGAAATTGGTCTTGCAAAATTAAAGAATAAGTTTTACAATATAATCATACATGGCATAATTTGGCGATAAAGGGGGATAAAAATGAAAAAGAAAAGTACCATTTTTTTTACTCTAAGTGTACTTATAATAGCAGGGTTAGCTTATATTGGTGCGTTTGGACTTAACTTAGGCGATTATAGAATTAAATCTTTTGAACAATCTATAACTAGGGGACTTGACCTTCAAGGCGGAGTTTCTATAGTTGAAGAGATACAAGGGAAAATAAGTAAGGACACTATGTCCAAGACAATAGAACTTTTAAACCTAAGGGTAAATAAACTGGGAGTTAGTGAAACAAGTGTATCAAGTGAAGGATCTAAAAGAATAAGAATTGATGTTCCTGGAGTGTATGATAAGGATTCAGTTGCAAAAACAATAGGAAGAACAGGTCAACTTAGATTTGTAGGCCCTGATAATAAAACGGTTTTAACTGGTAAGGATGTAAAAAAAGCAAGTGCATATTTATCACAGGATACGCAACAGCCAACTATAGGTCTTGAACTTAATAGTTCAGGTACAAAAAAATTCGCTGATGCTACCTCAAAATTCATAGGACAAAAGATTTCTATTTATATGGATAAGGATGTTTTGAGCAGTCCTACAGTGGATTCAGTTATAAACGGGGGAAATGCGATTATAACTGGAAGTAAATCATTTGAAGATGCTAAACGTGTAGCTAATATAATAAATTCAGGAGCACTTCCTGTAACATTAAAGGTTGTTCAATCTAAAACTGTTGGTGCTTCTCTTGGAGCAAGTGCTCTTCCTAACAGTATACTTGCTGGAGAAGTGGCTATAGCTATAATATTCTTCTTTATGATTTTGGTTTACAGAGTTCCTGGACTTATGGCAGATATAGCTTTAGTTTTATTTACAGTTTTAACTTTAGGAGCTTTTGTGGCTGTAAAAGTAACCTTAACCTTGTCTGGTATAGCAGGACTATTGCTTACAATAGGTATGGCGGTAGATGCCAATGTACTTATATTTGAAAGGTTTAAAGAGGAACTTAGAATTGGAAAAACAGTGAGATCTGCTTTTAATGCAGGGTTTCATAGAGCTATGTCATCAATAATTGATTCTAATGTTACTACTATTATTGCAGGTGTTGTACTTTATGCTCTTGGTAGTGGAGAAGTAAAGGGATTTGCTTTAACTCTTGTAATAGGTGTTATAATAAGTATGTTTACTGCTATTACTGTAACAAAGCACCTTTTAAGCTGGGCTATAGATATGAAGCTTATAAGTAAAGCATCTCATTTCGGAGTTAGTCTGGAAAGGAGTAGTAAATAATGCTTAAGATTATTAAACACACTAAAGTTTGGTTTGGAATATCACTTACTATAATATTCTTAGGAATTGCCTTTATGGTATATAGAGGTGCTACTACAGGAAAACCATTGCAGTTTGGTATTGATTTTGTTGGTGGATATTCTATGGATATAAAAATAGATAAATCCTTTAATAAAAGTGACATTCAAAAAATAGTAGATAAATATACAAAGGATAGTACTATAACTACAGCTAACAATGATACTGAAGTTGAAATAAAGAGCAGTACTATGACAGATAGTGAATCTAGTAAAATATTTAAAGAAGTACAAAAAAAATATAATTTAAAATCAAAAGCTTTAGCTTCTCAGGAAAAAATAGGTGGAACTATAGGAAGCGAACTTTTGAAAAAAGCTATACTTGCACTTATAGTTGCGCATGTTCTCATGCTTTTATATGTAGCATGGAGATTTGAATTTAAATTTGGTGCAGCAGCTATGATATCATTATTTCATGATATACTCATAACACTTGCATTTTATGCTATTTTTGCAATTCCAGTAAATTCAGCATTTATAGCTGGTATGCTTACAATTATAGGTTATTCTATAAATGATACTATAGTTGTATTTGATAGAATAAGAGAAAATAGTAGAAAGCATAGGAAGATGAGTTCAGAGGAAATTGCTGATTTTAGTATAAATGAAACTATGACGAGATCTATATATACAGTACTTACAGTTTTGATAGCTGTAGCTTCAGTACATATTTTTGTTCCGTCTGTAAGGGAATTTACTGAACCATTGCTTGTAGGTATAACTTCTGGATGCTATTCTTCAATATTTATAGCAAGTCCTTTATGGGTTATATTCAAAAAGCGAGCTGACAAAAAAAAGCTTCAAATGAAAGCAGCAGCTCAAAAATAAAACAGCCTTGCAGGCTGTTTTATTTTTTCGGGTTAAATAGCATTTGTAAAATATCTCATAATACATTATAATATATTTGTTTTCTACAAATTCGGAGGAATAAAAATGGAAAAAACAGGAGAAAAGCTACAATATTTCGGATTAAAGGGAATGTATAATCCATTTTTAATTGAAGAAATGGATAAAGCGTTACTGAGAATAGCTAAGGCTATAAATAATAGAGAAAAAATAGTACTTTATGGTTATTATGATGTAGACAGTATAGTAGGTATGTCTGTTATGCTGTTAGTTTTGAGATACCTTAATGCTGATGTGGAATATTTTATACCGGATGACTTTTGTGGAAGCTTTGAAGTCAATCCGCATGATGTAAATGAAAAAATAAAATATTTTGGAGCAAATTTACTTATAACCATAGGATGTGGCATTAATTCTAAGGAAAATGCTATCTTATGTAAAAAGTTAAATATAGATGCAATTGTTATTGATTATCATGAATCAAATAATGAAAATGATTATGCAATAGTGGTAAATCCAAACTGTAAGCAATCTAAATATCCATTTAATGAGTTGAGTATTAGTGGGATGGTATTTAAGGTATGCGAGGCTATTTCTATGTACTATCAAATGAAGTGTGTTAATAAATATTTAGATCTTGCAACAATAGGCATTATACATAAATGTAATAAATTATATGGCGAAAATAAAATTATGAGTAGTGAAGGTATAAGCAGGATAAAAATGACCAATAATCATGGTATAAAGGCTTTAATGAAACTAAAATCTATTGAAGCCGTTAATGTAGATACTGTAAGGATTTTATCAGAAGCTGTTAATCCTAGGGTAAATGCTGTTGGCAAAATGGATAATGCAAGAATAATAGTTGAATTGTTTACTACAGGTGATAGCTATAAGGCAGAGCAAATAGCTAAGTATTTAGGTAATGAAGATAAGCTAAGAGAAGAATTTTTATAGTATAATTATAACCGTAAAACAATATATGTAAATATAATGCGTAAAATCTAGTACATTGTATCTTATAAAAGATTCTAAATATATAGCACATAAATTTTAATACGTTATGTTTAGCTTGTACATAATTTAATTTTAAGGGGGAACTTTGAATGAATCTGAAGGAAAGTATAAGAGTTATAGAGGGATTTCCAAAAGAAGGAATAAGCTTCAAAGATATTACAACACTTATTCAAGATAAAAATTCATATAAATGTTGTATAGATGAGATTGGAGACTATCTTAAAGACAAAAATATAGATTTAATAGTTGCACCTGAAGCACGTGGATTTATATTCGGAGCACCAATTGCTTATAAAATAGGAGCAGGATTTGTACCAGTAAGAAAGAAAGGAAAACTTCCATGCGAGACTGTAAGTGTTTCATATGCACTTGAATATGGTGAGGATTCATTAGAGATGCATAAGGATTCTATTAAACCAGGTCAAAGAGTTGCTATAGTTGATGACCTTCTTGCAACTGGTGGAACTATAAATTCAGTGGCAAAACTTGTTGAAAAATTAGGTGGAACTGTAGTTAGCGCATGTTTTGTTATAGAACTTACAGACTTAAATGGCAAAGAAAAGCTTGGAGAATATGATACAATGTCTCTAGTTAAATATAATGTTTAATAAAATTTATATTAGAGTGTAATGCTAAAGTTGTGGCGAAAAATAAAGCCTACAGTAGTGTCTTTACAATTATAAAATTAGAAGGTATACTATATAATATTAAGAAAATATTGGGCTGGTTATGCGACCAGCCTTTGATTTTAGGAGAGTATTATAATGGCTGAATTATCAGATTTATTAGAAAAGATAGATGAAAATTGTAATAATGTAGATAAAGATATTGTCATTAAAGCATATAACTTTGCATATGAAGCTCATAAATTTCAAAAAAGGGAATCGGGAGAGCCGTATATAAGTCATCCTGTCGATGTTGCGTGCATTTTAGCAGAAATGGGCATGGATACTAATACTATAGTTGCGGGAATACTACATGATGTTATTGAGGATACAAGTTTTAGTTATGATGATATTACAAGATTATTCAGTGGGGAAGTTGCTGATTTAGTATCGGGAGTAACAAAACTTGACAAAATAACTTACAAAACAAAAGAAGAACAACAGGCTGATAATGTAAGAAAAATGCTTTTGGCAATGGCTAAAGATATAAGAGTTATTTTGATAAAACTTGCCGATAGACTTCATAATATGCGTACGCTTAAATTTAAATGTGAACGAAAGCAGAAGGAAAAGGCAAAGGAAACTCTCGATATATATGCTCCATTAGCGCATAGGCTTGGTATGTCTAAAATAAAATGGGAGCTTGAAGATCTTTCTTTTAGATATCTTAAGCCAAAAGAATACTACGAGCTTGTGGACTTAATATCTGAAAAGAGAGTTGAGAGAGAACAATACATAAAAAAAATAGTAGAAGAGCTTAAAAATAATCTTGAGGCATCTGGAATAGAATCAGATATAGATGGGAGACCAAAGCACTTTTACAGCATTTATAGAAAGATGTTAAACAAAAGTAAAAGCTTAGATCAAATTTTTGATTTAACGGCAGTGAGAATACTAGTAAATAGCATAAAGGAATGTTATGCAGTTCTTGGAATCGTACATACAATGTATAAACCTATACCGGGCAGATTTAAAGATTATATAGCAATGCCAAAACCTAATATGTACCAGTCACTTCATTCAACGGTAATTGGACCTGAAGGCAAACCATTTGAAATTCAAATAAGAACATATGATATGCACAAAACTGCAGAATATGGTATAGCTGCTCATTGGAAGTATAAGGAAGGAATAATGGAAAATACCCAAAATGCAGCGCAGAAAACCAAAAATGGGAATAAAGATGATATTAAACTTACATGGATAAGAGAAATGCTTGATTGGCAGAGGGAAACTCCTAGTGCGCAAGAATTTATGGAAAATTTTAAAATAGATTTGTTCTCTGATGAAATTTTTGTGTTTACACCTAAGGGAAAGGTTATAAATTTGCCATATAATGCGACACCAGTAGATTTTGCTTATAAGATACATACAGATGTAGGAAATAGATGTGTAGGTGCTAAGGTAAATGGAAAGATAGTTCCTCTTGATTATAAACTAAAAACAGGAGAAATAATTGAAATACTTACTACATCACTGCCTAAGGGGCCTAATATAAACTGGCTTAATTCAGTTACTAGCAATCAAGCTAAAAGTAAAATACGTTCATGGTTTAAAAAAGCTAAGAGAGATGAAAATATAAGCAAGGGCAAAGAACTTTTAGAAAAAGAAGCTAAAAAGCAGGAATTCAACTTTGGTGAGATTGCTAAGGGTGAAAATTTGGAATTGGTATTAAAAAGATATAATATGAATTCAATAGATGATTTATATGCTTCTGTAGGAATAGGTGCAGTTGGAGCATCTCTAATACTTGCAAGATTTAAAGATATTTTTGAAAAATCAAAAGACCATAAACCAGCTAGCAATGAAGAAGTTTTGGAAAGTGTAAATAAAAGCAATAATAGAGCAAGTACTGCTAAAAAGATTTATAAGGATGAACAGCCTGGAGTGACAGTAAAAGGAGTATCGGATATTTTAGTGAGGTTTGCAAAGTGCTGCACACCAGTTCCAGGAGATCCTATAATAGGATATATAACTAAAGGAAGAGGAGTCTCAATACACAGAACCGATTGTACAAATGTAAATAATCTTATAAGAGAAGATAGTTCTAGAATTATAGAAGTAAAATGGGGCAAAAGTAAAAATGAAAGCTATATTGCTGAGGTTGAAATTAAAGCTGAGGATAGACAGTCACTTCTTGCAGATGTTGTTGAGGTAATAAGTTACCTCGGAATATCAATAGAGTCTATTAATGCTAAAACATCCAAAGGTTCCATGGCATATTTGAATTTAAAACTTAAAATACAGGATGTAGACCATTTAGGACTACTTATGAAAAAACTAAAAAGGCTACCGGGCATTATAGATATATATAGAACTAATAGTTAAGGGGGATATTATGAGGGCAGTTGTACAAAGAGTGAAAAAGTCAAGTGTGAAAGTTGACGGAAAAGTAGTAGGACAAATAGATAAAGGCTTAAATGTGCTCATAGGAATTACAGAGGGAGATACCTTAGAAGATGTAGAGTATTTAAAAAATAAAATTATAAACTTAAGAATATTTGAGGATGAAAATGACAAGATGAATAAATCCTTAAAAGATATCAATGGAGAGCTCATAGTAATTTCACAGTTTACATTGTATGGAGACTGTAGGAAAGGTAGGCGCCCAAGTTTTGTAGCAGCTCTTTCAGGAGATAAAGCAGAAAAGATATATGAGGATTTCGTATCTTCATGTAAAGAGGACATACAGAATGTTCAAACTGGAATATTTGGAGCCTATATGGATGTTGAGATAGAAAATGATGGGCCTGTAACGTTGCTGCTTGATAGTAAAAAAGTATTTTAGAGGTGAAATGTATGAAAATAAGTATAATTCCTGCTGGTATGTATATGACAAATTGCTATATAATTGTTGATGAAAAGACAAATGATAGTATAATTATAGATCCAGGTGATGCTCCTAATAAAATTTTAAAGGCTTTTAAGGATACAAACTCCAATCTTAAATTCATATTACTGACCCATGGCCATGCAGATCATACAGCTGCTGTGTCAGAATTAATAAAAGAGTATGATATAGATGTTTATATGAATGAAAAAGATGTTAAGCTTATAAATAATGGAGAATACATGTTTGGAAAAAAAGAAGAGAACGCAAACAAATATGTAAATGATAATGATGAGCTTCAATTTGGAAGTTTAAAAGTAAAATGCATAGAAACTCCTGGCCATACTCCAGGTGGTATGTGCTATTTAATAGATAATTTCCTTTTCTCTGGTGATACTCTTTTTAATAATTCGGTTGGAAGAACGGATCTTCCTGGTGGAGATTTCAATGCACTTGTGGATTCTGTTAAGAAACTCATTAAATTGGATGACAGTACTATTGTATATCCTGGACATGGAGGAGAAACAACTATAGAACACGAAAAGATGAGTAATCCATTTATCTAAAGACTGGGGAGTTTAAATTATGACAAAAGTAAAAATAAATGATGAAGCGTATTCGTATGCTGTTTATCATATGACCATTTTGTTTTTTAAAAAAGTAGAAATGGTTGATTCGGAAAGTTGGGACTATAGGATAGAAATTGGTTCTAATAATACTCAAATTTTTTCACAGGATGGCAGCCTACAAAATTATGAGTTTGATGATAGGATAAAATTTAATGATAATGTTAAGATGGCTGTATTTAAATATTTTTCTCATCTTACAGGTAGAAAATTGCCATGGGGTACTTTAATAGGTATAAGGCCTAGCAAAATAGCCAGTAAGTTAATAGAAGAAAATAAAAGTGATGAAGAAATAATAGATTATTATAGGATTCATAACTGTACAGATGAAAAAAAGGCAAGATTATGTATAGAAGTTAGTAAAAATGAAAGAAATTTTATAAAGGATGATAAAAAGGCAGTAAGCATTTATCTTGGGATGCCATTTTGTCCTACAAGGTGCTTATACTGCTCATTTATTTCAGATACTATAGATCATTGTAAAAAGTACGTAGATGATTATCTTAATGCTATGATTTATGATATTAAGGCAACTTCGGAATACATAAAAAATAAAGGACTTAATATAAGCTGTGTTTACTTTGGTGGAGGGACACCTACATCAGTAAATAATAATCAATTTGAACTCATAATGAAAAATGTGTATGAGGCATTCATAAAAGGTAATTCTGTAAAAGAGTTTACGGTAGAAGGCGGAAGGCCAGACAGTATAACAGAAGAAAAATTAAATACAATGAAAAAGTATGGAGTTCATAGGATAAGTATAAATCCACAGACCATGAATGATGATACCATGAAGGTTATAGGAAGGCATCATACTGTTCAGGATGTAGTTGACAAGTTCTATATGGCAAGAAAAGTTGGATTTTCAAATATAAATATGGACATAATAATAGGGCTTCCAGGGGAAAATGTAGATAAGATTAAAAATACCTGCAGCGAAATTTTAAAATTAAAGCCTGAAAGTTTAACTATCCATGGTTTAGCTTTAAAAAGAGGTTCAAAATTATTTGAAGATATTTTAGAGGAGAAGGAAGTAAAATTACCGGATGATAGTGAAATAAATGATATGTTTGAAATAGCTCATGATGCAGCGAGAAAGCTTAATATGAGTCCATATTATATGTATAGACAGAAGAATATGTTAGGCAACATGGAGAATATAGGATACTCTATAAAAGGCAGAGAATGTGTATACAATATGATAATGATAGAAGACAGCGAACCTATAATTGCAGTGGGCTGTCATGGTGTTTCAAAGATAATATTTAAAGATACTAACAGAATAGAAAGATATGCTAATTTAAAAGATGTAAGGGAGTACATAAAAAGAATTAAGGAAAAAGTAAATGGAAAAATAGATTTTTTAGAAACATTGTATAGAGAATAAACCTTGATAAAAGTGAATTATAGGGTTAAAATTAAATTTAGGGCCACTTCAATTAGTATGTGAAGTGGTTTATTCATGACATTTGTATTACATAAGGGATTCACAAGGTAAAACATAAGATATATGTATTTTAAAATGCTAGAATTAGAGTATTATGGTGCATGCATAACTTGATAGTTGAACTGAGAATCCTATATTTAGGAGGAATAAAGAAATGGGAGAATCTTTAAATGGATTAAAGCGAACCATTATGTGCGGTGAACTTAGAGAAAACCATATTGGAAATAAAGTTGTAGTTATGGGCTGGGTTCAAAGAAAGAGAAATCTTGGAGGATTAGTATTTGTAGATTTAAGAGATAGAGAAGGAATACTCCAGGTGGTTTTCGGAGAAGAGATAAATAAAGATGCTTTTTTAAAGGCAGATTTGGTTAAATCAGAATATTGTATAGCAGTTTCTGGAGATGTTGTAAAACGTGAATCACCAAATCCTCATATGCCAACAGGAATGGTGGAATTAAGGGGAGAAAATATTAAAATATTATCAGAAAGTGAAACTCCACCTATTTACATAAAAGAAAATCTTGATGCTGCTGAAAATATAAGACTTAAATATAGATATCTTGATCTTAGAAGACCTGATATGCAGAGGATTTTTAAGATAAGACATAAAACTACAAAAGTTATAAGAGATTTTATGGATGAGGAAGGTTTCCTTGAGATGGAAACACCAGTACTTACAAAAAGTACACCTGAGGGTGCAAGAGATTATTTAGTACCAAGTAGAAATTTTAACGGTAAATTTTATGCGCTTCCTCAGTCACCACAGCTTTTTAAACAGCTTCTTATGGTATCAGGCTATGATAAGTACTTCCAAATAGCAAAATGCTTTAGAGATGAAGATTTAAGAGCTAATAGGCAGCCTGAATTTACACAAGTCGATATGGAATTGTCTTTTGTTGAGGAAGATGACGTAATGGCTCTCAATGAAAAACTTATCAAAAAGGTTTTTAAAGAAATAGCTGGAGTTGATGTAAAACTTCCAATTGAGAGAATGACGTGGAAAACTGCTATGGAAAAGTACGGATCAGATAAACCAGATTTAAGATTTGGCATGGAAATTAATGATATAAGTGAAGAATTAAAAAATAGTGAGTTTAAAGTGTTTAGCGGAGCTATAAAGGATGGTGGAAGCGTAAGAGCTATTAAAGCACCAAATTCAGCTAATATGCCTAGAAAAAAGATAGATAAATTAGGTGAGTTTGTAAAGACATATAAGGCAAAGGGTTTGGCATGGATCGCACTTAAGGAAGATGGAGTAAAATCTCCTATTGCTAAGTTCTTAAAAGAAGAAGAGTTAAATGCAATAATTGATAAGGTTCAAGGTAAAACAGGAGACCTTATACTTATAGTTGCAGATAAAGATTCAGTAGTATTTCAAGCACTAGGAGCACTTAGAGTAGAGCTTGCGAAGGAGCTTGAGTTATTAAAGGATAATAAAGAATTTAGATTTGTATGGGTTACTGAATTCCCACTTCTATCTTATAATGAAGAAGAAGGTAGATTCCAAGCAGAACATCATCCATTCACAATGCCAATGGACGAAGATATTCAGTATCTTGATTCCGATCCTGCAAGGGTTAGAGCTAAGGCATATGATATTGTATTAAATGGAGAGGAACTTGGAGGAGGAAGCGTTAGAATTCATGATGTTGCACTCCAGGAAAAAATGTTTGAGGTAATAGGTATTTCAAAGGAAGATGCATGGAGAAGATTTAGTTTCCTTCTTGAGGCGTTTAAATTTGGACCACCACCACATGCGGGACTTGCATATGGTCTTGATAGACTTATAATGTTCCTTGCAGGCACAGAGAATATAAAGGATGTAATAGCATTCCCTAAAAATCAGAATGCATTCTGCCCAATGTCAGAAGCACCTAATATTGTAGATGCAGCTCAACTTGAAGAGCTTGGCATAGAATGCAAGGAAAAATAAAAAATAGAATTTAAATCATTTTGATAGATATAGTTTTTATATGGGAAAACTGGTAAAAGTGCTAGTTTTCCCATATGTTATTTAATTAATTTCATAGGAGATGCAATTCTTTATATTTTCCGATTGGAGAGTGAAATAAGTGGGAGAAAATAATGAAAAAAATAAAAAAGATCTGATTGTAAGACTCAGGAAGATAGAAGGACAGGTAAAAGGTATAGAAAAAATGATAGAAGCTGATGCCTGTTGTAAAAATGTACTTGTGCAGGTTGCTGCAGTTAAAGCGGCTGTAAATAAAATAGGGATACTAATGCTTCAGAATTATACAAAAAAGTGCATGAAAGATGAGATTAAATTAGACGATTTGAATGATTCTAAACTAGACGAACTAATTTCCACTATAACTATGTTTATGAAGTAATATTATTTTGGGAACATTAAATAAAACTCATAAGCCTAAACCCTAAATTATGAAAATACTAAGAAATTTTAATAACTCACCTTTAGGTTCAGACAAATTAAAATTTCTAAGTCTTTTCATAATTTGGGGTAAGGTTTATTGAGTTTTATTTAAATCGTTCCCAAAATAATATTACTTCATTTAAATAAGTGCAAGGTAAATTTTTCTCCGCTGCTCTACGAAAAATTCTATAATATCGTATTATAAAATTATAATATACCAGGCAATTTCTATATTATAAAGGTTTAGATAATTCTTAATATCAGTAAATCAAGGTTGTTAATTGTAAATACTAAGATATCCTGTTTTATAAAGAAGAATTAGCTTTGCCTAAATATCGTGTATGATTTTATTTACCACTAATTAATGATGACTAATACATTAATGTATTTAAAAGCTAAATAAGATAGATATAGAAGTAAATATATTTCACCCCTGAAATTCCGTAGGTACGGAGGAATTTCTTCCTTGCTTTACCCTCAAAGAGAAGTAGCAGTGCTTTGGAACGATTTAAAAAAATCCTATAAATCTTGACAAAAAAATCATAAAATACTTAGAGTTTTGAATTTGTTTGAACGTAGTGAGTTATTTAAAACTCTTAGTATTTTATGATTTTTTTATCTTAGATTTATAGGATTTTTTTAATGTTCCAAAGCACTGCTACTTCTCTTCATCTTTATTAGTCTAGCAAGTGAAGAAACTAAAATGATAGCAACAGCAATGGAACCTGCATACATTAAGGTTTTAAAACCCCATTCTGATGCTTTTGAAAGATTTCCGGTTATAGTTTCATACATAGTGTTGTACATTCCGTTTCCAGGTACTAATGGAATGATACCAGAGACAGAATACACAATTACAGGAGTTTTTGAGGCTCTTGCCATTATTTCACAGTATATAGAAACTACCATAGCAGCTATAAAGTTAGAAGAAGTTATGGAAACATTATAATGAATGCACAATATGTATATAAGCCAACCTAATCCGCCGCCTAAAGATGCTATAAATATTCTTTTGCCTTTTATATTAAATAAAATTGAAAATGCTGCACATGCTATAAATGCGTATATAAAGTTTAATATCATAACCCTGTACCTCCAAAAAAGTTAATCCATACTTTAAAAACTATACCAGTTCCAGCAGCTATAGCTACTGCCATGAAAAAGGCTTCAAGTGCTCTTGAAATTCCAGACACTAAATCTCCGGCTATGGTATCTCTTACAGCATTTGTAATCGCAAGACCGGGTACTAATAGCATTATAGAACCTATGATGGTCTTATCTAAATAGACTACAATTCCTAATCTCTTAAAAATAAGTGCTGTAAGTGCTGCAACCGCACCTCCAAACATATTGAGAAAAAAGTCGTTCATATTAAGCTTGGAAATTATGGTTGAGGATAATCTAATTAATACACCTATAAGGCATGAAACTCCAAAATCGTTTATAGTACCTCCAAAAATAAGAGTGAAAAATCCAGCTGCTAAGGCACTGGCCAAAGTATGAGTCCAATTTGGAAAAATCTTATTATTATCAATTTTTTCTAGCCTACTATGTACTTCCTCAATAGAAAGAGTCTCATGCTGCAAAAGTCTGGAAAGATTATTCACTTCGGATATTTTTTCAAGATTTACTGTTCTTACCTGTACCCTCTTTACTATAGAAATTATTTTATCATCATTACCTGTACCTGATATGATAAGACCTGTTGGGGTTACGAAACTATCAGCGGCTTTCATATCAAAAGCTGAACAAATTTTGTTTATTGTTTCTTCAACTCTATATGTTTCAGCACCACTTTCAAGTAATATTTTACCTGCATATGCTGCTAAATTTATAATTTTTTCGTTAGACAATAGTTAACAGAACCTTTCAAAAAATTGTAGCTAAATAGGATTATAAATTAATGTATAATTATTAACTATGTAAATGCATTAAAAGTATTACATTGTGACTTATAAAGTATTCCTGTAAAAGAGTTTAGAGCTTAGAATCTTTTATAAGGTAGAATTTATGTTTTGTACAAAAATTATTATAACACAAATTTTTATTTGAATTCTACGCCATTTTAGTATATAATCATACATAAAATTGATAATTTTTTAGCTAATTAAATTAAAATACGAGGAAGTGTATAATAAATGGATTTTGAAAAGGTAAAAGCCAGTGATCCTGAGGTTTATTCTGTTATAGAAGAAGAACATAAAAGGCAGGAAAATAACATAGAACTTATAGCATCAGAAAATTTTACAAGTCAAGCTGTAATGGAAGCAATGGGTTCTTACTTAACTAATAAATATGCAGAAGGATATCCAGGAAAAAGATATTATGGCGGATGTTATGTAGTTGATAAAGTAGAAGAACTTGCACGTGAGAGAGCAAAAAAGCTTTTTGGAGCAGAGCATGCAAATGTACAACCACATTCAGGTTCACAGGCCAATATGGCTGTATATTTTGCTATGTTAAAGCCAGGAGATACAATAATGGGTATGAATTTAACTGATGGTGGTCATCTAAGTCACGGAAGTGCAGTTAACTTTTCAGGAAAACTCTTTAATGTAATTCCATATGGCGTAAGCAAAGAAACAGAACAAATTGATTATGAAGCAATGAGAGAAACTGCACTAAAATGCAAGCCAAAGCTTATAGTATCAGGTGCCAGCGCATATTCAAGAATTATAGATTTTAAGAAAATAAGAGAAATATGTGATGAAGTAGGAGCTTATATGATGGTTGATATAGCTCATATCGCAGGTCTTGTAGCAGCAGGACTTCATCCATCACCAGTTCCATATGCTGATTTTGTAACAACAACTACACATAAGACTTTAAGAGGACCAAGAGGAGGAGCAATTTTCTGCAAAGAAAAATATGCAAAGGCTATTGATAAAGCAGTATTCCCTGGTATGCAGGGTGGACCATTAATGCATATAATTGCAGGTAAGGCAGTGTGCTTTGGAGAAGCATTAAAGGACGATTTTAAAGATTATGCAAATCAGATAATAAAAAATGCAAAGGTTTTTGCAGATGAGCTTCAAAATTATGGTTTTAGAATAGTATCAGGAGGAACTGATAACCATCTTCTACTAGTTGATTTAACAAATAAAAATATAACAGGAAAAGATGCAGAACATCTTCTTGATTCAGTTGGAATAACAGCTAATAAAAATACTATACCTTTTGAAACAAAGAGTCCTTTTGTAACAAGTGGTATAAGAATGGGAACTCCAGCGGTTACAACTAGAGGTTTTAAAGAAGATGAAATGAAGAAGGTAGCATACTTTATAAATTATGCTATTGAACATAGAGATGAAGATTTAAGCGAAATAAGAAAACAAGTTTCTGAGTTATGTAGTAAATTCCCTATATACAAATAAAAAATTATGTCAATAATAAAAATATACATTGCAATTTTTGCAATGTATATTTTTATTGTATATAATTTAATTTATAAGGTTGTGAAAAGGGGTGCTATAAGTTGAGTTTAAGATTTATATACGGAAGAGCTGGAAGTGGAAAAAGTCAGTTTTGCATAAACAGCATACATAGTAGAATAGAAAAAGGCGGAGATAAGCCCCTTATACTTGTTGTTCCAGAACAATTTTCTTTTCAAAGTGAAAAAAGTATATTAACATTAATTGGTGAAAAGAGCCTTAGTAGAGTTAGGGTAATTAGCTTTAAGAGAATGGCGTATAGAGTGTTTGATGAAGTTGGCGGAATAGCAAGAGAACATATGAATTCATCAGGTAAGAGTATGCTCTTTTATCACATAATGAATAAACTAAAAGATGAGTTTAAAGTTTTCGCTCTTTCAGCAAGACAAAAGGGTTTTGTTGATACTGTGTCAGATACAATAAGTGAGTTTAAAAAATATGAATTAACACCGGAGATACTTAGAAGTACTATTGATAATGTAGAAGATGATGAGCTTAAAAATAAACTTCATGATTTAAGTTTAATATACGATGAATTTGATAAATTACTTCATAAGAATTACATAGATTCTGACGATGATCTTACTATGCTTAAAGATAAAATAAAATTTTCAAATATGCTCAGTGGCGCTGAAATATGGCTTGACGAATTTTCAAGCTTTATACCACAGCAGTATGGAATAATAGAAGAATTATTAAAAAAGTGCAGTAGAGTTAATATTACATTAACTATGGATTATGGCAATGTGCCGTATGATGATGATATTTTTTCTGTAACTAAAAACACAGAAAATAGAATAATGAAAATAGCTCAGGATAATAACGTAAAAATTGATAAACCTGTAAATTTAAATAAAAGACCGTTTTACAGATTTAAGAGAAGCCCAGAGCTTGGCTTTTTAGAGAAAAATTTATACAGCTTTCCATATGAAATATATAAAAGTGAACCTAAAAAAATAGGGATTTTTAAGACTTCAAACCTGTATACTGAAGTTGAAGAAACAGCTAGAAAAATAGTGGAATTTGTGCGCGATAAGAAAATGCGTTATTCAGATATGGCTGTTGTAACAGGGGATTTAGGAAGTTATAAAAAAACCGTGGCTGTAATTTTTAAAGAGTATGGCATTCCGTTTTTTATAGATGAAAATAAAGATATTGAAGATAATACTCTCATAATACTCATAAAATCAATCATGGATATTTTTATTAAAAACTGGTCTTATGAGGCTGTTTTCAGGTATCTTAAAACAGGTTTTACTGATGTCCCTTATGATGATATTGATATATTAGAAAATTATGTTTTAGCAGCTGGAATAAAGGGAAAGAAGAAATGGACTGAGAAGGACTGGACATATAATGTATATCACAATGGTTATGATGATGAAGTTTCGGTAGAGAACCAAGAGAGATTAGCAAAAGTAAATGAAATAAGAAATAAAGTTGTGGAACCTATAGTTGAATTTAGAAAAAAAGTTTTAAGAAAGAGTAATGTTGCTGAAATATGCAAATCACTATTCGAATTTTTGTGTGATATAAATGTTCCAGATAAAGTTGAAAAAATGGTTTCCGAATTTAGAGAAAGCGGAAGACAGGTTTTGGCAAATGAATACAGTCAAATATGGAACGTAATAATAGAACTTATGGACCAACTGGTTGAGGTAATGGGTGATGAGAAGGCAAATTTAGAGCAGTTTTCTAAAATATTTTCCATAGGGGTAAAAGAACATAAAATGGGGCTTATTCCATCATCTTTAGATCAAGTCCTTGTTGGAAGCATAGATCGTCTTAAAAGTCACGCAATAAAGCTTATATTCATAATGGGTGTTAATGATGGTGTATTTCCATCTGCGGCTATGGAAGAGGGCATACTCAGCGATAGAGACAGAGAAATTTTAATGAATAGCGGAGTAGAACTTGCTAAGGATACAAAAACTCAAGCTATGGAGCAGAGATTTTTGGTATATACATCTATTGCAAATTCCAGTGAATATTTAATATTAAGTTATCCTATAGCTGATTATGAAGGAAAAACTTTAAGACCTTCTATGATAATAAATAGAATGAAGACACTTTTTCCAGAACTTAAAGAAAAAAGTGATGTAATCAAAATTGATAACGATGATGAGAATATGAAGCTTGTTTCTAGTACTGTGCCTACTTTTAATGAAATGGTAGCATCTTTCAGAAAGGAAGTAGATGGGAAGAATCATAGTAGTGCTGTCTGGCATGATGTATATAGATGGTACTGTAAAGATGAAAGTTGGTCTCAAAAATGCAGCAATATGTTTAAGGCGGTAGCTTATACTACTCAAGTTGATTATATAAGTGAAGAAAAGGCAGTAAAACTATATGGAAGCAGCTTAAAAATGAGTGTATCAAGACTTGAAAAATATGTAGAGTGTCCTTTCTCATATTATGTGCAGTATGGACTTAACATAAAAGAAAGGAAAATGTTTAGTTTAACGCCTCCGGATTTGGGTTCTTTTATGCATAAGGTAATAGACGAATTTTGTGAAAACATAAGAGAAGAAAATATAGAATGGAAAGACGTAGATGATAAAGTTTGTGAGAAAAAAATATATGAAATAGTTGATAGGGAATTAGAAGATAATGCTGGTTCTATATTTAACAGTTCACCTAGATACAGTTATATGACATTAAGGCTTAAAAGAATATTAAAAAGAACTGCTAGAATTGTTGCAGAGCAGTTTAAAAGAAGTGGTTTTAGGCCAGCAGGGTATGAGGTTACCTTTGAAAATGGAGGAAATTATCCACCAATAACAGTTAAGCTTGCTGATAATAGTGAAGTTGTACTTACGGGAAGAATTGATAGAATCGATATGCTGGAAAAGGACGGAAATACTTATATAAGGATAATAGACTATAAATCAGGCAATAAGATATTTAAACTATCGGATGTGTATTATGGTTTTGATATTCAACTTCTGTTATATCTTGATGCTATACTTCAAAGTGAGAATCTGGAGGATGATGATAGAACTTTACCTGGCGGAATATTTTATTTTACAATGGATGATCCCATTATAAAGGATAAAAGAAATTTAACAGAGGAAGAAATTAAAGAGGAAATAATGAAGCATCTTAAAATGAAGGGACTTTTACTTTCAGATCCAGAGGTTGTACATGAGATGGATAGACAAATGGAAGGTGCATCAATACTTATTCCTGCTTCAATAAAGAAAGATGGTACTCTTGGAAGGTCAAGTGCGGCTACTAAAGAGCAGTTTGAAATGTTAATAGGCCATGTAAAGAATTTAGTTATTAAAAATTGTGAAAAGCTACTAATGGGAGATATAAAAATAAGACCGTATAAAAATGGAAAGGAAAAGCCATGTGATTACTGCATTTATTCATCTATTTGTAGGTTTGATACTATGTTTCATGGCAATAATTATAGATATGTTAAGGAAAAGTCGGATGACGAAGTATTTAAACTTATAGGGAAAGAAATAGATGAAGAAGGTGATTACAATGAGCGCAACTAAATGGACAAAAGAACAGCTTGAGGCAATAGAAACTAAAAATTGTAATCTTCTTGTTGCAGCAGCTGCTGGTTCTGGAAAAACAGCAGTTCTCGTTGAAAGAATAGTAAGAATGATAACCGATGAAGAAAATCCTATTGATATTGATAAACTTTTGGTGGTTACTTTTACTAATGCAGCAGCATCTGAGATGAGAGAGAGAATAGGAAATGCTTTATCTAAAAAGCTTTGTGAAAATCCAGGATCAAGGGTAATTCAAAAACAGCTAGCTTTACTTGGAAAAGCTAAAATAACTACAATACATGCATTTTGCCTTGATGTAATAAAGAATAATTTCCATATGCTTGATTTGGACCCTGATTTCAGAGTTGGAGATGAAACTGAGGTGCTTCTCCTTAAAAATGAAACATTAGAAGAACTTTTTGAGGATAAGTACCTTCAGGCGGAATATACCTCTAAAGGGATAAATAAAAATAATAACAGTATGGAATTTTTAAAGCTTGTAGAATGTTACTGTGGTAATAAGAGTGATGATATACTCTTTAATATGATAATGAACCTTTATAGCTTTGTTATGAGCAATCCTGAGCCTTATACATGGCTTACAAATGCTTCTGAAAAATTTAATGTAGGTGATGACTTTAAGTTTGAAGATTCGATTTGGGCAGATGTTTTAAAACAAAATATAAAGATTCAATTATTAGGTATGGAAAATCAGCTTAAAGTGGCAATTGAAATAATAAATGAATGTCCATCAATAGAAAATTACAGAGAAAATTTTGAATCAGAGCTTTTTATGATTGAAGCTTTAATTAAGGCTTCAGAAAGTTTTGGAAGTCTTAAAGCTCAATCCCTAAATATTGAATTTAAAAAGTTAAAAAGATGTCCTAAAGGTGTAGACAAAGAAAAGCAGAGTATTGTAAAGTCTATAAGAGATGGTGTTAAAAAGAGTTTAAGCAGCATAAGTGACGATATGTTATTGCAGGATGATGAAGAAATAAAAGAAGAATTTAAAGGTTTATATCCTCTCATGAAAACTTTAAGTGAACTTATTATAGAATTTGATATTAGATATAAGGATAAAAAGAAAAAGAGAGGTATAATTGATTTTAATGATTTTGAGCATATGTGTCTTTCTATTATTGTTAAAAAAGATGATGATGGTAATATAATACCTTCAGATACGGCACTTAAAATACGTGAAAAGTATGATGAAATACTTATAGATGAGTATCAGGATAGTAATATGGTGCAGGAAGTTATACTTGGAACTATATCGAGGAAGGATACAGAAAATCCAAATTTATTTATGGTTGGTGATGTAAAACAGAGTATATATAGGTTTAGACAAGCAAATCCAGGTATATTTTTGGATAAATATAATAGTTATAAAACAGCTGATGGAGAAAAAGATAGAAAAGTACTTCTATACAAAAATTTTAGGAGCAGAAAGGAAATACTGGATGCAGTAAATTTTGTATTTAAGCAAATAATGTCTCGAAACATAGGTGAACTTGATTATAATGATCAAGAAAAATTAAATTTAGGGGCAAATTATGAAGAAATAGATGAAAAGGCATTTTCTCATGCCGTTGAGCTCAATATAATTGAAAAAAATGAAGTGAAAGAAGAAGCTATTAAGGAAAATGATGAAGATGAAGAAAATGTAGATAATATTATGCTTGAAGCTAGGCTTATTGGAAAAAGAATTCTGGAGCTTATAAATAGCTTCAAAGTACTCGATAAAAATACAAGTACTTATAGAAAAGCCCAGTTTAAGGATATTGTAATTCTACTTAGATCTACAAAAGGATGGGCAGATGTCTTTTCGGATGAACTTAAAAATATGGGTATACCAGTTTTTTCTGATACTAATTCAGGTTATTTTGAAACGCCTGAGGTTAAAACTATGTTGTCGCTGCTTCAGATAATTGATAATCCAAGGCAGGATATCCCAATGACAGCGGTGCTAAAATCTCCAATTGGAGGCTTTACAGTAGAGGATTTAATTGATATAAAAGGAATAGAAGGAATTACTTTTTATGATAAGCTAAAAAATGCAGCAGAAAATGGTGATGATGAATTTTCAATAAAAGTAAGAGAATTTCTTTCTAAGCTTCATAAATGGAGAAAAGAATCATTATATACTCCTATAGATGAATTTATATGGTATCTCTATACTGATACGGGGTACTACGGTTATGTAGGAGCTGTTAGTGGAGGAATTCAGCGTCAAGCAAATTTGAAAATGCTATTTCAAAGAGCTAAGATTTATAGTGAAACTAGTTATAAAGGATTATTTAATTTCATAAACTTTATAAACAAACTTAAGCTTACTAGCGGTGATATGGGAAGTGCAAAAATTTTAGGCGAAAATGAAAATGTAGTTAGGATAATGAGTATACATAAGAGCAAAGGACTGGAATTCCCTATAGTATTTGTAAGCGGCTGTGGAAAGAATTTTAACTTTATGGATATGAATAATCCAGTACTTTTTAATGACTACCTTGGTTTTGGTCCTGAGTATGTTGATTATAAAAGGAGAATTTCACATAAAACACTTGTAAAAGAGGCAATAAAGAATAAAATAAAGCTTGAAACACTTTCTGAAGAAATGAGAATTCTATATGTAGCCTTTACTAGAGCTAAAGAGAAGCTCATAATAACAGGTTCAGTTAAGGATGTTCAAAAAGCTGCTTTTAAGTGGTCAATGAATTTAAATGTAAGTAGTGACAAGATCTCAGAGGATTTTATACTTAAGAGTAAAAGTTTTCTTGATTGGATAGCAAGTGCAGTTATAAGGCATAAAGATGCTGAAAAATTGAGAGAGGCTGCAGGTGAAGTTAAAGAAGGAAAATTAATTGATGATGAATCAAATTGGAAAATAGAAATGTGGAGCAGAGAGGATATACTTACATTTAGTGAGCCGTCTTTAGAGGATGAAGAAAACACTGATGACAGAATTAATTTATTTTATGAAAATTTAAATAAGATAAAAGGCATGCCATATGAAAGTAATTATGCAGAGGAGATAAAGAATAGGCTTGAATATAAATATCCACATAAAAAAGCCTCTGAGCTTCCAGCGCTTCTTTCAGTAACGGAGCTTAAGAGAAGAATGAACCAGCAAAATGATGATTATGCTGCTAAGATTTTTACACCACCTCTCTCAAAGAAACCGCATTTTCTTGAGGAAGTAAAAAAGTTGACACCCGCAGAGAGGGGAACTGCTATGCATTCTGTAATGCAGCATTTAGCTTTACATGAAAACATGAATGCTAAGGATATTAAAAATCAAGTAGATAATATGGTTATAGGAAAAATTTTAACTGAAAAGCAGGCACAGAGTGTAAATATACGTAGAATTCTAAAATTCTTTGAAAATGAAATAGGTAAAAGAGTAATTAAGTCTCAGAATGTATACAGAGAATTCCCATTTCAAATGAGAGTAAAAAGCACAGATATATATAAGAGTTTGCCTAAGGAATATGAAGGGGAAGAGATTGTAGTTCAAGGTATAATAGATTTGTTTTTTAAGGAAAATAATGAAATAATACTTGTAGATTATAAAAATGATTATGTAAATGATGATAATATAGATGATATAATTAAAAAATATACTTATCAAATTAATTATTATGAGAAGGCTCTTGAAATCATAACTGGTTTAAAAGTAAAAGAGAAATATCTTTATTTATTTTACTCTGGTGATGCTGTTAAAATACAATAGGGATTTAAGGCATCTTCAAAAAAATTATATTGCAACATGGAATTATTATTTTTTAAGATGCCTAATAATACAATATTTATGTAGTTATTATTTAAATGCATAAAGAATGGAGGAATATTTTGGTAGAGTTAAAAACTATTAAGGAATTTCAAGCGGGTAATAGAATAGATGGGTTTTTCATAATTAAATCAGCGGAGAAAAGAATCTCATCAAACAATAAGAAGTTTATTAATTTTACTTTTGGAGATAAAACCGGTGATATAAACGGAAAACTTTGGGATGCATCAGATGAAGATGAAAAAAATTTTACAGACAACATGCTTGTAAAGGTAAGAGGTACTATAATAGAATGGCAGAATAATCTTCAACTTAAAATAGATAAAATAAGAAAAACCGTAGATGATGATAATGTTAAAATATCAGATTTTGTTCCATCAGCACCATATTCTTCAGATGATATGTACGCCACTATACTTGAATATGCTGATAAGATAAAAAATCAAGATATAAAAAACATTGTATATGATGTTTTAGAAGGAGCTGGTGAAAAATTAATGTACTGGCCAGCAGCAAAGAAAAATCATCATTCAGTTCGTTCTGGACTCTTATATCATACAACTACTATGCTTAAGGCAGGAGAAAAAATCAGTGAGGTATATACATTTTTGAATACAGATTTAATATATGCAGGTGCGATACTTCACGATATGGCAAAACTTGAGGAAATGGAATCATCAGAGCTTGGGATAGTTACTGACTACAGTATAGAGGGGCAGCTTTTAGGTCATATAATTTTAGGTGTGGAAAAGGTAAGAACTTCAGCTAAAAAAGTTGGAGCAAGTAAGGAAGTATCTATGATGCTTGAGCACATGGTATTATCACATCACTATGAGGCAGAATACGGAAGCCCTAAAAAGCCAATGTTTCCTGAGGCAGAAGTTCTTCATCATTTAGATGATATGGATGCTGCTATGTTCGACATGAGAAAAGCAGTTGAGGGAATAAATCCAGGTGAAATGTCAGATCCAGTATGGTCTCTTGATAGAAGAAGAATATATAAATCTAACTTAGATAAAAATGAAGAATAAAATTATAAGTGGCTGCTGCATTTAATGCAACAGCCACTTATAATTTTATGCAGTTTTTATAACTTGTTCAACTGCTTTAATAACTTCAGCTACTACACTTTTCGCATCTTCAAAAGAAAGGGAAGAATACAGTGGAAGTGTTAGTTCATTTTTATATTGATCATAAGTATTAGGGTAATCCTTTATAGAATATCCTAAATTTTTATAATAAGTAAACATTGGAAGAGGCGTAAAATGGACATTTGTAGGTATTCCTATTTCAGCCAGTATATTTATTACATCATTACGCTGTTTTTCAGTAAAATTTTTTATTCTTAAAGGAAATAAGTGATATGAAGTTTCCTTTTCTGAATCTTTCTTAAAAGGTATGATTGCCCATGATTTATCCTTTAAAGCTTCATCATAAAGGTCTGTAAGTGCTGCTCTTTTTTTTAGCATATCTTCATAACGTGTAAGTTGTACAAGACCGATTGCTGCATGAATATCTGTCATGTTACATTTCAGACCGTCAGTTAAAATATCATACTGCCAACCGCCAGCTTTAGATTTTGTAAGAGCATCTTTAGTTTGACCGTTTAATGAAGTATATTTAAGTTCCTTATATAAATCCTTTTTTCCATTAAAATGATTATTATTAAAAGTTATTGCTCCACCTTCAGCAGTAGTTAGATTTTTTACTGCATGGAAAGAAAATACGTGAAAGTCTGCCTGACATCCAACTCTTCTTCCCTTATATGTTGCTCCAAAAGCATGTGAAGAATCTGATATTAAAACTATATCTTCTCTATGTAATTCTTTTAAAAGATTCCTTATGGCATCATAGTCAAGGGGAATTCCAGCAATATCAACTGTTACTATTGCTTTTGTGTTTGGTGTTATAGCATCTTTAATTTTATTTATATCTATTAAGAATGAATCTTTTTCTAGATCCACAAATTTTGGCTTTATACCTCTATGACATATGGTATTTGAAGTAGATGCATAAGTATAAGGGGTAGTTATTATTTCATAGGGAGGATTGAAATTAAGAACTCTAAGTATTAAATCAAGAGCACAGGTTGCACTGGAAACGGCAACTGCTTTTTCACACTCACAGTATTCAGCTACTTTTTTTTCAAATTCTGCAACTTTAGGCCCTGAAGTAATCCATCCAGATTTTAAAACTTCAACTACTTTTTCTATTTCCTTCTCAGTGATGTCTGGTGGAGAGAAGGGTATATTGTATTTTTTCATGTAATTACCGCCTTTCAAATTAGAGATAAACCACATAGTAATAAAATCGTCATAAATTGTGTTTGGTTTATACATATAAGCAAATTTAAAGTCTAATAATATTATAAGATTTAAATTTATTATTTACAACTTTTTAAAAAAGTAGTATATTAATAAATATAGATTATTAAATAATAATAAATATTAATGAAAGGAAGTTTATTATGGATACAAAAGAAGTTGTTTTAAAAATATTAAATGATGCAGGAGAACCTCTTAAAACTAAGGATATAGCTGAAAAGGCAGGTATTGATTCAAAGGAAGTGAATCAAGCAATTAAATCATTAAAAACTGATGGAAAAATTATATCGCCTAAGAGATGCTATTATTCAGTGGAAAAATAAATCGAATTAACATTGATTTGTAACATTAAAAAAATTCTATAAATCTAAGGTTAAAAAATCATAAAATCCTAAGAGTTTTCAATAACTCACTAACGTTCAGACAAATTGAAAACTCTAAGTATTTTATGATTTTTTAACCAAGATTTATTAGAACTTTTTTAAATTGTTACTTCATCAATGTTAATTCGATTAGAGAGTAAAGCAAGGAAAAAATTCCTCCGTTCCTACGGAATTTTAGGAATAATTAGTAAATCACTATTTAGACAAGTAAACTTTCAATAATTCTACGAAGTTTGCCAAATTTAAATAGCTGATTTAGTTTGATATTTATATTATTTTTCGTAGGGAAGCGGAGAAAAATTTACCTTGCTTTTATTTTAAGTGAAGTAATAGTATTTTGGAAACGATTTAAATAAAAGTCAATAAGACTTGCTTCAAATTATAAAAAGACTTAGAAATTTTAATTTGTTTGAGCTTTTTTACGCGAGTTATTAAAATTACTTAGTCTCTTTATAATTTGAAGCTTAGTCTTATGATTTTTATTTAATTTTTCAAAATACTATTACTTCACAGATTTAAACATTTATTAACATCAATTATAGTAGGAACCCATTGTCCATTGATATTTTTTATAAATTGATTAACCTGTATGTCTGTACCATTTGTTAGCTGAAAAAATTGAAACATGTATTCATTTCCATCTGTTCCAGAAACAAAAATGTTTTTTACATAACCAATTTGTTCTGTAGGATGTACAACTTTAATTAGTTTGCACCAATCACCGTAAACCGTATTTACATACAGTTCAGCATTATGTGCCCAACCATGGTAGGGAGCACACAGAAAATCCTCACCCCTTAAATCTATATCAGAAATTTTGTAGCTGCCGTTCTCATTTTTTATATACATAAATCCATAGTAATAGGCAAAACTTGTATTACCATTTACAGATGGTTCTATGGTTTCTATTTCAAAAAAATATTTATATACATTAGTATTATTAGCATCTAGTATATTTCTTAGTTTTATTAAATTGATATGACCAATTTCTTTAAACATTTCAGAGTAACTTTTATAATCAAGTCTTTTTTTAAAATCTTCTGTGAGAAAGCTGTAGGAAATAGGGTAGGGTTCCACTCCATTTCCAATGCTTCCGCATCCACCTTTTGATATACTCGACGCCTCTCTTAAAATACTAAAATAATTAATAACGGTTTCTTTAGGGGAGATAAATAGATAATTTGGCAAGGTTATCTTATTGTAATCTTCTTTCCAGTATTTATCAAGAAATTCATAGCTAAAGTCTTTTACATTTATAGCAACTAGTTTTGAAGGTCTAAAATACCTCTCATTAAATTTTAAGATATCTAAATTAGTATTTTCCATAATTATAACCTCATGTTATTATTAAAAACTTACATAAATAGTATATTTGAGATAGGTACAATTGTTTAATAAAATTTATAGTACATTAAAATTAGAAATTAAAAATGAAGGAGAGTTTTCCGCATCCTTGCTCTGGAAAATCTTCCTTCATTCTTAACTTTTAACTTACTAAGATTAGTATGTTTGAAATTCTAAGGCATGAATATATTTTGAAAATGAATATTACTATTTTGTATACTCCTGAACCTTAAAATCATCTATCTTATCGAATGGTATATAATCCTTATTTGTTAAATATGATCCAGTTGCAGGAACATTAATTACATAATACGCAGCTGCTGTTCCTTTCGACCTTGCATCATACCAATTCAAAAAGTCATTTAACTCACTTTCTGATAAATCATACTGTTTTGTGCTTCCATTAGCCATATTAATTATTAACGTTGCTCTATTGCCGCCAGTTGTAGGCGTTGGATCCTTTGCTTTTGTTACTGTAACCGTACATGTAGCACTTAATTTACTTCCATCCTGTGTAGTTGCTGTAATTATTGCTGTTCCTTCGCTGCTTCCTGCTGTCATCTTTCCCGTAAGTTTATCTACCGTTACTACATTTGAATCGCTACTTGTCCAATATACAGTTTTATTAGTTGTATCATCAGGTGTTACTGTTGCTGTTAAAGTATCATCAGTTTTGTTTTCTTCTATTGAATCTGTTGTCTTATTTAACGTTATTCCTGTTGCCACACTGTTGCATTCTATTACATCATTATATATTTGTAAATCGGCTAAAGAACCGTTATAACGGTACATCATATCAGGAGTTCTCGCTGTTCCTACAAGTAAACTATATGTTGCAGCATCTGTTTCAACTGAAGATGCAGTAGAAGAAACATTTGGCTTTATTAAATCATCAATATATAATTTAACACAATTAGAATTAGTAGTCCCATCCCAAGTAAATAATATAGTATGCCAATTATCATCATCTACCTTAATATTACTCTGCATAGATATAGTATAAGTTAAAGTCGATCCATTAGCCATAAGAATTGATAAATAGCCAGAATCTGTTACATAAAATCCAATTCCTTTTTTTGACCAATCCCCTTGATAATTATTAAGTAAACTTCTCCAATTTGATGCATAATGTTGGCATTTTATTCTAAACATTATACTTTTCTTACCAGCTGGTATTATAGGCTTATTAAAATTAATATAATCATTGCTACCATTAAAGATTCTATATGTTCCAGCATTATCATTTACACTTGTAGTACCATTATAAGTACCATCATTTCCATGTCCTGAGCTATCTTTACAAACTGTTCCACTTGTTTCATCCATTTTATAATTTGCTACTAAATTAGATGAATAATCTTTCTTAGGTACATAGTTTTCAGTATTTATTGCTGCAACTGCATTATTATTTGAAGAACCTTTAGTTACATTTGCAAATATTTTACTGCTGTCACCACTAAATATAACTGAAGCTACTACAAAAAATGCACATAAAAATAATCCAATAACTTTAAACTTTTTCTTCATTTTATTATCCTCCCAAAATATATATTATTTTACTTATAAACAATATCATTATCGTGATATGACAATATATACTTAATGGAAATAAATAAAGTAACTGCCATATAAAAAATTAATGAAGAATGAAGAGTTAAGAATGATGGATGATTTTTTGCCGCTATGCTATAGAAAATTTACATTCATTCTTAATTCTTTTTTTATTTTTGCTTTGCAATATTTATATTTAGTGCAGCAGTACCTTTTATTGATATATCAAAATGTCATAAGTTTAACTATAAGTAGTAATTTGATAATATTACAAAAAATTCAGAAAAAGAGATTTATAGATAAAAATATGCTAAAAAGAAGAGAATACACATGGATAAATCATGTACACGTGTAATTAAATGTTAAAAATAACGTTTACAAGTATGCAAAATTGGTATATACTTTATCTGTAAAGGAGGTGTAAAGATTCTAATTATTAAAAGTAATATATTATAACTAACGAAAAAAAATCTTTTTTTTTACCTAATTGTGCAATCGATTGCACAAATTTAAAAGTACTTGAGAAAAATAGTATGAAATATTATAAATAAAGTAATGAAGGGTGGTAAAAATTAAATGAGTAGTGTTAATAAAAGACCTATATGGAAAAAAACATTATATTGTTTTGTTGCTGCCGCATTAGTAGTAAATACTGTACCTCAAACATTAAGATTGAATACCGCTGCTGATTTTAATACCAGCATTAAGGCTAATAGTGTTAAAGCAGCTTCAAATATTTCGGCAAAGCTAACAGGAGATACATTGACAATTACAAATGGTTCAGATCAAACTAGTATACAAATATGTGAACCTCAACTGTTTAGGGTTGATTATAAACCAGGTGGAAAATCAAGTGATAAAACTTTAGTAGTAGATCCTGATAAAAAGTGGAGTACAGGTAACATAGTATCCAGTGATCTTGATTCGGATCCTATGGTTGTGACAACTAAAAAAATGGTTTTAAAAATAAGTAAATCAGATTTAAGCATTTCAGCGTATGATATGCAGGGTAAAATGATTTTAAAACAAAATTCAGTTGCAAGTAAGAACGTAAATTTCACACATAATTCTGGAGATAGATTTTATGGAGCTAATGGATACAATATCAAAGATGATTCAAGCAAAGGAATGATTAGAAATGGCAATACACCTGTTTATGCAGGATATCAAGGACACTGTGGAGCACCGTTTATATGGAGCAATGATGGATATGGAGTACTTGTAGATTCAGATGGAGGAAACTTTTCAATAGAAGATACATCGCTTAGTTATAATGGAGATTCTAAAACCGATACAGATTATTATGTAATGCTTGGGAATCCTAAGGAAGTTATGTCAGAAGAATCCGATGTATCAGGTAAAGCACCAATGTTTCCTAAGTGGGCAACCGGTTTCACAAACACCCAATGGGGATGGCAAAATTCATTATCAGGAAGTGGAACTGATGAAGACAAGCTTAAAAGTGTAATTAATACCTATCGTTCTAAGCAAATTCCAATAGATAACTTCTGTCTTGATTTTGATTGGAAGCAGTGGGGACAGGACAACTATGGTGAATTTAAATGGAATACAGATAATTTTCCATCTTCAGAGTCAGGTCAGTTAAAACAATATATGGATTCTAAGGGACTTAAATTAACAGGAATAATGAAGCCAAGAGTTCTTTTTAATTCACAACAGGCAAATTATGTAGCATCACAAAATTGGTGGCTTCCAGGTGATAAAGCACAGAATGATTACTGTTGTAAGAAGGACATGGAGAATGTAAATTTTGCGATACCTGAACTTAGAACCTGGTGGTGGAATCATATACAGGATGCTTTTGATAAAGGTATTGTAGGCTTCTGGAATGATGAATGTGATGAAGATTCTAACTTTGGTAACTTCGGAAACATGAACATGGAAAGAGCTATATATGACGGACAAAGAGGATATAAAAACCAAAGAGTATGGTCAATTAATAGAAACTACTATTCTGGAGCACAAAGATATGCTTACGGTATGTGGTCTGGAGATATAGATACTGGCTTCCAGAGTATGGCAAATCAACGTGAAAGAATGCTTTCAGCAGTTAACTTAGGTGAGGCAAGATGGGGAATGGATACAGGTGGATTTAATAGCGGAAATCCATCAAGTGAAAATTATGCTAGATGGGTTGAGTTTAGTGCGTTTACGCCTATATTTAGAGTTCATGGTAACCAAGACCAAGTGCGTTATCCATGGGCATTTGGGAGTACTGCGGAATCCGCTGCAAAGAAAGTTATGCAGTTAAGATATGAATTAATGCCATATGTATATTCATATGATAGAAACTTATCACAAACTGGATTAGGACTTGTAAGATCACTTATGATGGAATATCCTAATGATGCTAATACAGCAAATGATAAGGAAGCATGGATGTTTGGAGATTATATGCTTGTATCACCAGTTGTTGAACAGGGGCAAACATCAAAGAATATATATTTACCAGCAGGAAAATGGATAGATTATAATACAGGAAAACAATATGATGGTGGACAGACTATAAACTATGCAGTAAATTCAAATACCTGGGATGATGTCCCTATATTTATGAAGAGCGGTGCAATAATTCCTACACAGGATTATGAAGACTACGTAGGTGAGAAGAAAATAACTGACGTATATGTAGATGCTTTTCCAGGTACAGAAGCTTCAAATTTTGATTACTATGATGATGATGGAAATACTTATAATTATGAAAAAGGCTCTTATTTTGATCAGAAGATGACTCTTCAAAAGGATAATGGTTCAACCTATGTAGAATTCAATATAGGTAAAAATTCAGGAAGTTATACACCTGACTTACAGAATTATATAGTGAAAGTACATTCAAAAGCATTAAATACGGTTACTTCCAACGGACAAGCATTAAAACAGTGTTCAAGTTATGATGAACTTAAAAATGCTTCAGGAGAAGGGTACGCAACTGGAACTGATAAATATGGTGATGTTACTTATGTAAAAGTTGCTGCCGGTGATGCAAAAGATATAATTGTACCTACAACAGCTGAACCTGCATCTTTAACAGTAACTCCAAGTGTAAAGGGTGGAACTTATGCAAGTGCACAAAATGTATCTCTTACAGCTTCAAGACCAGGTTCAACAATATATTATACCTTAGATGGAACGGAGCCAACAGAAAATAGTACAAAATATACAGCACCAATTACTATAGATTCAAATACAACTATTAAAGCTATAGCAGTAGATGCTCAAGGTAATAAATCTGATGTTGATACAGAAAATTATACTATCAATATACCTTTAACAGCATCTGCAGATTTAGCTGAAGGGACATACTATGGTGCTAAAACAGTAACTCTTACAGCTTCAAAACAGAATGCAGTAATATACTATACTACTGACGGAACAACTCCAACATCAAGCAGTACAAAATATACAGCACCAATAATTTTAAATCCAGCAAAAGATTCTCAAACACTTAAATTTATAGCTGTAGATGCTGCAAATCCAAATAATGTTTCTGATGTTTATACAAAAGTATATAACATACGTAGAGCAGATGAAGGCGTAACTGTACATTTTAAAAATCCAAGTGGCTGGGGAGCACCATATGTGTACTATTATGATGCTTCAGGTAATAAAGGAGCAAATTGGCCAGGAATAAAGATGACCAGCGAAGGCAATGGATGGTATTCATATACTATTCAAGGCTGGACAACTGCAAAGGTATTGTTTACTGATGGTACAAATCAAACTCCAGGAAAGAACCAGCCAGGACTTGATGTTACAGGAGAAGAATGGTATGAAAATGGAATATGGTATGCATCTAACCCAGATGGCTTAACTGCAGCTGCAAGTGTAAAGGGTGGAAATTATACGTCAGCACAGATGGTATCACTTACAGCAACAAGTTCAGATGCAACGATATACTATACTACTGATGGAACAGATCCAGGAGTAAGCAGTACAAAATATACGGGACCAATTAATATAGCTAAAACTACTACACTTAAGTTTATTGCAGTAGATGCAAAAGGCAATAAATCAGCTATTTATACAGAAACATATCAAATAAATCCAGTAAGCGATTTTGTAACGGTTCACTTTAAAAATCCAAGTGGTTGGGGAGCACCATACGTGTACTATTATGACGCTTCAGGCAAAAAAGGAGCAAATTGGCCAGGAATAAAAATGATTAGTGAAGGCAATGGATGGTATTCATATACTATTAAAAATTGGACAAGTGCAAAAGTATTATTTACTGATGGCAGAAATCAAACTCCAGGCAAAAACCAGCCAGGATATGATGTTACAGGAGAAGAATGGTGTGAAAATGGAACATGGTATCAAAGTAATCCTGATGCTAATTCAATTATAAGAGCACAATCTGCTTCAACAAAATTAGGATTATGTATGAAAAATATATTAGTTCCAGACCTTAGTTTTAGATAAAGTATATTGAAATGACCTAAAATTGGGTTGTTGCATTAATAATTAAATTAATTGGTTACTGATTTTAAGTTGCACTATATTATTTTATTTGATGTAACAACCCTTTTAGATTTAAAATTTATACATTTATGATTTAATATATATGAATTTAAATAACTAAAATGAGAAAAATTAAAACAAAATATTGAAAGGTGGTAAACATTAAATGGACAATACTAAAAGGAACTGTTTATGTAAAAAGACGTTATATTGTCTTGTTGCTGCCGCGTTAGTAGTAAGCGCTCATCCTAAAGTTTTAAGCTCAAATGTTGTAAAAGCTGATACTAATACGAAAACTATTGTAAGTTGTAAAGTAGCTTCGCCAAAGAAATTTTCTGCTAAATTAAAGGGTAATGTATTGAAGATTAAAAAGGGTGCTGATAAAACAGACATACAGATATGTGAGCCTCAACTTTTTAAGGTTGATTATAAACCAGGCGGAAAATCAAGTAAGGATACCTTAGTCATAGATTCTAATAAAAAATGGAGTAAAGTTAAAATAGAAGCAAGTGATCTTAAATCGGATCCTATGATTATAAAGACCTCAAAAATGACTTTAAAAATAAGTAAAACGGATTTAAGTATTTCTGTTTATGATTTACAAGATAAATTGATCTTAAAACAAGCTTCAGTTGCAAGTAAGAGCGTAAATTTTACACATAATTCTGGAGATAGATTTTATGGGGTAAGTGGATACAATGTTAACGATGATTCAAGTAAAGGAATGCTTAGAAGTGGCAATACATCTGTTTATGCAGGGTATCAAGGACACTGTGGAGCACCATTTATATGGAGTAATGATGGATATGGAGTACTTGTAGATTCAGATGGAGGAAACTTTTCAGTAGGAGATACATCTCTTAGCTATAATGGGGATTCTAAAACCGATACAGATTATTATGTGATGGTAGGAAGTCCTAAGGAGGTTATGTCAGAGGAAGCTGATGTATCAGGTAAAGCACCAATGTTTCCAAAATGGGCAACTGGTTTTACAAATACTCAATGGGGATGGAAGAATTCATTATCAGGAAGTGGAACTGATGAAGACAAGCTTAAAAGTGTAATTAATACCTATCGTTCTAAGCAAATTCCAATAGATAACTTCTGTCTTGATTTTGATTGGAAAGAGTGGGGGCAGGACAACTATGGTGAATTTAAATGGAATACAGATAATTTCCCATCTGCAGAGTCGGGTGAGCTTAAACAGTATATGGATTCCAAGGGACTTAAATTAACAGGAATAATGAAACCAAGAATTCTCAAAGATTCAGTTCAGGCAGATTATGTAACATCAAAAAATTGGTGGCTTCCAGGTGATTCAGCACAGAGTGATTACTGCTGCGGAAAACAAATGGAGAATGTAAACTTTGCAATACCTGAGCTTAGAACCTGGTGGTGGAAGCATATACAAGATGCTTTTGATAAAGGTATTGTAGGTTTCTGGAATGATGAATGTGATGAGGATACTAAGTTCGGTAATTTTGGAAACATGAACATGGAAAGAGCCATATATGATGGTCAAAGAGAATATAAAAACCAAAGAGTATGGTCACTTAATAGATGTTATTATGGAGGAGCCCAGAGATATGCTTATGGCATGTGGTCTGGAGATATAAATAGCGGCTTTCAAAGCATGGCAAATCAACGTGAAAGAATGCTTTCAGCAGTTAACTTAGGTGAGGCTAGATGGGGAATGGATACAGGTGGATTTAATGGTGATGATCCATCAAGTGAGAACTACGCAAGATGGGTTGAGTTCAGTGCATTTACACCTATATTTAGAGTCCATGGTCAAGAGGATAAAGTACGTTATCCATGGGCATTTGGTAGCACTGCGGAATCTGCTGCGAAGAAAGTTATGCAGTTAAGATATGAATTAATGCCATATGTATACTCATATGATAGAAACTTATCACAAACTGGATTAGGACTTGTAAGATCACTCATGATGGAATATCCTAATGATGCTAATACAGCAAATGATAAGGAAGCATGGATGTTTGGAGATTATATGCTTGTATCACCAGTTGTTGAAGAAGGACAAACATCAAAGAGCATATATTTACCAGCAGGAAATTGGATAGATTATAAGACAGGTCGCCAATATACAGGTGGGCAAAGTATAAATTATGCTGTAAATTCAACTACCTGGGATGATGTTCCTATATTTATAAAGAGTGGTGCAATAATTCCTACACAGGACTATGAAAACTATGTAGGTGAAAAGAAAATAACTGACGTATATGTAGATGCTTTTCCAGGAGCAGACACTTCAACCTTTGATTACTATGATGATGATGGAAATACTTATAATTATGAGAATGATGGTTACTTTGATCAAAAAATGACACTTCAAAGAGCCTGTGATTCAAAAGCTGTACAATTTAATATAAGTTCAAAGAAAGGCAGCTATAAATCCGATTTGAAAAATTATATAGTTAAAATGCACGTAAAAGCAAATGGAGATGTTACTGTAGGAGGACGTAAGTTAACCAAATATGCAAGTTATGATGAGCTAAAGAAAGCAACAGGAGAAGGATATGCAGCTGGAACTGACATATATGGTAGTGTTACCTATGTAAAAGTTTATGCAGGACATGCAAAACATATAAATATACCGTGTAATCCTGTTCAATTAACAGCTTATGCAGATGTAAAAGGAGGAACTTATACATCACCTCAAAAGGTTTCACTTACAGCTTCAGATCCAAATGCATCAATATATTATACTACTAATGGAACTGAACCAACTGCTTCAAGCACAAAATACACAGGACCAATTACAATAGATTCAAGTAAAATACTTAAGTTTATAGTAAGAGATTCTAAAGGCAATGAATCAGATGTATATACTGAGAAATACATTACTTATATAAAAGTACACTATAAAAACCCAAGTGGCTGGGGAGAACCAAATGTATATTATGATAATGCCGCTGGTGGAGTAAAAGGAGCAAATTGGCCAGGCGTAAAGATGAATAATGATGGTAATGGATGGTATTCCTACATTATTAAAGATACAACAGCTGCTAAAGCTACCTTTAATGATGGGACTAATAAAAGTGCAGCCGTTGATGTTACAGGAGAAGAGTGGTATAAAGATGGAGCATTATATCAGTACAATCCAGAAATAACTATTTCTCCAAGTTTAAAAGAGGGAAGATATGCAGGAAGTCAAACACTATCACTTACGTCATCAGATCCAAATGCAACAATATATTATACTATTGATGGAACTGTACCAACCAGTAATAGTACAAAATATACTGGGCCCATTACAATAGATTCAAGTAGAACAATTGAATTTATAGCTGTAGATGCTAATGGAGACAAATCACAGGCATATTCACAAAAATATAATATCTATATGAAAGTTCACTTCAAAAATATAAGTACTTGGGGAGAACCTAATATATATTTTTATGGGGCTACAGGTGGAGTAACGGGACCAGCATGGCCAGGAGCAAAAATGACTAGCGATGGCAATGGATGGTATTCATATACTATCGAAAATGCTTCAAGTGCTAATATACTATTTAATGATGGAACGAATCAAGTTCCAGCTCATAATGTACCAGGATTTGTGGTTTCAGGTGAAGAATGGTACAAGGATGGAGCATGGTATAAAACTAATCCTAATTAATAACAAAAGGGATGTCGCTTATTGCGGCATCTTTTTTGAATTTACAATATTTTTTTATAGAAAAAATTTAATCACATAGAGTTCACATAAACTTTTGATATTTGTACAGTAAATTGTGTTTTATAATTTTTACATAATAACTTAAGGATGCAAATTACAATAAGGGGAGTGAACTTTAAATGAGAAAAATTAGTTTTACCAAAGAAAATATAGCTTTAACTATAATTGTGATATTATCATCAATATTAAACTTTGTAAATTTAAGTATAGAGGGAACTGGAAATGCATATTATGCAGCAGCGGTAAAGAGCATGACTATGAGCTTTAAGAATTTCTTTTTTGTAGCTTTTGATCCTTCTGGATTTGTAAGTATTGATAAACCGCCGCTTGGATTCTGGTTTCAAGCAATATCTGCTAAAATATTTGGATACAGTGGTGTAAGTATATTATTACCTTCGGCATTAGCAGGAGTAATTTCTGTTATATTAATATACATAATAGTCAAAAAATCTTTTGGAAGTGCGGCAGGACTTTTTTCAGCATTATTTCTTTCTATAACACCAATTTTTGTAGCTGTAAGTAGAAATAATACTATAGATAACATACTTATAATGTTTTTACTATTAGCAATGTGGGCACTTACAGTTGCAGCTGAGAAAGGGAAAATGAAGTATTTAATAATAAGTTTAGCTCTTGTGGGATTTGGCTTTAATGTAAAAATGCTAGAAGCATACATGGTTATTCCAGCTATATATATAACGTATCTTCTTACAACAACTATATCTATTAAGAAAAGGTTAATAAATTTAGTTTGTGGAACTCTTATTTTAGTGGTTGTTTCTTTATCTTGGGCATTTGCTGTTGATTTATTTCCTGCATCAAGTAGACCATATGTGGATAGTAGTAGTAATAATACAGTAATAAATTTAATATTCGGACATAATGGTTCGGAGAGATTATCCTTTAGTTCTAAACAAGGTGGCCCTGGTGGTGGAAAATCTATGCCGGGAAATTTAAAGAATTCTTCAAGTGTTAATATCCAAGGTGGACCAGGAGGCCAAGGAAGGCCAGGAGGCTCAAGTAGTAACAGCAGCAAGATGCAGGACGGTCCAGGAGGTTCAAGTTCAAGTAGTAAGATTGGTAACATGCAAGGTGGACCAGGAGGTCAGGGAGGCCCAGGTGGACAAGACAGTAATTCATCAGGATTCCAAACATCAACATTTGGTGGAACTGTTACTGCAGGAGTGACAAGATTATTTTCTAAAAATACACTTGCAGATCAAGTAGTGTGGTTTTTACCACTTGCAATGTTTGGATTTATAGCATCTGTGCTTAAGGAAAAATTAAGATTCCGTCTTGATAATAAGAGAAAACAATCTATTGTAATGTGGTTTATGTGGTTCTTGCCTGAATTTATATATTTCAGCTTTAATACAGGTACATGGCATCCATATTACTTAACAATGTTCGCCCCTCCAACAGCAGCTTTGGCTGGAATAGGAGTCACTTGTTTGTGGGAACTTTATGAAGAGGGTGGATGGAAAGCTTACTTATTACCAGTAGCTTTTGCAGTAAACGGAGCAACTCAGTTACTTATGCTTTCATTTTTTATAAGTTCATTAAGTATTGCAAAAGTATTAATGATAATAGTAGTTTTACTAAATATTGTACCGTCTATAATACTTTTAGTATTGAATATAACGGGTATGAAAATAGAGGATTTAAAAGATGTTGAGTTTAAGAAAAAACTAACATGTTTGGTTATAGCAGGACTAATAGTAGCGCCACTTATAGGCTCGGGTGCTGTGCTTACTACAGCAGTTAATAGTTCATTCCCAGTAGCAGGCCTAGAAATTTTATCGAGCGGCGGTCACGGCATGGGAGGTGGCAATATTGGTATGACTCAAGGTGGAAATAATTCTAACTCAAAACTTATTCAATTTCTAGAAAAGAATAAGACCAGTAGTGAAAAGTATCTACTTGTAGTTCAAAATGCTAATTCAGCATCAGAGTTAATAGTACAAACTGGAGAGCCCGTAATGTGCTTAGGTGGATTCATGGGCAATGATAAGATACTTACACTGGCTCAATTTAAAGAATTGGTTAAGCAAGGTAAAATAAGGTATGTTATGGTTGGTGGCGGAGGTGGAGGAAACTCCAGCAGTGAAATAATGAATTGGGTTCAAAAAATGGGTAAATTAGTGGATTCAAGTGAATATAGCAATCAGAAAACTCAAACTACCACTAAACAAAATGCAGTTAGTAGTAAAAGTTCAAGTGACCAAAGTAAAGGTGGAAATGCACAAGGTAGAATGGACGGAATGAACTCACAATTATATGATTTAAAATCTTATGCAGATAGTATTAAAAACAAATAGTAACGAAAGGTGGCAATATTATGAAAATTAGAAAGGCAGTGATACCAGCAGTTGGCTTAGGAACTAGATTCCTACCAGCTACAAAAGCTCAGCCAAAGGAAATGTTACCAATAGTTGATAAACCGACAATTCAATATATAGTTGAAGAAGCAGTTGCAGCAGGTATTGAGGAAATATTAATAATAATTGGCAGAAACAAAAAATCCATTGAAGATCACTTTGATAAATCAGTAGAACTTGAAGAAGAATTAAGAAATAGCAATAAAAATGAATTACTTAAAGTAGTTCAAAACGTAAGTATTATGGTTAATATATGTTATATAAGGCAGAAAGAACCTAGAGGGTTAGGTCATGCTATAAGTCTTGCTGAAAGTTTTGCTGGAAATGAAGCCTTTGCGGTTATGCTTGGCGATGACATAGTTGATAACAAAGTGCCATGTTTAAAACAACTTATGGATTGCTACGATAAATACAATACATCTATTTTGGGTGTTCAAGAAGTTGATAAGAAGGATGTATCAAAGTACGGAATCGTAGATGGATTAGAAATTGAAGATAAGGTATGCAAGGTTAAAAATTTAGTGGAAAAGCCTAAAATAGAAGAAGCACCTTCCAATATAGCTATTTTAGGTAGATATATAATAACACCATCGATATTTCCAGTATTAAAGAATACTAAACCTGGAAAAGGTGGAGAGGTTCAACTTACAGATGCTTTAGAAGAATTACTTGAAAAAGAAGCAATATATTCGTATTGTTTTGAGGGGAAGAGATATGATATAGGAGATAAATTGGGATTCGTGAAAGCTAATATTGAGTTTGCTCTTAAAAATAATAATTTAAGAGAAGATCTTATGAGATATCTTTCAACTATAGAGTTTTAATAGTTAAGCTTTATTTAAGTGATCTCATGAGAAATACAGATTCTAGGGTACTTTATGCTCTCTAGAATTTTTTGTTTCTCCCTTAAAATAGAATAATAACCTTAAAGCAAAACCAGAAACCCAACCAGCAGGAATCCCAAGCCATATTCCGCTTACACCAATTTTATATGACATAAATATTGATATAGGCAGTTGAATACACCATAGAGATACTATAGTTGAAATCATAGCAGAAATTGAATCGCCACGTCCAAGTAGAACGCCATTTGTTACATTCATAGCCGAGTAGGCAATATAAAAAGATCCTACTATTAAAAGATAATTTTTTCCTATGCTAATAACAGAAGTATCTTTTACAAAAAGTCTCATTAAGTTTTTGGAGAAGATCACAACTATTACAGAAATTATTAAGCATATAATAAAACCAATTATGAAAGTAGAAATAAATCCTTTTTTAACTCTTGATTTTTTATTTGCACCAAGATTTTGTGCGGTAAAAACAGACAATGCATCTCCTAAATTAGCAGCAGGCATTTGCGCAAAAGAATCAAGCTTTGAAGCTGCTGCAAAAGCTGCAATAGAGGTTTCACCGAAACTGTTTATTAAAATCTGATTAACTATGAGACCACCAGATAAAAACAATTTTTGAATGGCAGCGGGAAGTCCTATTTTTAAACTTAATTTAAATACATATGTGCTGAAATTTATATTTTTTATATTAAATTTAAATTCAGAATATGACCTATTAAAGTAAATAAAAATTCCTATAAAAGAAATGGTCTGAGATATTATTGTTGCAAATGCTGCTCCGTAAGATTTACTTTTGAAGATTACTATAAATAGAATGTCTAAAAATATATTTGCAGCGGTAGACAGTATGAGAAAATATAGTGGAGTTTTTGAGTCTCCAATGCCTCTTAAAATACTGCTTATGGTGTTATAACCAAAGGAACCAATAGTTCCAAGCATAAGAATTTTAAAGAATAAATTTGCTTCATTCATAAGAGTGTAAGGAACTTTGAAGAAAATTAATATATATTTACTAAATATAATTCCTAGTATTGTAATTAATATTGATGTAATTAATATAAATACATATGAGGTATCAATAGCTTGTTTTACTTTAGCTATATTTTTTTCACCATAGAATTTTGCTGTGAGTATATTTGTACCTAAAGTTAATCCTATAATTATGAGGAATATGGCAAAGTTTATGTTAAAGCAGTCACTGACTACAGCAAGAGAATTTTTACCTAGGAAGTTTCCAACAATTATACTATCTATAGTGTTGTATAATTGTTGGAATAAGTTACCTAAGAGTATTGGTAAAGTAAATTTTAATATAACTGTACGTTCATTCCCTATAGTTAAATCTTTCATGTTAAAGTCTCCTCTTTAAAAATGTTATAGGTACAGTGTAAAATAGAACTTACATGTGGTACAAGAATAAAAAACTTAATGTGAACTGGTACAGATTAAGTTTCTAATATTAAAAATTAAACTGTCCATGGTGTAAAATAGTATTATAAGTGTGCATGCGCAGGAGGAAAATGCTTTGAACAAATATGATAAAATTATAAAATATATAAAGAATGAAATATTGAATTGTAATATAAAATCAGGTGAAAAGCTTCCATCAATAAGAAATATTTCAGAAAGGTTTAATTGCAGTAAAACAACAGTGGTTAGAGCCTATGATTTGATGGAAAAAGAACACATAGTTTATTCTATACCTAAAAGTGGATATTACCTTATTGAAAGAGATTTGAATTTAAGTGATGAAGTTTCAAATAATAAAGTGGATTTTGCTTCAGCTGCACCAGATAAAGCTATTTTACCATATGAAGAATTTCAACATTGCACGGATGTGGCAATGAACTTATACAAGGACAACCTTTTTAGTAATTCAAATGCACAGGGACTTCCTAATTTAATTGATGCCATTATGAAACAGCTCCAGAATTATCAGGTATTTGCAGAGAAGAAGAATGTATTTATAACATCAGGCTCTCAGCAGGCTATAAATATACTTACAATGATGGATTTTGGAAATGGTGGGAAAAAAGTGCTTGTGGAACAGCCTACATATCACGGTGTTTTGAAGTCTTTGAGACTTAATCATGTAGATATTATTGGAATTAAAAGAAATTATGATGGTATAGATTTTGATGAGCTTCAGAATATATTTGAAAAAGAAAGTATAAAATTTTTTTATACTATACCAAGATTTCATAATCCAACAGGCCTGTCATATTCAAATGATGATAAGAGAAAAATAATAGAAATTTGTAATAAATATAATGTGTATGTAGTTGAGGACGATTATCTTGGGGATTTAGATATAGATAAAAAATCAGATCCAATGTATGCCTTAGATATGAATTCAAGGGTTATCTATTTAAAATCATATTCTAAAGTTCTTCTTCCTGGACTTAGAATTTCAGCAGCAGTGCTTCCAAGTAGGTTTACAAATGATTTTATAGAGTATAAAAGATGGAATGATTTAAATACATCTGTGCTTTCACAGGGGGCTTTAGAGATATATATAAAAAGTGGTATGTTCGATGAAAATATTAAAAAATTTAAGGAAGTGTATACTGGGAGGATGAATTATCTGAATAGATTAACTAGGAATTTAGGTAGTTCAAAAATAAATTGGTATATTCCAAAGTCGGGATTTTTTGCTAGCTGTGAAATAAATAGAACTGTAAATATGAGTTATATTATTAAGAAATTAAAATTGAGAAATATAATAATGCTTGATACATCACAATTTTATTTAAATAGTAATAGCAGCAGACTTATGAGAATTAGCTTAAGTAGAACTAATTTGCATAAAATAAAAAAAGGCATTTTAGGAATTGTAGATGAAATAGAAAAATATACGTAATGAAATAAAAAATTGCAATGAGGATTATTTTCACTGCAATTATATGTATTTACTGTTTTATTATAATATAATCATCATTGTTCATAATAACAGTACATTTTTTATCATGAACAAAAGACCTATTGGTTTTGCTATTATTTAATAAGTATAATCCTTTAACTTTATTATTAACAAAATTATCTTTAGAGCTTTCTTTTGGATTTAAATTGCATAAAACTTCTGTAATAAACATATTTGATTGTGACCATTCATCAGTATATATTGTGCTATTTTTCAAATCTTCTTTGTTTTTTAAATCAATAAGTACATTTTGAGAAGCAGGCATTGATGAGGTATTAATTTTATGTACTATAGAAAATTCACCGCATATAGAGCATGAAATAAGAATAAAACATACAAAATATTTAAGATTTGATGAAACAGCTTTGTTCTTAATTAAAGAGTTAGTCATCCATGCTAATAATATGGTTAGAGCAGGATATATTCCGTTTATGTACCATATTAATTTGGATTTAGACAATGAAAATAATATAAAAGGAACAAGAGCCCAAACTAAAATGGAAATTTTCATAAATCTATTATTTTGTAAATTTATTTTTAGTTTATTTGTAAATATGTATATAGGTACTATAAAAGCAATGTAAAAAGTAATATAGTAATTATTTCTAACAAAATATTTTAGATAATAAGTTATACTTCCACTGTGGCCTTCTATTGTGCTTGTGGATCTGGCTAAAAGGTCATAGGTTATCATGGATTTTAAAAATTTAGTGCCATCAAAATTATATCTTAGTCCAGCCCATATAAATATTGGAATAAAACTGCATGCAAAGAAGATTAGATATTCTTTAAAGGTTATCTTAAATAGTTTGCCTGTAATTAATAATATGAGTCCAACAACAGCTATAATTTGAAGTGTTGCATAACTTTTAAGTAGAAAAGCCATAGAAAAAATAAAACCTGCAATGTAAAAGTTTTTTATAGAATTATCTATTTTAAGTAAAAAGTAAATTAATAATGTGAAAAGTAAAGTTAATCCTGCATCAAAATCTCCAGTTCTACCGGTGTGCCAAATTATGAAAAGGTAATTAGTACTTAAGATAATTAATCCAACTATTGAAGCCAATTTACTTATTCTATCTTTTAAAATTTTGCTTACAATTAATACTGTAAAAAATGAACTTAAAGTAGAAAAAAGTCTTAAGGAAAAAAGATTATAGCCAAATATTTTATAAGATAATGCTATCATCCACATTCCAAGGGGTGGCTTAAAGTTATAATAATCTATTTTATAACCATAGGTTGAAATTAAAAAGTTATTATTTTTTATCATTTCAAAGGCTGTAATTCCGTGTCTAGCTTCATCCCAATCTTGAATGGTTCCTAAACTAAGTTTATAAAATAAATTAAATATTGGTATTATTAGTGAAATAATTAGAATTGGAAAGTAATATTTTTCGACAAAATTATTTGAAGCTTGAGCAGAAGTTTTATTAGATGACGACATTATGTATCCTCCATAAATTTAATACGTAAAATAATAAAATATTGTTTATTATATCACTTATATGGGTAAATAGTAAATAAAGTATTAATAATTATTATAAAAATATAATCAATTAATATTAATCAACAAATGAAGTGAAGCAACAGTAATCTAGAACATATATGCGAGGTTTGGGTAAGGAATCATATTCCAAGCCTCGCATATGATTAAACTAATTTTATTTTATATTCCTTAAGCCAATAATTTAATTGAAGTAAATAAGCTATTAATTGAGGGCCTTTCATAAGCTGACCGAACCATGGAGTTTTGTAGGAAGCCCCTCCGGTATCTATTAGTTCAGTTATAGTTTTTAAATCTATTATATCTAGAATAGGTGAAGTTTTGTCGCTTACTACTTTTTTAAGCCATTTTTGGACTATAGCGGTGTATCTTGGATCAAAAGTTTTAGGATAAGGACTTTTTTTCCTTTCAACTACATCTTGAGGCAGTACGCCCTCAAAGGCTTTCCTTAATATTCCCTTTTCTCTGCCTTCTAAAAATTTGATTTCAGGTGGTATATTGAAGGCATATTCAACAAGTCTGTAATCTGCAAAAGGTACTCTTACCTCAAGGCTGTTTGCCATGCTCATTCTATCTTTTCTTGTAAGCAGTGTAATCATAAACCACTTTATATTTAAATAGAAAAGTTCACGCATTCTCTTTGCATAAGGAGTATCAGTATCACAAACGGGAACATTATTTAAATTTTCTTTATATTTAGCATCTACATATTCTTGAAGGTTTATAGATTTTAAGTCATGTGACAGAAGGCTGCTCCTTTCACTTACAAATCTTGACCATGGGAAGGTATTAGCATATATCATTTCTTTTCGCATAAACCAAGGGTATCCACCGAATATTTCATCTGCACATTCACCTGAGTGTGCATAGCTAGTGATTATTTTTGAGGGGTTTTAAGATATTCTTGATTGTTCATTTTGATTTAAATATAATATAAATATCTTATTTAAAAGTATTATTAGATACTATTTGTGAAAGTAGTATAATATATCTATTATATAGCAAGGATGGGGGGGAAATATGAAGTATTTTAAGACTATATTAAATGTAATAGTATATTTTTTAATTTACTTTTTATCACAAATCGTAGTAGGAATGATATTTGGAATTTATTTAGTAGTAAAAGCATTATCAACTGAGACCTTTAGTAAAGCGTACATTTATAGTGCTACTACAAAATATGCTGTTATAATTACAGCAATTGCGGATATTATAGCTTTAGTTATATTTATTTTAATGTTTAGGAAAAAAGAAAAAAATTTAATAGAGAGATGTAAGTTTAAGAAAATCAGTATTTTTAATGCAATTATTATTATTTTGTCTTCTATAGGATTTGCATTTTTGTGTTCAAGCCTTTTGTATTTAACTCAAAATATTTTACGAGATTATGATAAAGTTGCTAACAGTATACTAAGTGGCACACAAAGTGTTATAGGAATAATTTGCATGATTATTATTGCACCTATATTTGAAGAAATATTTTTTAGAGGAATAATTTTTAATGAACTTAGAAAAAACTTTAATTTAGTTTTAAGCATCATAATTGAGGCACTTATATTTGCTTTAATGCATGGCAATGTTAAGCAGGGAATTTATGCATTTGTTCTTGGGGTAATTACAGCACTTGTGTATATATGGACAGATTCAATTTTATCTAATATTGTTCTTCATATGTCTTTCAATTTATTTGGATCGCTGATTGCTCCTCAAGTGGTTTATTATACAAAAAGTTTTATAGTCTTGTATGTGATTTTAGGTATATTTGTTGGGGGAATTTCCTTAATATATTTATATAAAAAAATTATAAAAACTTGAGTGTATAAATTAAAAAATATATGATAATAAGAGTAGATTTTTGTAACGGAAGATACTCTTATTGCATATAATATAATAATCAATATTTTTGGAGACAAAATGCATCTAAGAGAAGTAATCTACAAAAATCAAAAATCCTTAATTATTTATTTAACTGAAACTGAAATTAAAGATATTAATATAAAAGAAAAAATTATAGAGTATAAAAAAGAATATTTAAATGTAACTGTGTTTTTAAGTGGAAGTAGAAGTATTGAAAATGTACTTAAGGCTATGGTTCAGAAGAGAATGTAGAAAAGACTTTTAGTCTTTATTTTTTTATATTAATTTAAGAGAGGTTAAATCATGAACATAGTGGGTTATGTAAGGCTTAGTAGGGATGAAGATAAAGAAAATTACAGTTCCGTTATTTCTCAGAAAAACATTATTAAAGAATATGCCAAAAGTAGAAATTGGACAGTTAGTAGAATATATGTAGATGACAACTGTTCTGGATATACCTTTAATAGAACTGATTTTTTAAGTATGATTGAAGAAATTAAAAATAGAAAAATTGATGTTATTATAGCTAAAGATTTGTCACGTATTGGAAGAAACAATGGAAAGGTTCTTGTGTTCATTGACAAACTGCGTGAGGTTAATGTTAGACTCATATTAGTTGAAGAGGCTAACGGTGGACTTGATTTATTGAATGACAATAGCGATATACTTGGAATAAAAACTTGGTACAATGAAATGTATGTAAAAGATATTTCTAGAAAAATAAGGGCCAGTATGTACTTAAAGCAAAAAAAAGGTGAGCTAATAATGGGAAATTTTTATGGATATAAAAAAATTAAAGTTGGTGACGATTTTAAACTTATAGTCGATGAAAAAATAAAGCCAGTAGTACAGTTTATTTTTGGAAAATATATACAGGGATGCGGGTATAAAAAAATATGTGATCTTCTTGATGTAAGGGGATGTCCCACCCCAAGTGAATATATACAAAAAAGGCATAAAAAAAAGGGCAGGGTGTTTAAAAATGCTGTAACTCATAAATGGCAGACGCATATGATTAACAGGATAATCAAAAATGATATTTATATAGGTACTCTTAGGACAAGAAAAAGACAAGCTAGGATGATTAAGGGTAAGCAGGAAATGGTACCTAGGGATGAACAGTATGTTTTTGAAAATCACCATGAACCTATTATTTCAAAAGAAGATTTTTTATTAGCACAGGAAATAAACTCCAGAAGGAATAAAGTGAATTTTAGAGGTAGAGCAAAATATAACTATATATTTAGTAGCTTTATGCAATGCGGAGAATGTAAACATGCTATTATTGGCTGCAATTTACGTTCGCAGCCAGCTGTACGTAGAGGTTACAATTGCGGAATGTACAGGAAGTATGGAAATAAAGTATGCAGTAATCATGCTGTAAGTGAGGATGAAATTTTATTCTTTTTTAAGGAGTTTTTAAAGGATGTTAAAGTAAAGTATGCAGATTATATTTTAAGTATTGGTTTTACAGAAAACATGAGTATAGAACAAGAATCTATTGATAGAATGAAAAAAGAGCTTTCTATAGAAGAAGAGGAACTACAATTAATTTTATCAGAGAAAATAAGCGAGTTAGTAAGGGAGAAAGATCAGAGAGGTAAAGATGTAATTGAAGATGCTTATGTAAAAGTTGAAGATGAGAAGAAAAAAAGTATTTTAAATCTAAAGAAAAAAATTGAAAAAAGCAAGAAAGAAAACAGTAGAGGAGCGGAAAAAAAATTAAAAACGGCAGTTGAAATTTTTGATAATATAATTGATTCTGAAATTCCAACGCGTGAGGATCTGGAAAGAATACTTGATAAGATTGTAGTTTACAAGGACAGAAATTTGGAGTTTAAGCTTAAAATTAATATTGATAAGTTGACGTATAAAAATTCTTAGTATAAACTTCTATAGGAATATTATTTAAACTAAAGCTAAAGAAATTGAGGTATTTTAAATGAAATGCAAAAGAATAAAGAAGATTTTTTTAATGATTATAGTTATGACTTTAATGCTTAATGCTTTTTTTACTAGAAGTGTATCAGCATCCGAAGAGGGAAAAGAAGACGGGGATTTCGAAAATTATTATATAACTGAGAAAAATTATTCAAAAGAAATGAAGGGTGTAGAAAAATATTTGGGCAATATACGCAAGTCAGGGTATTTTCATGGTAAAAACAACTTGAAGATTTATTATGAAAAATATGTTTTGTCTGATTCAAAGGCATCTATTGTAATATCCCATGGATTTAGAGAAAGTATGGTTAAATACAATGAGACTATATACTATTTTTTGAAAAATGGATATTCTGTATATGGTTTGGAACATAGAGGACATGCACGCTCAGGGAGATTAGGAAAAGATTCTACTCAGACGAGTATAGATAAATTTGATTATTATGTTGATGATTTTAAAACGTACATGGATACAGTAGTCATACCGGAAAATAAGGGGAAAAAGCTATTTTTGTTTGCACATTCCATGGGGGGAGCAATTGGAGGTCTATTTTTAGAAAGGCATCCAGGGTATTTTAATGCTGCTATTTTAAGTGCACCAATGTTTGAAATAAATACAGGTAAATATCCTGAATTTTTTTCAAGAGTCACTGCCAGTGTAGTTAATCTTATTAGATGTGGGGATAATTACGCTCCAGGTAAGCATGCTTATTCAAAAGAATTATATTCAAAAGATTCTTGTACAGGCAGTAAAATTAGATATGATTATTATTCTAGAAAAATAGACAATAATACTGAGCTTCAAAATGGAGGACCTTCATTTAAGTGGCTTAATGAATCTTTAACGGCAACAGACGAAGTAACCGATGAGGAAAATGCTTCTAAGGTCACTATTCCGGTGCTCTTATTTCAAGCAGCAGATGATAATACAGTAAAACCTCAAGGTGAAAACAAATTTGCAAAGAGCGCAAAGAATTGTAAGCTTGTAGTAGTTAAAAATTCAAATCATGAGATATACAGAGAAAAGGACAGTGTGATAATACCTTATTTTCACAAGGTTTTTAAGTTTCTTAGTAGTAATTTAAAATGATGATTATGAAAGACAGAAGAAAAGGAAGTAGTAGAATGAATAGAAAGATGATTTTTTTTGATATTGACGGGACTATAGTAGATAAAAAAAGAAATGAAATTCCTGTAAGTGCTGTGGCTGCCATAAGGAAAGCACGTAAAAATGGGCATTTAGTTTTTATAAATACAGGAAGAACATTTTTTAATTTACCCAAAAATGTTTGTGAAATTGGGTTTGACGGATATGTTTGTGGATGTGGAACGTACATATATTTTAATGGACAACCACTTTTAGATAAGTCAATTCCTCATGAAAAGTGCGTTGAGATTGTAGAAAAGCTGCGTGAATGTAAAATTGAAGCACTTTTAGAAGGACAGAATGATTTTTTCTTTGATCAAACAGAACATGATTCTGAAAGGATTCAGTATTTAAAGAATAAATTCAGAAAACGAGGGCATGATGTTACAAAGTCATGGGATTATCCTGGTATTGTTTTTGATAAATTTGTTATGTGGACAAACGAACAAAGTGAGCTAAAAAAATTTAAATCATATATTTCTAAGGATTTTGAGTACATTGATAGAGTTGATGAGACTGGAAAGTTCGGAGAGATAATTCTTAAGGAATATTCAAAGGCAACGGGAATTAAATTTTTAGAGGATTATCTTAATATTTCGCCGGAAAATTGCTATGCAGTGGGAGATAGTAAAAATGATTTATCAATGCTCCAGTATGTTCCTAATAGTATAGCCATGGGGAATAGCAATCCGGATTTATTTGATTTAGTTTCTTTTGTTACTAAAGATATAGCTAATGATGGAATTGAATATGCATTAAGACATTATGGAATTATTTAAAAGTATCACTCGTGTAGCACGCTCACCTGATAGTGAAACTACATTATTTTTGGCAACGCCTTTGCAGAAGAGAAATAGGGAAGAATCAATGTCTGCCATACCTGGAATATCATTTGCTTTTACAGCATCATATAGAGCAGAGGCTAATTCCAAATTATCATTTATTATATTATGATGATTGCTGCCTATAAATTTATGCATTTTTTCAGCCCATACACTATCAGGGGTTATTACGAAATTATCGTTTTTAAAATACAATTCATTATCCTTATAATCAATAGAGTAAGTATTTAATGTTTTACCCTGTTTTTTAAATTCAGAAGCTGCAACGGCTGAAATTATACTTGAGTCAAGCCCGCCTGATAGGAAAGTACAAACAGGAACATCGGCATATAATTGACGTTTTATAGCATCTGTGAGCAATATTTTTATATGCTCTGCTGTTTCCTCTGCATTTTCAGGATGAGGTTTACAGGTTAAATGCCAGTATTCTTGAAGTTTAAAGCCATGTTCTGTAAACTCAGCGTAGTTTGCAGGTGGAATATCGTAAATATCCTTTAAAACACCACTTCCGAGATCACGAGCAGGTCCAAGGGCGAATATTTCCATTAAACCCTCTTTAGTCAAAATTGGTTCTACAAGGGGGGTTGCAAGAAGAGTTTTTATTTCAGAGCCAAAAATTAAATTATTATCTTTTATAGTATAGAATAAAGGTTTTACTCCAAGGGGATCTCTTGCGAGGAAAATCTTTTTGTCATTTTCTGAGTATACCGCAAAAGCAAAAATACCATTTATGTGCTTTAAACAATCTTCTTTCCAGTGTATATAAGCTGTTAAGAGAACTTCTGTATCGGAGTAGGATGAAAAACTATATCCTTCTTTTAGGAGCTCTTTTCGTACATCTTCTGTATTATATAGCTCACCATTATACACTATAATGTACTTTTTACCATTATGAACTTTTATCATTGGTTGACTTCCACCTGTTGGATCAACGACTACAAGACGCCTGTGACCTAATAGGGCGTTTTTTGATATATAGTAACCTTTCTCATTTGGGCCTCTTTTTATAAGAGTGTCTGTCATTTTTTCTATGACAGCTTTTTTATCAATTAAATTTCTTTTAAAGTTAACATATCCAGCTATTCCACACATATTATCACCATTCTTCTTTAAAGTTTGCTTATATATCATAGTATGCTTTGTAGAGTTTAATTGATACAGGCTAGTAATTTCTATATAATTTTAAAAGATAGGAATATCAAGGTCAGAATGTCTTAAAAAGTTTCGTATTAATTTATGAGAAGCTTCTTAGGGAGGAAAAAGATGTGAATATAAACAAAGAAAATTTTATAGAGCAAATAAGGGAAAAAAATCCACGAGCCTTAGAATTCGTAGTAGACGAGTACAGTAACTTGGTATTTAAGGTAGTAAGGACTACTTTAAATTCAGAGTATGTAGAGGAGTGTGCAAGTGATGTGTTTTGGGCTGTTTGGAATAATATTGAAAGTTTTGACATAGAAAAGGGAAATTTTAAGTGTTGGATTGCAGCAATATCGAAATATAAGGCAATAGATTATATGAGAAAACTTTTAAAGGAAAGTAAGAATGAAAATATAGATGACTATGATTTAAAGGATAGTTTTAGTATTGATAAAAATCTCATATCGAAGGAAAACAAAAAGGAAATTTTGCAAGTTATAAATACTATGAAGGAAGAAGATAGAGAAATATTTATACGAAGATATTTTTTGCATGAGGATATAGAAAACATAGCAAGAGTATTTGGAGTTAACAGAAATTTGGTTGATAAAAGGCTTTCGAGAGGACGCAAATTTTTAAAAGGCAAACTTACAAGTTTGAAGGGGGAGCTTTTATAATGAAAAGTAAAAATTTTAAATTGGAAGAGAAAGACATATACAAATTATTCAATTATGTAAAAATGGATGAAAAAGAAGCAAATGATTTTAAGGAAGATGTATCTGAATCCCAGAAAGAAAAAATAAAGAAAAATTTAAATAAGAGAATAAAAAGAAATAGAAGATTTAAGGTAATAAAATATAGTTCAGTGGCAGCGGCAGCAGCTTTAGTTTTTATTATAGGAATAGGAACAGTTTCACCTGCATTTGCTAAGAATATACCAATTTTGAATTCTATAACGCAAACTTTAAATGATAAGTTTGGCTTTAATGGAGATTATGCTAAATATTCTCAAAGTGTTAATAGAAGTGCATCTTATGGTGGAGTAACGATTACTATAAATGAGGTGCTAGCAGATGATTCAAAAGTTATTTTAGGATATACAATTAAAAGTAAGAAAAAAATTAATGATTTAGAGGTTTCAGGTTTTAGTAGATTTTTAAAGATAAATGGTAAAATGCTTTCGGGATCAAATGGCAGCAGCACAGGAAGTTATGAGAATGACAACACATATGTAGGTACTGAAGAAATTCATACAAAATTGCCGCAGGATACTGAAAATTATAATATAGCTCTAAAGGTAGAGGAGATTGGTAATATAAAAGGTCACTGGAATATAGCATTTACAGCATCTAAAAGGGAATTAGTCAAAGCTAGTAAAGTTATTAAACCAAACTTAAAGCTGAAATTTCCAGATAGTAATATAAGTGTAGACAAGGTTACTCTTTCACCAATTGATACATCTATTGATTTAAGCGGTAAATCTAAGTACAAAGACAGCAGTAGTGAATTATGTAAGTATGATTATTGGATAGCTTTTGATGATAGAGGAATAGAACTTATACCTAAAGGATTAGGTGGAGGATCAAGAGATTTAAAAACAGGAATTTTTACTAGTGAAATGGACTACGTTAGTTTAAAGAAACTACCTAAATATATTACTATTGTTCCGTGTAGGATAATACCATCAGCTGGAGGTGGAGTACAGCTGTCAAAGAATGGTAAAGAAACGCCTATTAAAATTAAAACAAAAAAGCCAAAGGAAGTCAGCCAAAGTACAGATGTAGCATGTCCGATAGAACTTAAGCAAGGAAGTATGGGGAAGATTATAATAAATGAAATCGAAAAAGAAAAGGATAAAACTATAGTTAAATATACAGCAGAAGGAAAGGCACCTTACTTTCAGGCACAGGACATTTTAATAAAAGATTCTAAGGGAAATGATATTGATATTAAAGACTATGTTAAAAGAAGTGACAAGAATCCTAATGAATTTACAAAGGTATTTGAGGCGTTAAAGCCTAATGAGAAATATGTTATATATACCAATGATTTTAGTAATGTTGAATTTAGAGATGATTTGAAATTTAATATTAAGATTAAATAAGCGAAGTAATAGTATTTTGAAACATTAAATAAAATTCATAAGTCTAAGTTCCAAATTATAAAAATACTAAGAAATTTTAATAACTCGCTGAAAAAAAGCTCAAACAAATTAAAATTTCTAAGTCTTTTTATAATTTGTAACAAGACTTATTGAGTTTTATTTAAATTGTTTTCAAAATACTATTACTTCGCTTAGAATAAAGGCAAGGAGGATTTTCTTCCGCTGGCGCTACCGAAAATCTGAATTAAAAGTTTATGTAAAGCTAAGCTTTTAATAACTCGTATATGATAAGAGTGCCTTTATAATTTGGAGCAAGACTTATTGAGTTTTATTTAAATTGTTTTTAAAAGACTATTACTTCGCTTAAAATAAAAGCAAGGTAAATTTTAATTCGCTGTTTTACTCCAAAAGCGAATTAACATTGTGTTTTTGCTAATACAATGTTAATATATTTATGTGAACATATATTCATATGAATATGTTAGGAGGATGAATTATATGGCTGAAAATGAAAATAATAATGAAGTATGTGAAACTAATGTAATACATGTAGATATAGTTGAAAAAGTAAAGGATGAAATGCCTGATGAAGAGGAATTATATGATCTTTCTGACTTATTTAAGGTCTTTGGAGATAGTACTAGAATAAAAATAATTTGTGCACTTTTTAAAGCTGAAATGTGTGTATGTGACATAGCTTATTTACTTCAAATGAAGCAGTCCGCAATATCACATCAACTAAAGGTATTAAGGCAGGCAAAACTTGTTAAATACAGAAGAGATGGAAAGGTTGTATATTACTCTCTTGATGATGAACATATAAAGGGAATATTTAATATGGGATTTATGCACATAAACGAGAAAAGATAGAGAATAAATATTGCGAAGTAATAGTATTTTGAAACATTAAATAAAAATCATAAGGCTAAGCTCCAAATTATAAAAATACTAAGGAATTTTAATAACTCGCTGAAAAAAAGCTCAAACAAATTAAAATTTCTAAGTCTTTTTATAATTTGAAGCAAGTCTTATTGAATTTTATTTAAATCGTTCTCAAAATACTATTACTTCGCTTAGAATAAAAGCAAGGTTATCATATGCGAGGCTTGGGCTTTGCCCATTATCCTTCTTTGCTTAATATAGGCAATCTCTATATTATAAAAAATCTATATAAGCCTTTAAATCAAAGCTATTAGTCGTAAATATCAAGATTGCCTATATTTTATAAAGAGGGATAATGAATCTACGACCCAAACTCCATCTATGATAAGATTTATAAAATTCCGTAGGTACGGAGGAATTTTTTCCTTGCTTTACTCCTAAAGGGAAATAACTTTGATGAAGGAACGATTTAAAAAAGTTCTAATAAATGTTATCATACACGAGGTTTGGGCTTTGCCCATTATCCTTCTTTACTTAATATGGGCAATCTCTATATTATAAAAGGTTTATACAATCCTTTAAATCAAGGTTATTAACCGTAAACATTAAGATTGCCTGTATTTTATAAAGAAGGATAATGGGTCTTTGACAAAAACCCCATTTATGATAAGATTTATAGAACCTTTTTAATGTTCCAAATCAAAGTTACTTCCCTTTGTTTCTATTTCCAGTTGCATTCGTATACTTTTGTATTTTCGTTGACAATTAATATCCTGTTTTCTGAATTCTCCCATGTTACATCTTTGTGATCTCCACAGTCTTTTATAGATAAAAATTTAAATTCAATTTCAGTATTTAAAGGTAAGTGTATATCTTTTCTCCATGTAGGATATAAAGATTTATCTGTATCTAATTTAACCGCTTTGTCTATATCCCAGTTTCCCAAAACTTCTGAATTTCCAGATATAAATATATTTTCTCCTATAGAAGTTACTGTATTATTAACAATAAAAGTTACATTAATATTTTTATTCCTGCTTTGTTTTTGAACTGCTTCCTTAGGAGGCTCTTTAACTGCTCCTTTGATCTCATTTTTAATAGCTTCTTTGGTTTCTTCTTTTACTAATGGTGTTTTAACAGTTTCTCTTATTTGTTCTTGCTTCTTTAAAGTAGATGAGGTCTTTTTTCTAGCAGTAGTTTTTGATTTTGAACTGCCTGATCTTTTAGTTTTTGGTTTTACATTGGTTGAAATCTCTTTTGGCTTTAAATCAATAGAAACATCAGTATTTGATGTAGAAGTCTTTTTTTCTTTATCAGCTGCTTTAGATGCAGTTTTTGATTTTGAACTTCTTTTTTTTGATGTTGTTTTTTGCATAATACTTTCCCTCCCAAATTAATTTATTTATACAGTTTGTAAAATAATCCAAGGTGTTAACAAATAATTATTTATGGCTAAAGTACTGAATTATACAAATCTCGGTAAATGTAAGCTGACTTATTCCAGCTATTATCTTCATTCATAGCAGTACTTATAAGTTTATGCCAATTATCTTTTTCGTTATAGTAAAAATATTCAGCAAATCTTATAGTATGAAGCATATCGTATGCATTATAATTTGTAAAAGAAAAACCATTACCTTCACTGGTTAAAGGATTAAACGGATGAACAGTATCCTTAAGACCACCAGTTTCTCTTACAATAGGCATACTACCATATCTAAGCGCTATTAGTTGACCTATTCCGCATGGCTCAAATTTTGAAGGCATTAAGAACATATCAGATGCAGCGTATATCTTTTGAGCCAGGCTGTTATCAAATCTAATATTTGCAGATAATTTATTAGGATATTTGGAGGCAAAATATTTGAACATATTTTCGTATTCGGTATCTCCAGTACCAAGGACTACAATTTGTATGCCATCTTGAAGTAAATCTTCTAATATGCACGATATTAAATCTAATCCTTTTTGACTTACAAGTCTTGAAACTATACCTATGAGTGGTATGTTTTCATTTACAGGCAAATTTAGCATCTGTTGAAGAGCTGTTTTATTTTTAACTTTATTTGTAAAGTCTGAAGCATCATAATTAAAGAATATATCTTTATCAGTTTTAGGATTTAATATGTCATAGTCAATTCCATTTACGATACCCCATAAATCGCATGAGCGTGTGTTTAAAAGACCATTTAAATGTTCTCCGTAATACGGTGTTTTAATTTCATCTGCATATGTTCTGCTTACAGTGGAAATTTTATCTGCAAATAAAAGCCCACCTTTCATGAAAGAAACGCCATCATAAAATTTAAGGCCATATTCATTAAAATATCCTTCATTCAAACATAAAAGTTCACTTAGAACACATTTATCAAAAACACCTTGATACCTTAAATTGTGTATTGTAAATATAGTTTTAATATGATTATAATTGCTGTAGTCCCTATAATGATCTTTAAGAAGAACAGGAATAACTGCTGTTTGCCAGTCGTTGCAGTGTATAATATCAGGATTAAAATCACCCATATAGGTTATAGCCTGTAATACTGCTCTTGAGAAATAGGCAAATCTTTCACCGTCATCATAATAACCATATAAACCAGATCTATTAAAGTAATATTCATTATCTATAAAATAAAAAGGAATACCATCATATTCATAATATTCTAGTCCGCCATATTGACTCCTCCATCCTACGGGGACTCCAAAACTTGCAATATGACTTGTGTTATATCTAAAGTGCTTTGGAATATCAGAATATTTTGGAATTATAACCCTTGCATCTATACCTATTTTCCTAAGAGCTTTTGGAAGTGCATAAGATACATCGCCAAGACCGCCTGTCTTTATAAAAGGGTAGCTTTCAGACGAAACAAATAAAATTTTCAAATCAATTTACCTCCTTTTGTAATTGGAAAAATCAAATGAATTTGTAATTAAAATTAAAATAATCATAAACTCATTTGCTGCATTTACTATAAAGATTTACTAAAAATATATAATAATATTTCTTGCGAAATTAACTTACAGAATAAAGAGATTTTTTTTCTATAACTAAAGGAAATTCATTTCCACCCTTTAAAACGGTGTTTGCATCAATTGTAACATTTTTATCAATTATTACATTTGTTAGATCGGCATTTTCATTTATAATACAGTTTTGCATTATAATGCAATTCTTTATTTTAGCCCCTTTAAGAATTATCACTCTTCTTGCTATTATACTGTTTTCAACATATCCTTGTATTAAAGAACCATTGGCTATTAATGAATTTGATACAGAACAATCATTAAAATATTTTGTAGGTGCTTCATCTTTTACTTTAGTATATATGAGTCCGTTTTTAAAAAATAATTCTCTATTAATATCAAGATTAAGCATATCCATATTAACTTTATAATAGGTTTTTACTGAGTTTATATATTCTACATATCCTTTAAATTCATATGCATTTGCACTGAATTTGCTTATATTCCTATAAATCCATTCTTTTAAAGATGAAACATAACCTGTTTTTATACAATTATTTAATATATCGATTAAAAGACTCTTATCCATAATGAACATTTCCATTGATATATTTTGATTATTATCTATTCCCGTATTTTTACCTACGCTGAGTACAGAATTATTCTCGTCAATATTTAGTACATCACAATTTAGAAAATGATTTGTGCCATCATTTATTTTTTTATATATAATAGTTATATCTTTATTAGAATCCTCATGAAATTTTGCTGCTTTTTCAAAATTTATATTGCATATCATAGCGGAAGAGCATAAAACAACCTTCTCTTGTTTACTCCTGTACAAATATTCCATGTTTCCTTTTAACATTTCAACATCACTTAAAGATGAAATAACTCCTCCAAAATTAAATATAAAAAGTCCATTGATTTTCCTATCTAAGTCCCAAGGCTTACCCGAACCTAAATGATCTATGAGAGATCTCGATTTACCTTGCGTTAATATACCAATATTTTGTATGCCGGAATTCACAAGGTTTGAAAGTGTAAAATCTATAATTCTATATCTTCCTGCAATTGGTATAGAAGCTAAAGGTCTTGCTTTCGTAAGGCTTTTAATATTTTCGTCGTTTTCATTTAAACTTAAAATTGACATATAATTATTTAGCATTTTAATCCTCCCCCAACATGTTATTGTGCAATGCTTTCTTTTACTCTACTTCCTTCACCTACCACAGCGATATTATCTTTTCCTTCTATAACTAAGTTGTCATCTATTTTAGCACCACTGCCTATTATTGATCTTTTTATAACTACATTATCACCAATCTTTACATTTGGCATTATGACCGAATCAGTCACTACAGTGTTTTTACCAACATGTACACCAGGAAATAATACCGAATTAGTGATTTTACCGAAAACTATACATCCTTCAACTACAAGTGAACCCTTGACATTAGAGTTACAAGCTATGTATTGAGGAGGCATTGTTGGGTTTACGGAATAAATTCTCCATTTGGTGTCATAAATATTAAGTTTATTACTATCATCTAATAAATCCATATTTGCCTGCCATAAGCTTTCTATTGTCCCAACATCTTTCCAATAGCCATTAAATCTGTAAGCGTAAAGTTTTTTACCTGCTTTAAGCATGTTTGGAATTATATTTTTTCCAAAATCATTACTTGAGGTTTTATCTTCATCATCTTCTTTTAGAAATCTTTTTAGAAGTTTCCAGTTGAAAATATATATTCCCATAGAAGCAAGATTGTTTTTTGGCTTTTTTGGTTTTTCTTCAAATTCATTTATTCTATCATTTTCATCTGTGTTCATAATTCCAAATCTACTTGCTTCTTTTATTGGAACTTCAAATACAGCAATAGTTGCATCTGCTTTCATCTTTTTGTGATAATCAAGCATTTTTTCATAGTTCATTTTGTATATATGATCTCCAGATAGTACAACTACATAATCTGGATCATAAGCATCTACAAAGTGTCTATTTTGGAAAATAGCGTTAGCAGTGCCTTTATACCAGTTTCCACCACTCTCACCCATATAAGGAGGAAGAACACTAACACCACCACTGCTTCTATCTAAATCCCAGGGACTCCCAATGCCTATATGAGAATTCAATGCTAATGGCTTATATTGAGTTAGAACACCTACTGTGTCAATTCCAGAATTTGAACAATTACTTAGCGTGAAATCAATAATTCTGTATTTGCCACCAAAAGGTACTGCTGGTTTTGCAGTTTTTCTTGTTAGGATTCCAAGTCGGCTGCCTTGACCACCCGCAAGAATCATTGCAATAATTTCCTTTTTTAACAAATCAAACCCCTCTTTCAATTAAATAGAAATAGTAAAATGAATATTTTGAATTAATTTTAAAATTTAACATACCCATAATTCTATTTTACAGTATTTTGCTTCAAAAAAGAATATTTTATGAACAAATAAAATATAAAATTTTAAAAATTATTGCAATAGCGAATAATTAAAATACTCAAAACAATAAATTTTTAAAATTACTTGACAAGTAAAATGTTTAGTCGTAATATAAAAACATAGTAAATTAATAAAGAAACTATAAATAGGTGAAATGTATATGAAAATATCAACTAAAGGACGCTATGGATTAAAGGCAATGATTGATTTAGCTGTAAATTCTGTAAATGATATTGTTACCCTTAAGAGCATATCTCAAAGGGAAAATATATCTGAGGGGTATCTTGAACAAATCTTTTCTGCACTTAGAAAAAAAGGTCTTGTTAAGGGAAGAAAAGGATCTCAAGGTGGATACGTTTTAGGAAAAAGCATGAAGGAAATGACAGTACTCGATATATTGAATGCTCTTGAAGGAGATCTTTCTGTTGTAGAGAGAGATGAAGATGCAGTACTAAGTGAAGATAAGCTTGATAATTTTATAAGAAATAGTGTTTGGTCAAAAATTAATGAGGCAATTGAAGAAGTAGTTGTTTCAATTACTTTAGAGGATTTAGTTATTAATTATAGTAATACAATAAATTCAAGTTATATGTATTACATTTAATGTACTTGAAGAATTATCTATATTGTTAAAGAAGTATAGATAATTTTTAAAACATATTTTCCTACTAAACAGATATGTTTCATAAATTAAATGAGGTGATTTATTATGGGTAAAATTTATAAAAATTTAATTGAGACTATTGGAAAAACTCCTTTAGTAGCACTTTCAAATTACAAAGAAAAAAATAAAGTTGGTGGAAATATTCTTGGAAAAGTAGAATATTTTAATCCATCAGGCAGTATAAAAGATAGAATTGCTTATTCGATGATAAAGGATGCAGAAGAAAAGGGATTAATAGATAAAAACACAGTTATAATAGAACCTACAAGTGGTAATACAGGTGTTGGTCTTGCATTTATTGCTGCTGCTAAAGGATATAAATTAGTACTTACAATGCCTGAGACAATGAGTATTGAAAGAAGAAAGCTTTTAACAGCATATGGTGCAGAGATTGTTTTAACTTCAGGAGTTGAAGGTATGTCTGGTGCTATTAAAAAGGCAAATGAACTTGCAGCTGAAAATCCTAATTCATTTATACCTCAACAATTTAATAATCCAGCAAATCCAGCTATACATGAAGTTACAACAGCAGTTGAAATATGGGAAGATACTGATGGAAAAGTTGATGCAGTGGTTGCAGGAGCTGGAACAGGTGGTACTATAACTGGAATTGGAAGAACGCTTAAGAAGAAAAATCCTAATGTAAAAATAATAGCTGTAGAGCCAGCAACTTCACCCGTACTCTCAGGTGGAAAGCCAGGTCCTCATAAAATACAGGGAATTGGAGCAGGATTTATTCCTGAAGTATATGATGCAGGTGTGGTTGACGAAGTAATTCAGATTAAAAATGAAGATGCTTTTGCTGCAACTAAAGAACTTGTAAGAACAGAAGGAATACTTGCTGGAATATCTTCTGGAGCAGCACTATTCGCAGCTAAAAAGGTTGCTGAGAGACCAGAATTTAAAGGAAAGAATATAGTTGTAATTCTTCCTGACAGCGGTCAAAGATATTTATCAATGCCTATATTTGATTAATAAAGGGTTCCTATTTTAACTATTAAGTTATATGTGCACCATGATGCTTTGATGATAGTGCTTTAGAGCACATATAACTTAAGTTTCACTTTGTGAACTCTATAAGTTGTAGTATAATATAATAAAGTGAAAATTTAAGGGCTGTTTCAAAAATATTTTGAAACAGCTCTATGCGTTTATAAATGACTCGAAGTTTTTTATTGAATGTAAAAATAAAGCTACGCAAAAACGTAAAAAGAAAATTAAGAATTAAGAAGGATTTTCCTTCGCTTTGCTATGAAAAATCTACATTTTAGAAAAGAACATTTCCAATGGTGAAAATGGAGGTATTTATAAGGTTAAAAGTTTTTCGCAGTGCAGCGGAGAAAAAGTTACCATCATTTTTAACTTTTCTAAAGTGTGAAAATTGTATAAATAAAAGAGGAGATGAAGATAATGAAAAAGATGATTTATATGGATTATTCTGCAACAACCCCTGTTTTAAAAGAGGTTGTAAATGAAATGATGCCATATTTTACAGAATATTACGGGAATCCATCTTCAATATATTCTCTGGCTAATAAGAGTAAAATTGCAATTGATGACTCGAAAATAGCAATATCAAGAGCTTTAAACTGCAAACCTTATGAAGTGTTTTTTACCAGTGGAGGAAGTGAAGGTGACAATTGGGCAATAATCGGCACTGCTTTTGCAAATAGAAATAAAGGCAAACATATAATAACAACATCAATAGAACATCATGCAGTACTTAATTCATGTAAGTTTTTAGAAAAAGAAGGGTTTGAAGTAACATATCTTCCTGTAGATTCAAATGGTTTTATCTCCATAGATGATCTAAAGAGAAGTATAAGGAAAGATACTATACTTGTATCCATTATGACGGCTAATAATGAAATAGGAAGTATTCAGCCAGTGGACGAAATAGGAAATTTATGTAGGCAAAGAAATATAATTTTTCATACAGATGCAGTTCAGGCAGCAGGCCATTTAAAACTAGATGTCCAAAAGATGAAAGTTGATTTACTTAGTTTATCATCACATAAATTTTATGGCCCTAAAGGTGTTGGCATATTATACATAAAAAAGGGAACTAAAATAAACAATATTATATATGGTGGAGGACAGCAAAGAGGAAGGAGGGGCGGAACAGAGAATGTTCCAGGTATAGTTGGAACAGCTAAAGCACTTCAAATTGTATCAGAAGATCTTGAAGATGAAAGTATAAGGCAGGAAAAATTAAGAAATTTATTTATTGAAAAGGCATTAGAGATACCATGTGTAAAATTAAATGGGGTATTAAACCAAAAAAGGCTTTCAAATAACATAAATTTATGTTTTAATGGAAAAGATGGTGAAGGCATTTTGTTTAAACTTGACATGGAAGGAATAGCGGCATCAGCTGGAAGTGCATGTCAGGCAGGAGCAATGGAACCATCGCATGTTCTCATGGCAATGGGTATATCTAAGGAAGAAGCACAAAGTTCAATAAGATTTACAATAGGAAAATTTACCACAGAAGAGGAAGTTTTATATGTTGTGGATAAACTAAAGGAATTTGCTAGATAAGGAAATGGCGGTGATGCAAAATGAATAAAAAAGTAGTTATAGGTATGAGTGGTGGGGTTGATAGTTCGGTTGCTGCATATCTATTAAAACAACAAGGATACGATGTAATAGGAATAACAATGAAACTTACACCTGATGATGCTTTTTACACTGAACTTGAGGGTGGATGTTGTTCGCTTTCATCTGTTGAGGATGCGAGAAGAGTAGCATATAGGATAGGCATACCTTTTTATGTAATTAATTTTACAGACATATTTAAGGAAAAGGTAATAGATTATTTTATAGATGAGTATTTAAAAGGACACACTCCAAATCCTTGTGTCGCTTGTAATAAATATATAAAGTTTGATGCACTTTTAAAGAAAGCTCAAGAGTTAGGTGCTGATTATGTTGCTACAGGACATTACTGTAGAATCATAGAGGAAAATGGTAGATATTTAATAAAGAAATCTGAGGATGATAAAAAAGATCAGACGTATGTTATGTACAATATGACACAATATCAGCTTAAACATACTTTAATGCCATGTGGAGATTATAAAAAGGAACATATTCGTGAAATTGCAAAAGAAATAGGCTTAAATGTGTTTGATAAAAAGGACAGCGAAGAAATATGTTTTATACCTGATAATGATCATGGTGGTTTTATAAAAAGGGAGTGTCCCGGGAAAATTAAAGCTGGAAATTTTGTAGATAAGACTGGAAGAGTACTAGGCAGACATAAAGGAATAGTTTATTATACTATAGGTCAGCGAAAAGGGCTTGGCATATCAGCAGGTAAAAAGGTGTTTGTAACCAATATAAATACAATGAAAAATGAAGTAGTAATAGGTGATGAAGAGGACGTATTTAAAGACGAATTAGTTTCAATTAAAAATAATTTTATACCTTTTGATAAGCTTAATAATTCTATGGAAGTTCAAGCTAAAATAAGATATAAAGCAAGTCCAGCTAAAGCTACTATATATTCTATAGACGATGAACATGTAAAAGTTAAATTTGAAAAACCACAAAGAGCGGTAACTAAAGGTCAATCTGTTGTGTTTTATGATGGTGATATTTTAGTTGGCGGTGGCATTATTAAATAGCCATCGCTTTTTGTTTGAGCGATTTCATGGGAAATGCATGTAAGCTATGGGGGATGTCCCTTAATTATGATTTGATGCTAAAGGAAGTGTTTTATTAGTTGGAGAAATGGTTTGTTAGAAATAAAAAAGCTGATTATAAATCTATAGCTAAAAAATTTGGTATAAGTGAAGTGCTGGGAAAACTTCTTATTAATAGAAATATTAATAATGTAAATTTGATAAATAGTTTTTTACATCCAGATTTAAAAAAATTACATAATCCATGTCAGATGAAGGATATGGAAAAAGCATGTACCATATTAAAAAATAAAATAAAAGATAAAAGTAATATTAGAATAATAGGTGATTATGACGTTGATGGAGTTATAAGTACATATTTACTTTTTACAGCTTTAAAAAGATGTGGTGCTGAAGTAGACTATGATATACCAGACAGAGTGAAAGATGGATACGGGATAAACATAAATTTAATAGAAAAATGTGTAAAAGATAATGTTAATACTATAATAACGTGTGATAATGGTATTGCAGCTATAGAGCCAATTAATTATGCTAAAAAGCTTGGGCTTACAGTTATAGTTACAGATCATCATGATATACCATTTGTGGAAAATGAAAAAGGTATAAGAAAATTTTTAAGTTCAGAGGCAGATGCTATAATAAATCCAAAACAAAATGAATGTGAATACAAATTTAAAAGCCTATGTGGAGCAGGTGTTGTTTTTAAACTAATACAATGTTTATATGAGAAATTGAAGATAAATAAAGAGGAATGCTATAATTTATGTGAATTTGTTGCTATTGCAACAGTATGCGATGTAGTAGATTTAGTTGATGAAAATAGAATTTTTGTTAAAAGAGGTCTTGAAATGCTTAATATGACTAAAAATGTAGGCTTAAAAGCACTTATAAGACAAACTGGCATTGAGGATAAAAAAATTTCTACATATCATCTTGGCTTTGTAATAGGACCATGTATAAATGCTACTGGTAGGCTTGATTCTGCCAAAAGGGGACTTGAACTATTAATAACAAAAGATGAAAAAGAGGCGGATAAATTAGCAAAAGAACTTTTTGAGTTTAATAATGAAAGAAAGGACATGACTCAAAGGGGCTTAGAAGAAGCAGTTAATATAATTGAAAATACGGGGATAAAAGATGACAAAGTATTTGTAATATATATACCAGATGTACATGAAAGTATAGTAGGAATAGTTGCAGGTAGAATAAGAGAAAAGTATAATGTGCCTACAATAGTTTTGACAAAAACAAAAAATGGAGCCAAGGGTTCAGGAAGATCCATAGAAGAATACAATATGTTTGAGGAATTAATAAAATGTAAAGATATATTATCAAATTTTGGTGGACACCCCATGGCAGCAGGATTATCCTTAAGTATAGATAATATTGATGTCTTGAGAAAGAAATTAAATGAAAATACAAAATTAAGCGAAGAAGATTTAATACCTAAAATAACTCTTGATATGGGAATGCCTCTTGATAATATAAATTATAAATTTATTACAGATTTGAGTTTATTAGAACCCTTTGGAAAGGGCAATCCTAAGCCAATATTTGGTGAAAAAAACGCAAAGTTAGTAAATGCTAGAATAATAGGACAAAATCATAATGTTTTAAAATTAAAGCTTCTATCAAAAAATAATAAATATATTGAGGGAATATTTTTTGGTGATATAGAGAAATTTCAAAATATAGTTATAGATAAGTTTGGTGCTAGTGAAATGAATAAAATGTATAATGGATTAGACAATAATATTTATCTTGATATTGCATTTTACCCTGATATAAATGAATATAATGGAAATGTAAATATACAAATAGTAATACAATATTTTAGATGATTTATTTTTAAAGTTATTATAGCAGTGCATGAACTGTTATATACCAGCTTTATAATGAATTTTATGAAAAATGATTTTAAATTGAAACGTTATAATTATGAAAAGGAGTGTAGTTATGAAAAAGCTAAAAATAATAATGACGGGCGGGGGTTCAGCTGGACATGTTACACCCAATTTAGCGCTTGTCCCCAAACTTAAAGAACTTGGGTATGAAGTGCAGTACATAGGAACAAAAAATGGTATAGAAAGAAATATAATTGAAAAGGAAAAAATAAATTATCATTATATATCTAGTGGGAAGCTGAGAAGATATCTTGATATTAAAAATTTTACTGATCCATTTAAAGTTATTTTAGGTGTATTTCAATCTATTAATATATTAAGGAAGGAAAAACCCAATATAGTTTTTTCTAAAGGTGGTTTTGTGTCTGTACCTGTTGTTATAGCTGCACATTTTTGTAAGATACCAGTAATAGCTCATGAATCTGATATAACACCGGGACTTGCAAATAAGATATCTGCACCTTATTGCACAAAAGTTTGCGTAACTTTTCCTGAGTCTCTTAAAAATATAAAAAATAATAAAGGTACACTAACAGGTACACCTATAAGGGAAGAATTATTTAAGGGAAGCAAATTAAAAGGCCTTGACGTATGTGGCTTTTCTGGTGATAAACCTGTACTTTTAGTAATAGGTGGAAGTCTTGGCTCAAAGGTTATAAATGAAAATATTCGAAAAAGTTTAAAAGAACTTACTAAGAGATATGATATAGTCCATATTTGCGGTAAAGGTAATATAGATGAAAGTTTAAACAGTACTAAGGGATATAAGCAATTTGATTATATATCCTGGCAACTACCTCATGTTATGAATGCGGCGGATTTAGTAGTCTCAAGAGCAGGAGCTAATGTAATTTTTGAACTTTTAGCTCTTAAAAAACCTAATGTACTCATTCCACTTTCTAAAAAATCAAGTAGAGGGGATCAAATTTTAAATGCAAGATCTTTTGAAAAGAATGGGTATAGTGTGGTAATAGAAGAAGAAGAATTAAATCCATCTTTACTGGTTAATAAAATTATTGAACTTGAAAAAAATAAGAAAAAGTATATAAATAGCATGAATTTAAGTCCTGTAAAAAATGGTGTACAAAATATAATAAATGTAATAGAAAAATACAAAAAAGTTGCGAAGTAACAGTATTTTGGAACGTTAAATAAAGCTCATAAGTCTAAGCTCCAAATTATAAAAATACTAAGAAATTTTAATAACTCGCTGGGGTGATTGCTCAAACAAATTAAAATTTCTAAGTCTTTTTATAATTTGGAGTAAGTTTTATTGAGCTTTATTTAAATTGTTTCCAAAATGTTGTTACTTCGCTTGGAATAAGGGCAAGGAAGATTTTTATACGCTATCACTACTGAAAATCTAAATTAAAATTCATACAAATAAGGCTACAAAATAATAAAAATACTGAGAAATTTTAATAACTCGTTTGTTGAAAGATCAATCAAGAGTTAAGAATGAAGGATGGTATTCCACCATGTTACTCTAGAAAATCTATATTTTATAGAAGAACAGTTCCACTAGTGTTAATGGAAGTATTTTGTAGTGAAACGGAAAAAAAGTTACCATCATTCTTAATTCTTCATTTTTAATTCTTAATTTTTTTAAAGTTTATATTTTCGATTGTTATATAACAACTTTATGAATATTTTTTAAATAAACTCCTAAAAATAATAAAAACTTATTTTTAGGAGGATGAATTTTATGAAAAAAATCTGCTGCTTTTTTATGAGTATTCTAATTGCGCTATCAATGAGCGCAGGTAGTGTATGTGCTCAAGCTAATTATACAAATTACAGTGTCAGAAGTGGTGATACTCTTTCAAAGATAGCAAACAAAAATGGGGTAAGTTTAAATCAAATAATTTCTCTTAATCCCAAGTTCTCAAAGTCAACAGCCATCTATGTTGGAGAAACTATAAAAATTCCAGTAAATGGACTTACAGGTCAAGAAAATGAAGTCTTAAGACTTGTAAATGTGGAAAGGGCTAAGTATGGTCTTCCAGCTTTAAAAGCTAATGTGCAGCTTTTTAATGTTGCCAGAATAAAATCAAAGGATATGCTTACTAGAAATTATTTTTCGCATACATCTCCTACCTTTGGTTCAACATTTTCACTACTAACAAGATATGGCATATCATATGCTGCAGCTGGAGAAAACATTGCTTATGGATATGTTAATGCTGCAAGTGTTATGAGAGGTTGGATGAATTCTCCAGGACATAGAGCCAATATTCTTGGAAAACAATATAGAGAGCTGGGAGTTGGAGCTGCAAAATCAAGTAATGGGCAAATATACTGGACACAGGTTTTTATTAAAAGATAACGAATTAACAGTATTTTGAAACATTAAATAAAACTCATAAGACTAAGCTCCAAATTATAAAAATACTAAGAAATTTTAATAACTCGCTGAAAAGAAGCTCAGATAAATTAAAATTTCTAAGTCTTTTTATAATTTGGAGCAAATCTTATTGAGTTTTATTTAAATAGTTTCCAAAATACTGTTACTTCGCTTAGAATAAAAACAAGGTGAATTTTTCTATGCTTCCCTGGGAAAAATAATATATTAACCTAGTTGGTTTGGAATTTTTTAAAAATTACGAATTGAAGAAAAAGATGAATTAACTTGAAAATAATTTAAGCGATATATATAATATAAAGTAATGCAAAAATTAAAATTTAATTAGCATTATAGGTACAATGAAAAGCTGTACATTAAAAAATTTAGATAAGTAAAAAAGAGAAAATAAATGAAAAGTTGTAATTTATGAAGAAATGCTAAGCATTTTCACATTAGAGTTATGATAATTAAAAAAAGAAAAGTTTTGCTTTGAAAATTTTTTATAGTATAGTTAAAAATGTAACAAGCTCTTAAGCTTTTATAGGCAAAATTTATAATTTTACCTATAATTCCTAATAAAATAATTTGTAGGAAGGGGTATAAACAACATGAAAAAAATGAAAACTATGGATGGTAATACAGCTGCAGCTCATATTTCATATGCGTTCACAGACGTTGCAGCAATCTATCCTATTACTCCATCATCACCAATGGCAGAACACGTAGATGAATGGGCAACAAAAGGAAGATTAAATCTTTTTGGTCAAAAAGTTAAAATCATGGAAATGGAATCAGAAGCAGGAGCTGCTGGTGCAGTTCACGGATCATTACAAGGAGGAGCTTTAACTACTACATATACAGCTTCTCAAGGAATGCTTTTGATGATTCCAAATATGTACAAGATTGCAGGAGAACTTTTACCTGGAGTATTCCATGTAACTGCAAGAGCTTTAGCTACTCATTCTTTAAATATATATGGAGATCAGCAGGATGTTATGGCTGCAAGACAAACTGGATGTGCTCTTCTTGCTGAAGGAAGTGTACAAGAAGTTATGGACTTGTCAGCAGTAGCTCATTTAACTGCTATAAAGGGCAGAGTTCCTTTCATAAACTTCTTTGATGGTTTCAGAACTTCACATGAAATTCAAAAGATAGAAGTAATGGATTATGAAGATTTAAGAGGATTAGTTGATATGGATGCTGTTAATGCATTTAGAAGAAGAGCATTAAATCCAGATCATCCAGTTCAAAGAGGAAGTAATGAAGGTACAGACGTTTACTTCCAAGGAAAAGAGGCACAAAATAAATTCTACAATGCACTTCCTGAAATCGTTGAAAATTACATGGCTGAAATAAGCAAAATAACAGGAAGAGAATATCATTTGTTCAATTACTATGGTGCTAAAGATGCAGACAGAATAATCATAGCTATGGGTTCAGTTTGCGATACTGTAGAAGAAACAATTGATTATTTAATGGCTAAAGGAGAAAAAGTCGGAGTATTAAAAGTACATCTTTACAGACCATTCTCAGTTAAACATTTCTTAAAATATATACCAAAGACAGTTAAGAAGATTGCTGTTCTTGATAGAACAAAAGAGCCTGGTTCAGAAGCTGAGCCATTATATCTTGATGTTGTTAAAGCTTTCTATAATGAAGCAAGCAGACCAGTTATAGTTGGTGGAAGATACGGACTTGGTTCAAAAGATACATTACCAGTTCATATTTATTCAGTATTTGAAAACTTAAAAGCTGATGCACCAAAAGATGGATTTACAATCGGAATAAACGATGATGTTACACATACATCTCTTAAAGTTCCAAATGTTGAAATAGATACAACACCAGAAGGAACTAAAGCATGTAAATTCTGGGGTCTTGGATCAGATGGTACTGTTGGAGCAAACAAGAGTGCTATAAAGATCATAGGAGATCATACTTCAATGTATGCTCAAGGATACTTTGCTTATGATTCTAAAAAATCAGGTGGTATAACAGTATCACATTTAAGATTTGGTAAAAAACAAATAAAATCACCATATTTAGTAGATAAGGCTGATTTTATTGCTTGTCATAACCAAAGTTATGTTAATAAATATGATGTTCTTGCAGGACTTAAAAAAGGTGGAAACTTCTTACTTAACACAATCTGGACTCCAGAACAGTTAGAAGAAAAACTTCCAGCTGCAATGAAACAATATATAGCTAAAAATAACATAAACTTCTATACATTAAACGCTATTAAGATTGCTCAAGCAATTGGTCTTGGCGGAAGAGTAAACATGATTTGTCAAGCTGCATTCTTCAAAATTGCAAACATCATTCCAGTAGAGGATGCTGTTAAGTACTTAAAAGAAGCAGTTGTAACAAATTATGGTAGAAAAGGTCAAAAAGTTGTTGATATGAACAATGCTGCAATAGACCAAGGTGTTGGAGCTATTGTTAAGATAGATGTTCCAGCAGCATGGGCTGATGCAAAAGATGCACCAAAAGCTGAAAAAGCAAAGCCTAAGTTCATAACTGATATACTTGAACCAATGAATAGACAAGAAGGAGACAAACTCCCAGTTAGCGCATTCACTGGTAAAGAAGACGGAACATATCCTGTTGGAACAGCAGCTTATGAAAAGAGAGGAATTGCTATAAATGTTCCTGAATGGGATGTAGACAAATGTATTCAATGTAATCAATGTTCATTTGTTTGTCCTCATGCAGTAATAAGACCAGTTCTTGCAACTGCAGAAGAAGTTAAAAAAGCTCCAAAAGAAATGAAATTCAAGAAAGCTATGGGAGTTAAATCAGCTGAAGATTTACAGTTCTCAATAGTTATAAGTCCTCTTGATTGTACTGGATGTGGAAACTGTGCTGAAGTTTGTCCTGCAAAAGAGAAAGCTTTAGTTATGAAACCAGCTGAAAGCCAAGCTTATGAAGCAGAGTACTTTGAATATGCAGTAACTCTTCCTCAGAAGAAAGATGTTGCTAATGAGTACACAGTTAAGGGAAGCCAATTTAAGAAACCACTTCTTGAGTTCAATGGTGCTTGCGCAGGATGCGGAGAAGCTTCTTATGCTAAAGTTATAACTCAATTATTTGGTGATAGAATGGTAGTAGCAAATGCTACAGGTTGTACATCAATTTGGGGATGTAGTGCTCCTTCAATGCCTTATACAACTGATGAAAATGGACATGGACCAGCATGGGCAAACTCATTATTTGAAGATAATGCTGAATATGGTTTAGGTATGAACCTTGCATCTCAGCAGTTAAGAAATAGATTAGCTGATCTTGCTAATGAAGCAATTAACTCTGGCGTAAGTGCAGAATTAAAAGCAGCTCTTCAAGAATGGGTTGACAATAAAGATGATGGAACAAATTCAAGAGCAATAGCTGATAAATTAACAGCTTTACTTGAGAAAGAAAAAGATTCAAATCCAGCTCTTGCTGAAATGTACACTAATAGAGATTACTTAGTTAAGAGATCTCAATGGATATTCGGTGGAGATGGTTGGGCTTATGATATCGGATACGGCGGCTTAGACCACGTACTTGCAAGTGGAGAAGATGTAAATGTATTTGTATTTGATACAGAAGTTTACTCAAATACAGGTGGACAATCATCAAAATCAACTCCATCATCAGCAATAGCTCAATTTGCTGCTTCAGGTAAGAAGACTAAGAAGAAAGATCTTGGAATGATGGCAATGAGTTATGGTTACGTATATGTAGCTCAAGTTGCTATGGGTTCTGATAAGAATCAATTAATGAAAGCTTTAAAAGAAGCTGAAAGTTATCATGGTCCATCACTTGTAATAGGATACTCACCATGTATTAACCACGGCTTAAAAGCTGGAATGGGTAAATCACAAGTTGAACAGAAGAAAGCAGTTGACTGCGGATACTGGGCACTTTATAGATATAATCCATTATTAAAAGCAGAAGGAAAGAATCCATTTACTCTTGATTCTAAAGAGCCAACTGGAAACTTTAAAGAATTCTTACTTGGTGAAGTTAGATATGCTTCATTAAAGAAAGTATTCCCTGATAAAGCCGATGAACTATATGCTAAGACTGAAAAAGATGCAAAAGAAAGACTTGAAGGATATAAGAAATTAGCTGCTCAATAAAAATAGAGGACCTTAGGGTCCTTTATTTTTATGTTTAAAAGATTTTGATACTAATAGTTATTTAATATATAATTTATGACTATGGTATGATACATAGATTTTATTTTTTAGGAAAAATTTTAATAATTTTAGAAAAAAGACTTTTAAAATTATTAAAATAAGGGTAGAATGATAACATGATGTAAAAAAAGGAGTGAAGTTTTAATGAAAGAAGATGAAATAAAAAATTCCTGTGAAGGCGATTGTGGCTGTGGAGAACATGAACATGAACATGGATGCGATTGTGGATGTGGCGGCTGTGGATCTGAAGAAGCCATGGTAGTTGAATTAGAGGATGAAAATGGCAATGCAGTCTCATGTGAAGTTGTAGATGGCTTTGTTTATAATGATAATGAGTTTGCTTTGGTTCAAAATCCTGAAAATGGTTCAGTTTACCTTTTTAAAGTTGTAGGTGAAGGTGAAGAAGGAGAACTTGTAATACCTGATGATAAGGAGTTTGAAGCTGCTACAAAGTATTATGAAGATATTATGAGTAAAAATAATTAACCTATATTAGGTGATTAAGTTGGCTTTGAATTAAGTATATTCAAGTCGGATACTTTAAGAAATTTTGGATTTTATTCATATAAAATTAAATCTGTAAGGAATAAAAAGTCATATATAATTTATTTTAATCTGAGATTATTTATTAATTCGTATATGATTGTAAATTTTATCACATGAAACTTATAGTGTGTAGAATGTAATGCTTTTTTCCTTATGTAGTAAAAGGGGTCGTGCATTTTGCATAATCCCTTTTTATATGCAGAAAAATAAGTTGCTTTTATATATAGAAGGAGAAAAAATTAATGAAAAAATTAGCTATATTTGATGTTGACTACACTTTAACTAAAAAAGAAACTCTATTTGAGTTTTATAAATTTATGGTTAAAAAGAATTTTAAAATAATAATGAAGTTTCCTAAAATAATTATTGCAGGTGTGTTATATGTATTTAAAATATTAGATGCAGGAAGTGCAAAAGAAATGTTTATTTCGTTTATAGATGGAGTAAAAGAGGACGAAATGAAACAGTATGTTAAAGAATTCTATAATACAAAATTAAGTAAGATATTATATGTTGATGCTATTAATACAATGAAAAAGCTCAAGAGTGAAGGATACGATATATATTTAATATCAGCATCAGCAGAATTTTATTTGAATGAACTTTATAATATAAAAGAAGTTGATAAGATTATTGGAACAAGATTTACATGTGGGGAAGGTGCATTTAAAAGGAAAATCATAGGCGAAAACTGTAAAGGTGAGGAAAAAGTAAAAAGACTTAAAGAATTTTTAAAAAAAGAAAAAATAGATGTAGATTTTAAGGCATCGTACATGTTTTCTGATTCCTTATCCGATATGCCACTATTTAAATTGGTGGGGCATCCATATCTTGTAAATCCTAAGAAAAGAGATGATAATATTGAGGCTTTAAATTGGAAATAAAAATTGTTTTACAAAGATTTTTTAGAAAGAAGTGTATAATAATATGGAGAAATGTGCTGGAAGTTATTTTTTATATAATGGAAAAGTAGAAGATAAAAGTAAATTTGATGGTGGATTTGATTACAAAGGAAAATGTTTATATGAAGTAATTAGGATAATTGATGGTATTCCACTTTTTTTAGATGGTCATATTCATAGATTTGAAAATTCATTTAAAATTGAAAATTTGAAGTTGCCTGTTACGGAACATAAAATAGAAGAAAATATATTTGAGCTTGTAAAGGCTAATAATAAGAAAATAGGAAATATAAAATTAGTATTTAATTATGTAGATAACAAATTTGATTTTTATAGTTATTTTATTCCACATAAGTATCCAGACAAATCGGACTATGAAAATGGAGTTAAAACAATAATTTACCATGGAGAAAGAAGTAATCCTAATGCTAAGGTTATAAATCTAGATTTTAGAAGCAGTGTTGATAAAAAAATAAAGGAAATGAATGTTTTTGAAGCTATACTTGTGGACAGAAATGGAAATATAACTGAGGGGAGCAAATCAAACATATTTATGGTAAAGGATAATAAGGTTTACACGGCCCCTAAAGAGGATGTGCTGCCAGGTATAACACGAGATGTTATAATTAAAGTTTGCAAAAATTGTGGACTAGAAGTTTTAGATAAAAGAATTAATTATAAAGATATAAATAAATTAGATGGATTATTTATTTCAGGGACATCACCTAAAGTTTTACCAATTTGTGAAGTGGATGAAATGAAGTTTGATTCTCAAAAAGTTCAAACTATAAAACGTATAAGAAAAGGATATGACGAATATATAGAGAAATATATTAGAGATTTTAATAGCAGAAATCAAAAAAATAATATACAATAATAGTAAGATGTATTATAATTAATAAACCGTATTAATTAAATTAAATATTATAGTTATAAAGGTTTAGTAAAGTTTTACGATAAATTAAGTAAAAAATGTGTGGGTTAAAGGTAACATGATTTTAATTAATAACTTTTTTGATGGGGAGATTTTTTAGATGAAAAATGAAATTTTTAATGGATCCACAGTTGATGATTGCATAGTGCAGGCTTGCAAAAAATATAATTTGACTAAGGCTGATATTAAATACGAAGTAATCGAAGAAAAAAGGGGAATATTTAAAAAGAAGGCATCAATAAAGGTTCAAATTATTGATAAGAATAATAAGAATAAAGAATTACAGCATGAAAATAGTAATGGCACAATTCAAGTTCTAAATAGTAAGATAATAGTTAAAGATCCCAAAGAAGGTGGTAATAATGCTGTAATTGTAGTACCTAAAAATATTAATGTTAAAATTGATGGAAAAGAAGTTACTGGAGAAAATGAGGTTTCCAGCTCTAATATAATAGAAATTTATTTTCATGAAATTGAGAAACCAGAGAGAAGAGCTGATATAAGTGTTTCATCAGATAAGATGAGTGCATATGTAAATATAACTTATACTAATAAGAACATATATAAGCTTAAAGATACAAAACCTTCAGCCAGAGTAGTTCTGCAGGAAGAAATTTTAAGAACCGAAAAACCGCCAATATATACTAAGGCTGAACTTTTAGATACTTTAAGGGCAGCAAATATATCTTATGGTATAGTTGAAGAAAATATGTCCAAGTGTACTTCAGATGATGGAGCAATGAATGTATTAGTTGCACAAGGAATTAAAACCCAAGATGATGAGGACGATTATATTGAGTTTAAATTTGATGTAAGAAAGAAAAATGGCTTCAAGGAAAGCAAAAATGGAAGAATAGACTTTAAGAGTATAGGATTTGTTAATGCTGTTGAAGAGGGAACCATATTAGCTGTAAGACATACTGGTAAAGAAGGACATGATGGTAAGGACATATATGGAAATGAAACTAAAAAGAAAAAAGGAAAGTCAGTAAAACTTAATGTTGGTGAAGGTTGCCAAATTAAGGACGATAATACAGTTGTGTCCGTGCGAAAAGGTGAGCCAGTATATAGTGGAAATAAAATTTCAGTTATAGCAATACATGAAGTTAATTCTGATGTGGATTTGACAACTGGAAATATAAAATTTGTTGGAGACGTTTTTATTCACGGCAGCGTAAATGAGAGCATGAAAGTTGAATCTCAAAATAATGTTAAAATTGATGAGAACGTTGAGAATGCTACAGTTATTGCTAGTGGAAATATTTTTATAGAAAAAAATGCTATTTTCTCTACCGTATGTGGGGGTGGAGAGGATGTATTTGTATTAAAGCAACTGGAGTTTCTCAATACTATAGGCTTAAATATTAAAAAGCTATTAGAAGCTTTTGAACAATTAAAGAATTATAATGCACCAAAAGCAGAAGTTTCAGATGGCCAAATTTTAAAAGTGCTTTTAGAAGGAAAGTTTAGGTTAATACCTAGATTGTGTGAAAAATTTGTAAGCATATGTGATATGGATGATAGTGATAATATTGAAATTATAAATATATTTAAAGCTAAGATAATAGGTATGGGACCCTTAAATATAAAGCATGCTGATGAGCTAAGTGGAATTGCTTCACTTTGCGATGATAAGGTTTCTAAGCTTAAGCTAATGCTTTCTGTACCTGTAGATGTTAGTGTAGGATATTGCCAAAATTCAAAGATAGAAAGTTCAGGAAATGTATTTATATCTGGGAAGGGAGAATATATTTCTGATATATCTGCAAGGAACAATGTTATATTTAATAATGAGAATGCCATAGCTAGGGGTGGCGTTATAAAGGCTGGTAATGAAATAAAGTGTGGTGTTGTTGGAAGTATAGGAGGCGTTTCTACAAGAGTACAAACTGAGAAGAATGGCAATATATATGCTGAAGTAGCCTATCAAAATACCATATTTGCTATTGGCAATAAGGAATCTGTTATAGAAAATCCGTGCAAGGATATTCATGTATATGTAGATAAAGACGATGAACTTGTTGTTGATAAATTATTATTATAGGAGGATAACATATGAATGACAATGTAAAAATACTTATATTTGTTGTGAATAAAGAATATTATGCAGCAGATATTATGCAAGTTGAAAGAATTCTTGGTCATGAAATATCAACAAAAATTCCAGATGTACCAGATTTTGTTGATGGCGTGATTAATTATGAGGGTAGTATATTGCCCGTAATTTCTCTTGCTAAAAGATTTAATCTTCCAGATAGTGATGTTACTAATGAAACAAAAGTAATAGTTTCAAAACTTGAAAATGGTAAGGTTGGAATAATTGTTGATTTAGTGTCTGAGGTTAGAGATGTAGCTTTAAGTGATATAGAAGAACCACCTAATGTAATATCAGGTATTTCCAAGCGTTATATAAAAGGACTTATAAAGACAGACAACAATATAGTTATTTTTCTTGATATATCAAAAATACTAACTGATGAGGAAAAAGAACTACTTTAGGGTAGTTGGGGTATGATAATGGAAGAGATAGAAAAAATTAAGGAGATTAGAGTTGGTATAGCAGATCTTAATGCTGCACTTTCTCCAAACAAGATAATAACTGTTGGTTTAGGATCATGTATTGGTATAGCTATTTATGATGAGAAAAATAAATTAGGAGGACTTTCACATATAATGCTTCCTGACAGCACTCAATTTAGCAAGGTTACAAATCCTTATAAATTTGCTGATTTAGCAGTACCTATATTGGTAAAGAAAATGGAGAAGATGGGAGCTAATGCTAGGAATATGAAAGCGAAAATAGCTGGTGGTGCTTCAATGTTTAACTTTTCAGATAAAAGTATGAACATGGACATAGGAAATAGAAATGGTATTGCAGTAAAGAAAATTTTAAGTGAGCTCCATGTACCACTATTAAGTGAAGATATTGGTGGAAATAAAGGAAGGACAATGATTTTTGATACTTTTGATGGAAGCGTTAGTATTAGGACAGTTGGTATGGGAACTAAGAAAATTTAGGTGGAGTGGATGACTTTGGAAAAAATAAAGGTTATTGTAGTAGATGACTCAGCTCTTATGAGAAAGCTGATATCAGATATGTTAAATACCAGTGAAGACATTGAAGTTATAGGAACCGCGACAAATGGGCAGGATTTATTAAATAAATTGAAAATTATGCAGCCCGATGTTATAACTCTAGATATAGAAATGCCAGTGATGAATGGTATTGAAACACTTAAAGCTATTAAATACTTAAAAAAGGATATGGCTGTAATAGTTTTTAGTAGTGTTTCACAAAAAGAAGTGAAGTATACTATGGATTGTCTATATTTAGGTGCTTTTGATTTTATTTTAAAACCTGAAAGAACCTTTGATATACCTAAGTTAAAAGATGGACTCATAAAGAGAGTAAAGGCAGCATATAGTCAAAGTGAGTATAAAAAAACAAGTGTAAGTTTTAAGAATAATATTATCAAAGAAAGAAAAGTGAAAAATATAGATAACAGTAATATAAATAATAGCAATATAGAAGCAGTAGTTATAGGGGCGTCAACAGGTGGACCTAAAGCTTTATACAAGGTTATTACAAACTTTCCTGAAGACATGAATGTGCCGATTTTTGTAGTTCAGCATATGCCTGTTGGCTTTACAAAAGCTTTTGCTGATAGACTTAATGACAATAGTAAAATGCGAGTTAAAGAGGCAGAAGATGGAGAAACATATGAGGCTGGAAAAGTTTATTTGGCACCTGGAGGATATCATATGGAAGTTAATTTTAATAATAAAATAAAACTTACTACAGATCCGCCTATATGGGGTGTTAGACCTGCAGTTGATAAGCTGTTTATTTCGGCTTCTAAAATTTTTAATTCGCATATAGTTAGTGCAGTATTAACAGGCATGGGAAAGGATGGTGCAAAGGGAACAGAAGTTATAAAGGATAATGGGGGAGTGACAATTGCAGAAGATGAATCAACATGTGTTATATATGGTATGCCAAAGTCAGCTTTTGAAACTGGAAAAGTAGATATTGTTCTTCCATTAGATAGAATATCAGATGAAATAATAAAGATAGTACGAGGTTTCAGGAGGTAAATATGGATTTAGGCGAATTTAAAAAGTGGGTGCTAAGAGAATTTGGCATAGATTTGTTTGCTTATAAGGAAAATCAATTACATAGAAGAATCTTAAGCTTAATATCAAGAGTAGGAGCTGAATCTATTGATGAGTATGTTAAAATACTTAAGAGGGATGAAGATCAAAGGCAGAGATTTTTGGATTTTATAACTATTAATGTTACAGAGTTTTTTAGAAATCCAGAAATATTTAAAGAAGCTGAAAAAGAGCTTAGAAATATGGTATACTCAAATAAGGAACCACTTAAAATTTGGAGTGCTGCATGTTCAATAGGTGCTGAACCATATTCAATTGCAATTATACTCGATAAAATAGATAGTTTTAGAAAGCATAACATAATAGCTACAGACATTGATTCAACAATATTAGGCAAAGCAAAACTTGGTGAGTATGCAGAAAATGAAATAAAAAATGTAGAAAAGAAAGATTTAGATAAATATTTTAGAATTATAGGCGATAAATATATCGTGGACGACAAAATAAAAAAAATGATAACATTTAAGAAGCATGATTTAATATTGGATTCTTATGATAACAATTTTGATCTTATAGTGTGCAGAAATGTTGTTATATATTTTAATCAAGATGTCAAAGAAAAAATTTATAAGAAGTTTAGTCAGTCATTAAAGAAAGGTGGATTGCTTTTTGTAGGAGCTACTGAGAGTATATATAATTATAAAGAATATGGTTTTGAAAAAGCATCTACTTTTATTTATAGGAAGCTGTAAGGAGGGGAATTTATGGATACATCTCAATATTTGTCGATATTTCTAGAAGAATCTATGGATAATTTACAAACTTTAAATGAAGCACTCCTTCAATTGGAGCAGGAGCCAGATAATGTAGACAAGCTAAATGAAATATTTAGGGTTGCACATACTATAAAAGGTATGGCAGCTACTATGGGCTATAATACTATGGCAGCTTTGACTCACAAAATGGAGGATGTCCTTTCAGAATTTAGAGATGGACAGCTTAAAGTTACTCAGGAAGTTGTAACTGTCTTATTTAAGTGTCTTGATACACTTGAGCAAATGGTAGATAATATTCAAAATGGAGAAGAAGAAGGAGTTCCAGTTGATGATATCATATCAAAGCTTGAAGCTATATCAGGAAGCGTTAATTCTGATAAAAAGGATACAAATGTTCAGGCATCACCTGAAGGTAATGAAAATAGTGATGCAAAGGCAGAAGAAAGCAAAAAAGATAATCAAGGCGTAGAACTTAATGAATATGACTTAAATGTTATGAAGCAGGCTATTGAAAAGGGATATAATGCATTTTATGTTGAAATTAATTTGAGTAAGTCAACTTTACTTAAGTCAGCAAGAGCCTTTTTAATATTTAAGAGTCTTGAAGAGTGGGGAGAAATTACAAAATCTATTCCTGCTACTGAAGATCTTGAAGCAGAAAACTTTGAGTTTGAAATACAACTTGTTTATTTAACTACTAAGGAAGAAAAAGATGTAAATGAAATATTAAGTGAAATTTCAGAAATAGATAGTATAAAAATAGAACAATTGACAGAAGAAGAACTTAAAGCTAAGTATAATAAAGGCGAAGAAAAGGCTAAAGAAGCTAATAAAGAAAAGAAAGCTGAAAGTAAGCCAACGCCAGCTGCTCAAGAAAAGGCTAAGAAAAGTAGTCCTAAAAAGACAACTCAGCATACACATAAAAAAGTTCATCAGTCTGTTAGAGTTGATTTAGAGAAACTTGATAAATTTTTAAATATGGTTTCAGAGCTTGTTATAAATAGAACAAGACTTGAGCAAATAAGTCAAAATTATAAACTTGTTGAATTAAATGAAACTTTGGAGCAGGTAGCTAGAACTACTAATGATCTTCAAGATTTAGTTATGAAGATAAGAATGCTTCCACTTGATACTGTATTTAATAGATTTCCAAGAATGGTAAGAGATTTATCAGTTGAACTTGATAAAGACATGGAACTTATTATTGAAGGTCAGGATACTGAACTTGACAGAACAGTCATAGATGAAATTGGTGAGCCACTTATCCATCTTATTAGAAATGCAGCTGATCATGGTGTAGAGACAAAAGAGGATAGACTTAAATCTGGTAAAGATCCTGTAGGAAAAATAAGACTTATAGCATATCAAGAAGGAACTAAGGCAGTAATAAAGGTTCAAGATGATGGCTATGGAATTAATGTGGAGAAAGTAAGAGAAAAAGCTGAAGAAAGAGGAATAAACACAGAAAGTATGACTGAAGATCAAATAGTAAATTTGATATTTGATCAGGGCTTCAGTACAAATGATAAGGTAACAGATATATCCGGTAGAGGAGTTGGAATGGATGTTGTAAAGACTAAAATACAATCTCTTAACGGAACTGTTGATATGACTACAGAACAGGGAAAAGGCAGTACATTTACTATAAAATTGCCATTAACCCTTCAAATTATTACTGCATTATTAGTTAAAGTTGGAGAAGAAAATCTTGCTATATCTTTAAATGCAATTGATAGTGTAATTGATCTTAAGGAAGCAGAAATAAAGAAGACAAATAATAAAGAAGTTATAATATATAGGGGTAAAGTACTTCCTATAATTAGAATTAATGAAAAGTTGGGACTTGAAAAGTCAGATAGTGATAAAATATATATAGTAATAGTAAGAATAGGAGATAAAATGGCAGGACTTCTTGTGGATTCACTTATTGGTCAGCAGGATATTGTTATAAAACCACTTGGAAAAACTTTAAAAGGTTTAAAAGAATATATTGGTGCAACTATATTGGGAGATGGTCTCGTAACGTTAATACTTGATGTTGCTTCCCTGGTGTAGAGGAGGATGATCAAATATGAATTACTTACAATTAACTCCTATGCAATTAGATGCAATAAAAGAAGTTGTAAATATTGGTTCTGGCAATGCCGCAACGGCTTTGTCTCAACTATTAAATAAAAAAATAGATATGACAGTACCGGATGTAAATATAGTTCCATTTAATACCCTTTTTTCAAACGTAGGTGAAGAAGAGGTAGCAGTTGGGGTTGTGGTTAGGGTACTTGGAGATACTCCTGGAAATATTTTATTTGTATTTGAAAAGGAAACAGCTATTGAAATAGTAGAAACATTGACAGGAAGTAAGGAAGAAGAATTGAATGATATGTGTGCTTCAGTATTATGTGAAATAGGTAATATAATTTCTAGTTCATATATGAATGCCATAGCTAAATTCACGAATCTAGTTATAACACCATCGGTACCGGCTTTTACATATGACATGCTGGGGGCTATACTCTCAACAAGTTTTATAGAAGCTGGACAATGTGATGATAATGTTCTTGATTTGGAAACAGTTTTTCTTCAGGACAAAACTAGAAATATAAGTGGGCATTTTTATTATATACCAATGCCCGGTTCATTAGAAAAGATATTAAATATTTTGGGAGTAAATTAATATGGAGGTTGAAAAAAATGGCTAAAGTTTTAATTGTTGATGATGCTGCTTTTATGAGAATGATGATTAAGGATATATTGGAGAAGAATGGTTTTGAAATAGTAGGAGAGGCAAGTAATGGTCTAAAGGCTGTTGAAATTTATAAAAAGGAAAAACCAGATGTAGTAACAATGGATATAACTATGCCTGATATGGATGGTATAGAAGCCGTTAAAGCTATAAAATCTTTTGACCCAGCTGCAAGAGTTATTATGTGTTCTGCTATGGGACAACAAACAATGGTTATGGATGCTATAAGAGCAGGTGCAAGAGATTTCATAGTAAAGCCTTTTCAAGCTGATAGAGTACTTGAAGCTATAAAAAAGGCATTAGGATAAAAAATACAGTGCTAACACTTCAACAGTAATTATATTAGGTTGAAGCAATTATAAGAGTAATAGGGGTGAGATAATGCAAGTTGTTGTTTTTAAGTTAAATGATGAGCAGTTTGCAGTTGAAACATCAAGAGTTCAAACAATTGTTGAAAGTATGACTGTAACTAAAGTGCCTAAAGCACCTGATTATGTCAAAGGCCTCATAAATATAAGAGGTAATGTGCTTTCACTTTTAGATATAAATCTTCTTCTTGATATAGGTGATGGTGATAATGAAGATGAAAGTATAATAATACTTAAATTAGAAGAAGAACTAGTTGGAATATCAGTTAATCAAGTAGATGAAGTATTAGATATAGATGAAAAATTGATAGAAAAAGTAGATGATAATAGTAAAAAGGATTATGTAAAAGGCGTTATTAATTTTAAGGATAGAATAGTTACCCTTATAGATATTGATAAATTGATAAAAAATTGATAATGAAGAATGAGAAGAAATGAGGGAAAATTATGGCAGACGTTTTGTCACAAAGTGAAATAGATGCCCTATTATCTGCCTTATCCTCCGGTGAACTTCAGCCTGATGAGCTTCCAAAAGACGAGGACAAGCAAAAAGTAAAAGTATATGATTTTACAAGTCCACAGAAGTTTACTAAGGAGCATATAAGAACCCTTGAACTTATTCATGATAATTATTCAAGAATAATGTCTAATTATTTAACAGCACAACTTAGGGATAACGTAAAAGTAAAAATAGAAACAGTTGAACAAATAACTTATGAGGAGTTTATTCATTCAGTACCAAATCCTACAATTTTAACAATATTTAAGATGCCTCCTCTCAGTGGAACTATTTTATTTGAAACGAATCCTCAATTTATAGATCAGGTTATAGATATACTTCTTGGTGGCAATGGTGAAGGGAAATATAAGCCAAGAGATATAACTGATATAGATAAGAATATTATTATGAAGATAAATCAAGGACTAATCGACAACTTAAAATTAGCATGGGGAGATGTGGTTAATGTTGAACCAGAGATAGAATCTCTTGAAACAAATCCGGCACTTAACCAAACCTTGGGTCCTCATGAACCAGTTGCACTTATAACATTTTCGGTAGATGTTGGACACAGCCACACTTATATGAATATTTGTATACCATATCTTAGCATAGAAAAAATATTAGACAAACTTGTTGTACAGTATTGGTATCAGGAAAATGATGAAGAGATAATTGATGAATCAAGAACAAAATTGAGGAAGAGACTGGATGTGGTTGATGTTCCTTTAACAGCTAAATTAGGATTTAGCAAAATAACTGTGGCTGATTTCTTGAAATTATCTATTGGAGATGTAATAACTTTAGATAATAAGTGCAGCGATCCTATTCCTATATATATATATATGATAAGTTACATTATGTAGCTACACCTGGAATTATAGGTAAAAGTATGGGGATTAAGATATTAGATAAAATTGATAAGGATGTGGGAAAATATGAGTGATGGATTTCTTTCACAAGAAGAGATAGATTCTCTTTTGAATGGGGGAGAAGATAATTCTGATTCACCTGAAGAGCAGAAAGAGGATACTGCTAATGATGATAATGGTTTAAATGATATAGAAAAAGATTTATTAGGTGAAATAGGAAATATTTCTATGGGCTCGGCATCTACAGCCCTTTCAACTATAATTGGTCAAAAAGTTAATATAACTACACCTATTGTAACAGTAACAACACTTAGCGAATTAAAGAAAAACTTTGAGGTTCCAAATGTTGCACTTGATGTTAAATATATCAGTGGAATTTCTGGAGAAAATTTGCTTGTAATGAAAGTTACAGACGCTGCTGTTATTGCTAATTTAATGATGGGTGGAGATGGTAAAGTTGAAAGTAAAACTTTATCAGAAATTGAACTTAGTGCAGTATCGGAAGCCATGAATCAAATGATTGGAGCATCTGCCACTTCCATGGCTACCATGCTTTTACGTGAGGTAAATATTTCACCTCCAGTATCTAAAATATGGGATTCTAAAACTGATATGTTATCAGAGAATATTAAGGAAGATGAAAGTATAGTTCAGGTGGCATTTAAATTGACTATTGGTGATTTGGTTGATAGTCAGATTATGCAGATATTGCCTATAGAAACATCGAAAAAAATGATAGGAATAATGATGGGCGGGAATAATTCTAAAGGTGATGAGGAAAAGCAAAATTCTGAAGAAAGTGCACCTAAAGATAATGGTAATTCACCTGTAAAAGATGAACCTACACCTGCAGTTACGGCTGCTCCGGAGCAGAAGGCATCACAACCTCAGATGCAAGCAGCATATACTAATACTGCACCACCTCAGACGCCTCAGCCACAAATGCAAGTACCACAAGGACAAATGTATGCACAACCTAAAGTTGAGGTTAATAGAGCATCATTTCAGCCTTTGGAAGCTTCAGAGGTCTATGGTGCACCTAAGAATATAGATCTTATAATGGATGTTCCACTTGAAATTTCTGTTGTTTTAGGAAGAGCTAAAAAGAATATTAAGGATATTCTTAACTTAGGTACTGGATCACTTATAGAACTTGATAAGCTTGCTGAAGAACCAGTTGAAATACTTGTAAATGGTAAAAAGATTGCTTATGGTGAAGTTGTTGTTGTTGATGAAAACTTTGGAGTTAGAATTACAAGTATTGTAAGTAATGAAGAGAAAATAAAAAGTTTGAGAAAATAATGTTTTTAGCTTATATATATGGGAGGATTAATCACTTGAATTTAATTAAGTGATTAAATCCTCCCATAATTATTTTAATACTAATATAAATTTATCGTTTATAGTTACGATAATAAAATTAGCATATGGTATAATTTTATTTTTGTATAAGCTTGATATATATGATTAGGAAAGGAGTATACAATTATGAAAATAAATAGTGTAGATGCTGGTAAGGTTATTCAATTTTATAAAACTAGTAAAAATAGTAATATCAATCAAAAAAAATCTGTTAATGAAGATAAAATACAAATTTCTAATACAGGCAGAAGCTTAAGTGCATTTGTTATGGATGTGCCTGAAGAACAAAATGAGAGAAAAGTTGCTTCTATACAAAATGAAGTATCAAATGGAACTTATAACATAGATCCCAAATTGATTTCACAAAAGATGATTGATGTTATGAGAAATAGAACATTATAAGGGTATTTGTTTTCGATTTTAAGTTTTAAATATCTTTTATTACTGAGGTTCATGGTGAATTTCCAATCTAGTATTTTCAAGCATATACTTAAATTCAATGGAGTTTATACTATAATTTAGTTCTATCTTGGATATCTTAAGTAAAAGCAAGTTTACATTAGAAGAGTAAAGTTAGGAAGGAATGATATATATGAAAAAAATGCTAAATGAACTTATGCTTAAGGAATACGATGCATTAAATGAGTTAATTGTGCTATTAGAGAAGCAGTATAATCTTTGCATTAATGAAAATGCTTTTGAGCTTGAGGCTGTAGCTAAAGACATAGAAAAAAGCAGTATTACTATTGGTAAATATGAACTTGAACGTAGGGAACTTACTGGTAGTAAAAGTGTAAAGTTAATTATAGAAGAATTAAATGATAAAGAATTAAATGATAATTTCCTTAAGCTAAAGAATATTATTTTAAAAGTTAAATCTCAAAATGAAATTAATCAGAGCTTACTTAAGAGAAGATTAATGTTTACTAATAAAGTTTTGAGAATCTTCAATCCAGATAGAGGTGCAAAAGTATATAACAATTATGGAAAAGTAAATAAATAGATAGATAGGTGGGAGATAAAGTAATGGCAGGATTAAATGGAACTATGAATATTGCTAGGTCAGGTATAACGGCGCAGCAAGCTGCAATTGATACAACGTCACATAATATTTCGAATTCCAGTACAGATGGTTACTCAAGACAAAGGGTTACCATGGATGCTACTTTCTATAATGGTGCAGGAGAATTTGATTCCAGAGGCCCTCAGGCAGGTACAGGGGTAGCAATAACTGATATTGCAAGAGTAAGAGATATGTTCCTTGATTATGCATTTAGGAGAGATACAAGCAGTACTGGATATGCAGCATCTGTTAAGTCATATCTAGATCAACTTCAACACATAACGCAGGAACCTTCGCAGGATGGTCTTGCTACCCAGATAAATAATTTTTTTAGTGCATGGAGTAAACTTGAGGGAGGAGCGGCAAGTGATCCTACTGCAAGAAAGGGCGTTGTTGAAGCAACTCAAGCACTTACAAATCAATTAAATAGTGCATATAAAAAATTGCAGCAGTTAAAAGATGATTGTAAGACAACTATAGGTGACTATGTAAAAAAGATAGATGGTGGACTTAATGATCTTGATGACCTTAATACTCAAATAATAAAACTTGAATACGTTGGTGATACACCTAATGACCTTATGGATGAAAGAGATCAAAAAGTTGAACAATTGTGCACATATTTTAATGTAGATCAAGATGTAGCTGATAATGGAGGGCTTACTTTAAAAGCTGGTGGTGCATCTTCAGATGAAAATTTAGTTCAACCTGTAGATGCTGATAAGGAAAAAAGACTCTCATTTGTTAATAGTATAAATGCTGTTGTAGATGGAGGCGGAAATCCTGTAACAGATGCTGCCACAGGAAATCCAGTATATAAAATAACTTACTATAGAAATGGAGATAAAGATAATCCTAACAATACAATTACAATGTATGCTAATTTGAGTTCAAGTGATTATGATAGCCTTAGCAAATATGGAATATTGATGGCAGATGTAAAGGGTAATGCAACAGTAAATGCTGGTGCTGGCTCACGTGATGGTGCATCTCAAACTACATCATTTAAACTTAGTGATCTTAATTTATTTTCTCCAACTGATGGTTCAATTAAAGGTATAGTTGATGCTCAATCAAATATTGATAATGCTATTAATAGTTTGAATACATTTGCTAAAGCTTTAGCTTTCACCGTTAATACAATAGAAAGTGGTCAATCTACTGTAGATTCATCTGATACTAGTGCGCATGCTGATAGTGAGCCATTCTTTGTAAATGGTGATACAGCTAAGTATAGTTTGGTTTCAGGCAATGCTACTGGATTTTCAACCAAGTATACTGATACTGATGAAGAAGGAATAACAGCGGGGAATATAACATTAAACCAGATGATAGTTGATAATAATGCAAAGATAAAGACAAGAACTAATGATAATAAATATAATGATGAAAGCTTAAATACAACAGATGGTCCAAATGATGGAAATAGGGCTAAGGCAATTGCTAGTATGCAAAATATACTGCTTAATATTTCTAGTATAACTGGGATTTCATCTAGAAATGATTTTATAACTGCGAATGGCGGCTTAGTTAATAATGCTGACGGAATTGCAGCATTTCACAATTATGATAATGGAACAACTTCATCGGATTATTATAGGAATATAATAGATGCTGTAGGTAACGAAGCTTCTGAGGCTGATAGAAATTATGCTACTCAAAATTCAACATTAAATGCTACTAAAAATAGCAGAACTGCAGTTTCAGGAGTTTCAGTTGATGAGGAAATAACAAATTTAATTCAATATCAACATGCATATCAGGCAAATGCTAAGGTAATATCTACAGTAGCTGATTTATTGGATGTTGTAATTGGACTTGTAAGATAATATTAGATATTAAGAGGTGATAATATGAGAATAACAAATAGTATGCTTTCAGATAATTTTCTTATGTATTTAAGTAACAACCTACAAAATGTTCAAAAATATCAACAGCAGATGTCTACTGGAGAAAAGATAAGCTTACCATCAGATGATCCTTATGGGACAACGCAGGTAATGCAAATAAATGAAGAACTTTCTGAAAATGCGCAGTATGCTAGTAATATAAATGATGCAAAAAATTGGTCAAGTGTTACAGATACAGATTTGGGTCAAGTTCAGAGTGTTTTACAGAGAATTAATGAACTTTTATATTCGGCTGGTGATGCTGCCTACGGTTCTCAGCAGCTGACAAGTATTAAAAATGAAATAAATGCTAATATAGGTCAGCTTGCACAATGTATGAATTCAAATTATGATGGTAGGTATATTTTTGGTGGAACTCGTGCTACATTTAAACCTGTAGGAACCACTACTGATTCAGATGGAAATACACAGCTGGATTATATTATGCGAGACGGAACTGCTATAAATAGAAGTAGTCCTAGTGCCAGTGAAACAACTCAGTTAAATCAAATAAATTCAAGATTGTCAACTGAAATTTCAGCTGGTGTATCAGTTTCGTATAATATTCAGGCAAGTTCTGTAATTCAGTTTAATAATACAGATGGTAACTCTAAAGACTTAAGGACTATTTTAAGTAATATAGTTAAAGATTTAAGTTATCCTAATTCTACAGGAAATCATGCAGACGGTGATACAACAACTACGGGTAGATCATTTTTAATTGGTAGTGATTTAAGTGATATTCAGGATGCTATAAATAATGTATCTAAAGTTCGTACTGAAATTGGAGCAGTAGAAAATAGAATGACTACAGCAGCAAGTGTTAATGATTCAGAAAATACAAATTTAACAGAACTTTTATCTTCTGTTAATGATGCAGATTATGCAGAAACTACTATGAAATATTCAGAAACTCAGGCTACTTATTCAGCATCACTTTATGTAAGTGCAAAGGTACTTCAAGAAACTTTGTTAGATTATGTAAAATAGGAGCGTAGAATATGAAATTACATTCGAAGTATTATGGCGATATAGAATATAATGATAGTGATATAATAACTTTTAGTAAAGGCTTGCCAGGTTTTAAAAAATTAACAAAGTTCATAATTGTTCCGTTTGAAGGGAATAATGTATTTAGTATAATGCATTCAACTGAGGATATTGAAATTGGGATAATAATAGTATCTCCTTTTATGGTTGTTAAGGATTATGAATTTAAGCTCTTAGAAAATCAAATTAAAGAATTAGAGGTTGAGAAGGAATCAGATATTTTAGTATATAATACTGTATGTCCCAATAAGGATGTATCAAAAATGACTGTAAATTTAAAGGCTCCCATAGTTATTAATACTAAAAGTAAAGTAGGTGAGCAATTAATTTTAGATAATGATAAATATCCTATAAAGTATCCTCTCTTAAAGGAGGAATAAGTTATGCTAGTTATCACGAGAAAAAAAGGCGAATCTATTCTTATAGGCGATAATGTTGAGATTATTGTAACTAAAATTGATGATGGATCAGTTAAACTAGCTATAAATGCACCTAGAGATGTTGCTATATTGAGGAAAGAATTATACAAGGAAATCAGTGAGGAAAATAAAAAGTCAGTTTTAGTTGATAGTTCTATACTAAAAAAAATAAAAAAATAATATGGAGGTTTAAATTAATATGGATGTTGAAGGTTTAAGTCAAGGAAGACAGAACTTGTATAGCATAGATAATAGTTTGGTTGATAAAACTGAAAATGTTTCAGAGCAAAAGTCAATTCCAAATGAATATAATCCTAAAGATAAGATAACAGAAACTAAAGAGGTACAGAAAACAAAGGATAAAATAAATAAAATTATTAAAGATAAGTCCACACATATAGAGTATGAACAAGATAAAAGATTTAAATCTGTAATGGTTATGAAGGTTATTGATAACAATACACGTCAAGTGGTAAATGAAATACCATCAAAACAAATGCTTGATTTAATGGAAGAGTTTTATGGCATGGCTGGATTGGTTCTAAATAAAAAAGCTTAATTAAAAATTCATGGGGGTAGCATATATGAATAATATCGACATGGATGCAAGAGTGAAGATAGATGATTCTATTAAAACACAAAAGATTCATCATAATGGGAAAATCCAGCCATTAAAAAGGGAGAAGAAAGATAAAAACAATCATAACTTTAATTCTAAAAGGCAAAAATCAAATGATAAAAAATTTGTTGTAGTTGCATATAAGGATAATAAAACTGCTGTTAAAACCATTGAAGTAGAAGCATTTAAGCAGGATGATGGTATAAATCATAATGATCAAAAAAATGATAAAGGTAAGTTTCTAGATATAAGAAGGTAGGTGCCATATAAATGAATGTTAAAGATGCTTATAAGCAATATAGAACAAATAGTGTAACATATGCTTCAAAAGATCAGCTTCTTCTTATGCTATTAGGTGGTGCTGTGAAGTTTTCTAAAATAGGCAGACAGGCTATAGTAGATAAGGATTTTCATAAAGCAAATGAGAATATAAAGAAGTCACAAAATGTATTTTATGAACTTATTGCAACACTTGATTTAGAAATGGCTGGCGATTGGGGTCCTAACATTGTTTCTATATACAAATATATAATAAATGAATTAATTGAAGCAAATATGAAAAAAGATGTTTCTAAAATGGATGAAGTAATACCTCTTATTGAAGAAGTAAAAGCAACTTGGGATGAGGCATACAAGACATCTGTAAGAAACAAGTAGAAGGGAGTAATGATTAATGAGTAGTACAATTGGTAGCAATCCATATTCTTATGTGGTTCCATATAGTACAAGCGATTTAATTGGAAATGAAAATAGTGTGTACACACCTAATAAATCTGGCAGCAATTCTAGTACATCTACAACAAGCGCATCTGGAAGTTATTCTAAAGGGTTGATCTCTCAAATGTCAGGCTTAGATGTTGGACAAATGACTAATGAAATGCTTGCATCTGATCAGGTACAGTTAGATAAGTTATATGCTAAGCAGCAGACCTCTCAGTGGAGGCAGGATATGTATAGATCAATTATAGATAATTTGCAGCATTTTCAAGATAAATATTTTAATCAGTTATCAAGTGACTATATATTCGCACCAAATGCGTTTTTAACCAATTCTGCCAATTCTAATGTGAATAATGTTTCAGCTACAGCATTAAATAATGCAAAAGCGGGAACATATCAAATTACTTCAGCGACACTTGCAACATCTGCTAATGTAACAGCTACTTTAGGTTCAAAGCCACCAGCAGGAACAGCATTGTCGACACTTGGAATCCAGAGTGGTGTGTTACATTTTACAGCTAATGGTAGAAATGTAAGCTATAATTTAAACAATAGTGTATCAATAAATACTGCAATGCAGGATTTATCATCTATGTCTGGCATGAATTTTAATTATAGTGAACTTACCGGAAAATTCAGTATTTCTACAAGCAAGACTGGAAGTGGTCAAAATGTTGATATTGAAGGTGTAGATGATAGTACTAGCTTTTTTAATAAACTTGGAATGACTTTAAGTGGAGGGACTATATCTACAACGGATACAGCTAGGATAGATGGTAACAGTACTATAACAGCTAATACTACATCATCTTCGGATAGGATATCAAATACGAATTTAGCACTAAAAGATGGAGATGTATTATCGTTTACTGCTAATGGAGTGGCTCAAAGTTATACTGTAGATACAAGCAAAACAGTGGGAACGCTTATGAGTGATTTGTCATCATTAACAGGTTCAACTTTTAGTTACGATGCTTCAACAGGTAAAATTAGTGCTCAAGCTGCTTCAGGTCAAAATTTGAGTTTATCCTATGCTAGTGGTAGTAGTGCTCAAACATTTTTTAACAATACATTTGGAAATTCAACTAGTTCCACTAGTATAACAGCTGCGGCTGGTACTTCTATAACATCAGGTAATTTAATAACTACAAATTTGGGATTGAAAAATGGAGATACTTTATCATTTAGTGTTAATGGTGGAGCAACTGAAAATTACACTGTAGATACTACTAAATCGATTAGTACAATTATGAGTGACCTCTCATCGTTAACAGGTTTAAATTTCAGTTATAATTCTTCAACAAGTAAAATCAGTGTTGAAGAAACAGGAACTCAAAATCTAAATATATCTTATGCTGATGGTAGCAGCGCTCAAACATTTTTTAATAGTGCATTTGGCGCAACAGCAGGAGCTACTAGTATAACGCAAACATCACATGGAGCTGCCCAAGGTACTTCTGGCGCAAATGGTACATTTACAATAAAAGAACCAGGTGATACTAGTAATGGTGTTGCTATAACGGAGTCTTCAAATATATTTACAGTTGATGGTGTGCAGTATAATGTTTCAAGTGCTATAGATTCATCAAATCCTGCTACAATAACTGTAAAGCAGGATGTATCTTCAGCAGTAAGTAAAATACAGGAATTTGTCAATGAATATAATGATCTTATAGGTGGGGTACAAACTATTATAAATCAAAGAACTGGTACTGCAAGTACTGGTGGAAGATATTCTGTACTTACGTTAGCTCAAGAGCAAGGGATGACAACGGATCAAATTACAAAATGGAATCAGAAAGCGCAGCAGGGCATACTTTCAAATGATGGCTTACTTGTAGATATGACAACATCTATGAGAACAGCCTTTTATACACCCGTTCAAGCTAATAATCTTACTATGAATGGGATTGGTTTATCAACATCAACTAAAAATTATACGGATTATGGGAAAATCACAATAGATGTAAGCAAACTTACAACTGCGCTGCAGAATAATCCTCAAGAGGTAATAGATTTATTCACTAAAGCTTCTACAAGTACAGGAATGTATACACCGGATTTGTCAAGTACTCAGCTTACTGCAAGAAATAGTGAAGAGGGAATTTTTCAAAGAATAAGTGATATAATTAGTGAATATGCTGGAACTTATGTAGATAAGAATGGTAATCAAGGTAAGCTGATTCAAGAAGCAGGATGTAACAGTAGTGATTATTCAAATAATAAAAATGCTATTTATAAGGAATTAAAGGATGAACAGGATGCAATTGCAACATTTAAAACAAAAATGAGTGGAGATAAAACAAGGTATACTAATAAATTTACTGCGCTTCAATCTGCACTTTCAACTTTAAATTCACAGTCAAGTTACTTATCATCTATGCTGCAAAGTAGTAATAGTTAATAATTGAGAAACCTACTTATTGCAAGCTTTTGATGTCTTGGACTTGTAGAGGAGGAACTATGGAGGATATACAGACTTTAGTTTCTAGTTTTAAAGAAAAAACTGTTAAAATGATATCATGTTTTGATACGCAAAATTATGATGAATTAAATTCTTTATTAAAAGAGAGACAATATATAATAAATAGTATACAAGAAAATCTTGATTTCTATGGAAAGAAGAATATAATTAAAGAATTTAATAACAGTGATATTGTAGATATTGATAAAAAGGTTGAAAAATTAATTAATGAAAATTTAGACATTATAAAAGATAAACTTAAATCAATAAATGAAAAAGATTTTATAAATAAAAAATATGGTAATAGGCTCAGTGGTAATGCAATATTTTTTAATAAAAAAATTTATTGAAAATTATAAAGTAATATAAAAACACTACGATAAATATTGTGTAAAGCGATAAGTTATAGAAATCGGGAAAGGATTCCCATTTAAATTCAAGGAGGAATTTATTATGATAATCAATCACAATCTTAGTGGAAATACAGCACTTAGTTATTTAAACAAGAATCAAAAAAGTGCTTCAGCTTCAATGGAGAAGTTAAGTTCAGGTTTAAGAATTAACAAAGCAGCTGATGATGCAGCAGGACTATCAATATCACAAAAGATGCAATCACAAATCAATGGTCTTGATAAGGCACAAAGCAATGCACAAGATGGAATATCATTAATTCAGACAGCAGAAGGTGGATTAAATGAAACACAATCAATCCTTCAGAGAATGAATGAATTAGCAACACAAGCTGCAAATGATACAAATGTAAGCTTAAATAGAAGTGCAGTATCAGCAGAAATGTCAACACTTGCAGATGAAATAGATCATATTTCTCAGCAGACAAACTTCAATGGTGTAAGTCTTTTGACAGGTAGTACTACTACATTGACATTCCAGATAGGATCAACAGCAAATAGTTATGATTCTATTGGACTTAATTTGAACAGCATAAAAATGGGTTCAGCATCTTTATCTGTTGGTACATCAGCTATATCTGTTAGCGATAATACTAAAGCAACAGCTTCAATGAGCCTTATACAGAAAGCAATAGATACAGTATCAACTTCAAGAGCATATCTTGGAGCAGTACAGAACAGACTTACACATACAATAAATAACCTTTCAACAGAGCAAGAGAATTTAACAACAGCAAATGCAAACATAACAGATGTTGATATGGCTAAAGAAATGATGAACTACTCAAAAGAGAGCGTTCTTCAACAGGCAGCTCAGTCAATGCTTGCACAAGCTAATCAGAATCCACAACAGGTTCTTAAATTATTACAATAATATTGCGCTTTTAATAAAAAAATTAAAAATATAAACAAAATATGGGAAAGGATTCCCGCTTAAATTCAAGGAGGAATTTATTATGATAATCAATCACAATCTTAGTGGAAACACAGCACTTAGTTATTTAAACAAGAATCAGAAGAGTGCTTCAGCTTCAATGGAAAAGTTAAGTTCAGGTTTAAGAATTAATAAGGCAGCAGATGATGCAGCAGGACTATCAATATCACAAAAGATGCAGTCACAAATCAATGGTCTTGATAAGGCACAAAGCAATGCACAAGATGGAATATCATTAATTCAGACAGCAGAAGGTGGATTAAATGAAACACAATCAATCCTTCAGAGAATGAATGAATTAGCAACACAAGCTGCAAATGATACAAATGTAAGCTTAAATAGAAGTGCAGTATCAGCAGAAATGTCAACACTTGCAGATGAAATAGATCATATTTCTCAGCAGACAAACTTCAATGGTGTAAGTCTTTTGACAGGTGGTACTACTACATTGACATTCCAGATAGGATCAACAGCAAATAGTTATGATTCTATTGGACTTAATTTGAACAGCATAAAAATGGGTTCAGCATCTTTATCTGTTGGTACATCAGCTATATCTGTTAGCGATAATACTAAAGCAACAGCTTCAATGAGCCTTATACAGAAAGCAATAGATACAGTATCAACTTCAAGAGCATATCTTGGAGCAGTACAGAACAGACTTACACATACAATAAATAACCTTTCAACAGAGCAAGAGAATTTAACAACAGCAAATGCAAACATAACAGATGTTGATATGGCTAAAGAAATGATGAACTACTCAAAAGAGAGCGTTCTTCAACAGGCAGCTCAGTCAATGCTTGCACAAGCTAATCAGAATCCACAACAGGTTCTTAAATTATTACAATAATATAGATTTTAATAAAACCTCCGCTATTATGCGGAGGTTTTTTCTAAATGCCATATAATGATTCGGTGCGTTTGTTTACTGAGTTAATTTATTGAGGAAATGGATTTAACAGATTTGTATTGGACCTAATATCGTATACGGTATTAGGTCCTAAATATATTGTATTGCTTACTTTAGGCTATCAGCATACGGATACTACAAAGCTAATTCCATTTATAAAAAAATCATGGAAAATTTTTTGCATTTTAAGCACTCAAATATAACTGCGGATGCAGGTTATGAGAGTGATATTAGTAGATTGGAAAGTAACACACATAATGTAAATAAGTTACATTGCAAAACCCAATCAGATAGCACAGAAACACATCTTTTTCAATTTAAAATCCACGTAATTAAAAAAAGCTTCTTTTACAAAGACTTATTAAAGTGAACAATTTTTTTTTTTATTGAACTTTAGTAACGTTCTCTTTTAAGGATACCACAAAAGCCTTTTATAAGACCGTTGTCAATGTTTAGTAGATTTTTAGCTATGTATTGTGGATCTGCTGTGTGCCTAGTACAACCTTTGTTTGCATATTTAAGTGTTGATTTTATATTTAAATTACGACATATGCGTAAAACACGTTTATCATTCGCTTTAATATCATGATATCGTTCTGAATCATCTCGTATTCTTTGATATCCTTTATTAGGGCTTTCTTCATGAATTTCTTCAATTTCATAGGCAATGAGGTGTTTTATACTCTCATTTTCAGCACGCAGTTTTTCTTCCTTTAGTCATGACAGTATTTTCTCCTGTTCCCAAAGATTTTAGCTTTTGATGACCAGTATACTTCTTAATCCATCTTCTGAGTTGAGTTTCTGACCGGATTTTATATTTTTTCAGTATTTCAGAAGCTGTATATTTTTTCTTTCAGATAATCATTAATTGCTGCATGTTTTAATACTGAAGAATATCTACTTGCTTTACTGCTTGTTCTTAACCCATCAAATCCAAAAGCGAATATTTGTGTTTAAATGCCATAAAAATATGCTCCCTCCTAAGTAACAAGTTTTTTATTATTTTACTTGACCACTTAGAAGGGAGCATATTTTTTATGCTAATGTAATACCTTTGTTTTTACTTATTAGTGTATAAAAAGTTACATACAACAATAAAACATTTTTCGACAAAAAGTATAAAGCATCATTATAATATTACGATATATAAATTAGTATTAATGAAATTCTAAAAATATAAACAAAATATGGGAAAGGATTCCCATTAAAGTTCAAGGAGGAATTTATCATGATAATCAATCACAATCTTAGTGGAAACACAGCACTTAGCTATTTAAACAAGAATCAAAAAAGCGCTTCAGCTTCAATGGAAAAGTTAAGTTCAGGTTTAAGAATCAACAAGGCAGCAGATGATGCAGCAGGACTATCAATATCACAAAAGATGCAGTCACAAATTAATGGTCTTGATAAGGCACAAAGCAATGCACAAGATGGAATATCATTAATTCAGACAGCAGAAGGTGGATTAAATGAAACACAATCAATTCTTCAGAGAATGAATGAACTTGCAACACAAGCTGCCAATGATACAAATGTAAGCTTAAATAGAAGTGCAGTATCAGCAGAAATGTCAACACTTGCAGATGAAATAAATCATATTTCTCAGCAGACTAATTTCAATGGTGTTAATTTGTTGTCGGCAGATACATCAGTAGCTAATACTTTAACTTTCCAAATAGGTTCAACATCTAATGCATATGATTCTATTGGACTTAACATAAATAGTATAGCTATGAATGCAACTTCTTTAAGTGTTGATACATCTTCTCTAAGTGTTAGTAACAATGCTCAAGCAACAGGTTCAATGAGTATTATACAGAAAGCAATAGATACAGTATCAACTTCAAGAGCATATCTTGGAGCAGTACAGAACAGACTTACACATACAATAAATAACCTTTCAACAGAGCAAGAGAATTTAACAACAGCAAATGCAAACATAACAGATGTTGATATGGCTAAAGAAATGATGAACTACTCAAAAGAGAGCGTTCTTCAACAGGCAGCTCAATCAATGCTTGCACAAGCTAATCAGAATCCACAGCAGGTTCTTAAATTATTGCAATAATATAGATTATAATAAAGCCTCCGCTATTATGCGGAGGTTTTTTGTTCATGTTCACTAAGCTGATGGATATTTATTAAAGTATAATAAAATATTATCGATAATCAGAGTATTAAGTTCTATGGAGGATTACTAATGAAAATTAGCCTATGTATGATTGTTAAAAATGAAGAAAAATATATAAAAATGTGTCTTGAAAATGCTATGAAACTTGCAGATGAAGCTGTAATTGTAGACACCGGTTCGACAGATAAAACTAAAGAAATAATTAGAGAGTTTGATAGTAATATTAAGATTATTGATTATAAATGGGAAAATGATTTTTCCAAGGCAAGGAATATATCCATTGAAAATGCATCAGGGGATTGGATTCTTATTCTTGATGCAGATGAGAAGCTATTGTGTGATGCAGCTAAGGTTAGAGAAATTCTTAAAGATGCAAAAGTAGAAGGATATAAAATACCATTATACAACATTATGGACGCAAGCATGATATTATATTCTGCAGTTTATACTAAAATTTTTAGAAATAAAAAGGAATATAGATATTCTGGAAGTATACATGAGCAAATAAATATTCCAGATATTCAGAAAAATGATTTTATATTGGATGACAAAATATGCAAAATTATTCATTATGGATATTTAGCATCTGTGGTAAAGAAGAGAAACAAATCTGACAGAAACTTGAAAATACTGAAAAAACAGTTAAAAGAAAAACCAAATGAGCCTTTTGTTTATTATAATATTGGTGTAAGCTATGAAGTAGCAGGTGATTATAAAAAAGCACTGCAGTATTTTTTTAAATGCAATGAACTGGCAGGGAAAAAAGATCCTACAGGTATAACACTGTATGAGATTGATATGGCAAAAAGGATGGCAGAGGCTCTTGTTAAAATTGAAGAATACGATGCATGTATTGAAATGGTTGATAACCTTTTAAGCGATGAGTGTTACAAAGGCTTTGTTGACTTAGAATATATAAAAGGTTTTTGCTATTATTTGAAAAAAGATTACAAAACAGCTATTAAAGTGTTTAAAGAATGTATAGATATGGGTGAAACAAAAAAATTTGTATCAGTATTTGGTATGGGAAGTTTTAAGCCTAAACGTATGATAGCCCAATGTTATGTTAATTTGAATGAAGAAGTTAAAGCAATAAATGCTTTTATGGAATGTGTATTTGATACTAATAATTTTGTGTATGATGGGTTAAATGAATTTAGGAAGTATCTAATAATTAATAAGAGGGCTGAAATATTAAACGAGCTTAATAAATTGGTTGGTGAAAAACATTGATTGAGTTACTTAACAATTTAAAATTAAATTTATATAATATCATATATGAGTTTCAATCAGGTCATGATAATTCAGCAGTTATAAGAGTTGGCAGTTTATCACAGGAAATATCAAAAATCATGTGGAATATGAATCAAAATGGGATGAGCAATATTATCGAAAATGATGGCAGGAAATTAAATAACATTTTACTTAATGTAGCTAATTCCATAAAAACTGAAAATTATATTTTAATTGATGACTTGCTTGAATATGAATTTATACCGATGATTGATGAATGGATTTCAAAATTAGATCCTTTAAAAGGAGATGTCTAATTTGGCGATAGGAAGAAAAGTGGAATTATTTAATACTTATGATAATGTCTATACACTGTCAGTCAACGGCGTACTGCTTCATAGTGTATATCATCCATTAAAAGAAGCCGTGAATTTTGCAAAATATAGAGAAAAGAAAGTTAAGGATAAAAGGAATATAGTTATATATGGTATAGGATTAGGATATCATATTTTGGAATTATTAAAAGTAATAGATGAAAAAAGTAATGTTAACGTATTTGATGTAGATGAAGAAGTAATGAAAGCTGCGCTGCAGTATGGTGTTTTAAAGGAAATTTTAAAGGATAAGAGAGTAAGTGTTTCATGTACATATAATGGGGATACTTTGAAAAAATTATCTAAATGTATTGATGAAAGTGATGCGTTTATTATATACAAACCATCAGCAAGAGTTCTTCCCGAAGGCTGCAATGAGTTTAAAGAGGCATTACAAAGATTTGAAATTGCAGTAATAGAATTTGAAAGGCACGGTGAAATAGCTAAAAAAAATTCTCTTTTAAATGAAAAGATGAAATTTGATACTATTGAAAAGTTTTTTAAAGAATACAATTTTAGAAACAAAAAAATCATTATTGCAGCAGCTGGACCGTCGTTAGGCTTAAATATTGGTAAAATAAAAAAAATTAGAGATAAGGCTATTATTTTTGCAGTTGGAAGTTCATTAAAAACGTTAATGAATGCTGGAATAAAGCCAGATATGATAACAATTATAGATCCTCAAGAAATAGTTTATAACCAAATTGAAGGATATGAAAATTTAGATGTACCTATGTGCTTTTTAAATATTGCCTCAAATTTAGCTGTAACAAAGTATAATGGACCTAAATTTATGTTTTACAATTCAGGTGATGGTGTAGTGAATGAGGATAAGGTAATTGATACTGGGAAATCTGTGGCCACAGCAGCCTTGAGCATTGCTATAAAAGAAGACGCAAATTCAGTAATATTTGTTGGACAGGATTTGGCTTATCTAAATAATAAATCTCATTGTGATGATTATATTCATGGAAATGCACCTGTTTTTAATAGTGATTTAACTAAAAAAGTAGAAGGAGTAGATGGAAGTATTCTCAAGACTACATCTGGATGGCTGTACATGAAAAAATGGCTTGAAGATAAAATTGCTAAGTATACTCACATTAAATTTATAAATTGTAGTGCTGGAGCTAGAATAAAAGGAACTATAAATGCAGATATTGAAAAAATTTTTTGAAATAATATGGAAGTGAAACTATGAATTACTATGAAGATAAAAAAATATTGATAATTGGTGGGACTGGTACAATTGGATCAAAAATGGTCACAGAACTTTTAAAATCAAATCCTAAGGTAATAAGGATATTTAGCAGAGATGAGTATAAGCAATTTATGATGCAAAATGCTATAAAAGACTGCAATAAATTAAGATTTTTAATTGGCGATGTAAGGGATTATGATCGTGTTGAAAGAGCTATGAATGGTATAGATATTGTATTTAACTTAGCAGCTATGAAGCATGTTCCAGCCTGTGAGTATAACCCAACTGAGGCAATTAAAACAAATGTGTCAGGCATGGAGAATGTTATAAAAGCAGCAACCTATAACAACGTACAGTGCGTACTTTTTACAAGTTCAGATAAAGCTATAAATCCAATAAATGCTTATGGTGCAACTAAATTATTAGCTGAAAAATTAGTTCAAGCAGCTAATTTTAGTAAAGGTTCCATTAGAACTAAATTTGTTGCAGTAAGATTTGGCAATGTTATGGGGTCAAGGGGATCAGTTATACCATTTTTCAAAAAACAAATTATTGATGATGGTATAGTTACAGTAACAGATGGGAGAATGACACGTTTTATGATGACAGTAAAGCAGGCAGTAAATCTTACACTTATAGCAGCAGAAAAGGCATTAGGTGGAGAAGTTTTTGTGCTAAAAATGCCTGTTCTATTGCTTCAAGAACTTGTTGATGTTGTAGTTGAAGAAACCTCTAGAAAATACAGTTTGGATAGAGAAAAAATTAATACAAAAGTAATAGGATTAAGAGCAGGAGAAAAGATGTATGAAGAACTTATGACAGAGGAAGAAGCTCAATATGCCTATGAATTTGATGATATGTTTGCTGTTACGCCTACAAGCTTTGACAGACTAAAGTATGAAAATTTTTATTCAAGTTGCAAGAAAGCTAAAATAAAAAGTTATACTTCAAATGATGAGATTATTTTAAGTAAAGAGCAATTAAGAAATATAATTAAAAATGAAAATTTAATCTAAATGTAAATTTTAAACTTAGGGAAAACTCTAAGTTTATTTGATTATTATAATTAAAATTGGAGGAACAGCTTTGAAAAGAAGTATTAGTGAATATATTAGCACATATAAGCAATTAAATAAATGTGGCACTAGGAATATTAGAATAGCTTATCTTTCTAGTTTTACAACAAGGGCATTTAAAGAAGTTTTGACTGTGGAGTGCGCAGATGAAGATATTAAGTGCGAATTTTATGAGGGAGCATATAATCAGTATTCTCAAGAAATTCTTAATTTGAATGGTAGCCTTTATAAATTTAACTCTCAATTAATAATAATATTTATAGATATTAGAAGTTTGCTTGGTGAAAATTATTTTCAATTTTATGCTTTTAATGAAAATCAAAGACGAGAATTTTTTGATGAAAAATTGAATAACATAGAAAATTTATTAGAAGTTTTGAAATCAAATACAAATTCTAAAATACTATTTCATAATTTTGAAGTGCCAATGTATTCATCTATGGGAATTTTAGAGAATAAACAGAATGAGGGTATTGTCAAAAGTATTACTATGTTAAATGAAAAACTTAATGCTAAATATATTAATGATAATCAGGTGTTTATATTTGATTATGAAGGTTTTTGCTCAAAGTACGGGAAAATAAATATTCACGATGATAAAATGTATTATATAGGGGATGTAAAACTTAAATTTGATTATATTCCATATCTTTGTATGGAATATATGGGATATATTAAACCAATGTGTTCTATTATAAGGAAATGTATTGTTCTAGATTTAGATAATACTTTATGGGGCGGTGTAGTTGGTGAACTTGGTATAGAAGGAATAAAACTTGGACCGACAAATGAGGGTAAGCCTTTTTGGGAACTTCAAAAATATCTTTTAGCCCTTAATAAAAGAGGAGTTCTTTTAGCTGTAAATAGCAAAAATAACAAGGATGAAGCACTCGAAGTTATTAAAAAGCATCCTTATATGGTTTTGGGAGAAGATAATTTTGCATGCATAGAAATAAATTGGGATGATAAGGTTTTAAATTTAAAGAAGATTTCAAAAGAACTTAATATAGGGCTTAATAGTATTGTATTTATGGATGATGATAAATTTAATAGAGAAATTGTAAAAGGAGAACTTCCAGATGTTAAGGTAGTAGATTTGCCCAGTGATCCTGCATTATATTTAAGTACTGTTATGGGTCTAAATGATTTTAACATATTAAGTCTTACACAAGAAGATAAGAATAAACAAAAGATGTACAATGCTCAAAAGAAAAGAGACATAGAAAAAAGAAATAGTACCAATATTGATGAATACATTAAAAATTTAAAAATAAAAGTTGATATCAAAGAAAATGATATATTTAATGTTGCAAGAATTTCGCAGCTGACTCAAAAAACAAATCAATTTAATATGACTGGACGCAGGTGTTCAGAAGAAGAAATTAAGAATTTAATGAATGATAAAGAATACAAAATTATTTCTGCAAAAGTTTCAGATAAATATGGAGATAATGGACTTACAGCTGTTATAATAATAAATGTAAAAGAAAATAAACTTGTTATAAATGGGTTCTTTATGAGTTGCCGCATTATAGGAAGAAGGATAGAAAATAATTTAATTGATTATATAGTAAAAAAAGCTAAAAAGTTAAAACTAAATGAAATAATAGGGCAATTTAAAGAAACAGCAAGGAATGTGCCCTGCATGGACTTTTATAAAAATTATGGATTTAAATTATTAAAGGAAAAAGATAAAACACAATATTGGATATATAAATTATAGGAGGATTGGTTATGGATGAATTAAAACAAATTTTTTCATCAGTTACAGGTATGAAGGTAGAAGATATTAATGATAATATATCTAGAGATAATAATGACGATGTATGGGATTCTTTTGCTCATCTTATGCTTATTTCTGAAATTGAAGATAAATTAAAGATTAAATTTACAATGGAAGAGGTAGAGGGAATAAGAAATTTTAAACAGCTTAATGATATTGCAGCTAAAAAGAGGGGATAGAATGTTTAGAAGTGAAGATAAAATGGAAATATTAAATCCATTATTTAAGACAGAAGATGGATATTTGTATTGTAATGACTTTATAAATAGTTTGAAAAATATTGGAATAAAAAAGGGAGATACAATTCTTGTACATTCTGATATAACTGTATTTGGTAAATTGGCATTAAGAAATAGAAATGAACTTTTGGGGGCACTTGTAGATGTGTTAAAACAATGTGTTGGAAAAGAAGGTACCATAATAATGCCTACATTTACTTATAGTTTTTGTAATGGTGAAGTTTTTGACAAAGATAAATCAAAATCTACTGTAGGTGTACTTACTGAATATTTTAGAAATATGCCGGGTGTAGAGCGGACTATTCAGCCTATATTTTCATGTGCTGTATATGGAAAGCAAAAAGAAGAATATTTAAGAATAGGTAAAGATTCTTTTGGTGATAAATCAATATTTCAAATTTTACATAAAAATAATGGAAAACTTTTATACTTTGGAGCAGATTTTCATGCCTGTACTTATATTCATTATGTAGAGCAGAGCTTTAAGGTTCCTTATAGATATTTTAAAACCTTTAAAGGTATAATAAAAGATGGTAATAATCAGTATGAAGATGAGTGTACTTTTTATGTAAGAGATTTAAAAATAAATCCCATGCTTGATGTTAATTTTTTAAAAAAACATCTAATGGATAATGGATACATGAATGAAGAACAGATAGGATATGGAAAAGTACTTTTTGTAAGTGCGGCAGATGTTTATACTCAAGGTAGGAAGCTTTTACAAAATGATATAAATTCTTTTCTTAAAAAGTGATATGGAGGTACTATGGATTTAATAAATAATTGTGAGATTTATGGTGAAAAGATGTTTAAACTCATGAAAGAGATGTTTCCAATATGCAGGAGCATAACTGGTGATGGAGTAAGGGAAACATTAAATATAATAAAGGAAATAATTCCTATAAACATAAATGAAGTGCCATCGGGTACTGAGGTTTTTGATTGGACTGTTCCAAGAGAGTGGAATATAAAAGATGCATGGATTAAAAACCCAAGAGGAGAAAAAATAGTAGATTTTAAAGAATCAAACCTGCGTGTGTTAAATTACAGTAGTCCTATTAATAAGACCATGAAATTTGAAGAGTTAAAAACTCATATATTTACTTTGCCATATACACCAGATTGGATACCATATATGACGTCTTATTATAATGAAAATTGGGGATTTTGTATGAGTCATAATGAATTTATTAAGTTTCAAAACGAGACAAAACCTGATGAAGAATTTGAAGTCCATATTGATTCATCCCTAAAGAATGGATATCTTACGTACGGAGAGTATTTTTTACAGGGGGAAAGCAAAGAGGAAGTGCTTATAAGTACATATGTGTGCCATCCTTCCATGTGTAATGATAATTTAAGTGGAATAGCACTTACAACTTATTTAGCATATGCTTTAGCAAAAATGAATGAAAAATGTAAATTAAGATATTCATATAGATTTCTATTTGTGCCAGAAACTATTGGCTCAATTACGTGGCTAAGTTTAAATGAAAAGAAAACTTCAAACATTAAATATGGTCTTGTAGCAAGCTGTGTTGGAGATAGAGGATGTCTTACATATAAAAAGAGCAGAGATGGAAACAACTTAATAGATAAAATAGCTGTTAATATATTAAAATACAGTGGTGCTCAATATAAAGTTTTGGACTTTTTTCCTTGGGGAAGCGACGAAAGACAGTTTTGCTCACCGGGTTTTAATTTACCAGTAGGTTCACTTATGAGAACCCCTTATGGGTATTACGGTGAATATCATACTTCAGCGGATAATTTTAATTTTGTAGATAAAAAAAGCATTGCAGACACTTTTGATAAATATATTAAAATTATTTTTATAATTGAAAATAATAATGCATATTTAAATTTAAATCCTAAATGTGAACCGAGACTTGGAAAAAGAAATTTGTATGGAAGTCTGGGTGGAAGAATGTTATATGAATATGATGAAACTGCAATGTTTTGGATATTAAATCAAAGTGATGGAAAGAATTCTCTTCTTGATATATCTGAAAAATCAAATATAGATTTTTTCAGGATTAAAAATGCAGCGGATGCCCTTTTAAATGCAGGGTTATTAAAAAAGTTATAGGAGTAAATATGAATATATTATTAACAGCAGTAGGAAAGAGAGTACAATTAATAAAGCATTTAAAGAAAACTTCTAATGTTTTTGGAACTGATATAAGTATGCTTGCTCCAGCAGCATGCTTTGTAGATGGATTTTATATTGTGCCAAAGTGCAGTGAGAAAAATTATGTAAATGAATTAATAAAAATTTGTAAAAAAGAAAGCATTGATATGTTAATTCCACTGTATGAAAGGGAATTTGAACTGCTTTGTGAGTATAGAGAAGAATTTGAAAAAGTAAATACTATCTTACTTTTAAGTAATAAGAATGTAATAAAAGTCTGTAATGACAAGTGGGAAACCTATAAATTTTTTAATGAGAATGAAATTAAAACACCAAAATCTTTTTCGATTAAAGAAAAGCCTTATGATGTAAGATTTCCACTTATAATTAAGCCAAGAGATGGCATGGGAAGTAGTAGTGTATTTAAAATATATGATAATAATGATTTGAATTTTTTTGCAAGTAAGGTTCATAATCCTATCATTCAGCAGTACGTTGAAGGCACGGAGTATACCATAGATGTTTTATGTGATTTAAATAGTAAGATAATATCCATAGTTCCAAGACAGCGTATTGAAGTAAGGGCAGGAGAGGTAACTAAAAGCAAAACTGTTAAGGATAAAAAGATTATAGATAAAACTTTTGAATTATGCACCAAATTAAAGGGAATAGGACCGCTTACTATTCAGTGTATTAAAGATAAGTTTGATAATATATATTTTATAGAAATTAATCCTAGGTTTGGGGGCGGCGTTCCTTTAACATTTGAGTCTGGTGCTGATTACGGAAAATTTTTCAATTTTATGAAGGCAGGAAAAAAGATAGAATATGAAATAGGTGATTTTAAGGAACTAACTATGCTTCGCTATGATGAGGCGGTGTACAGGTGATTAAATTAATAATCTTTGATTTAGATGATACTTTGTATGATGAAAGAGATTTTGTAATTGGTGGATTTAAAGATGTTTGCAAATATTTAAGTCTAAAATATTTGGATGATTATGATTTACTTATGGAAGAAATTTTAAATATATTAAATAAGGATGGTAGAGGGAAGATATTTAATGTATTATGCGAAAATCATGATTACAACGAGGATATAAAAAAGCTTGTAAGAATATACAGACAAGCTAAACCTAAATTAAAATTGTATGATGACAGTAGATATACTCTAAGTAAGTTAAAAGGAAAATACAAACTAGGAATTATAACAGATGGACTTGCAGCTGTGCAATGGAATAAAATCAAATTATTAAATATAGAAAATTTTTTTGATAAAATAATCGTTACAGATGACTTAGGAAAAGATTTCTCTAAACCAAGTGAAGTTCCTTATATGAAAATGCTTGAATATTTTAATTTAAATGCCGAAGATTCAGTGTATATAGGTGACAATCCTCATAAAGATTTTATTGGCGCAAGAAAAGTTGGAATGAATACTGTGAGGATAATTCGTGAACATGGTGACCATAAAAATGATAGATTAAATTTGGATTATGAAGCAGACTGTGAAATTCATAATTTAAATGAACTCATGATGACATTAAAATAAATGAGGTGTATAAAAATGAAGGATATAGTGATTTTTAAAGGCACAGGTGCATATGATATGATGCAGTATTTTGCTGATAAATTGGATTTGGCATTTAAAGAAGAAGGTTTTGAATCTGGAATAATTGATTTAAATAGTTTGGATAAGATGCAGTTTGCAGATGAAATTAAGCAAAAAAAACCTAAACTTTGTATAGGCTTTAATTCAATGAGCTTTAATTATAATAATATTGCATATTATAGGTATTTTGATTTGAAGCATTTATCTATAATGGTAGATCATCCAATTTATCATATACCGACGATAGATTTAAATTATGATAATTTATATATTTTATGTAATGATGTAGGTAGAGTCAATTATTTAAGAAATGAAATAAAAATAAAAAATGCTTATTCAATGCTTTTAGGTGCGGATAAGAATATTGAGTGTAGCAGTGATAAAAGGGATAAAGATATAGTCTTTTTTGGTACTATGATTGATTATGAAGAACTAAGAAAATCATGGAAAGTTAAATTTGGAAAACCTATTAATAAATTATTAAACGATGCAATTGAAGTAGGAATGTATAATTCTTTTTTGCCAGTTCATGAAGCTCTTAATATTTCTATGTCATATAATGGATATGACAAAATAAGTGAGAATGACAAGATGAAATTTCAATTAGTACTTTTACCAGAAATTGATGGATATCTGAGATTTTTTAATAGACATAAATACATAGAAAAAATAAAAACGCACAAAATCCATATATATGGGAATGATGTTTGGACAAAATTTTTAAATAGAGATAATGTTATACTTCATTCTCCAGTGGGAATTAATGATTCTATTGAGATTTTAAAACGATCTAAGATATCTTTAAATGCCACTATGACCTTAGTGTATAATGGAATAACAGAAAGGGTGCTTAATAGTGCTATGTGCGGGAGCGTTGTACTTTCAAATTATACGCCGCTGCTTCATGAAATTTTCAAGGAAAATGCACTGCTAGTTGATATTAAAGATATGAATAATATAGATGAACGATTAGATGATTTAATAAATAATGATAGTAAAAGAAACTTAATGGCGGAAAAAGCCAGAAATGAAGTAGAAATGAATCATACATGGAATAATAGAGTTAGGGAAATAGCAAATTTAATATAATGAAAAGGTGATAATATGAAAGTTTTAGTTACTGGAGGAGCGGGATTTATAGGAAGATGGGTAGTAAAAAGACTTCTTAAAGATAATAATGAAGTAACTGCCATAGATAATTTGTCTAATGGCAATCTATCTAATATTTCAGAATTTAAATCACTAAAAAATTTTTCATTTTATAAAGGTGATATAAAGGATAATGATTTTCTGGATACGATATTTAAAAATGAATTTGATATAATTTTTCATCTTGCAGCTTCAATAAATGTTCAGGACAGCATTGATGACCCTAAAACAACATTTTTTAATGATGCAGTGGGAACATTTAATATTTTACAAAAAGCTAAACAGCAGATGTTTGGCAAAGATAGCAGAATGCAGGGTGATGAATGGAATATTAATGTTGAGAAAATTCATTCATGCAAAGTAGTATTTATGAGTACATGTATGGTTTATGATAAATGTGATGAAAGTGGGATTAATGAAAAACATCCTACCAAACCTGTATCACCCTACGGCGGAAGTAAGATAGCGGCTGAAAATATGGTACTATCTTATTATCATGCTTATGGTCTTCCAGCTGTTGTTATTCGGCCTTTTAATACATATGGGCCTTTTCAAAAATCAGGTGGAGAAGGCGGTGTTGTTTCTATTTTTATAAAAAGTTCTTTAGAAGGTAAGCCTATTAAAATTTATGGTTCAGGTGACCAAACAAGGGATTTGTTATTTGTAAAAGATTGTGCCGAATTTATAGTTCAATGTGGTTATAATGATAATGTTAATGGGGAAATAGTTAATGCTGGTACAGGGGAAGATATAAAAATAAATGAGCTTGCAGAGCTTATATCAAATAACAGGGTAAAAGTAATACATGTAAAACATATTCATCCTCAGAGTGAAATTATGAAGCTAAAATGTGATTACAGTAAAGCACAAAAAATTTTAGCTTGGAAGCCGAAATATAATATTAAAGATGGTATTATGGAAACTGAAAAATGGATTTACAATAACAAGTTATGATGATATATAAAACTTAGAGAAAATAACTCTAAGTTTTTTGTGGTTTTTGACGATAATAAATGTATGACTTTTAGATTAACTAGAGGTGAATTTGATGAAAAAGGTATTTAATATAGAGAATAAAAAGGTTGGTAGTGATTCACCTGCATTTATAATAGCAGAATTATCTGCAAATCACCTTCAAAGGTATGAAAATGCAGTTAAGCTTATAAAAGAAGCTAAAAAAGCTGGAGCGGATGCTGTAAAGCTTCAAACATATACTCCTGATACTATAACAATGGATTGTGATAATGAGTACTTTCAGATAAAACAGGGTACAATATGGGATGGAACAACACTTCATAAATTATATGAGAAAGCGTATACTCCGTGGGATTGGCAGCCAAAGCTGAAAAAAGTTGCAGAGGAGGAAGGACTCATTTGTTTTTCGTCTCCGTTTGATAATACGGCTGTGGATTTTCTTGAAAAAATGAATGTTCCAGCGTATAAAATTGCTTCATTTGAAATTACGGATATACCATTTATAGAATATGTGGCTGCTAAGGGAAAACCAGTAATTATATCAACAGGTATTGCTGAGCTTTCTGATATAGAGGAAGCATTAAAAGCATGTAAAAGAGTTGGAAATAATGAAGTCGTACTTTTGAAATGTACAAGTGAATATCCAGCACCATACGAAGATATTAACCTTAAAACAATACCTAATATGGCTGAAACATTTGAAGTGGTAGTGGGTATTTCTGATCATACTCTTGGAACTTCAGTTTCAGTGGCAGCAGTGGCATTAGGAGCAAAAATAGTTGAAAAGCACTTCACACTAGATAGAAATCTTGGAGGACCTGATTCTAAGTTTTCAATGGAACCAAAGGAATTTAAAAATATGGTAGATTCTATTAGAAATGTGGAAAAAGCATTAGGAAAAGTTACATATGAGCTTACAGAAAGGCAAATTAAAAGTAGAGAACATTCAAGGTCTCTTTTTGTTGTTAAGGATATAAAGGCTGGAGAAATGTTTACTCAAGAGAATATTAAGAGTATTAGACCAGGATTTGGGATGGAAACTAAATATATAAACGATGTGATTGGCAAAAAAGCAAAGAGTTACATAAAAAAGGGAACACCTTTAGCGAGGTCTCTAATAATGTGAAAACTGAAAGACCATAAAACATTACTAACTAATAAATATGAATTGAGGTATTTATATGAAGATATTATTTTTGGTTCATCAGTTTTATCCTAAATATTACATGGGTACTGAAAGATTTACTTATAATCTTGCTCTAAACATGATAAAATCAGGAATTGACGTTAAAGTTATAACTTATAGTTTTTATGATGAAAGTTATTATAATAAAGAGGATGAAAATATAATTTATAGAGAAACTTGTTATGATAATATTCCTGTAATAGAAATAAAACATAAATGTATCCCGGATAATATAAAATTTACTTTAAATAATAATGACGTGGAAAAATTTGCGTTGAAAATATTGGATATTGAAAAACCGGATTTAATACATTTATGTCATCCAATGAGAGTAGCTCCATTTTTAAATAGTGCAAGAAAGTTAAAAATCCCATATATTATAACACTTACGGACTATTTTTTTATTTGCCCTAAATATTTGTTATTAGGTAAAGAAGGAAATCGCTGTAATGGAAATGAATATGGTAAGAGGTGTTATAAGTGTTGTGATTATAATGAAAATGAAAGTAAAAATAGATATATAGAAGCTAATAAAATGCTTTTAGAAGCTGAGAGAGTAATAGCACCATCTAAATTTGTTAAAAATATCTTTGAAAACAATTTTGATAATTTGAATGTAGAAGTAATAAATCATGGAATAAGCTTAAATGATTCTAAAAAAAATGTAAAGATATATAAGAAAAATGATGAAATAAATTTTTGCTATGCTGGTTCTTTGTATAAACATAAAGGTTTGCACGTTATATTAGAAGCTTTTAAAAATATAAGCAATAACAATTTACAATTGAAAGTATATGGTTCCGGTGTTAATAAAGATTATAATAAACTAATTGAAAAATCGGTTAAGAATGATAGTAGAATTAAGGTTTGTGGAGTATATTCAAGAGAAGAATTCGGTGATGTGTTAAGCAATATTGATGTTTTAATAGTTCCATCAATATGGGACGAAACTTATTGTCTTATAATGTATGAAGCTTTTACATGTCATGTTCCGGTTATATCGGCAGAAGTTGGAGCATTACCAGAAGGTATAAAGAATGGATTTAATGGATTTACATTTGCATGCGGCAATAGTAAAGCGCTTGCAATGATAATTGATAATATTTTAAAAAAACCGCTTATTCTAAACAGATTTAAAGATAATATAAAGTCTTTTTATGTACCATCAATAGAAGATGAGATAATATCGTATAAAAATATTTATAATTGCATCATAAAGTAAGTTAATTCATTTAAATAGAAAATATCTAAAATAAAGGAGTAAAGTTATGAAAGTTAATGTTTTAATAATTATTGCACAAGGGGAAGTAGAGCTTAATAAAAAGTTTTTTTTGGATAAAATAAGATGGCTCACTGAAAATGGATGCTCAGTTACAGTAATTTCAGATGAAATTAATGTAAAAAAAGAATTGGACAAATATGGTGTTACATATTATGAATGTTATTGGATTAAAAATGCAATAAAAAGTGATTGTGATAGAGAAATTATATTAAGGTTAAGTATAATGGCAGATATTATCCGAAAAAATAGTATTAATATTATTGAGGCAGATGAATTACAAGGTGCAATATATGCATTTTATTTATCACAAATAATTAAGATACCTTTTAATACATATATTTTAAATAAAAATCAAATTGACTTGTGGACTGGTAAGTATTATTCATTATTAAAAATATTAAATAATAAAAATTCTTTGTTTGTTTTGAATGATGATATAAAAAATGAAATAGAGAAAAGAAATGATATAGCAATAAAGGTAGTAGGTGATAAAGAAATAGATTTAACTATGAAAAAATGGATGAATGTTTGCAAAGAAACTATGGATAATTATATAGTTGATCCTAAAGAAATGTTTATAAATTATTGCTCTATTAATAGTTATAGTTTACAAAAATTCGAAGAAAACAATAAAATGAAATTCTTGGACAATGATGGAAAAAAACTTGTACTATTTGGAGCATCGAAATTTGGTGAAGACTTTTACAAGGTCTTAGAAAACCAAAATGTTGTTAAGTTTTTTTGTGATAATGATAGTAAAAAGTGGGGAGAGTACATTAATGATGTCCCGATTATATCACCAAAACAGTTAAAAGATATGAAGAGCGAAGTTAAAGTTTTAATTACAAGTATGTATCATGATGAAATAAAACTTCAATTAGAGAAGATGGGAATTGAAAATATTAATTATATTGAAAATATAAATGCAATAAGATTTGCGAGATTCTATAGATCAAGTCCACTTGTTATGAAAGATCATATAAATGATATTTTTAAAGTGTTAAATATTTTAGAAGATTATAATTCAAAGCAAATATATATGAATATATTAATGCATAAATTAAATTTAGATTTTAATTTATTATATAGTGTTGCCGAATGTAATGAAAACCAATATTTTGATGAAGAAATTATAAAATTAGGTAATAGAGAAATATTTATAGATGCAGGTGCATATGTAGGTGATACAATGAAAAGCTTTATCCATAAGACTAAAGGAAAGTTTGATAAAATATACTCTTTTGAGCCTGATAAGAAAAATTATAATAGGTTATTAAAGAATATTAAGGATAGCAAATATAGTGATAAGGTAGTACCTGTTAATGGTGGAGTATATGATAAAACTACAACATTGAGTTTTTATGATGGATTAGAAGGTGCATCGTCTATAAGTGATCAAGGAGTAAAAAAAGTAAATGTGTATAGCCTTGATGAATATCTAAAGGATACACCGGTAACATTTATAAAAATGGATGTTGAGGGTTCAGAGTATTCAGCAATCATGGGAGCAAAAAAAATTATAACAAAATTAAAACCTAAATTAGCAATTTGTGTATATCATAAAATTGAAGATATGTGGCAAATTCCATTATTGATAAAATCAATAGTGCCAGAATATAAGTTGTATATAAGGCATTATAGTTATGATATGTGTGAAACAGTGTGTTATGCAGTCTTATAATATATTTTTGATTATAAAGGGGGAAAAATAATATGTCAGCTTTAAAATATATATTACCGCTCATAGAAAATGAAGAAATGCGTTTTAAAAAGTATCTCAATTTGCTTATTTTGTTAATGGAAAGAAAAGAAAGAACTGAAAAAGTTAGTGGCAAGCCAATTGATGTTACTATAGATCCATCAACAATATGTCAACTTTCTTGTCCATATTGTGGGACAGGCAATGGAACAATAAAGCGAAAAAAAACATTTCTTAGCAAAGATACAAATACTAAGTATATAGATGAAATTGGTGATGGACTTTTTGTTTCATGGTATTTTAGTACTGGTGAACCTTTGTTGAATAAAGATTTGAGTGAAATAATTAGTGCAAATAGGAAGAAAAATGTATTTACTGTAATATCTACGAATTTAAGTGTTAATCTTACCGATGATAAAATTGATGAATTGTTAAAAAGTGGTATAGGACTGATTAGTGCTTCTATAGATGGGGCAACCGCAGAGAGTTATAGTAAATATAGAAGGAAAGGAAATTTTTCTCTGGTAATAAATAACTTAAAGAAATTAGTTCAGAGAAAAAAGATACTTGGATTGGAATATCCTTTGATTCAATGGAGATTTTTGATTTTTAAACACAATGAAAATGAAATTGATAAAGTGAGAGAGTTGGCTAGAAAAATAGGTGTGGATATAGTAGAGTTTTTTTATGGATATGCACCACAAGATGAAAATGAGTTTGGAATAAATCCATCTAAAGTTAGAGTTGATGGACCTATGATTTCTGGGGAAGCTATAGAAAAATCACTTTTAAAACAGGATACATTTTTAAAAAAGTATATTAAAGAAAAAGAAATAATTGATTATGAGCCAGAAATTCCAGATGTAAAGCTAAGATCACAAAAATGTGATTGGCTATATTTTGGTGGCATGATATTCCCTGATGGTAGAATTTCACCATGCTGTGTTTCTAATGATGAACCAGATGATTTTGGAGAGCTTTCAGATAATAACAGTATTTTAAATGTTAGAAATAATAGTAAATTCATAAGGGCAAGAAAGATGTTCAAAAATAATATTGTTGATAAAGATCTTGTATGCTCAAGGTGTTTATTACCTTTATCGCAAGATTATCAATTTAGAGATACATTAAAAGCAGTTTTATTAAATGCACCTGAATGGGTAATAAAAGTTATAAGTGAGGATTCGGATCTGTTTTTCTATGATATAGACTACAATATTTCCCCAGCTCAAATTGGCATATTTAAAAGTAATCATGAGGATTTTAAATTTAATAAAAATAAATTTGCATCAGTTATCGATATGCTAGAGGATTCAAAAAAGTATACGAATGATTCTAAAATAGATATGATTATAAAATTATTGAAAAAGTAGTAAATTTTAAGTGAGTCTTAGGGATATGTTGATTATTAATGTAAGGAGGAAGAATATGAAAATTTTTTACGTTGTACATACATTTTATCCAGAAACTTATTCAGGAACTGAGAGATTTGTATTTAATCTTTCTAGCCAGATTGGAAAGATGGACAATAATGTAAAAGTAATTACTCATAGCTTTTATAATGATAAAACTTATGATAGAAAAATTAATAACATTTTAATAAAAAATTTTGTTTATAAAAATGTACCAATAATGGCTTTTAAGCTGTGTGATGAATTAGTAGATGACTTAGAGTTAGAAAATAGTAAATATGTTGATGCTGCAGTTGAAATATTATCAGAAGAAAGACCAGATATAATACATATATGTCATACTATAAGAGCTGCCTTTTTTATAAAGGCAGCAAAACTGTTAAATATACCATATGTGGTAACATTAACAGATTTTTTCCTCGTATGCCCTAAGATTATTTATTTAAATTATAATTATGAAATATGTGAAGGATCTAGGTCTGGTGAAAATTGTGTAAATTGTCACAGTAAAATTAAAAATAAAAAAATCTTTAGCAAAAGGTTCAAAATTGCTAAAGATTTTTTAAAGGATGCTAAAATGGTGTTTACTCCATCATTAGCTTTGAAAAAAGTATTTGTTAATGAATTTAAGAATTCAATTGATATTAAAGTTATTAATCATGGCATAGATTTTAGTAAAATTAGAATGAATAAAAAAATTTATAAGGATAATGATAAAATAACTATTGGATATATTGGAGCTTTGATTTATCATAAGGGTGTTAATTTGATAATTAATGCATTGTCACGCATTAGAAATGATAACTATAATTTTAAATTGTATGGTACTGGAGAGTTTGAAGAAATATTAATGATTATGGCTGCTAAGCAAGGCGTTAAGAATATTGAATTTTGTGGTAGCTTTTTAGGTGACAATATATGGGAAATGTATAAGGACATAGATATTGCTATAATTCCATCTATATGGAATGAAACGTATTGTTTTGTTGTATATGAAGCATTGGCATGCAATGTACCAATAATTGTAAGCAATGTTGGGGCACTAACGGAAAATGTAAAAACAGGAGTAAATGGATTGGTGTTTGAAAATAAAAATGTACATCAATTAAGTGAATGCATAAAGCTGATTTTAGATAAGCCTAGTATTTTGAATAATTTTAAAGATAATATATGTAAAATGGAAATACAAAGTACGGAACAAGAGGCTAAATGCTATTTTGAGGAATACAAGAAATATATTTTTAGTAATGATAGAGATAAGAAGCTAGTTTACAATTCTAATATAAATAATGAAAAAAATCCACTAAGTTCATTAATAATGGATTCGGGTGAAAACTTTGAAAGCAATTTCATAAAAAAAGAAACTTATAAGATTTTGAATGAATATGATTTAAAGCGCGATTTCTTAATTTTTATGATATATAAAATCTGCTATTTAAAGGAAAAATTTATTCATAAAAAGGTTAATTATGTGATTTGGGGTGCTAGTAATTCGGGTACAATAACAAAAATGTTAATTAGCAAATATTTACCTAATTTTAATTTAGTATGTTTTGTTGATAAGTATAAAGAAGGAAATTTACAAAATTGTATAATACGTAAAACAGATGATATCTCTAAATTAAATTTTCAATATATATTAGTAGCTACATCACCGGGGAAACAAGAAGCTAATAAATGTTTGAAAGAATTAGGCTTAAATCTTATTGAAGATTATATGTATGGATATGGCGTTTAATTATAATTTAAAAAGGAGAAATAAGAGTGTTTAATGATTATGTATATGATATTGTAATACCAATATATAATGCGTTTGATGATTTAATTCAATGCATAAATTCAATTTACGAAAATACTTTAAATGAGAGGTTCAATTTAATATTAATTAATGATAATAGCAGCGATATGAGAATTAAAAAATACTTAAATTCATTATGTAGTAATAAAAAAAATGTAATTATCATAAATAACGAAGAAAATTTAGGATTTGTAAAAAGTATTAATATTGGTATGAAGTACTCAAATAATGATGTAGTGATACTTAATAGTGATACTATTGTCACATTTAAGTGGTTAAATAAGATTATAAGTTGTGCATATAGTGACGATTTAATTGCAACGGTGACTCCTTTAACAAACGATGGTACGATATGTTCGGTTCCTAATTTTTGTACACACAATTCAATTCCTGAAAATTTCAATTTAGATAGTTATGCTAAATTAATTGAAAAAATTAGTTTTAAAAGTTATCCAGCAGTTCCAACGGGTGTAGGTTTTTGCATGTATATTAAGAGAAAGGTCTTAAATCAAATAGGATTACTTGATGAGGAAAGTTTTAACAAGGGATATGGTGAAGAAAATGATTTTTGCTGCAGAGCTATAGAGTATGGATATGTAAATGTTATTTGTGATAATACTTTTATATATCACAAAGGTAGTAAATCTTTTGGAAGCAAAAAAAATAAATATATTGAAGAAAATTCAATAAAATTAAGAAATAAGTATCCTTTTTATTTTAATGAAGTAGATAAGTTTATAAGAACTAATCCTTTAAGAGATATACAGGAAAATATTAAGAATTACATTTCAATTAAAAATAACAAAAGAAATGTATTATATTTAATGTCTGTGAAATTAGAGGATTATCATGAATATATAGAAACCCTACCGTTAGATATTAATAAATTTTTTATTACATCCAATGGTAGGGAATTGCTTTTAACGGTTTATTCAAATAAATATGTGAAAAAATTTAATTTTAAATTAGAATGTTTTATAAGACCTTCTACATATTTTGAAAAAAGTTATAGAGAAATTTTAGAACAAATTATTTTAATGTTTGATATTGATTTTATTCATGTATATGATTTGAAATTTCATACTTTTGATATATCTGAAATAGCTAAAAAGTATTCTATTCCATTATATATTACTATACATGATTATTATCTATTGTGCCCAGATACTAAAAAGGAATTTGATATACGTAATTATCCGATTACTAAAGATATAAGTTCTGAAATTATATACAAAGATTTAGGCTATAGCAAAAACTTTCTAAATATTTGGAAGTCTAAAGTTAGGGAGCATTTAAAAAATTACGATAAAATATTTTTTCCTTCTCATAAATTGGCTGAGATATTTGATGGATTTATTGAATTATCTGATTCAAATTACTTAATTGAAGATAAGACGCAAAAAGTTTATAAATACATTAGTCATGTAAATAGAGATGTTACAAGGTTGAGTGAAAATGTAGTCAATGGTAAATTTAAACCTTATCTAATTTATAATGCAATGTTACGAGATGAAAATAATTATGCACATCAGACTGAAAGATTTTTTGATATATATATAGATAAGGTAATGGACAAAATAGAAAAAAAGTTTTATTTAGATATTAATTATGACTTTATATGTAATATGAAAAAATCCATAATTGTTTTGTTGAATGATTACAGTAATAAAAAAATAAGGTACGTTATTTGGGGAGCAAGTAATTCGGGTAAGATAACTAAAACTATATTTGAAAATATTTTGCCTAACTTTGAATTGATTGGGTTTATTGACAAATTCAAAAGCGGAAAATTTGAAAATATAGATATTTATAATCCACAAAATTTGAATAGGTTAAATTATGATTATATTGTAATAGCTACTACTGCTGGAAAAGCAGAAGCTGAAAATGTTTTAATTAGTGAGGGTAAAGAATATGGGAAAAATTACACTTTTGGTTATGGTGTAATTTGACTTAATGATAGCTTACTTATACTAGAAATATAACAATACGAAATATGGATAGCTCGTTAAAAAGATAAAAGTATAGTAGATTGCAGTATTTTGCAATTGATTATAAATAATATAAATTGTTAGGAGTGCTTTTTATGAATTATGCTAATATATCAGCGATAATTCCGACATATAATGGAGAAAAATTTATAGGTGAAACTATTGAAAGTATAATGTCTCAGACTTTACCTGTAGAAGAATTAATAATAATTGATGATAAAAGTAGTGATGATACTTTGAAGATATGTGAAAAATATAGTGAAAAATATAGTGATATTTTTATTTATAAAAATAAAAGTAATATAGGATCATCTGCAAGTAGAAATAAGGGAATAAAATTAAGCAAAAATAATATTATACTTTTTATGGATCAAGATGATATAGCACTTCCAACTCTTGTTGAAAAAGAATTAAGTTATTTAATTAGTTTAAATAAAAAAAATAGTAGTTGTAATCCATGGGTTGGTGTACATTCAGCATATCAGCAAATTAATCAATATGGCAATGTTATAAATACAGTAATTGATTGGAAACAAGTACAATCAAGTGAATTATTAGGATATGAATTTGTACGAAATCATATTATAACTAATTCAGGAATGCTGTTAGATAAAAGGACTGTTATTAAGTGTGGAATGTTTGATGAAAATCTAAATTATTCTCAGGATTGGGATTTATGGTTAAAAATTTGTCAAGTGGCTGGTATCGGGTATATAAATGAACCTATGATCAAATTAAGAAGACATGATAATAACACATCAAGAAATGTTGAGGATTTTATAAATGATGAAATTAAAATTTTAAAAAAGTATGATATAAAATTTATAAAAACATCTATTTTTAAAAGGAATTTGCCGTATGAAAAAAATTGTGTTGATTATGTGTCAGTATTATTTAAACTTTCAAAATTAAATGATGGATTTGAAATTTTGCAGGAATGTTTGAAAAAAGAAAAGGATGATTATTCTGCAATTTTTTATTTGGGAGTATATTATTTAAAAATTGGTAGTTGGCAGCTTGCTAAAAAACAATTTGAAAAAGTAATTTTATTGAATCCTATAAATGCTGCATCATTTAATAATTTAGGTGCGATTTTTATAGTAGAAGGTGAAAAGAATATGGCACTTATGTATTTAAAAAAAGCATTAGCACTTTTAAATAATTATAATGATGCAAAGTATAACTTACAATTATTAGACAATAGTAAGGTTGATTTTGAACAAGTTAAATTTACAGATAGAGAGCTAAGAAATCAATTAATATGCTATTCCAATAATAATTTTCGTTAAGTATAATTTAATTATGGTGTGTTATAAGTACTTAAATGTGAATTTCTATTATGTGCTTTAAGTTAAAGAAATAGCAGAAAATCACGATATTAATATAAGCAGTATATTTTATAACAATGTTTTTAGTAAACAAGAGGTGATGCTAATGTTAACTAGTATAATAATACTTACATATAATAATTTAGAGTATACAAAGCAATGCATAGAAAGTATAAGGAAAAATACTAAAAATAGTGAATACGAAATTATAGTTGTTGATAATTGTTCAAATGATGGTACACGTGAATGGCTTAATAATCAAGAAGATATCATTTTAATATTAAATGAAGAAAATGTAGGATTTCCTAAAGGATGTAATCAAGGAATTGAGGTGGCTTCAGGAGATAATATTTTACTTCTTAATAATGATGTAATAGTAACACATAATTGGTTAGATAATATGATTAAATGTCTTTATAGTTCTGATAATATTGGTGCTGTTGGTCCTGTATCAAATAGTGTATCGTATTATCAGCAAATAAATACTAATTATACTAATTTAGAAGAGTTAATTGACTTTGCTCAAGGATATAATGTCAGTGATGTTTCGAAGTGGGAAGATAGACTCAAATTAGTTGGATTTTGTATGCTTATAAAAAAGAATGTTTTGGATGAGATTGGGCTACTTGATGAAATATTTTCACCAGGAAATTTTGAGGATGATGATTTATCTTTAAGAATAATCAATGCGCATTATAGGTTGATTTTATGTAAGGATACATTTATACATCATTATGGAAGCGTTTCCTTTAGTCAAGATGATAAGTATATAAGTTTATTGAAAACAAATGAAAATAAGTTTTATGATAAATGGAAGTTTACAACAAGAGATACTACTGCCATAAATGAAAATTTAATTAATCTTATAAATGAAGATAAAAATGGTAATTTTAAAGTTTTAGATATAGGCTGTGGATGTGGTTCTAACTTACTTAAAATAAAAAATATTTATAAAAATGTAAAGTTATTTGGGATAGATAAAAATGCTTATGCACTCAAACAAGCTAGCAATATATGTGAGACTTATAATGGCGATATTGAAAATTTTGAATTTAGTTTTAGTGAAAATAAGTTCGATTATATAATAATGGACAATATATTAAATTTATTAAATGAACCTGAATTGATTTTGAAAAAATTGAAAGACTATTTAACAGAAAAAGGAAAAATCATAGTAAGTGTTCCAAATGCCATGAATTATAAATTTTTATACAATATGATGATGGGAAATCATTTGTATAAAAACGATTTTGTATATAATGTTATATATGATAAGCCAACTTTATTCTTTAATTATAAAGAAATTAAAGATGTGTTCTTAAAATCTGGGTATAAAAATGTTACTTTTAATAAGGTAATGACGACTGTAATGAATGGAGACGAAAATTTCGTTAATAAATTATGTGGAATTTTTGGTCAGGATAAAAAGGAACAATATTTAATATATGAATATATTGCAGTTGGCTGTGGTGATGAAAAATTAAATCATATAGATAAATTAATAAAGGAAATTGAAGATGATGGATTTAGTGGTATTGAGAAGGAAGCAGTTGATTTTATAAAGGATACTAATTTTGATGATATTATAAAATCTGTAGACAAGATTTCAAAAGATAAAGTTGAAGTTTTGAATTATATAGCAAATATGATGTTTCAAAATAAGTATTATGAATATGTAATTCCATTTTTGCAAAGGGCTTTTGAAATTAATTCAAAAGACAGAGACACTTTGTATAACATATCATATATGTTGCATGTTTTTAAAGAAGATAAACTTGCAATAAAATATCTAAATATGATAGAAAATAAAAATAGTATGGAATTAGAACTTATGAATGAAATAAATAATAAGCTTGGTAAAAATACTGATATTCAAGTTAAGTTTTTACTAAGGAGAATTGAAAATAATATTGAAGTAGAAGAAAGTAAAAATAAATTAATTACAATGTTTAAAGATGGAATTTTAAATTGTAATAATATTATTTCTAGTGTTTTTAGTAATATTATAAAAAAAGAGTATATTTTAAATGAAATAGCAATTTTGTGTTATGAAAATAGTTTATATGATGAAGTCATTCCTATGCTTCAGAAATCCTATGAAATTAATAATTGTAATTCTGATACTGTATATAATCTTGGATATATATTACATAAGTTTGGTCAAGATGAATTGGCGCTGAGATTTTTAAAGAATATGGAGAATGATGATAGTGAAATTAAAAATTTAGCAGATGCTATTAGAGGTGAAAATAGTGATGAATAATAAAAAGATTTGTTTTATATCTTGTGTAAATAATGATGCTATATATGATGAATGTTTAAAATACATAAATAATTTGAATATACCAGATGGATATAGTATGGATACAATGTTCATAAAAGAAGCTAATAATATGGCAGAGGGTTATAATTTAGCAATGAAAGAAAGTGATGCTAAATATAAAGTGTATTTACATCAAGATGTATTTATAATAAATAAAAACTTTATTCAAGATATAATAGATATTTTTATAAATCATCCAGAGGTTGGTTTGCTTGGAATGGTTGGAGCTAAGACATTAGATGAATCAGGGGATTTAAGCAAATCAAAATTTAAAGTTGGTAAAGTTTATGAGTCAAGTACGGGAAAAATTAATTTGCTTTCTTTAGGTGAATGCCATGATGAAGTTGAAAAAGTAAAAATAATTGATGGGTTCATAATGGTTACTCAATATGATTTAAAATGGCGTGATGATTTGTTTAATAGTTGGCATTTAAATGATAGTTTTCTAAGTGCTGAAAGTATAATTGCTGGATATAAAATAGTGGTACCGAGACAAAAATCGCCATGGTGTATTCACGATTGTAGAGCTGTCAAAACAGGATGGAATAATGAAAAATATAATAAGATTTTTGCGAAACAATATTTGTCAGATGTTAAATTTAAATTCTTTTATTTTGGAAATAGATCACAAATTGCTCCTGGATTTGAAGTGGATTATTCACAAGGTATAAGTATAGGTGAAGATGTTGTTATTTTAAAAGACGCATGTTTTATGATTCCTTTTGGAAAGTTAGGATATGAACCGAATATAAAAATTGATGATGGATGCCAATTTGGAAGGCGGCTTGTAATTTCGGCTGCACATACTGTAAGGATAGGAAAGAAGTGTATATTTGCATCTAATATACATATTACAGATCATAATCATGAGTATAAAAAAGTTGGAATTCCTATAATGTATCAAGGAATAACTTCATTTGAAAATGAAGTCATTATTGGAGATGGTACATGGATAGCTAATAATTGTGTTGTAGTAGGAAATGTTAAAATAGGAAGAGGATGTACAATTGGAGCTAACAGCGTAGTTACTTCTAATATACCAGATTATTGTGTTGCAGTTGGAAGTCCAGCAAGAGTAGTTAAAGCTTTTGATTATGTATCTGGTAAATGGATTAAAACAAAAGATAATAATGAATTATCTAAAGTTTTAGAAGATAGAAGAAAATCTCAGCCTATTTTGTCTATTTGTATTCCAACGTATAATAGGTCACAGTATTTGGATAAATGTTTAAAATCTATATTTGACGACATTGGAAATGATACTAATATAGAAGTAGTTGTATCAGATAATAATTCTGAAGATAATACAAAAGAAATAGTAGATAAATATATGAAATTGTATAGTAATTTGAAATATTTTAAAAATGAACAAAATATTGGAGCAGATAAGAATGTGCTAACTGTTTTAAAAGAAGGAACTGGAAGGTTTATTACAGTTCATGGTGATGATGATTATTTTGCATTTCAGGGTATATATAAACTAGTAGATAAAATATATAAAAATCCTAATTGTGGGGTATTTTATATATTTAATAATTCTAAAGTTAGTGAAAAGATAGATTGTGGAATTAATAATTTTATAAAAGATGTATCGTTTTACTCTACATACGCTTCAGGTATTATATTAAAGAAAAGTGATTTTGATGATATAAAAGAAAATGATAAATTTGTAGATTTACGTTTAAATCAGGTGTATCTTCAATTGTCAATATTGTTAAGAAATAAACCTTATTGTGTATTATATGATAATTTTTTTAGCGAAGCAGGTGCACATAGACCTTCTGGATACAATTTTGGTGAGGTATTTATTCAAAATTATCTTGAAATATTATATTATTTTAAAAATTTTGGGTTAAATGATGAGACGATAAAAATAGATAAGAAAAAATTAATGGAAGAAATGATTTTACCATGGTGCAAGCTAATAAAGAATGGATATGCAAAATTGGAGCTAAATGGCATTGAAGAATATATAGAAAAATATTATAAAGGTGAGTCTTACTTAGAAGAATTATTAAAGATAATTAGGGAATTATAAAATATTTTATGAAAAGCTAATTATTATATAGATAGAAGGAAATTATATGGATGTTAAAACTTTTGTATTTAAAGAAAACGAAAAATCATACCATGAGCTGGAAAAAATGTTATCAAGTAAATTACAAGTGAAACTGGATTTTCAGTATAAAAGTTATAATGATTTTCCACAAAAATTGAAAAAGTTATTAAAAAGATACAGGGAAGAAGTAAATTTGAGCATTAGCAATGAATATAATCTTCAAAAAGTTATTGATAGTTGCATAGATGCTTCGCCGCTTAAAATATATAATTTAGTTTTAGAAGAGGGAACTTATAATGTAATGAATCTAAGAACTAGAGATTGGGTAAATCTTTATGGTAAGACATCACAAAGGGAGAAATACAAAATTGTTGGAAGACGAAATGATGGATCAAAAAATTGTGGATTATATCAAACAATTATATTTCAAAGTACATCTGAATTAAGAAATTTAACAATAACTTGTAGAAATATGAGGTATCCTATTCATAATGACGCATGTTCTGCAGGAACAGAGCAAAGAATAATAAATTGTCACATAGAACATTTAGGTAATTGGATAAGTGATGGCTCAAGGTTGGCGGAAATGGATGAGTGTGGGTGGACATCTTGCCATGCACATGGGTGTGGAACTAGCAGTGGAATGAGAATATATATTGAAGGATCTACCCTAATTGCCAGAAAGTATGGAGCGGCACTTTATGCTCACAATAATGCAAACTTTGTAAAGCCTAGTAAAATATTTTGCACCAATTCTAATATTATTCAAGCTGATGGCGGACCAGCAGTTTTTATGTCAAGTCTAGGGTCGCAAAAGGAAGATATTTGTTACTTATATAATAATTATATAATCGGGCCAATCATTATTGAAGATATTCCTTGGTTAGGAAAAGAAAAAGAAAATCATTCAGAATGGCTTATTAGGGGAAAAGAGAATTCATATTCATTTTTTTATAATGGTATATCAAAAAAAGAGGAATTGCAATATAAATATGGTAAACTAGATCATTATATAAAATTAAGAAATAGTAGTGATAAGGTTATAAAAAAGGGTATGGCATGTTGTTTTAAGGATGGTACAAATGAAATTAAAATAATGAGTAATAAAGATTCGCTAAAAATATTTGCAGGAATTGCTGCTGAGGATATACAAGTTGGTAGAACTGGTTATTTGCAGTATTGTGGTGAAATTTTGCAAGATGATATTTTAATTGAGGATGATAAATATTTATATAAACAAAATTTGGCAGTATCAAATAACAATGAAGGAATATTTGGCGGTAATAAAAGAAGTATTTTACTGCGATATACGAAAGAATGGGTATTGGAAAATAAAAAAATAAACATATATAAAATTTTATAGTGAAATATGTATTAAAAAGGTGAGGCGATTTTATGAAAGCAGTTATTTTGTGTGGTGGAAAAGGTACTAGAATGCGGGAAGAAACAGAATATAGACCTAAACCATTGGTGTTAGTGGGCGGGAAGCCAATACTATGGCATATAATGAAGCTCTATTCTTATTATGGTATAAATGATTTTATACTTTGTGTTGGATACAAAGGTGACATGATAAAACAATATTTTATGGAAATGTATTGGAGAAATAATGATTTTACATTACATATTAATGGCGATAACCATATTGAATATCACACAAAGGAAGAAGAAAAATGGAATGTAACTATAGTTGATACAGGGCTTGAGACTTTAACAGGTGGAAGGTTAAGACAAGTTAGAAATTATATAGAAGATGATGAATTTATGTTTACATATGGTGATGGGCTAAGCAATGTTAATTTGCAGAAACTATTTGAATTTCATAAAAGCAAAAAAAGGCTTGCTACACTTACGGGTGTTCATCCATTGTCCAGCTTTGGATTAATGGAAATTGAGAAGGGTATAGTTATATCTTTTAAGGAAAAACCGGTTCTTAAGGATATGGTTAATGGTGGCTATATGATTTTAAACAAGAGGATATTTGATTATATTCCAGATGAAGATTGTATGTTTGAGGCAGAGCCTTTGAAAAAATTGGTTGTAGATTCGCAACTTGCAGTATACGAGCATAAGGGATTTTGGAAAGCAGTAGATACTTTTAAGGATGTATCAACAGTAAACAAAATGTGTGAAGGTGGTAATATGCCATGGAAAATATGGAGTTAGATCTATTCAATGGATTCTATAAAGATAAAACAATTTTAGTTATAGGAAATAAGGAGAAAAGTAAAATATTATATTAAAAAATTAAGTAGGAAGTGTAAATATGAAATGTAGAATATGTGGAAATGAAAATTATTTGTGAAATGAAAAATTCAGCTTTGGAAGTTTGAAAGTTGTATAATAAGGTTACCAAATTTAATGGTATATCTTTAAAATTATATAATTGTCCATGTTGCAACTATTATCAAATACCATATGTTAATGATGAAGGATATTATGATGACTATGTAATGGCGGTATCACATACGGATAAAATTAAAGAAGTACAGACAAATTAAGTTGAAAAATTAAATGAATTAGGTTCTGAACATGATAATTTTTTAGAAATTGGTTGTGGTGATGGTTCTTTTTTAGAACATACAAAAAAATATTTTAATAATCAAATTGATTTTGAACCATCCTCTGAATTTTGTGAAATGTGTAAAGAAAAAAAGTTAAAAGTTGTCAATGAATATTTTACAGGTAAAACTAATGTTAATTGTAAATTTGATGCTTTTGCCTGCAGAGAAGTTTTTGAACATATTGATAATCCGGTTGAAATATTAAAAAATATTTTTAATGTGTGTAATCATGGAGCGGTAGGATTAATTGAAGTTCCTAATGGCCAGGAAATGATTTCGGAAGACAGATATTATGACTTGTTTTCAGATCATATAAATTATTATACACCTTTAAGTCTAGCTTATCTCTCCAGGTTAGCGGGATTCGAAGTTATTAAAATCAGGCAATTATTTTCTAATGATTATTTGGAATTGTATTTAAGAAAGGGAAAGCAAAATCAAAATCTTTTAACTAAGAGGACAAACGACATTCAGTTTATTTTAGAACAAATTCAAAAATTTCATAATGTTTCAATTTGGGGTGCGGGTGCTAAATCACAGGCTATGATGACAGCTTGTGGCAGTAAGTTTCATATAAATCATGTATTTGATACTGATAAGTACAAACAAGGTAAATATTTAATCAATTGTGATAAAAAAATTGAGTATCCCGATATGGAAAAAATAAATTCTAATGATTTGATAATTATATTTGCTGTATCTTATGAAGACGAGATTATGAGGATGTTGAGAGATGATTTTAAATATAAAGGATATATTTTGAGCTTAGAGGGTAAAGCTAAAATAATTAATATATGAAAGGAATTTGAAAGTGAATAATAAAATTTTAGTTACTGGATCAACTGGTTTTATAGGAGCCTGTTTAGTAGAAAATTTAGTGAAAAACAACTTTGATGTTAATATAATAATACGGGAAAGTTCAAATATTTGGAGATTGAGGAAGGTAATAAACAGCGTAACAGTGCATTATGCCGATATTACTGATTTTGATAAAGTGAATAAAGTTGTTAATTGTGTAAAGCCGGATTATATCTTCCATCTTGCAACTTATGGTGCATATTATTACCAACAAGATGATAATGAAATAATTAAAACTAATATTATTGGAACTAAGAATCTTGTAGATTGTTGTTCTAAAATAGATTATAAGGCATTTGTAAACGTAGGAAGTTCGTCAGAATATGGAATGAAAAGTTGTGCAATGAAAGAAAGCGATATTCTTGAGCCTATTAATGTATATGGTATTACAAAAGCGGCTGCAACTAATTATTGTAACATGATTTATAAAACTCAGGGAAAACCTATTGGAACGGTGAGATTATTTTCAGTTTATGGAAAATATGAAGATAAAACTAGATTGATACCTTCAGTGATTTTATCTTGTTTAAGAAACGAAAATCCTAAATTGGCTAATAAATTTGCTGTAAGAGATTTTATATATGTTGAAGATATTGTAGAGCTTCTTAAATATGTTGCATTTGAAGGAAAAATTGCAGGTAAAATTTACAATGCTGGTAGTGGTCATCAAATGTCTATTGAAGAAATGGCTAGTGTAATTATTGATGAATGTGCAGGAAATTTTGAACCATTATGGGGAGAATTATCTGGAAGATCTTCAGATACAGATAGCTGGGAAGCGGATATGTCTTTGGTTTATAAAGAATTAGATTGGAAGCCTAAATACAATGTTAGAAGTGGTATAAAGGAAAGTGTAGCATGGTTCAAAAAAAATATTGATTTATATTAAACAAAGGAGACGTTATGGATAATATTGAAATGAATAAGCTTTTTACTATATCAAAAATCATTAGAAAAGAAATAGTTAAAATGGCGTATATATCAAAAAGCTCGCATGTTGGTTCTGCTTTATCATGTGTTGACATTTTAGTTACATTGTATTTTAAATATATGAATTTGAATAAAGACAATATATGTGATGAAAATAGAGACGTTTTTATTCTTAGTAAAGGCCATGCATGTTCAGTGCTATACTCGGTTTTAGCTCATAAAGGTTTCTTTAGCGTTGATATGCTGGATACATATTGTAAAGATGGTACTAAATTAGGAGGACATCCATCTAAACAGGTTATGCTTGGAATTGAAGCTTCAACAGGGTCTCTTGGCCATGCATTATCTATTGGCTGTGGCATGGAAATAGCTAATAGAGGCAAAATGTGTAAAACCATTATTTTAATGGGAGATGGGGAATGTAATGAAGGTTCAGTGTGGGAGGCTGCAATGTTTGCTTCAAGTAACCATTTATCAAATTTAATAGCTATAGTTGATAATAATGGATTACAAGGGCTAGGAAAAAGTAAGGAGATTTCTGGTGAAAAGTCTTTGAAAGATAAGTGGGAGGCATTTGGCTGGAATGTTAAGGAAATTGATGGAAACGACTATGCTTCTATAGATGAGGGATTAAAATTGGCATATAATAATGATACAGGTAAACCTTTTGCATTAATTGCGCATACGGTAAAAGGTAAGGGTGTATCATTTATGGAAAATAAGTTAGAATGGCATTATAAATCTCCTAATAAACAGCAATACGAAAAAGCAATAAGGGAGTTGGATTCATTATGAGAACTGCGTTTATTAATAAATTAATAGAATTAGCAAGAAAAGATGAAAATATATATTTACTTACAGCAGACTTAGGCTATTCTGTATTTGAAGGATTTGCAGAAGAATTTCCTGATAGATTTATTAATGTAGGTATTAGTGAAGCTAATATGATAGGTGTTGCTGCTGGACTTGCCATGAAGGGCAAGATTGTGTATGTTTATTCAATTATACCATTCTTGGTTATGAGATGTTGTGAGCAAATTAAATTGGATGTGTGCTACCAAAACTTAAATGTTAAATTTGTTGGTGTAGGAGGTGGGTTTAGCTATGGGGTACAAGGAACAACCCATCATGCTACTGAAGATATAGCGATAATGAGAGTACTTAACAATATGAAAGTGGTATGCCCTGGTGATCCGTATGAAGCTTCAAAGGCTGTTGAAGCTTCAGCTGAAATAGATGGACCTATGTATATAAGGCTTAATAGAAATAATGAAAAACATATTTTTAGTCATCCTTTTCCGAAATTTAAAATTGGAAAAGCTATAAAAGTTATCAGTGGAAATGATATAAGTATAATTTCAACAGGTAACATGTTAGAACAATGTTTGAATATTTCAAAAAAGTTAATAGATAATAATAACGTTTCAGTAAATTTAATTAGTATGCACACAGTGAAACCTATTGATAAAATTGCTGTAGATGAATGTGCAAGACATACTAAGTATATTTTTACAGTAGAGGAACATAATTTAATAGGTGGTCTTGGAAGTGCAGTGAGTGAAATATTATGTGAAAACATGAACAAAAATATAATATTTAAGAAATATGGAATTGGTGATAGGTATCCACAAGCTTTTGGTAGCGAAGATTATCTAAGAAAATTCTATAATATTGATGAGGAGTATATTTATAATGATATTTTGAAATCAATTAGTAAACAGAAAGCGTGAAATTTTGGCTAATTTAGAGGTAATTAAGGAGTGTAGAAAAAATGATAAAGAATATTATTGCATATGGGGCTGGAGCAGCATTTAGAAATTATTTAAATACATGTACTAATACAAACAATATTTTATTTGCAATTGATAACAATTTAGAAAAAGACGATATACATGGAATTAAATTATACAAGAAAAACTTTTTGAAACAATATGTAGAAAGTAACAATGTTGAGAATTATTTTATTGTGATTTTTGCAATGTCATCTAAAGTAGTTAATGAGATAAGTGATGAATTAATGAGTTTAGGACTTAAATATAAAGAAAATTTTGATGAGTACAGTATTCTAATAAAAGATGATATTAAAGAGCAACTTGAAAAGCAAGAGATTTCTTTAATGGAAAATGATTATTTGTTTACAAAAAGTATTTTGAGAAATATGAAAATAGATAATCAATCTTCAGTTATTGGTTCATGGTTAATTATGTCTATTATAAAAAACACTAAAAATTTAGAAGGAGATATTATAGAATTAGGTGCTTATAAATGTGGACTTTCTTATTTTTTGACTTTATATAAAACGATATATGAAGATTATAGAAAATATTACATAGTAGATTCTTTTGAAGGATTTAAAGACCATGTATCTGGTTTTGATCCTACATTTTTAAAGGGTATGTTTAAGGACACTTCTTATGAAGAAATGTTAAATTTATTTAAAGACTTTAAAGATGTTATTATAACGAAAGGATTTATTCCTGAAGTATTAACTAATTTTGATAATAATAAATTTTCTGTTGTATATTATGATTGTGACACATACGAATCTTGTAAACAATCATTAATGTATTTTTATCCTAAGTTGTGTAAGGGAGGATATTTTATTATACATGATTATTTTGCAAAGAAGGAAGGAGCAACTGGAGTAAAAAGGTCTGTTGATGAGTTTTTGAGTGCAAATAAAAGTGTTAAGAGTATAAGAGTACCAGAGACTACACATATAATATTAAGAAATGCATAAAATTTAAAATTTAGAGGGTGATTTTTTTGGCTGATATAAAGATAGTGAAACGAAATGAATGTAGAATATGTGGTGGGCATGATTTAAAAAAGTGGCTTACATTAAAAGATATGCCTTTAACGGATGATTTAAGAAGTAAGAATAATTTTAAAAATGAATTTACTCATAATATTGATATCTATTTTTGTAATGATTGTCATGTATCTCAAACATTAGATGATGTTGATTATAGTAATTATTATGATACATATAATTATACTGTGGGTGAAAGCGACTTTGCTAATAAGTTTATGAGAAAACTTGTAGATAAACTTTATAGTGAATTTAATCTAAAAAAGAATTCTAAGGTTGTAGAAATAGGCTCTAGTGATGGAAAACAATTGTCTTATTTTAAGAAAAAAGGGGCAAGGGTTTTTGGATTTGAACCTTCGAAGGAGTTATGTGCATTAAGCAGAGAAAAGGGTGTTAGTGTTTATCAGGGGCTGTTTGAAGAAAATTCAATTAATGATTTACCAAGCGATTTAAGGAAAGTTGACGTTGTACTTTTAACTTATACTTTTGATCATATGCCTGAACCTAAAAAGATTTTACTTGATATAAAAAAGATTTTAGATACTGAGAATGGTATATTAGTACTTGAAATTCATGATTTGAAAAAAATTTTAGAGCGTAAAGAATATTGCCTTTTTGAACATGAACATACTATATACATGTCAACTGAGACCCTAGAACGAACTTTAGATAAATATGGATTCGAGCTTGTTACAACGGATTTACTAAATGAATCAGAAAGAAGGGGAAATTCCCTTTTAGCAGTAATTAAATTGAAAAAAGATAATTCAAAAAAAATTTTGGAAAATACTTTTATGGATAGTTTTGACACATATGAGAAATTTGAATCCGAGTTAAGAAATAGTATAGATAAATTAGATCAATTTGTAATTGAAGCTGCTAAAAAAGGAAAAACGATTGCTGGATTTGGAGCAGGTGGTAGAGGAGTTATGACTTTAGCAGCAATGAAATCTAGTAAAGCTATATCTTATATTTGCGATAATAATATTTTTAATGAAGAAATGTACACACCTAAAACTCATATTAAAATTGTTAGTCCGTTAAAGTTGGTATCAGATCCTGTTGATATTTTAATTGTCTTTAGTTATGGTTATATTGATGAAATTAGAAAGCAAGTACTTTCTTTAACAAAAAAAGATATTAAAATAGTAAGCTTATTGGATTTACTCATGGGTAAGAATTAAAATATATTACTAATTTACTGATAAAGCAATTTGAAAAATATATTGAAGATAGGTGGGAGGCACTATTAATTGATAAATAATTTGAAAAATGTATTTTCAAATAAAAATGTATTAGTTACCGGTCATACAGGGTTTAAAGGTTCGTGGCTTTCTATGTGGTTAAAAAAATTAGGGGCTAATGTTATAGGATATTCATTAGATCCATACACAAAGAATGACAACTTTAATGTCTGTGGACTTTCAGGTAGGCTTATAGATATAAGGGGAGATATTAGAAACTCAGAAAAACTTGAAAATGTATTTAATACATATAAACCAGAATTTGTATTTCATCTTGCAGCACAGCCACTTGTTAGGAAATCTTATGAAAACCCAAGGGAAACATATGAAACAAATGTAATGGGAACTCTTAATGTGCTTGAAGCAATTAGGAAATGTGAAACTGTTAAAGTTGGGGTAATGGTTACTACAGATAAATGTTATGAAAATAAGGAGCAATCTATAGGATATAAAGAAACCGATCCTATGGGTGGATATGATCCATACAGTTCAAGCAAAGGATGTGCAGAACTATTAATAGCTTCTTATAGAAATTCTTTCTTTAATTTAAATGATTATTCAAAACATGGAAAAGTTGTGGCTTCAGTTAGAGCAGGCAATGTAATTGGTGGAGGAGATTTTGCACAGGATAGAATAGTCCCAGACTGTATAGGGGCAATTGAAAAAGGTGATATTATAAATATTAGAAGCCCTCATTCTGTAAGGCCCTGGCAGTTTGTATTAGAACCTTTAAGCGGTTATATGTTACTTGCGGCAAAATTGTATAATGAACCTTTAAAATATTCTGGAGCATGGAATTTTGGGCCAAATGAAACCTTAAATATTGAGGTAAAGGATGTAGTTAATCAAATTATAAAAAGTTATGGAAAAGGTAAGTGGAAGGATGTTTCAAATGAAGCAAAGCCTCATGAAGCAAATTTACTTACACTTGACTGCAGCAAAGCAAGAGAGTTTTTGGGATGGCAGCAGGCTTTAAATTTTGAGGAAACTATAGATATGACTGTTTCCTGGTATAAAAATTATTGTAATGAGGACATGTATGAGTTTTGTAAAATGCAAATAGAAGAATACACTAAGAAGCAAAAAGCACTTATATAAAATGTAAGGATGAATGTTAATTGCAATTAAAGGTTATTATGCATTTTTCGATAATAACAATATAAGTATGTAATAAGTGGAGTTGATAATATGAGAATAAATCATAATATTTATTCGTTAAAGATTTTTAAAAATTATAGAAGAGCCATTGCTGGACAAAATGTGGCTTCCAGAAATTTATCTTCTGGAATTAAAGTTAATAATGCTGCTGATAATCCATATGCAATTGATAAAGATGAAAAATTTAATATGCAGCTTCGTGGTCTTCAAAAAGTAAGTCAAAATTCTCAGGATACTGTAAGTTTGCTACAAACAGCTGAGGGTGGAATTGATGGAATTAGCTCTATGGCTAATAGAATTAGAGAATTAGCACTTCAAGCAGCAAATGGTACAAGTAATGATAACAATAGAGCAGATTCTCAATTAGAAGTAAGTCAGCTTATTGATGGCATAAATAATTTAGCTAAAAGTACTAATATAAATAATGTTTCATTATTAGACAGTGACAATCCTAATGCATTACAATGTTTAGTTGGATATAATGCAGGGGAGGCTATTACTGTACCAACTTTTGATTTTAAAACAGATAATCTTACGGATGCATCAGGTAATAAACTAACAGATGTTAATATTTCAACATATGCAGGTGCTAAGACTGCTATCAATGTTGTGGATGCTGTATTATCAAAGATTGATGATGCTAGAGGCCAATATGGAGCTTTAGAGAATAGGTTTAATTCAACTGTAGCCAATACAGATATTTTAAATTCACAGATTCAAAGTGCAGATAGTGATGTTATGGATGTGGATGTTGCTGGAGAATTACTTGAATATTCCAAGCAAAGTATAATAGTTCAAGCCGGTACAGCTATGATGGCTCAAGCTAATAAATTTCCACAAGATGTATTAAATATACTTAAAAATGTAAAATGATTATATTTTTTTTGTAAATATTAAGTTGTTGAATTAGTAAAATGTTATCTTCTAATTCAACAACTTATTTATTTGGATTTTAAATAAATACTATATATAGAGGCAAGAAAAATTATGTCAAAGTAATATAAATTGAGTATAGATGCACATCCAAGTATATATAAACCTGAGAATAGAAAACTAGACGTTTATTTTAGTGAACCTGAGTGCGGTGTTAATGATGATACAGGAATTCTTCTATTTATAGATGGATATGTAGCATCAGCAGATTCATTAGATATGATTATCTTGGGAAAACATTAAATAATGATGGAGAATTACTTGATTTGCAATCTCTTTATAATAAATTTCAAAATAATTGTATGCATGCAGATTTTATTAAAACGTTTGATTATTCAAGTAATATGCCAGTTTTAAAAGTTAAATATAAGTAATAAAATTTATAGCATAAAGGGAAAAATTATAATATTGAATGTTTGCTGAAAAGCAGGTATACTTTTTTAAGAAATAGTATCTAAAAACTTTATGTTTTTAGACAATTACAAGTATGGGGAAAAGGTGAGTGTTATGCCAAAAATTTTTTGTATTGTCCAAGCAAGGATGGGGTCGGAAAGATTATCGGGTAAAGTATTGAAGCCTATTTTGGGAAAACCGATGATTATTCATACACTTGATAGATTAAAAAAATCAAAATATATAGATAAAATAATTCTTGCAACTTCATTAATGGAGAGGGAATTACCACTTGTAAGAAAATGTGAACAATATGGATATGATGTATTTAGGGGCTCAGAGAATGATGTGCTTAAAAGATATATTGAGGCTGGAGAAAAATTTGGTGCATTAAGTCAAGATATTATAATAAGGGTAACTGGAGATTGCCCTTTTATAGACCCTGTAATAGTTGATAATGTTATAACAAAATTTTTATGTAATGATTATGATTATGTAAGGCTTGATGTTCCTGAAACATTCGTACGTGGATTTGATGTTGAAATATTTTTATTTAATGTACTAAGCAAGGTAAATTATCTTATAAATAAAGACAATGAAAATATTTCAGAAAAAGAAAAGAAAATGTATAAAGAACATGTTACTCTTTATATATACAAGCACCCTGAAAAATTTAAAATAGGTTGTGTAAAAGGAAATGAGTTTTACAAAAAAAATTATAGATTATGTGTAGATACTAAAGAGGATTATAGAGTGGTTCAGCAAATATATGATTATTTTAAGGATGATTTTATTTCAGCAAAAGATGTAATTAAATATTTAGATGAACATAAAAAGATTGCAAATATTAATTGTGATATAGAACAAAAAAAGGTGTGAAAATTATTATAAAGTAGCTTTACAGAATAAGGGTTGTGATACAATTGAAAATTTTAATTAGAGCTGATGGTGGGGGCAATATAGGTATGGGTCATATTATGAGAACACTTGCTCTTGCTAAAGAACTCAAGAAACATTTTGATATATCATATGTTTGCAAAACTTCCGGGAAAAATGTTGAAGATAAGACTTATGGCAAATATTTTAAAGGAATAAATAAAGTTTTGTCTTCAGGTTTTAATATTGAACTTGTAAGGGAAAATAGATTGTTTCATGATTTAGGAGATTTAACAGGAGATGTATTAATAACAGATAGCTACGATGTAAATGATAAGTATTTTAGTTTGGTAGGTGATATGTTTAATAAAAGTATATATATAGATGATATGTGTCTTCATAATTTTAATGATGTAGATATGATTATAAATCAAAATATAAATGCAGAGGATTTAAATTATGGTACAAATGCTAAATTACTTTTAGGATGTAAATATGCTATGGTTAGAAATGAATTTAAAAATGTTACTGCTAAAAATATAAAAGGAAATGTTTACGATATAATGATTACTATGGGCGGTACAGATCCTTTTTTTATTACATTAAAACTTCTTGATTATTTGAAGAATGAACATTATAAATTCCATGTAGTTATTGGAAAATATTTTGATGATAGTTATATAGAAAAACTTAAAAGTTATAAAAACTTAGGAAATATAAAATTTTATTATAATGCTGATATGTGCTCATTAATGAAAAATGCGGATATATGTATATCGGCGGCTGGAAGTACACTTTATGAATTGTGTGCTGTTGGTGTACCATCATTATCCATTATTATGGCAAAGAATCAAATCGAAGTTGCAAAGCGATTCGATTCTCTAAAAATAATAAGAAATGTTGGATGGTATAATAAATTAAGTAAACAAAAAATTTTAGCTGAAATAAATAATTTAAGTTTTGATTATGATATGAGAAGGCAAGTTTCCATTAAGTCTCAGAAACTTGTGGATGGTAAGGGAACATTTAGAATAACTAAAGAAATAATGAGTATAGTGTGATAAAAGATATTTAATTGATATTTTAATTATATCTTAAAATTTTCTAAAATGGTTTCAAAGTTTTTTGAAATATAGTATAATTATAATATGCAAAAATAATGCAAATTTTAAATTTGAGAAGGATTTTAATTATTTTTGTCCAATTAATTAAATAGGGTATTAAAATTTATTAAAGGGAGGAGAATTTTTAATGAATTTAAGTAACATTTCAAGCAGCCAATTTACATATGATTTACTTGGTAAAGGATTGGATGCAACATCTAAAAGAGAGAAAGTTATATCTAATAATATGGCCAATATTAATACTGCAAATTATAAAAGATATTATGTAAACTTTGAAGATAATTTGAAAAATTCAATGGATAATCTTGAAATGGAGACAACAGATCCCAAACATATAAATGATGGGACTGGATTTGGGGATATTTCAGTAAAAAGAGATACTTCATCAAGTGTTAGAGAAGATGGAAATAATGTTGATATTGATACTGAATCTTCAAATGAAGCTCAAAACACATTAGAATATTACACACTTATAAATCAAATAAGTAACAGAATAAGTATGGAAAGCAACGTTATAAATTCAAAATAAATTAGTAATTATGTAGGAGGTGGATTTTAGTGGGTGCTTTTGATTCACTTAATATAAGTTCAAGTGGTCTTTCTGCTGAAAGGCTTAGGATGGATACTATAGCTTCTAATGTAGCGAATATTTCTACTACAAGAACAGCAGAAGGTGGACCTTATAGAAGAAAAGTAGCAGTTTTTCAGAATAATTTTGAAAATGAATTTAATACACAAACTGGCAAGTATGATCAAAAACTATTAGGTGTTAGGGCTGTAAAGATTGCTGAAGATCAGTCTCCTTTTAAAATGAAATATGATCCTGGTAATCCTGATGCTAATGCAGATGGATATGTAGCTATGCCTAATGTTGATATTTTAAATGAAATGGCAGATATGATGGCTTCAACTAGAGCTTATGAGGCTAATGTAACTGCTATGAATGATGAAAAAGGAATGTATACAAAGGCTTTAGAAATTGGTAAGTAAGGAGTAAATATTTATGAGAGTTGATGAATTTATACCGGATAGTGTCAAAAATGCACTTAATAGTACCGGAGTAGTAAATAAAAATGCGGTTAGTTCAAATAATAATGTGATTGATGATGAAAATAGTGGAAAAGATACAAACAATGTAAATTTTGGGAATATATTGGAACAAAAATTGCAAGATGTAAATAATAAGCAAATAGATGCTGACAACACAACGAATCAGTTTGTTGAAGGCGACAATGTGGATGTACATAAAGTAATGTTATCAACTGAAGAAGCAAAATTATCACTGGAACTTGCTATACAGGTAAGGAATAAATTAGTAGATGCATATCAGGAGTTAAATAGAATGCAGTTATAGCGGGGAGTGCTGGTGATGAATAAACTATTAGACGTTTTTAAGAACTTAAAGGATAAATGGACAGAACTTAGCAAGAGAAAAAAGATAGTTTCTGTAATACTTGTTTTAGCTATTGTGATTTCATTAATATCATTTATAATGCTAAAAACCAGAACAAAGTATGCGGTTCTATTTTCTAAATTAGATTCAACTGATGCATCTACGGTTATGAAAAAACTTGATGAGGATAAGATTCCACATAAGGAGGATTCATCTGATAATACTATATATGTTCCGGAGCAGAACGTTGATAAACTTAGACTTCAATATGCATCTACTTTAAAAAATGGTAGTACAGGATTTGAACTATTTGATAATAGTAATAGTAAATTTGGAACTACTGATTCTGAATTTAAGGTTGAATATCAAAGAGCCCTTCAAGGCGAACTTGAAAGAACTATAAAAGGTCTTGGTGCCGTTGATGATGCAAGGGTTCAGCTTGTTATGTCAGAGGATTCAGCTTTTGTTAAAGATTCAACTGCGGCTTCAGCTTCTGTAACCCTTAAAATGAAAGATGGACAAACACTTACTAAAGATCAAGTAAAAGCTATAATAGCATTAGTTTCTGGTAGTGTTAAAAATTTATCTAAGGGCAATATTCAGGTTGTTGATGATAAAATGAATCTTTTAAGTAAAGGCTTGTATGACAGCAAGGGAAATGATTTTGACTCTGACTCCGGTTCTGATTCTGCTCAAAGTAGAAATAAGATGGAAACAACTGTTGAGAATCAGTTAGAAAAGAAGGCTCTTGATGCTCTTGAAGAGATTTATGGAAAAGGAAAAGTTAAAGTTAAAATTAATGCAGATTTAAATTTTGATTCTAATGAAACAAATACAGAAACATATTATGATAACAAGGGAAATCCAAATGATACTAAAAATCCTGTTATAGTTAGTCAACATGACCAAGAAAGTAATAATACTGGTGGTGCTGGTAATAATTCAGGAAGTACAGTTGATAATAATACTAATAGTAATACTATTACTAATGCTAATAATGGATCTACTTCAACAAGTAAAGATACCACTACGAATTATGATGTTAGTAGTGAAAAATCTAAAATTGTCAAGGCTCCTGGTGATATAACAAGACTTACAGTTTCGGTGCTTGTTGATGGCAAGGTTAGTGGGACAACGCAAGCAACACTAACTAATATTGTAAGTAATGCAGTTGGCGTTAATCAGCAAAGAGGAGATAGTGTAAGTGTAGAGGGTATGCCATTTGATACAACTGCACAAGACAATGCAAAGAAAGAACTTAAAGAAATGCAGCAAGAACAAGATGCTGCTAAGAAGAAGAAGCTTTATATAGGCATTGGAATAGGAGCTGCAATTTTACTTATCATAATTGCTTTAGCTGTATTTATGATAATAAAGAGGAGACGAAACGAGAACGAAGATGAATTTGAAGATGAGGATTTAGATAATACTCAAAACATTGATGCTGTAATTGGTGATGAAATCGAAAATAAAAAGACTAAAGTGAAATTTGCACCAATTGATTTTGATGGAGAAGAAAATGAGCAAATTCATGTTGAAAAAGAAATTAAGAAGTATGCTTCAACTAAGCCGGAACAAGTTGTTGATATTGTTAAAGCTTGGCTGAAAAATGATGAGAGGTGATAGTATATGGCTAATAAGGAACAGAAGTTAACTGGTGTTCAGAAAGCGGCCATACTATTCATTACTCTTGGGCCAGAGGCTTCAGCTAATATAATTAAAAAGCTTCCAGAAAGAGAAATTCAGAGAATAACTTATGAAATAGCGAATATTTCTGGTGTTAAATCTCAATATAAGCAGGAAGTTCTTCAAGAATTCATAGAAATGAATAAAGCCAAAGATTATATCTTAGAAGGTGGAGTTGATTATGCTAGAGATTTACTTGCTAAAGCATTAGGTAATCAAAAGGCAAAAGAAATACTTGATAAAGTGGCTGAAGAGACAGAACAGTATAGACCGTTTTCTATTGCAAGGAAAGCAGATGCTCATCAACTTTTGAATGTGATAATGAATGAGCATCCACAGACAATTTCACTTATATTATGTTACCTTCAACCGGACAAAGCAGGTCAAATATTATCGGCTCTTCCGGAAGAAGTTCAAAATGATGTAGCATATAGGGTTGCAAATATAAATAATACGTCTCCTATGGTTATAAAGGAAATAGAAAAAGTATTAAATAGTAAATTATCGTCTGTAGTAAGATCTGATGTAACAGTTATAGGAGGAGTTAAAACTCTTGTTGATATATTAAATCAGGTTGATAGAACTACAGAGAAAAATATTACAGAAGGACTTGAAAAAGAAAATCCAGAACTTGCAGAGAAAGTCAAAGAATCTATGTTTGTATTTGAAGATATCATTAGTCTTGATGATGCAGCAATTCAAAGAGTTCTTAGAGAAGTTGATAATAAGGATCTTGGAATGGCTCTTAAGGGATGTTCAGAGGAAGTTGCGGATGCTGTTTATAGGAACCAATCTAAGAGGGCATCAGCAGCACTTAAAGAGGATATAGAATTCCTGGGACCTGTAAGACTTGTAGATGTTGAAAAAGCACAACAGAAGATTGTTGGAGTAATTAGGAGACTTGATGATGCTGGAGAAATTGTAATTTCAAGAGGTGGAGAAGATGCTATTATCCTCTAATATTATTGATTATGAAAGAATATTAGATAAAAATAAGGAACACGTAATTCCTGTAGCTGAAGTAAAATCTTTTGAGGAGTATAAAAAACTTGCAGGTGATAGTGAGCAGGCTGAGATTGAGCAATATACTGCAATTGCGGACGCTATTTTAAGTAAAGCTAAAGCAGAAGCGGAAGAAATAAAGAATAAAGGAATAGAAGAGTCAAGAGATGCTTATAAAAAAGCATATGATGAAGCCTATGAAAAAGGTCTCAGTGAAGGAAGAAAAAAGGGACATGATGATGCTTACAATGATACTTTTGTAAAAGGTAATATGGAGATTGAAAATTTAAAATCGCTTGCACAGCAGAATGCTTCAAACATTATTAAGAGTGCTAAATACGAGGTAGAAGAGTATTTTAAAAGTAAAGAAAAAGAAATAAAAAAACTAGCACTTGAAATGGCACAGCATGTATTAAAGGAGAGAGTTTCTGAGAGTGATGGGTTAAATAATATGATTTATGAAGCTATTAATCTTTCAAAGAATACTAAAACTATAATAATAAAGTGCAATAAAAAACATTCTGAAAGTGTTAAAGCGGCACTTAAAGATTGGAAGAGGACTCTTCCATATCATGGAGAATTTTTTGTGATTGATGATGGATATGTAGAAGAAGATTCAGCAATTGTGGAAAGAGATAATGGAAAAGTTAAAGTTAGTATTAAGGGTGCACTTCAAAATATAAAAGAAGTATTATTTAAAACTGAATAATACAGGTGATTAAATGATAGATATTGATTTTGATGAGATTATAGATAGAGTAAAAGAGAGTAAAACTGAATATGTAGAGGGAATTGTAAACAAAGTTATAGGTCTCACTATTGAAGTTGATGGTATAAAGGCTTTTGTAGGTGAGGTATGTATAATTTACAATGAGAAGAATAAGGAAATAAAATGCGAGGTTGTTGGATTTAATGAGGGACATGTAATTTTAATGCCGCTTGGAGAACTTGAAGGTATATCTCCAGGCTGCAAAGTTGTTCCAAAAGGTATTCCGCTTTCTGTAAGGTGTTCAGATGAATTATTGGGAAGAGTTTTAGATGGTCTCGGTAATCCTTTAAGTGGTGGAAAGGTAGAAAATGGCGTATTATATTCACTTGATAGAGAACCACCTAATCCTTTGAAAAGGAAGAGAATTAAAAATACTATTTCAACAGGAATAAGGGCTATAGATGGTTTCTTAACCTGTGGTGAAGGACAAAGGATTGGTATTTTTGCAGGAAGTGGTGTTGGTAAAAGCACGACTCTTGGAATGATTGCAAGAGAAGCTAAAGCTGATATAAATATAATAGCACTTATAGGTGAAAGAGGAAGAGAAGTTTTAGATTTTATAGAAAAGGATCTTGGTGAAGAAGGGCTTAAAAGATCAATAATTGTATGTGCTACCTCTGATAAACCTGCACTTGTTAGACTTAAAGGAGCATTTACAGCTACAGCTATAGCAGAATATTTTAGAGATAAAGGGAAAAAAGTAATTTTAATGATGGATTCTGTAACTAGATTTGCTATGGCACAAAGGGAAGTGGGGCTTGCAACGGGAGAACCACCGGCAACAAAAGGTTATACTCCATCAGTTTTTGCAAAACTTCCTAGGCTTATGGAGCGTTCGGGTATGTCTGATAAAGGATCTATTACAGCATTTTATACAGTACTTGTTGATGGTGATGATTTTAATGAACCTATAGCTGATGCAGTAAGAAGTATACTTGATGGACATATTGTTTTATCAAGAGACCTTGCAGCACAAAATCATTATCCTGCAATAGATATTCTTAAAAGTATAAGTAGACTTATGTCAGAAGTAGCGGATAAAGATCATAAAAAAGCAGCAGGTGTTGCAAGGGATCTCCTTGCAGAATATAAAAAGAATGAAGATCTTATAAATATAGGAGCTTATGTTAAAGGTACTAATAGAAAAGTTGATATGGCGATATTTTATTATGATAAGATAATTGCATACTTAAGGCAGGGGATAGACGAAAAATCATCTTTTGAGAATAGTGTAGATTCATTAAAGAATATGTTCCTTAAAAAGTAGAAAGGAATGTGATTATGGCTGTATTTAATTTTAGGCTTCAAAAGCTTTTAGATTTGAGGATGCAGAGAGAGGAAGAAAGTAAACTTGATTTTAAAAAATCTCAAGATAAAAAGAATGAGATTCAAAACAGAATAGTTACCTTAAAAAATAATTATAACGAGTATTTTGAAAAAAGAATTTCTGGTACAGTAATTGAGCAAAAAGTAACTCAAAATTATTTGAACTTTTTAGTTGTATGTATAGATGAAGCCATAAATGATCTTGAAAGACAAAAAGCTGTGGTTGAAGAGAAAAGAAAAGTTCTCGTGAAAAAACAGGTTGAAAGAAAGACAGTTGATGTTTTAAAGGAAAAACAAAGATTGGAATTTGAAATAAATGAAAAGCAAAATGAACAAAAAATAAATGATGAACTTGCTTTATATAGCTTTATGCGAAATAGCGAAAGGGGGTGAAAATAGAAAAATGGTTAACGTTGTAAAAAGTATTGATTTAAAAACTAATTTGAGTCAAAGTAAATCTAATACAGTTAAAGATTCTTCAAAATCATCTTTTGACCAGGTTTTAAAAAGTAATTATTCTGGCGAAAATAATGTGAAAAGTAAAGAAGATGACGATTCAACCTATGAAAAAGATGATTCATCAAGTGGTAAACTTAAAGATGATTCTTTAAAAAGTGATGGAAATGTAAATGTAGGTAATGAATCAGCTAGTGATACAGGAAATGTAAATGCAGGTCATGAATCAGCTAGTGATACAGGAAATGTTAAAGACGATAAATTATGTAAATTGGTAGATGATTTGAAAAAATTAGTTAAAGATGATGATAAAAATTCAAGTTTGGATTTGCAGGGAATTTTACAACTTATTTCAGGTTTTTTGGGAAACAGCGGTGGAAATATAGACATCAATAAGCTTAAAGATTATGCTGCAAAATTAGGACTATCTGAAAATGTTCAAAATGATATTTCAAAGTTTGTTTCTGATATTAAAGATTTATTTAATGGAAATTCTACTGACAAGGTTCTTGATTTTATTAATTCAAGTTTAAAAAATATTTCAAATTTGAATTCTAATGATCATAATGAGCTAATTAGTAATATTGTAAGTGTATTGAAACAAAAAGTTAACAAGGGCGAAGATAAATCGGCGAATGTAGTGAATCACTTGAACGAAGGTCAATATGATTATGATGAAAGCTTAACGACAAATACTCAAAATACAAATTTAAATGTAATTAATCAAGAGAAGCCATTAAATAATGAAAATGCAAGTAAGAATTCTAATGATCTTTTATCGTCATCTGATAAAAAAGATGATGGGGAAAGTGCTGGAGATAGCTTTTTAAAGAATCTTGTTAATAATGGTGATAAATCTGATAGCAAGTATTTAAAGGTTACTACACTTATGAATCAAATTTCTCATAATAGTGTACAAGTTGATGGAGCAGAAGAAGTCCCTAATATAAACAAAAGTACATTTGCAGCAGATATAGTAAAATCAGTTAAGTATATGCAGAATAATAATATTCAAGAATTAACTGTGAAAATCAATCCAAAGGAACTTGGAGAAGTTCTCATAAGACTTACTATGGATAAAGGTGTTATGAAAGCAGATATTGTAGCTTCAAATAAAGATGCATATGCCCTCTTAAATGCAAATTTAAAAGACATAAATAGTAGTTTAAATAATGAAAATATAAAAATACAGACTTTTTCAGTAAATGTATATAATGAAGATACAACTTTCTTTGGAGGACAAGGTGCCAGTTATCAAAATGGTGGAAATGACAAAAATGATAGCAACAATGGAAATAGGAGCAAAAACTTAAATAGAGATATTAATGAAGAAAGTTCACAAAATGTCTCTAATGAAAATGAAATTAACAAAGTAAATGTATTTGTTTAGGAGGTGTATGTATGGCTGGTAGTACAGGTTATACTGATATTAACTCAATGAATGGCTCTAGAATAAGTGCTTCACAAGCTCAGGCGCTTAAAAACAGTAGTAGTACTTCTAGTAAAACCAATAGTATTAGTGGTTTAGACCAGAATGCTTTTTTAAAGATACTTGTTGCAGAACTTCAAAATCAAGACCCAACAAATTCTAAAGATTCTACTGAATATGTAGCACAGATGGCACAGTTTTCAAGTCTTCAGGAGATGCTAAATTTGAATACTACTATGACATTTAATGGAGCAAGCTCTTTGGTTGGAAAATTAGTAAGCCTAAGTGTAACTGATGATAATGGTAAGAATTATAAGGGCATAGTTCAAAATGTCACCAGAAATGGTAATAACATCAAACTCAATGTTGAGGTGTTAGACGATAATGGTTACCCAATAAAACAAGAAAAACGTGATGACAAGGGCAATATTATAAGAGACAGTAACGGTAACATTGAATATGAAACAACGCAAGAGCCTAAAAGGGATTCAAGTGGTAATATTGTTAAAGATGATAAGGGAAATATTATGTATGAGGATGTTCCTGTTAATAAGGTGTTAACATTTAATTATTCGGATGTTAGTTCTATAGAAAATGGAATTTATAATACCGAAAGTACAGATACTACTCCAAGTAGCAGCAGTACTACTCCAAGTAGCAGCAGTACTACTCCAAGTAGCAGCAGTAGTTCAAGTAGTAGTACTTCAAGTAGTAATAGTACTCCAAGTACAACTTAAAGTTAGATAGTGTAGGTGACAATATATGGGATATAGAGTAATAAATGGAAAGCTGCTAGAATTTCAAAGTATTTCTGATTATTCTATCCATAACAATACTGTAAAAACTAATAGGAGCAATGATTCACTTGATTTTGAAAATATTCTAGATACAAGTATTAAAGAGAAGAATCAATTCACTCTTTCAAATCATGCAGCGGAAAGACTTAAATTAAGGAATATTGATTTTAATGAAACTGACATGAAGAAAATAAATGATGGTATAAATAAAGCAAACGAAAAGGGATCAAAGGATTGTTTGATTCTTTATAAAGATGTAGCGTTGGTTACAAGTATTAAAAATAGGACTATAGTAACTGCTGTAGATAAAAATAGCAGTAAAGGGAATGTATTTACTAATATAGACAGTGTGGTTTTATTATAGCTGGACCTTATAAGGAAGCTTGTTTTGCGGAATGATAGAAGCAGAACATAAAACTGCATAAATATAAAAATTGGAGGTAGAATTTATGTCAAGAGGTATGAATGCAGGTGTAAGTGCTCTAAAAGTTTTTCAGGAACAATTGGATATAGTTGGTAACAATATAGCAAATCAAAGTACTACTGCATATAAAAATCAATCAGTTAATTTTGAGGATTCAATGAATGAAAACATTAAAGCAGCAACAGGTTCATCAACAACGTATGGTGGTACAAATCCTCAGCAAATAGGAACTGGAGTTGATGTTGCAAGCATAACAACAAATACTGGAAAGGGTGGTATAAATACAACAGGACAGACCCTTGATAACTATATAGATGGTGATGGATATTTTATGGTTGCTTCAGGTAAAAATATGTATGATGAAAGTGACTGTATAAAGGTAGACCCTGAACAGCATACTATAACATCTGCACCTACAGGAACTACAGTTCATTATACAAGAGATGGGTCTTTCCATCTTGATGCGGATGGTAACCTTCTTACAGCAGGAGGATATAAGGTACTTGGCTACTCTATGATTGGTAGAAATTCCATTGATCCAGATGCTACTTCTGGCAATAAAATATGTGGGGATTTTGTAAGTATGTCTAAAATGCAGGATGCTAGTACTGCAAATGAGAGTACTGCAACAGATACAGTTGGAGCTTCTAAATTAGAAGATAGCATTACTGCTGTTACTAACAGAACAGCAGGAAATCACTCTAGTGATAAAGATGATAAATTGTATGCAAATTCAGGAGACATAGTTTTTGTAGATAATCAGGATGCAGATTTGAGGGCTGATAACACTAATTTACATTCTTTAAAAATACCTAAAACAGTTAGAAAAGCTTATTATAATACGATTGATAAGGCATTTGAATTTAAAGATGTTGCAGTAACTGGTTTTAGTATAAGTGGCACTGGGCTTATAACAGCTACTCTTTCTGATAATTCAACAGCAGCTATAGGTCAAATTGCAACAGCTAATTTTACAAATCCAGCAGGTCTTAATAAAATTGGAGGTAATCTGGTTGATCCTTCTGCAAACTCTGGTTCGGCTATAGTTAAAAGCGGATATGCAAAGGCAATAGATGGAAAAACTGATTATAATACTGATGTAACACTTAAAGATAATAGTGGTTCCTTTGGAGCAATTACAAGTGGTGCCCTTGAATCATCAAATGTTGATCTGGCGCAGCAATTTACAGATATGATAACTGCAAGTAGAGCGTATGAAGCTAGTGGTAAAATAATAACAACTCAAGATGAAATTCTTCAAAAGTTAGTTAATCTTAAACAATGATTTTAGTTATATGATTTTTACGGGGAAATTCAATTTATATATTGGATTCCCCTGTTTAATAGCTTAATGTGAGGTGTATCAATGATAAAGCTTACGGGAATGAATGGCAGGGAATTAATATTAAATGATAATCAAATAGAAAAAATTGAGCAGGTTCCTGAAACAGTAATAACTCTTGCAAATGGGAATAAATACATTGTTCAACAGGATTCGGATGAAATCATAGATAAAATTATAGAATTTAAAAGAAGAATTTTAAAAGGTGCAATTATATAGATTATGGTATATGCCAACAAGAAGGGATGAGTAATAAATGAGTGAAAAGAACAAAAAAGGTACAAATGATAATAAAGAAAAATCTAAATTGACAATAATACTTTTAGCCATTATTGTAGTATTAGTAGTAGCTTTTGCTGCATATTTTTTATTTTTTTCTAAGAAGGCAAATCAGCCACAACCAGTTTCTAATAATAATGCTGTAAGTAATGCACAACAGGTAAATGCTGATGAAAAAACATATACTTTTGATGAAATTTTAACTAATCTTGCAGATACTGATTCAGCTAAATATGTTAAGGTTACAGTTGCACTTGGCTATAATGCTAAAAATTCAAAACTTCAATCTGAGCTTGAGGACAAAAAATCAGATATTAAAACTCCTATACTTAGAGATGCTATTGTAGATGTTCTTAGAAGTAAAAAGGCGGCTGATTTTAATCAAGAGGGAATAGATAAGATGAAGGAGCAAATGCTGAAGTCCATAAATCCACATCTTAAAAATGGTACTATAGATAATGTGTATTTTTCTGATTTAGTTATTCAACAATAATTATAATAGGAAGGTATCTTATGGAACAATTCTTTTTTATGATATTAAAAATAGCTATATTTTTACCACTTGTCTTGTTTTTAATAATTGTATCATTTAAATATGGTGGAAGTAAGCTACAAAATATTCAAAATGGTAAATTTATAAAGATAATCGAAAAAATGCCTATTTCTAAAGAGAACAGTCTTTTAGTAGTTAAAATTGGTCAAAAGATGTATGTAATTTCGAGTGCTCAAAATAAAGTTGAAATTTTAAAGGAACTTCAGGATGATGAGGTTATTATGCTTGAGAAGGATAAAAAGGTCTCAGAGTATGCAACTTTTAATGAATTTTGGAAGAATATTAGAAATAAACTTGAGAATAAAAGGGAAGAATAATATGAAAAAGAAAAAAATAATTATGCTTGCAGTTTTTTTAGTATTCATTTTTTATTTTGGAACTAAAGCTTATGCAGCGCCTACAAATGCAAATACAATGCAGATACCTAAGGTAAATATTTCAGTTGATAATGCAAATGCCAATAATCCAAAAGATTTTGTCGACAATATAAAACTTCTTTTAGTTCTTACAGTTTTAACTTTGCTTCCATCAATAATTATATTGATGACAAGTTTTACGAGAATAATAGTAGTTTTGGGATTTTTAAGGACTGCCATGGGAACGCAGCAGTCTCCTCCAAATCAAGTACTTATAGGATTAGCATTATTTTTAACTATGTTTATCATGATGCCTACATATAATACTATAAATAAAAATGCAATTCAGCCATATATAAATAACACTATAAATCAACAGCAGGCACTTACTGAAATGGAGAAACCACTTAGAAAATTTATGTACAGGCAGACATATCAAAAGGACTTAAAACTTTTTGTAGATTTGGATAATAAATACGGAAAAGTAACAAAAGATACGGTTCCTTTTCATGATATAGTTCCGGCATTTATTATAAGTGAATTAAAAACTGCATTTACAATAGGATTTTTAATATACATACCTTTTTTAATTATAGATTTAGTTGTTTCAAGTATACTTATGTCAATGGGAATGATGATGCTTCCTCCAACTATGGTTTCAATTCCATTTAAACTTCTTTTGTTTATAATGGTTGATGGATGGTATCTTGTAGTTAAATCTCTTGTCTTGAGTTTTGGAGGGTGATATATATGAGTGAAAATATGATAATTAAGGTTATGAAAGATGCAATAACAACTGGACTTTTGGTTTCTGCACCAATGCTTATAACGTCAATTGTAATTGGTCTTATAGTAAGTATATTCCAAGCAACAACTCAAATTCAAGAGCAGACACTTACATTTCTTCCAAAGCTTTTGGCTGTTGCTGTAGTTGGATTTTTAACAGGAAGCTGGATGCTTCATATGATGACAAGTTTTACAGGCAGAATATTTGATATTATATCAAATATAACACGTTAGGTGTGATAAAAATATGGACATTACATATTTTACATCATTATTTTTAATATTTTTAAGAGTTCTGGCTTTTTTTATAGCACTGCAGGTTATATTTCCAAAATCTCTTCCAAATACTGTTAAGATAATGTTATCATTAGTTTTAGCGTATCTTATAATGCCGTATGTAACTGTATCACATAATACTGCACTTAATAATGGTCTTTTGTATATGTGGCAGTGTATATGTGAAACTATAACTGGACTCATACTTGGTTTTTTTGCAAATCTTACTTTTATGTGCACCAGGGTAGCAGGCCAGTTTTTGGACTTTCAAATAGGATATGGAATGATGTCATCATATGATCCTACAAGTGAAAGTAATGCAGCAATAATTGAAAGACTTTTAAATATGTTTGCAGTTGTAATATTTTTTTCCTTAAATGCACATGAGATGGTTATAAGGGAGATTGTGAATAGTTTTAAGGTTGTCAAATTAGGAACTTTTGTGGTAAATAGTCAAAGTGTTTTGGTTTCACTTGATGTCTTTATAAAATTTTTTACGCTTGGTTTTAAAATAGCACTTCCAATTATTTTAGTACTTTTGATTACAGATATAGTTTTAGGAATTGTGTCTAGAACTGTACCTCAACTTAATGTAATGATATTGGAACTTCCTATAAAGATATTAATTGGTCTTACGTGTTTGATGATGGTTTTACCTATTATTATAAACCTTTTAATTTCATCATTTTCGTATTTGCCTGATATATATAAAAGCTTTTATAAATTAGTACCTATTGCTTTTATTTTTGCTGATAATGGTGATAAGACAGAAGATGCAACTCCTAGAAAACTGAGTAAGGCAAGAGATAAAGGACAAGTTGCTAAAAGTAAAGATGTCACTCTTGCAATAACACTTTTAACAGCCACAGTAATGCTAGCTGCCACAGGAAATTATATATTTGATGGGCTTAAAGGAATGATGATTACATTCTTTCAAAGTTATTTAAAAGGTACTCTTACAGAAGATGGATTACAACATATAATTGCTTTTTCAGCTATGAATGCAGGTAAATGTATTTTCTTATTTGCCGTACCCATAATGATATTTGGTGTTGCAGGAAATATATTGCAAACTGGTTTTATAAGGGTTAAAGAACCTTTTAAATTTGATATTAATAAGTTCAATCCAATATCTGGCTTTAAGAGAATGTTTTCAAAAAGAACGCTTGAAGAGCTTTTAAAGGATATAGTAGTAGTTGTCATTACTGGATTTGTTGGATATGAATTTTTAATGAATAATTATGGGGATATAGTAAATATAAGCAATCTTATGATTGATTATATTCCAAAGGAGTATTTAACATATATTGTTGATATATTTAAACGTATTACTGTAATTATGGTAATAATTGCAGCTTTTGATTTTGTATTTCAGAAGCGTTCATATAAAAAAGAAATGAAAATGACTAAAAAAGAGGTTAAAGATGAATTTAAGGATGATGAAGGAGATCCTGAAATAAAAGGAAAAAGAAAGAAAAGAATGCGAGAGCTTCTTAATAGGACAATGATGAATAAGGTTCCCGATGCTACAGTTGTAATTACAAATCCAACACATCTTGCTGTTGCACTTAAGTATGAAAGAGGAGTTGATAAGGCTCCTGTGGTTGTTGCTAAAGGTGCAGATAGGACGGCAATTAGGATAAAGGAAATTGCAAAGGAAAATGATGTGCCTATTATGGAAGATAAGCCATTAGCAAGACTTATATTTGCAAAGGTTGATGTGGATGAACAAATACCAATGGATATGTATCAGGCTGTGGCTGAAATTTTAGCTTTGGTATATAAATTAAAGAAGAGAAGATAAGGGTGATAATTTTGGAAGAGGGTAAGAAATTAAAATTCAATATAAAAGGTAATATGGATTTAATAGTTTCCCTTGCTGTTGTTGCAATAGTTCTTATGATGATTATTCCATTGCCAGCTACAGCAATAGACTTTTTAATTGCTTTTAATATAACATTGTCAGTAACTATAATTCTTATAACAATGTTTAATACAAGTGTACTTCAATTTTCTGTATTTCCAACGTTATTACTTATAACAACACTTTTTAGAGTGGCACTTAATGTATCATCTACAAGACGTATTTTACTTGATGGTGATGCTGGAAACATAATAAATGCATTTGGTAATTTCGTTGTTGGCGGAAATTATGTTGTTGGTGTAATAATCTTTCTTATAATAGTAATAGTGCAGTTTGTAGTTATAACAAGTGGTACAGGAAGAGTTGCAGAGGTTGCAGCTAGATTTACTTTGGATGCTATGCCGGGAAAACAGATGACTATAGATGCTGATTTAAATTCAGGTCTTATTACAGAGGATGAGGCAAAGAAAAAAAGAAATGATTTGCAGCTTGAGGCAGATTTTTTTGGATCTATGGATGGTGCTTCAAAGTTCGTAAAAGGTGATGCTGTATCTTCTCTTATAATATGTGTTATAAATATTATAGGTGGAATGATAATGGGTGTTGTAATGCGTAAGTTAACTGTTGCTCAGGCAGCACAGCAGTATACAATACTTACAATAGGTGATGGACTTGTAAGTCAAATACCTGCACTTTTGATTTCTGTTGCAACTGGTATACTTGTTACAAGATCTAAAGATGGTAGTAGCCTTGGAAACAATCTTATTGGGCAAATAACAGCTTTTCCTAAGGTTCTCGCACTTACTTCATTTGTATTAGCTACTTTAGCTATAGTTCCAGGATTTCCGCATTTTGTATTTCTAATTCTTGCAATTGCGTCAGGTGTTTCTGCATATCTTCTATTTAAAGATGATGCGTCACAGAAAATGATGGAACAGCAGAATGAAAATAACAAGATTATTGAAAAGGAAAAGAGAGAGCCTGAAAATGTAATGAATTTGATTTCGGTAGAAGCTATGGAAATAGAAATAGGTTATGGTCTAATTCCTCTTGCTGATGAAAATTCTGGGGGAGATTTACTTCAGAGAATTGCATCTGTTAGAAGACAGTGTGCTATAGAAATGGGAATAGTTGTACAACCAATAAGAATACGAGATAATTTGCAGCTTAAAACCAATGAATATGTTGTTAAAATAAGGGGAACAATTGTTGCAAAGGGAGAACTTATGCCTAATATGCTTTTATGTATGGATCCTATGAATGAAAATTCAGATATAAAGGGAATAAAAACGGTAGAACCTACATTTGGGCTTCCTGCTATGTGGATTAACAAAGATCAAAGAGAAGATGCTGAAATAAGAGGGCTTACAGTTGTTGATCCTACAACGGTAATGATAACTCATTTGACTGAAACTGTTAAGGATCATTCTTATGAGCTTTTAGGCAGACAGGAAGTAAAGAATATTGTGGATTCAATGAAAGAGAAATATTCTGCTGTAGTTGAAGAGCTTATACCTGATTTAATGACTGTAGGTGAACTTCAAAAAGTATTACAAAGTCTTCTTAAGGAAAAAATACCAATTAAAGATATGGTGACGATAATGGAATGCTTGGCTGATAATTCTAGAGAAACAAAGGACACTGAACTTTTAACAGAATATGTTAGAATGGCACTTGGAAGGACAATTTGCAGTAATCTTGTTGATGAGAATAATAGTATTACAGTTGCAACTTTAGCACCTGAAGTTGAAAGCATTATTGCAAAGAATATTCAAAAATCATCAGTTCAGGGTTCTTTTCCAGCAATTGCGCCGGATATTACAAATAATATTTTAAAGTCTATAAAGCAAGTTATCGATTCTGTTAACTTTAATGATAATCAACCGGCTATTTTAGTTTCACCAAAGATAAGACCAGCATTTAGAAAACTTACAGAAATGGTATTTTCAAATGTTGCTGTTCTTTCATTAAATGAAATTCCTAACGATGTGCAGATAAAAACCGAAGGAGTTGTAAATTTATAATGGTGATAAAAAAGTATATTGTAAATAGTATGAATGAAGCCTTATCAAAAATAAAACGTGAACTTGGTAGTGATGCTGTAATAATAAGTCAAATGAAAGTAAGAAAACCTGGTATTGCCGGATTTTTTTCTAAGAAAGTCATAGAAGTTACGGCAGCGGTTGAAAATTCAAATAAATCTAAAATTAAAGAAAGAAATTATGTAAGTACTGAAAATAATGATTCAAATGTAAATGAGAGTGTGGAAGCTTTAAAAAGGGCTATGAAAAAACATGCAGAATCAGAAAAAATTCAGAGAGAACAAAATATTGCAAAGGAGAAAGTAGAGTCTAGTAATAAAGGTGAAGAAAAAATACTAAAAGAAATGCAAGAAATGAAAAAACTTATAGGAAATATTTCTTTAGGCAATAGTGTTAAAGAAAAGACAGAATTGGAGTTAAAGCTTGAAGAAGCTGATGTAAATCCTAAGTATATAGAAGAAATAGTTGGAAGTTTTAAGAGTGATTCTTCAGATGCAAGTGAGAATGTGAAATTTAGAAGAGCACTAGAAAATAATATACAAACTTCTAGTTTAGAGGAAAAGGGTGTAATTACGTTTGTAGGACCTACTGGTGTTGGTAAAACAACGACTATTGCAAAATTGGCTGGAAAGTTTTCTTTAGTAGACAAGAAAAAAGTTGGGCTTATAACTGTTGATACATATAGAATAGGAGCTGTAGAACAGCTTAAAACATACGCTGATATTATGAATCTTCCTTTTAAAATAGTTTTAACTTTAAAAGAAATGAATGAGGCTATCAAAAGTATGCAAGAGTGTGATATAATTTTAGTAGATACAACGGGTAGAAGCAGTAAAAATAAAATGCAAATATCAGAACTTAGAGCTTTTATCAATAATACTCATAGTTCAAATATAAACCTTGTTATAAGTTGTACTACTAAAAATAAGGATATAGAATCAATAATTGATGGGTATAAGCAGCTTAAATTTCACAATGTTATAATTACTAAACTTGATGAGACTACAACTTATGGTTCAATTGTTAATATTTTAAAATATGCAGATAAACCTGTGAGTTACGTTACGACAGGTCAAAATGTTCCTGATGATATAAAAAAGTTAAAATTAGCAGAATTAAGTAGCTTGATATTAGGAGAGGATAATGTATGTTAGATCAGGCTGAAAGATTGAGAACTATGGCTGCAAAAAAAAATATCGATGAAAATTCTATAAAAGGGCCTGTAATAATTACTGTTACATCAGGAAAAGGAGGGGTTGGTAAGAGTAATTTTGTAGTTAATTTGTCAATAACGCTTCAGAAAATGGGGAAAAAAGTTTTGATATTTGATGCAGATGTTGGTATGGGAAATGATGATGTTCTTCTTGGATGTTCAGCGAAATATAATGTATTTGATGTTATATATAACAATATGGAAATAGAGGATGTTGTTTTAAATGGCCCATTTGGAGTTAAACTTTTGGCTGGAGGATCTGGTATAACTAGAATTAAAGAACTAAGCAATAAGCAAATTAATAATTTTATTGGAAAGCTTTCACGTATGGAAAACTTGGATTATATAATAATGGATACTGGTGCAGGAGTAAATAGAAATGTTTTGGGATTTATTTCATGTTGTTCAGAACTTATAATAGTTACTACACCGGAACCTACTTCATTGATGGATGCATATAGTTTATTCAAGGCTGTTACTCATTTTAATATAAAGAAAACCGCTAAAGTAGTTATAAATAGAGTAATTGATAGTAATGAAGGTATTGATACTTACAATAAGTTTGAAAATGTGGCAAGAAAATTTCTAAAATCAGATACTGAATTTTTAGGTAGTATTTCGGAGGATTCAAAATTGCTTAAGGCAGTTAGAAATCAAAATCCTTTTGTTTTACAGAGTCCAAATTGTGATGCTTCTAGAGATATTAAATACATAGCTAATAAACTTATAGGAACAACTAATGGTAAGAATGGTCTTGGAATTGAGGGGCTATTTAAGAAAATATTTAAGATTTTTTCGTAAGGAGCTGTGGTTATGAGTGATAGTAGTATTGTAAGTATTAATGACAAGTGTGAAGTTTTATTGGAGAATGGGATTTATAAAAGTAATATTCAAGAAATAACTGAAGAGTATATTGCCATAAGTCTTCCAGTATCAAATGGAGTTTATGCAGCGCCTTATAAAGGTGATATGGCAGAGATAATTTGTTATAATAATAAAAAGGTTTATTCATTTATATCCACTGTTATTGGTAGGAAAAAAGATACTATAAGTATGATATTAATAACTAAACCTAATGATGAAGATATAAAAAGGGTTCAGAGAAGAAAAAATTTTAGGGTTGAATTAGTTGAAAAAATAAAGTATAAAGTTTTAGATAGAAGCCAAATAAAAAATGAAATCGAAAATTTGAAAAAGCATTCGGACGAACTTTTAGATGCTATTCTTCTTGATATAAGTGGTGGTGGACTTAAGATAAGAATCAAAGAAAAATCTAAAGTCGGTGATGTGATTTTTATTAATATGCCTCTAAAAAAGGAAAAGATATTTTTAGTAAGTACTTGTGTAAGAACAATAATTGAGGCAAAGGGCGAATATATATGTGGACTTCAATTTTATGATATTGATGATAAGGAGAGGGAACACATAATAGCTTATACTTTTGATATAATGAGAGAACGCATGAAAAAAATTTAGGGAGGATTTTTATATGGCCATAGATGGAATTATAGATGATAAAGAAATAATAATAAAGAAATATATACCTCTTGTTAAATATATTGCTTCTAGGGTAATACTTGGTAAGAGTAAATATATTGAGTATGAAGATTTGGTAGGTTATGGTATGATAGGTCTCATGGATGCTTTAAGTAAGTTTGACAAAAGTAAAGGAATGAAATTTTCAACTTATTCATCTATAAGGATAAAAGGAGCTATGATTGATGAGCTTAGGAAAAATAGTCCTATTTCTAAAGGGGCAATGGATAAGCTTAATAAATATAATCTTACGTTAGAAAAATTACAAAAGCAATTATCAAGAGAACCTACGGAAAGTGAAATTGCTAGCAGCATGGGTATTAAGCTTAAGGATATTGCAGAAATTGAAGGTTATATTAATTACATATCTGTTGTATCGCTTGAAGATTTAATATTTTCAGAAGATGATGACATGCCTCTTCTTGGTACTATAGAGGATAAAAAGAGTCCAAGCCCTGAGAAAAGTTTTGAAGAAAAAGAAGAAATTGAGTATCTAGCAAAAGCGTTAGAAATATTAAATGATAAAGATAATATGGTTTTGTCATTATATTATTATGAGGGATTAACATTAAAGCAGATAGGAAATATATTAAATGTATCTGAATCAAGGGTTTGTCAGCTGCATACAAGAGCTATAATGCATTTACGAAGGGCGCTAAAAACATTAAAATACGATTAATTTGGGGTTGATGAAATGTCAGGTGTTATTTTAATAATTATAGGAATTATACTTATTTGTATAAATTTAAAAGCAGTAAAAAATGATGATTCTTTTGATTCGAATTTTGAAAATCAGCTAAAGAATACTAAAGATTATGATTTAAAGATTGGCACAATACGAAAAGAGTTTGCAGAAACTATTCTTGAAATGCAGCAGGAAATACAAGAACTTAAATATAATATTGATACATATAAAAAAGAAGCAGAATTGGGCGATAATAAGAAAGTAGAATATTTAGAAAAGAAAAATGATATTCTAGTGAGTAAAAGCAATATACATAAAGACTTAGAGCGTAAAGATTTGAACGTAAAAGACGATAACAATAATATTCAGAGTGCAAAAGTAAGTAAGGTTAAAAAGATGTTTCAAGATGGTTATTCAGTGGATGATATATCAGAAAAGCTCAATTTAGGTAAGGGGGAAGTATTATTAATTCAAAAGTTATATACAAATTAAAATCATTTTTGTGTATTATCTGTGATAGAAAGATCCTTTTTGGGATTGGGATAGGTATGGTTTTGGCATCAATTTTTATGTATACTGTAAAGATAGATAATACTATGTCTAAAGCCCAAATTGAAAGTAAAGCATATTCTTATGGTATGAAATATCCATCGGACATGAAAGTAAATAGTAAATGAGGAAGTGATATATTATGGTAAGGGGACTTTACACTGCTATAAGTGGAATGATTGTTCAGGAAGCTAAACAAGATGTTATAAGTAATAATTTAGCGAATATGGATACAGTAGGTTTTAAAAGTGACGATTTACATTCACAATCTTTTGAAGATGTTCTTATACAAAATTATTCAAATAAAGAAAATGGAGTACCTGAAAGAACGATTTTGGGGTATTTAAATTTAGGCTCTAAGGTAGATGAAACTTCTACTGATTTTACTGGTGGTGAGATAAAAAGTACAGATAAGGATACTGATTTCGCCATAGAGGGTAGAGGTTTTTTTACAGTTAATAAGGATGGACAAAATTATTATACTAGGAATGGTCATTTTCATGTAAATATGGATGGATATCTTATGGATGATGCTGGTGACTATGTTATGGGAAAAAACATTGCAACAAATGCTCAGGAGCCAATTAAAATAGGTGATGGAGATATTACATGTGATGGTTATGGAACGCTTAGTGTAAATGGAGTACCACAATATTCATTGGAATTGGCTGATTTTAATGACTATAATACTTTGAAAAAAGTTGGAGACAATTTATATCAGGGAGACAACCCTATAATGAATTCTGGAGTAAGAGTAGAAAATAAGGCACTCGAAGGATCAAATGTAAATGTAATGCAGGGAATAACTGATATGATGACTACAATGAGGGAATTTGAAAGTAATCAGAAGATGGTTCAAGATATTGATTCAACGGTTGGAAAAGCAGCCAATGATGTTGGAAAGGTTTGATGATTACATGTTTTTAGGAGAGGTGAAAATATATGTTTAGGATTATGTGGAACGGCATAAGTGGTATGGCTGCAGAACAGGAGAAACTTGATGCTATATCAAATAACATAGCTAATATGAGCACTACAGGTTATAAGTCAGAAGATGTTGGATTTAGTGATTTGCTATATGAAACACTGAATAGAAATGGGGTACCAGTTACTAATAATGATAAGAATCGTTATGTTGGTTCCGGAGTTAAAGCTGATAACTGGTTAAGAGATAAAAATCAGGGTCCCGTAAATAATACTGGAGTTAATACTGATTTTTGTATTAATGGAAAAGGATATTTTAGAGTAACTACTTATGATGGTTCTGAGGCTTATGAGAGAAATGGAAATTTTCAAATAAATGCTGATGGAAAGTTAACTGATGGAAATGGTAATATGCTCGATGTAGACTATAGTGTTGACCCTAATACAGTTCATCTTACTAACGATAATTTTACTGTATCACGTGATGGCATATTAAGTGTAAAAGATGATGCTTCAGGCAACTATACAAGTGTAGGTAAGATAAATATTTATGATGCTGTTGGAGACGACTCTATGGTATCTGCAGGAGATAATTTATTTGTTCCGGCAGATGGTGTTCAAGTCTTTCAAAGAAATGATTCACAGATAGAGCAGGGATGTCTTGAAGGTTCTAATGTTGATCTTGGAACAGAGATAACTGATATGATAGTAGCTCAAAGAGCATTAGAAATGAGTTCAAAGAGTGTACAAACGGCAGACAGTATGTGGGGACTTGTAAATAATTTGAGACGATAGAATTGAAGTAGCAGTGCTCTGGAACATTGAAAAAATTCTATAAATCCAAGGTGAAAAAATCGTAAAATACTAAGATATTTCAATAACTCGCTGAAAAAATGCTCAGACAATTGAAATATCTAAATATTTTACGATTTTTTTACCTGGATTTATTAGAATTTTTTTAAATCGTTCCAAAACACTGCTACTTCAATTTTAGTACTCTAAGTATATTTTAACAATCATATATCTATAACTTGATTTAATTACAGGTATATAAATATGATGCAAATAGTTTATTAGTTGTGTTTTACATATAATGTTAGCTTAATTGCTTGTTTTAGGTAAAAAAAGAAGTGCATGTAATGATTAAAAAATCACTGCACACACTTTCTTATTTTTATTTAGATTCTATAACAGAAGTTATAGGTGGTATTACCTGTTTCTTTCTTGATAATATTCCAGGAACATAAACGGAATTATCTTCAAGTTCTACGTTGAAAGCTTTGTTTACAATAGCTGTTTCTTTACCGGCAGCTATAAACAAAGAACCTTCTTTTATAATATCAGTTAAAAGTAAAAGTAAAACGTCAAAGTTCTCAGCTTCTACCTTTTTATTCATGTAATTAAGCATATCTTTTTTGTATTCATCAAAACCTTCTATGTCCATAGTGGTAACTTGAGAAACACCTACTTTTTTATCACCAAGGTTAAATATCTTGTAATCACTATTGAAGATTTCTTCTACAGTTTTTCCTTTAAGAGAAGTTCCTGCTTTAAACATTTCTGAAGCATATTTTTCTGGATCTATATCTGCTATTTTAGCTAACTTTTTAAGTACTTCTTTGTCTTTTGGAGTAGTAGTTGGAGACCTAAATAAAAGTGTATCTGATATTATTGCAGAGCACATAAGACCAGCAGCTTTTTTTGAAGGTTCTATTCCATTTTCAAAATACATAGTTCCAATTATTGTACTTGAGCATCCTACGGGTTCATTTCTAAAAAATATAGGATAGCTTGTTTGAATATCTGCTATTCTATGATGGTCTACTATTTCAAGTAAATGCACATCTTCTAAATTATCTATTGATTGAGATTTTTCATTGTGGTCAACTAATATTACATTTTGATCTTTTGGAAAGTCTTTCATTAATTTTGGAGCATCAGCTTTAAAATAATTTAGAGCAAATCCTGTTTCACGGCTTACATCGCCAAGTCTTGCTGGCACTGTTTTAGCTCCTAATTTATTTTTAAGTTCTGAATATGCTATTGCTGAACATATTGAATCAGTATCTGGATTTTTGTGTCCCGTTATATAAATTATATCTTCCATTTCTAAACATCCCTTCATTTTTAAATATGTAAATCTTAATCTTTATATATTTTATAATTTAAATTGTAAATTGTAAAGTATTAGCGGCATAATTCTCATAGTTATAAGCATAAATTGTAAAAGTAGTATAAGTATATATAGTTCACAATGTGGGGTGATAAATTGATTAATGAAAATAGGGCAGCTAGTGGTTTGTCAGAAGAAGAGGTTAAAAGACGTCAGAAAAAATATGGATATAATACAATACAAAAGGGTAAAAAAATTTCTCCAGCTCAGATATTCTTATCTCAGTTCAATGATGTAATCATATGGGTACTCATAGCAGCAACAATTATATCTGGGTTTATGGGGGAAAAAGCAGATGCCATAACTATAATTATAATTGTAGTTATGAATGCAGTACTCGGTTTTGTACAAGAGTTTAAGACTGAGAAATCTCTTGAGGCATTAAAAAAACTTACAGCGCCAACATCAAAAGTAATAAGAAATGGAAGTATAAAGATAATTGATGCATCACTTTTAGTTCCAGGAGATTTAGTGGTTTTAGATACTGGTGACAGAATTCCAGCAGATTGTATCTTGATTGAAGGTATAAATATGATGGTGGATGAATCTTTACTTACTGGTGAATCAGCAGGCGTTTCAAAAGACAACAGAGAAAGCAATCTATATATGGGCACAATAGTTCTCACAGGAAAGTGTCAGGCAAGGGTTATTAAAACTGGCATGGCTACAGAAATGGGTAAAATAGCTAACATGCTTGATAATATAGAACAAGAGAAAACACCTCTTAAAGAAAAACTAGCATCACTTGGAAAAATTTTAGTTGTAATATGTATAGTAATATGTGTAGTTGTAACTGTACTTGGAATACTGCGAGGAGAGGACAAGTATGAGATGTTTCTTTTGGGTGTAAGTCTTGCTGTTGCAGCCATTCCTGAAGGACTTCCAGCAATAGTTACAGTAGCTTTAGCTATAGGGGTTTCAAGGATGTTAAAAAGGAATGCACTTGTTAGGAAACTTCCAGCAGTAGAAACCCTTGGGTGTACATCTATAATATGTAGTGATAAAACAGGAACTTTGACTCAAAATAAAATGACGGTAAAAGCCATGTATTTTAATGATCAAATTTATGAAAGAGATATTTATGATGAAAATAAGTTTGATGCTTTGAGAAAGGCTTTTGTATACTGTAATGATTGTGATTATGATTTTAAGGGAAATAATATAGACAAATGTCTTTTTGGTGATCCAACAGAAACGGCATTAATAAGAGCATTTTTTAAGGACACTTCAAAACTTAAAAACTTTATTTCGCTTGAAAAAAGAATGAATGAAGTACCTTTTGATTCTAAGACAAAAATGATGAAGGTAACAAGCAAAAGCAGAAATGGTATTAGATGTTACTTAAAGGGAGCACCCGAGAGGGTAATACTTAAGTGTAAATATATATACTTGAATAATAAAATAGAATTATTTACTTCAACATATAAATCTAAAGTAAATATGGCTCTTGATAATATGTCTAAAAAGGCTCTGAGATGTATTGCTTGTGCTTATAAGGATGAAAATTTAAGCAAAGAAGATGACATGATTTTTTTAGGCATTGCTGGCATGATTGATCCTCCAAGAGCTGAAGTTAAGGATGCTGTACTTAAATGTAGAACTGCAGGTATAACTCCAGTAATGATAACAGGGGATCACAAAAATACAGCTTTTGCCATAGCTAAGGATTTAAACATATGTTCTGATTTGTCAGAGGTTATAAGCGGAGAAGAGCTTGATAAGATAAGCGAAAATGAACTTGTTAAGAGAACTGATAAGACAAGAGTTTTTGCTAGAGTAAGCCCTGAACATAAACTTAAAATTGTACGTGCATTTAAGAAAAAAAATAAGGTCGTTGCCATGACAGGAGATGGCGTTAATGATGCTCCTGCAATTAAAGAAGCTGATATAGGTATAGCTATGGGAATTTCAGGTACTGATGTTACAAAAGAGGCTTCATCTATGATACTTTTAGATGATAATTTTGCAACTATTGTAGCGGCTGTAGAAGAAGGAAGAGTTATATACAATAATATAAGAAAATTCATTAGATATCTCTTGTCATGTAATTTAGGAGAAGTTTTGACTATGTTCTTATCTTCTATTTTTAATCTTGAAACGCCACTTTTGCCTATACAGATACTGCTTGTAAATTTGGCTACAGATGGTCTCCCGGCATTAGCTTTAGGTCTTGATCCACCAGATGATGATATTATGGATGATAAACCAAGAGATAAAAAAGAAGGGATTTTTTCAAGGGGACTTAGTGAAAAGATAATTATAAGAGGCTGTCTTATAGGAATTTGCACCATTTTGTCATTTCTAGTTGGCTTGTATTTGAATTTTGGATTAAAGGTAAGTAGAACTATGGCACTTGGTACTTTGATTATGTCTCAGTTAATACATGTTTTTGAATGTCGTTCTGAGAAACATTCTATATTTGAAATAAAAATCTTTACTAATATGTATCTTTTAGGGGCAGTAAGTATATCTGTAACAATGCTTTTATGTGTTGTATATATTCCTTTTCTGGAAGTGGTTTTTCATACAACTGCACTGAGCATATTACAGTGGATAATAGTTTTGTTTTTCTCAGGTTTCATATCTCTTATAAATAGCATATATTTATATCATAATAAATAAAACATATTTTAGAGTAATAAAGAAGAACATTTTTTAAATAAAAAACACTTAAGCCATATTTAAAAGCTTAAGTGTTGATTTTTATTTTATCCTTTGAATTTTTCTAGAAACTTTTACTCCTCCGTCATCAACAGGGACTAAATCACATTTTGTGCTTAAATTTCGTATGTTCATGATTTCTACAGCATCACTAGATTTTTTATTCTTTTTAGAATTTTTATTAGGTTTAAGACCTTGAACTATTACAAGGTTACCCTGATATATGTTCATGAAATCTGGTTTTTTAAAAAAACGTCTTCTTTTATATACACATTTTACTACAGATTTACTTCTATCTGGTTTTACAATAATGGTTGCAACTATTTTATTGATAAACCATAAAAAGGTTTTTCGTTCAACTTTTACTGAAATTACATTACCTTGAATATTTGTTAATCTGTCTCCGTATTTTTTTAGAAAACTTTTTGCATAAGATTGAGAAATTTTTTCTTTAAAACTCATATTAATAACTCCTTTATGTTGGTTTTAAAAGTACATATGTTATTCTCGTTTATTATAGCATAGGTTCAAATATTTGTGAATGTAAAATATAAGCTTACTAAAAAAAATGTTCCTAAAATAGTACTTTAAGAATAATAATATAAAGGAGGGATATATTATGGTTAAAAAATTAACTCCTGAAGAGCTTGTTTATAATATCGATTTAACTAATAAAAGAACTTCTAAATTTAATGCTTATGATAAACTATATGACTTAATAGAAAAAGGCCTTAATATAAATGATAAGGGGTACAATATTTATTTAATAGATGATCCTAATGTTGATGTGATAAATAATATTAAAAGTTATATAAATGATGTTTTAAGTAGAAAAAATAGTCCTAAAGATATATGTTATGTTACAGGAAAAAATAAAAATGAACCTGAAAGTATGGTTATAAATAATGGATATGGTAAAAAGCTTTTTGAATGTGTAGAGGAAATAAAGAAGCTATATAAAGATATAATATATAAATTCTATAACGGCCTCGAAGTTGAAGAACGTGATGTAATATTAGAAAAAGCACAAAATGGAAAAAAGAAAATAATAAATAAAATAGTAAAAGAAGCAGAAGAAAAGGGGTTTGATTTGAAGCCGTCAGATGGTGGATTTAATTTTGTGCCGCTTAAAGATGGTGAGCCGCTTACTGAAGGAGAATATGATAATATAGATGAAGTAGAAAGAGAAGAAATACTAAAAAATATGAAACAGCTTAAGGAAAGTACTAAGGTTATATTTACAAATTTAAAAAATATAGAGGAAAATGAAATAAGTGATTTAAAGGAATGCTTAAGGAAATATATTGAAAGTGAAACCAAAGAAAATAAGTATAATTTTATGAATTGCTTTGAAGGTATTCCTGAGGCAGTGGTATATATTTATAAGGTTTTTAATGATATAAAAAAAATGATGATAGAAAATTATAGTTCAAATTATGAGAAGGATTCAGAAAAAATAGTAAAAATACTTCTTAAATATCATGTTAATGTAATAGTAGATAATAGTGAAAACACAAAACCTACAGTTATTTACGAAGATGATCCATGTCCTTCTAATCTTTTTGGAAACATTGAATATGTGAATCATGATGGTAGCTATGATGCCGATGTGAGATTAATAAAAGCAGGTTCTTTATTAAAAGCAAATGATGGTTGTTTAATAATTAGAGCTAAAGATATACTTGAAAGACCAACTTCTTACTATTACTTAAAAAAGGTACTTTTAAGTGGAAAGATTAGACCTAATTATGGCAGAGAGCATTTTGAAGTTATATCTTTGAATACTTTAAAGCCTAAGCCTGTGGATATAAGTGTGAAAATTATATTAGTTGGTGATTATGAAACTTATAATTTATTATATAGCTTAGATGAAGACTTTAGGGAATTATTTAAGGTGAGAGCTGAATATAATCCAGTTGTGGAAATTAATGAAGCTATTATAAAGTATATTGAAAATGAAGTATATAAATTTATAAAATGTAAGAGAAATAATAATATATCTTCAGCTGCGCTTAAGGAGATATATAAGTATTTATCTAGATTGGCTGGCAGTAAAAATAAGCTTTTAATTTCACCAAATAAACTGAAAAAAATATTGACTCTATGCTGTTATAACGCAGATAAAAATGGTGAGAAATGCATAACTGATGATAATATAAGAAATGTAATATATAAGAAAAGTATTATTGAGGAAGAGATAAATGAAAACTATGTAGAAAAAAAGATATTAATGAATTTTTCTGGTAGTAGAATTGGACAGATAAATGGTTTATCAGTTATAAGTTTAGGCTATGCAGAATTAGGCAAACCAATAAGAATAACATGTACTTGCTCAAGAGGAAGCGGAAATATAGTTGATATTCAAAAGGAGAATTCTTTAAGCGGAAGTATACATTCTAAATCAATTAGTATATTAAAAGGACTTATGAATGAAATATTTGGAGGATACAATAAAATACCTGTAGATTTTCATGTATGCTTTGAACAGATATATGGAAAACTTGAAGGGGATAGTGCTTCCGTTGCAGAAATAGTAAGTATACTTTCTGCACTTTCTAAAATACCTATAAAGCAGAATATAGCAGTTACAGGTTCTATAAATCAGTTTGGTGAAGTGCAGCCTATTGGTGGAGTAAATGAAAAAATAGAGGGATTTTATGAAATTTCTAGATTATACAATAGTAAAAGTAATTACGCAGTTGTAATTCCACAAAATAATCAAGATAATATTATATTAAATTATGATTTGGAAAAATCAATTATTGAAGGTGATTTTTCAGTATATACAATGACGAATATTAAAGATGCAGTAAAAATATTAATGGATACAAATTGGGAGGATATGCTAAAAAAATCAAGTTTAGAGATGAAAAAATATGGAGCTAGTAAGGAAAGAAATCATTAAAAAAATAGCTGCATTTTATAAGATTAAAACTAAGAGCGGAAGGATTAAAAGTGAAAATGTATCCTTTGCTCTTAGTTTTTTGTGTACTTCTCAAATATTCTTTTATGTTTATTTAAAATTATACATTAAATCTAAAGAATACTACGTCGCCTTCCTGCATTATATAATCTTTTCCTTCAAGCCTATAAAGACCCTTTTCTTTTGCGGCAGCTTCTGAACCACATTTAACTAAATCATCATAAGATACAATTTCGGCACGTATGAAACCTCTCTCAATATCTGTATGTATTTTACCAGCTGCTTTAGGCGCCTTAGTTCCCTGCTTTATAGTCCATGCTCTTACTTCTTCCGGTCCTGCAGTTAAGAAACTCATAAGACCTAAAAGTTTGTAACTACTCTGAATAAGTCTATCTAATCCTGAACTTTCTAATCCGTATTCTGAAAGCATTTCCTTTTCTTCATCTTCTTCTAGAGCAGAAAGCTGTTCTTCAAGACTTGCACAAATAGGAATAACCTCAGAATGTTCTTTCTTAGCGTATTCTTCTACTGATTTAACCATATCATTTTCAACATTCCCTGATAATACATCATCTTCTGATATGTTGGCAGCATAAAGTACAGGCTTAGAGGTTAAGAGAAAAAGACTTTTTACGAATTCAGCTTCATCTTCTGTGAATTCAAGAGTTCTTACACATTTACCAGCTTCAAGATGTGCCTTTAACTTTTCAAGTATAGTAAGTTCGGCTTTTGACTTTTTATCACCAGAACGTGCTGTTTTAATAGTCTTTTCAAGTCTTTTTTCAAGAACTTCAAGATCTGAAAATATAAGTTCAAGGTTAATAGTTTCAATATCACGTATAGGATCAACACTTCCATCAACGTGTACAATGTTATCATCTTTAAAACATCTTACAACGTGAACTATAGCAGCAGATTCTCTTATATGTGATAAGAATTTATTTCCAAGACCTTCACCTTTACTTGCTCCTTTAACAAGACCTGCTATATCATAAAATTCTATGCTTGTATGAACCTTCTTTTTTGAGTTATACATTTTTTCAAGGACATCAAGTCTCTTATCAGGAACAGATACAACTCCTACGTTAGGTTCTATGGTACAAAAAGGATAGTTTGCAGATTCTGCTCCTGCCTTTGTTATTGCGTTAAATAAAGTACTTTTACCTACATTTGGTAAACCTACAATTCCCAATCTCATCTATTATGTACATCCCTTCTAAAATTAATATAAGATTTCCTTTAAATTATACTCTAAGCTGGTTATTTATTCAAGAATACAGTTTTTTTAAAAAAAAGTTTAAAACATTTAAAATTATTGCTTTAAAAAGGAGGAATTTTAATGTTAATATAGAATTATATTAAAAGTGGTTTAAAGTGGTACGGAGTGGTACAAAAAATACATAAAGGGGTAGAGAATGTGTTTATAGGTGAGTATAGTCATGCCATAGATACAAAAAATAGAATAATTATTCCTTCTAAATTTAGAGAAGAGCTTGGAGAAAAATTTATTATAACCAAGGGTTTAGATGGATGTCTTTATGTGTATACACTTAGCGAATGGAAGGTACTTGAAGAAAAATTAAAAAAACTCCCACTTACAAACCATAATGCAAGAGCTTTTGTTAGATTCTTTTTTTCAGGAGCTAATGAAGTAGGTTTAGATAAACATGGAAGAGTTCTTGTGCCGCAAAATTTAATTGAATATGCATCTATTAATAAGGAAATTATAAGTATTGGAGTATCCACTAGAATAGAAATATGGAGCAAAGAAAAATGGTTAGAATACAATGAAGCAAGTGTGGATATGGATGAGATTGCAGAAAAGATGAGTGAACTTGGAATATAATTGGAATACAAAAGGAGAATAAATTATGGAATTTAGTCATGTCCCTGTACTTTTAAATGAAACTATAGGACAGCTTAATATAAAAGAAGATGGAATTTACGTTGACTGCACCCTTGGCGGCGGAGGTCATTCACTTGAAATACTAAAGAAACTTTCAAAAGATGGAAAGCTTATAGGTATAGATCAGGATAAGGATGCACTTAAAGCAGCAGGTGAAAGACTTAAGGATTATGAAAATTTTATACCTGTGCATGATAATTTTCACAACATAAAAAACATATTAGAAGAACTTAAAATAGATAAGGTGGATGGAGTATTAGCCGATTTAGGAGTTTCATCATATCAGCTTGACGAACCTTCAAGAGGTTTTAGTTATATGCACGATGCACCTCTTGATATGAGAATGAATAGAGATAGTGATTTTTCCGCTTTTGATGTTGTAAATGGTTACGATGAAGAAAAGCTTTATCATGTAATAAGGGACTATGGAGAGGAAAGGTTTGCAAAGCGTATAGCTAAATTTATTGCAGAAAGAAGACAGGAAAATGCTATAAAGACAACTTTTGAACTTGTCGAAATAATAAAGGCGGCAGTTCCTGCAAAATTTAGAAGACAAGGTCCTCATCCGGCTAAAAGAACATTTCAGGCCATAAGAATAGAAGTGAATAAGGAACTTCAGATATTAAATGAAACTGTAGAGGATTCAGTTGATAAATTGAAAGCCGGAGGAAGAATTTGTATAATAACATTTCATTCACTTGAAGATAGAATTATTAAGAATAAATACAGGCAGCTGCAAAATCCATGTACCTGTCCAAAAGAGATACCTATATGTGTATGTGGAAAAAAACCTAAGATAAAGATAATAACTAGAAAACCAATAGAAGCTTCCAGCGAAGAACTTGAATATAATCCACGAAGTAGGAGCGCTAAGCTCAGAGTGGCAGAAAAAATTTATATATAACACACAAATTCTAATACATTCTACCTTATAAAAGATTCTAAATATAACATATAAATTCTAATAACATTCTATCTTATAAAAGATTCTAAGGTCGAACCTCTTTTGCAGGAATATTTTATAAGCTACAATGTTAGAATTTTAATACGTTATATATAGCTCGAACCTCTCTTGCAGGAATATTTTATAAGGTACAATGTTAGAATTTTAATGAGTTATATTTAGCTCAAAGTTATAATATTGGAATGAGGTGAATAAAGTGATAATAATGGATAAAGAGTTTGAGATTAAAGGTAATACAGTATTAGTTCCGGAGAGGTCAGAAGAGGAATATATAAAAGAAAGGGAAAACTATAAGAGAAGAAAAAGAGAAATGGAACTTCATAGAAAAAATATTAAAATGAAAAAACAAGTAAGGATTATTTTGGGCATAGCTGCTATTTTTATATTTGGGTTTGTTATTTTGCTTAGATATTCAGAGATTTATTCACTTCAAAATAAGTTAGCATCTATTCAAAATGAGTCAAACGTCATGCAGGATCAAAATGATGATTTGAGGCTGCAAATTTTTAAATCTGAGAATATAGATGATTTAACTCAAAAGGCTACAGGCGATTTACATATGATTCAACCAGATAAAAATAATGCTGTGCGTGTAGATTTACATAAGAATAGTGTTAATTATAGTGGAAATACTAAAGATACAAGTAAGAAAGGTGTTTTGGATTTTATAGAAAGTAAGCTCTTTTAATGGAGGTATCTTTGGTTGCCAAAAAGAATATTGGTTGATAAAGCTACTATTAGAAATAGAATTTTTATTGTATTTGTAGTTTTAACTTTTGTCATTGCACTGCTTTTTTATAAACTTTTTAGTGTTATGGTTGTAAAATCTACAAAATACAAAAAAATGGCACAAGAACAGTGGACAAGTGAAGTAAAAATTTCAGCTAAAAGAGGAAGAGTACTTGATAGAAATGGTCAAGAGTTTGCTATCAGCGGTAATGTTTATAGAGTCGATTTAGATTTAAACACTATAAAAAATTCTCTTGCTGAAAAAAATATGAAGATGAATGAACTAGCAGATAAGCTCTCAAAAGCACTTGGTATGGAAAAGAAGGATGTAGAAAAACAACTTAATAAAAAATTTAAAGATGGTAGACCTATGGGATCTGCTATACTTGCAAGAAGAGTAGATAAAAGCCGTACGGATAAAGTCTTAGCTATAAATGTAAAGGGTATAATGGTGTCGCCAGATACAAAAAGATATTATCCATATGGCAACTTTTTGTCACAGGTCTTAGGACATACAAATTCGGATGGTAATGGGCTTACTGGAGTAGAACTTGAATATGATAAATATTTAAAGGGCAAACCTGGTGTGAGGAAAGCTGAAATAGATAAGAATAGTGCTAATTTGCCTTATACAATTTCTGAATATTCAAAACCATTGGATGGCAAGGATGTAGTGCTTACTATAGACAAAAACATGCAGTATTTTGCGGAGAAATATGCTCAAGAAGCTTTGATAAATAATAAGGCAAAAGCTGTTTCTATAGTAATAATGAATCCCAAAAACGGAGAAATACTTGCTATGGCGAATAAGCCTGATTATGATTTAAATGATCCCTGGGATAAAAGTAAAAGTTATGACGAGCTCCAGAGAAGCTGGAGAAATAGAGCAGTAAGCGATGCGTTTGAACCAGGTTCTATATTTAAAGTAGTAACTGCTAGTACAGCCATGAGTCTTGGAATTGTACATGAAAATGATAAATTTAACTGTCCAGGCAGTATTACTATAGCTAAGAGAACTATTCACTGCTGGAAAAGAACAGGGCATGGAGAGGAAACTTTTCCGGATATACTTAAAAACTCATGCAATGTAGGATTTGCTGAACTTGGACAAAAAATTGGAGCTGAGAATCTCAATAATTATATAAATAAATTTGGCTTTGGTAAAAAAACAGGTATAGATCTTCCAGGAGAAGCAAGAGGGATTATTAGGCCAACCAGCAAAATAGGCCCTGTGGACTTAGCTACAATAGCTTTTGGACAGTCAAATACTGTTTCCATGGTTCAATACATGCAGGCCCTTAATTGCGTTGCAAATGGAGGAAATTTAATAACACCACATGTAATGAAAGAAATAAGCCATGTAGATAATAATAAGCAAGTTGTAGATAAAGAGTATAATGATTATAATAAAAAAAGGATTTTAGATGAAAGTATGACTGCCACTCTTAGAGGTTATCTCGAAAGGGTAGTATCAGAAGGTGGAGGTAAAAATGCTTTCATTGCTGGATATCATATTGCAGGAAAAACCGGTACTGCACAAAAGCCAAATCCCAATGGCGGTGGTTATGAACATGGAAAGTATATATCTTCTTTTGTGGGCATGGCGCCGTCAAATGACCCTAAAGTTACAGTTATGATTTCAATAGATGAACCGGATCCATCTAATTATTATGCAGCTCAGACTGCAGCACCAGTAGGAAAGAAAGTTTTTAATGAAATATTTAATTACTTAGGTATGAAACCAGATGTATCCAGCTCTGATGCTGCTAAAAGTATGCTTAAAGACGTTGTTATTCCAAATTTACGCGGCATGAAAAAGGACGATGCAATTAAGGAACTTAAAAAGTTAAATATAGAAGCAGATATAGATGGTGCAGGCGAATATGTAGAGAATACCACACCTATTCCTGGCATAACTGTAAAGGAAGGAACAAAAGTGGTACTTTACACAGGTGATAGTACTAATTATAATAATAATGATGTTATAGTACCGGATTTAATCGGGTGCAGTAGACAAGAGGTAGAACAGACACTAAAAAGTCTTGGACTTGATTTTAAAATTACAGGGGATGGTGTTGTAGAAAAACAGAGTATTAAGGCAGGAAAGCAGGTTAATAAGGGGACAGTTATAACTATTAATCTTGGAGATATAAGTGACTAACAAAAATTAAGAATGAAAAATTAAAAATTAAGAATATAGGAGGATTTTCCGCCGCTTTGCTCTGGGAAGTCTACATTTTATAGAAGAACATTTACACTGGTGGAAATAGAAGGTTAAAAGTTTTCATAGTGGAACGGAGAAAAAGTCACATCAATTCTTAATTTTTAATTTCTAATTCTTAATTTTAATTAGTCTGTATTATTTTTATATATGAAGTTGAATTCATAGTTAAGTGCTAAAGGAGTGATTTTATGAAATTAAAAAGTATACTTTATAATATTAAATATGAACTTATAAGTGGAGATTTAAATGCTGAAATAACTAACATAAACTATGATTCCAGAGCAGTAAAAGATGGGGGATTATTTTTTTGTATTGAAGGTTATAAAAGTGATGGACATAAATTTATAGATAAGGCTGTAGAAAATGGGGCAGCTGCTATAGTATGTACTAAAATACCTGAGGAAATGCCTAATTGTACTGTTATTAAAGTAGAGGATGGAAGAAAGGCCATGGCAGTTTTAGGAGCAAATTTTTATGGTAATCCTACAGAGAAACTTAAGCTCATAGGTATTACAGGTACCAATGGTAAAACTACTTCTACATATATGATGAAGTCTATGCTTGAAAGTTCAGGATATAAAGTTGGGCTTATAGGAACAATTGCAAATTATATAGGGAATAAAAAAATTGAAAGCCACAGAACTACACCTGAATCTCTTGAACTTCAAAAATTATTTAAGGATATGGTGGATAGCGGAATTGAGTATTGTGTAATGGAAGTCTCATCTCATTCTTTGTATCTTGATAGGGTTTATGGAATTAATTTTAGAGAAGGTATATTCACAAATTTGACAAGGGATCATCTTGATTTCCATAAAACTTTTGAGAATTATTATCAAGCTAAAATGATACTATTTAGGAATAGCAAAAATTCTATAATAAATATTGATGATAAATATGGTGAAAGAGTTCTTAAAGATTGTAATAATAATAAGATTACATATGGTTTATCAGAAAAAGCTGATTTAAGAGCGGAAAATCTAAAAATGAGTTCTAGAGGAACAGAATTTGATTTATGCTATAAGAAATTAGAAGAACATGTTAAAATAAATATTCCAGGTAAGTATAATGTGTATAATGCGCTTGGAAGTGTTGCTGCGTGCTTAAATGAAGGAATTAGTATGGAAAAAGTAAAGGAGGGACTTAAAAATCTTTCAAGTGTTCCAGGGAGATGTGAAATAGTAACTCATGGCTCAAAGGTACCTTTTGATGTGGTTTTAGATTATGCTCATACTCCAGATGGACTTGAAAAAGTACTTAAAGCTGCAAGAGAATTTACACGTGGAAAACTCATTGCTGTTTTCGGATGTGGAGGAGATAGAGACAAGACCAAAAGACCGATTATGGGTGAAATTGGAGCAAAGCTAAGTGATACTGCGATAATAACATCAGATAACCCTAGAAGTGAAGAACCGGGAGAAATAATTAAGGATATAGTAAAAGGCATAAAAAACGATAATTATGTTATAGTTGAAAATAGAAAAGAAGCAATAAAAAAGGCTCTTCTTACGGCTCAAAAAGACGATGTTATAGTATTAGCTGGTAAGGGACATGAAGATTATCAAATACTAAAGGACAAAACTATTCATTTTGATGAAAGAGAAATAGTTTCAGAATATATAAAGGAGCTGTTTTAATTGGAAAATTTGACATTTGATGAGATTGTAAAAGCAGTAGATGGCAAGGTTATTCTACGTGGAAGTAAAGAAAAATTCAATGATATAAGTATCGATACAAGAAAGTTAAATAAAGGTTCTGTTTTTATAGCTATTAAAGGTGAAAATTTTAATGGTAATAAGTTTATACATAAAGCAGTAGAAAATGGAGCAGCTTTTTGTATTGTAGATGAAGTCCTTTTTGAAAAAGATTCTATAGTGCAGTATGATGTAACAATAGTGCAGGTTAAAGATACAAAAAAGGCACTTCTTAATTTAGCAGAATATTATAGAAGTACACTTGACATAAAGGTAGTTGCTATAACTGGCTCAACAGGAAAAACATCTACAAAAGATATTACAGCATCTGTTTTAAGAAGCAAGTTTAAAGTATTTAAAACATCTGGAAATTTTAATAACGAAATAGGACTGCCACTGATGATATTTGAACTTAATAATACTTATGATATTGCTGTACTTGAAATGGGAATGAGTCACTTTGATGAAATACACAGAATGGCTGAGGCTGCAAGGCCAGATATTGCTATGATAACTAATATAGGGATATCACATATTGAGAATCTTCACAGCAGAGAGAATATATTGAAGGCAAAACTCGAAATAATAGATTTCTTTAAGGATAATAATATCTTAATTTTAAATGGCGATAATGATCTTTTAAGTACTGTAAAACTTAATAATGTTCATGTAATTAAAACTTCTATCAGGGATGAAAAAGATTTTAGCGCGTGTGATTTAGTTTTAGATGAGAATAGCTCTAATTTTAGTGTAAAAGAGAAAGGTCAGAAGTTTAGTAATATAAAACTTTTAATGCCAGGTAAACATAATGTGGAAAATGCCATGTTGGCTATTGCATGTGCTAGAAGCTTAGGACTTACTTATGAAGAAATAAAAAAGGGACTTTTAAATCTTGAACTTACATCAATGAGGCTTGATATTGTTAATGGAGATAATATTGTCATAGTAGATGATTCCTATAATGCAAGTCCTGATTCTATGAGAGCTGCTATTGATGTTACTAAGAATCTTAAAGGAAAAAGGAGAATAGCAATACTCGGTACCATGAGAGAACTAGGTGAAAAATCCCATGAGGCACATAAAAATGTCGGTGTATATGCAAAGGAAAATAATATAGATAAGCTTTTAACAATAGGTGAATTTGGTGAAGCATACCTTGAAGGATATGGCAATGAGGAAAATTTTAAATCATTTTTGGATTCTGATGAGCTCATTAAATTTGTAGAGGAGAACATAAGACGTGGAGATGTTTTTCTTGTAAAGGCATCTAGGCTTATGAAATTTGAAAATATAGTTGCAAAACTTAAAGAACTAGATAAGGAGATATAAAATGGGAGTTATCATTTATTCAGTATTGATTTCATTTGCGTTTTCAATACTTCAGGGACCGTTAGTTATACCTATTCTACATAGATTAAAATTCGGTCAAATTATACGTGAAGAAGGGCCTAAAAGCCATATGAAAAAAGCAGGTACACCTACTATGGGTGGAGTGATTTTTATAATTACAGCTGCTATTTCAATGGTTATAATGAGAAAAAATATTAATAGTAATGCTGTATTTGTTTTTGTATGTTTTTTTGCATTTTCTTTAATAGGATTTATAGATGATTCTCTTAAAATTATTCATAAGAGAAATGAAGGACTCACTGCAAAGCAAAAATTTTTACTTCAAATTATAGTATCAGCAGCTATTTCATATTATGCTTATATACGTTTTGGAAGTGATACTTTTGTACCTTTCATTAAAACAACATGGACTCTTCCGCCTTTAGTATATATGGCAGCGGTTATATTTTACTTTGTAGCTGTTACTAATGCAGTAAATCTTACAGATGGTCTTGATGGACTTGCAGCATCAATTACAATTCTCGTTATAACTTTCTTTTGTGTTGTAAGTTATTCATGGCATCAGTATGAACTTGCAGTATTCTGCGGAATTATAATTGGTACACTTTTAGGATTTTTGAAATATAATTCCTATCCTGCACAAATTTTTATGGGTGATACAGGCTCACTTGGACTTGGTGGTGCTGTGGCAGCAATTGCCTTGGTATTAAAATTACCATTACTGGTTATAATTGTAGGTGGAATATATGTAATTGAAGTATTATCAGATATAATTCAAGTTACTTGTTTTAAACTTACAGGGAAAAGAGTATTTAAAATGGCACCTATTCATCATCATTTTGAAAAATTAGGGTGGCATGAGACAAAGGTTGTTTCCGTTTTTTCCATTGTGACAGTTGTATTGTGTCTGGTTGCTTTTCTATCGTTAATTTAAGTATGTGATTTTAGGAGGGTGAGATATGTCAAAACCAAAACTGCTTCAAAAGGTTGAAGTTGATTTTGTGCTTTTTGCAACAGTGCTTTTGCTGGTAGCAATAGGAGTTATTATGATATATAGTGCAAGTTCGTATAGTGCACTTAATAGCTCAATGTACAATTATGATGATATGTATTTTTTAAAAAAGCAGGGGTTATGGGCAATTGTAAGCATAGCTATTCTTTTGATAGTTGAGAAAATAGATTATCATAAACTTAAGAAAATTACATTAAAGCTAGTTATTATAACTATAATTCTTCTTTTGGTTGTTTTAGCTTTTCCTCCTATAAATGGAGCATATAGATGGATAAGAATAGGACCTTTTGGAAATCTTCAACCATCGGAGATAGCCAAGTATGTTATAGTTCTTGTGCTGGCAAAGGCTATTGAAAAAAATGGAGATAAAATAAAAAGGTTTTTTCCTAATTTTGTAGCATACCTTATGATTGCAGGCTTATTTGCGGGTCTTGTTTATATCGAAAAAAATTTAAGTATAGCAACAGTAATAATGGTAGTAAGTTTAGTAGTTATGTTTGTTGGTGGTGCTAAGGTAAAGCATATTTGTTCGATATTTTTAGCAATGATACCTGCTGGATGGGTTTTTATAACTGCAGAAAGTTATAGGTATAAGAGATTTATGACATTTAGGAATCCCTGGAAAGATTCACAGGGAGTAGGATATCAGTTATGTCAATCACTTTTAGCTTTGGGTTCTGGAGGACTTAAAGGACTTGGATTCGGACAGTCAAGACAAAAGTGCTATTATATACCTGAGCCTTATAATGATTTTATATTTTCTATAATTGGAGAAGAATTAGGACTTATAGGGTGTATTTTTATAATAATATTATTTATAATATTAATACAAAGAGGAATTAAAATAGCTATGAATGCAAAAGATACCTATGGTATGCTTTTAGCAGTTGGAATAACAACTGTAATAGCAGTACAGGCAATAATAAATATAGCTGTTGTAACAGGTTCAATTCCGGTTACAGGAGTACCGCTTCCATTTATAAGTTATGGAGGTTCTTCATTACTTTTTAATCTTATAGCCATGGGAGTACTTCTTAATATATCATCTCAGAGTAGTAAGTAATATTGATTTGTAACATTAAAAAAATTCTATGAATCTTATTGTAACTGGGGTTTGGGTTGTAGACCAATTATCCTTCTGTATAAAATATAGGCTATCTTAATAACTTTAATTTAGTAGTATTAAGAATTATCTAAACATCTTATAATATGGAGAAGGCCTGTTTAAAGTAAAGAAGGATAATTGGCTTAGCCCAAACCTCGTGTGTGATAATGTTATAAAAATTTATATCTAAAATTCCATAGGTGTGAAGGTGAATTTATGAAAGAAAATAATGAGTACATAGTTAAGAGAAGAAGAAAAAAAAGAAGAAAAAGAATAATTATATTTTTATTTTTGCTAGTATGTGTTCTTGTAACATTATGTTTAAAATTACCATATTTTAATATAAAATATATAAATGTAGATGGAAACAAAATTTTAAAATCTGATAAAATTATAGAAAATTCTAATATTCCAAAGGGAAAAAATATTTTTTATTTAAATTTGAATAAATATAAAGATAATATTAAGCAGGATCCTTATGTTATGGATGTTAACATAAAGCAGAAATTGCCGAATACTATTGATATTATTGTAAAAGAAAGGCAAGCGGTTTTTTATATAAATAGTGGACAAAACTATTTTATTATTGATAAAAATGGTGTATTATTGGAAATAAGAAATAAGATATCAGGAATGAATTTAATAAAATTAGATGGAATTAGTGTGAAAAATGCTAAAATAGGAAAAGAAATTCCATGTGGCAGCAGAAGATTGGAACTCATTAATGAAATGACAGGTTTAGTCATGAAAAATAAAAATTTAAAAATGACAAGTGTGGATATGACCAATATTATAAATTTAAAATTATATTTTAAAGATATGTGTGTGATTATAGGAACACCGGAAAACCTCGTGGACAAGCTAAATAAAGCAGTAAATATAATTACTTCTCAAAATTTAATTGATAAAAAGGGATATGTAGATGTTAGTTTTAAAGGTAATCCTGTATTTTTGTTGCAGCAATAGGGAGGCGATATTATGAGCAATATGAAAAGATTTGGTTCACAAATTGGAGTAGCTTTTGTATGCTGTATTCTTGGTTTTATGATAGCTCATCAACTTAAAACTATTAATTTCCAGAATGAAAAACAAAGTACAGGCATGGAAAGTACAGAAATCTCAGAAGAGGTAAATAGTCTAAGTAAAGAAAAAAGTGATTTGCAAAAAAAGGTAGATGAACTTCAAAAACAAGTAAAGGGATATCAAAATGCAGCAGCAAACAGCAATTCTATGAATAAACAAATAGTAGACGAACTTAATTTAAGTAATATGTTAACTGGAAGCGTAGATGTTACTGGACCTGGTATCATACTTGTAATAACGCCTCAAAAAATATCTACATCTACTGGCACCAGTGAGGCAATTACTGGGGAAGATTTGTTATATCTCGTTAATGAATTGAATTTTTCACAAGCAGAGGCTATATCTATTAATGATATAAGAATTAGTTCTATGACTGGTATTAGAAGTTCAAGTGGTGGATCTGACATATTTGTTGGTGATGACAGAATATCTCCATATGAAAAAATAACAATAAAGGCTATAGGAGATAGCAAACTTCTTTATTCGGCACTTTCCTATCCAGGAGTGCTTTCGAGTATACCGTCTAGTTATAAAACAGATTATGATAAACATGAAAGTATTAAAATAAGTAAATCGAATAAAGTTATAAAATTTGATTATGCTAAACCTGTGAATAAATAATGAGGTGATTTTGTGCTTGCAATTTTTGGATTATTGATTGGTATAATAATAGGGGTCGTATGGAATGTCCCAATTCCTGATAAATTTTCACCATATCTTTCAGTTGCTATTTTTGCATGTTTGGATTCAGTTTTTGGGGCTGTAAGGGCTGGACTTGATAAACAATTTAAATCAGATATATTTATGTCTGGATTTTTTGGAAATGCAGTTTTAGCAGTTGCACTTGTATATTTAGGTGATAAACTTGGACTTCCTATATATTTAGCAGCAGTCATTGTATTTGGTACTAGGATTTTTAACAACTTTGCTGAAATAAGAAGAAAACTCATAGAGATGGCTAAAAATCGCTAATGGGGTGGTTTTATGAAAAACAATGAAGCATCTATATTTATTTTTATCGCTTCCGTATTTTTGGGCGTTCTTATATCATCTAATATGAGTTTTGGTAATAAACAAAAAAGAGTTTATCTTAATTCTAAACAGTATGAGGATGCTTTTAGAAAAAGAAGCAAACTTTTGAACGATGTAAATGGTTTAAATGAACAGTATTTTGCTTTAAAAAATGATATAAAAGATTTTAAAAAAACCAGCAAGGATTTTGATAGCACTAGAAAACAAATTCAGGATGAACTAACTTTAGATAAAATGGAACTTGGAACTATAGATGTAAATGGTCAGGGAGTAGAAATAATTTTAGATGATAGTGGTAATCAGTTTGCTGCAAGTAGTAAATACAGTGATTTTAGACAGCAAAGAGGAATATATCAGGTAATTCATGATTTTGATATGCGTGCTGTAATTAATGATTTAAGGTGTGCAGGAGCAGAAGCTATTTCTATTAATGATCAGAGAATTACAAGCAATACTGAAATATATTGCAATGCTGAGTTTTTACTTGTAAATGGTGTTAAGGTAGCAACTCCTTTTGATATAAAGGCTATAGGAGACAAAGCTAGACTTAAATCTTATATGATGTCGAATGGAAGACATCTTAAAATATTAGAAGGAAGAAGTATATATGTAAGTCTAAAAGTTTTTAATAGTATCAAAATTCCTGCATATGGTGGTGAGCTTAGACATTCAAATGTTAAATCCAAATAAATAATATTAATTTTTATTGAATTCTATTAAAAAGATTATTAATTTTGAAGGTTTTTTTGTTTTTATGGAGAATATATTAAAGGAGACGGTAAAAATGAGTATAACTTCTAACTTAGAAAATGTAAGAAAAAAAATCCCTAAAGAAGTTACTCTTGTAGCTGTATCTAAAACCAAACCTATTGAAGACATTAAGGAAGCATACGAGCAGGGTGTAAGGGATTTTGGTGAAAATAAAGTTCAAGAGCTAATGGATAAGTATGATAAAGTTGGCAAAGGTATAAGATGGCATTTAATAGGACATCTTCAGGTAAACAAGGTAAAGTACATAGTGGGGAAAGTTTTTTTAATACATTCTCTTGATAGTGTAAAACTTTTAAAGGAAATAGAAAAAAGATATTCAAAGGCAAATTTAACAGCTGATGTTCTTATAGAAATCAACATAGGTAGAGAAGAGAATAAAACTGGAATTCTAGAAGAAGATTTAAATGAGCTGCTAGAAGAATGCCAAAAATGTAATAATGTAAAAGTGAAAGGATTGATGGCCGTAATACCTATAGGTGACGAAGATAGTAATAGAAATTATTTTAGAAAAATGAAAAGTATTTTTGAAAATTTGAAAAATAGAAATTTTGAAAATATTGAAATGAAATATTTGTCTATGGGTATGACACATGATTATGAGGTCGCAATATCAGAAGGCGCAAACATTGTCAGAGTCGGAGAAGGAATATTTGGAAAAAGAAATTATAATAAAATTTAGTTATTAATTAGGAGGGTAAAAAAAATGGCAAGTAAGGTTTTAAACAAAGTTATGGGAATAATAGGACTTAATGATGAAGATTTTGATGATTATGAGGAAGATGAAATTGAAGAAGATTCAGCAGTAAGGGAAAATGCTTATGAGTATGAGGAAAAGGCAAATAACAAAAACAATAATGGCAAGGTTGTAAATATACATACAGCTTCTTCAGTTAAAGTTGTCATTGTAAAGCCTAAAGATTATGATGAAGCTACTCAAATTTGTGATGACTTGAAGAACAGAAAAATAGTTGTAGTCAATGTCACTGAATTAGAACCAAAAACTGCACAGAGACTTCTTGATTTTATGGGAGGAGCAAGTTATGTTTTAAATGGTGAGCTTTTAGAGGTTGATAAGGGAGTTTACTTATTATCTCCTTCAAATGTTGATATATCAAGAGATTTTAAAAATGATTTAGCAAGTAAAAGTATATTTAACTGGTCTAAATAGTGGGGGATAATCATAATGTTTATACTCGTTAAAGCAATCAATAGCATAATAACAATTTTGCAGTGGTTTATTGTAGCTGATTGTATATTATCTTTTATACCAGGGGATTCTTTATATGATATAAGAGAAATTGTCGGAAGAGTAACATCACCATTTTTGATGCCTTTTAGAAGGTTACAACAAAGAATTATACCTGGGCTTATGATTGATTTTTCGCCTATTTTTGCTTGGGCTTTACTCAGTTTAATTCAGAGGATTGTTGTTAATGTTTTATTATGAATAAGTTAATTTAAACAAGATGGAAATTATAAAACTGAGGTGATACTATGGATGTAAGATTAACGCCAATGGATATAAATACTAAAGAATTTAGAAAAACGTTAAGAGGATATGATCCTGATGAGGTTGACCAATTTTTAGATCAGGTTTCAGATAATTATGAGCAGCTTTATAAAGAAAATTCAGAGTTTAAGGAAAAAGTTTCAGCATTAAAGGAAAAGCTATCTCATTATGAAAAAATTGAAGAAACAATACAGAATACTTTAATTTTAGCTCAAAATGCAGCAGAACAAGCAAAGGAATCTGCTAAAAAAGAAAGTGATTTGATTCTTAAAAATGCTAATGATACTGCTCAAAAAATAATTGATAAAGCTAATACGGATGTAATAAAAATAAATGATGATTATGATAATGTTAAGCAGCAGTTTATGAGATTTAGAGCAAAGTATAGAAATTTTATGAATTCGCAGCTTGATATGTTTAATTCACTTGAGAGTGATTTTGAAAGCAATTATAATGTCTCTGACTCTGAAGGCATAAGTGAAAAGGAAATTGAGAGTAAAAATAGTGAAAAAGTGGAAATGTCAGTAGAAAATGATACTGATGTTAATGATGACGATAAGAGTTTTGCAGATGATTTAGAGGAAGTAAAGAAGTTTTTCGTTAAATAGAAAATTTATTTAAAAATCTCACTTTTATGTGAGATTTTTTTATGGTAGATTAAAGTACATGTTAAAATAAAGATTGAATTAAAAAAATATAATTTTTAGGAGGATTAGTATAATATGAATATAGGAATTATAGGAGCTATGGATGAGGAGTTAAAGCTTCTTTTAAGTGAAATGGAACTTGAAAAAAAAGAAGAGAAAGCCAATATGACTTTTAATTCTGGTAAATTAATGGGAAAAAATGTAGTTGTAGTAAGATGTGGAATTGGAAAAGTTAATGCAGCAATATGTACACAAGTATTAGCTGATGATTTTCATGTTGATTATGTAATAAATGTTGGAGTTGCCGGTGGAATTGGAAAAGATATTCTTCCAGGAGATATTGTTATAGCAGATAGTTTAGTAGAGCACGATATGGATGCATCAGCTTTTGGAGATAAAGTTGGACAAATACCTAGAATGGATACTTTTGATTTTAAATGCGATACTAAACTTATTAAAACAGCTAAAAAAGTATGTGATAAATTTGATACTCAAAAAGCTTATATTGGAAGAATTGCAACAGGCGATCAATTTGTTGCAGATATAGATAAAATCAGATGGCTTAATAGTGAATTTGGTGCTGTAGCATGTGAAATGGAAGGTGGAAGCATAGCTCATACTGCATATTTAAATAAAATACCATTTGTTGTAATAAGATCTATATCTGATAATGCAAATAATGGTGCACACATGGATTATGAAAAATTTTTGCCAATTGCCATAAAGAATTCATCTACAATATTAAAGAATATGATTAGTTTGTTATAATATTTGCTTATATTCAAATAATAATCCTAGGGAAAATTAAATTTATTTATAGACCCTATATTTTCTATATAGTATAATGGAGGAAGGATTATTATGGATAGTGATAAGCTTGAGCATTTTAAAAATAAACTTATAAATGAAAAAGAGAACATAAACAAAATTATTTTAGAAATGAAAAAAAATGAAACGATAGATTCTAAAAGTGAAATAGCATCTGAATTATCTTTTTATGACAATCATCCTTCTGATCTAGCTTCTGAATTTAATGATATTGCACGAGGGATGGCATTTAGAAAAAATGAAGAGGATTTACTTAATAAAATTAATGGTGCTTTAGAGCGTATAGAAAATAATGAATATGGTGTTTGTCAAATTTGTGGTAAACCTATAAGTGAAGAGAGGCTTAGTTTTGTACCATATGCTGAAAATTGCATAAATTGTCAAAACAAATTGAATGATTCGAAGCCAAGAGAAAAAAATGATAGAGCACCAGAAGAAGATGTTTTGGGATATCCATTTTATGATGGTAATCTTAGAAGTGGATTTGATTTAGAGGATAGTTATGAGAAGGTTCAGGAATTTGATAAAATAGAAAAATGTGATGAATTTAATGATGATGATAGTGAAGACGAAGGCTATGTTGAGCCAATAGAGAAGATAAGTAATCTTCAATATAAAAATCAGTTGCCAGATTAAATTCACATACATTAAAAATATTGCGAAGCAACTTTAGAAAATTAAGAATGAAAAATTAATAATTAAGAATGAAGGAGGATTTTCCTCTGCTTTGCTTTGGAAAATCTACATTCATTCTTAATTTTTAATTTTTTTCTGCTTTTGCTTCATAATTTTTATATATTTAGAACAGGGAGGTTTCTGTGTGGAGATACTTATAATAGTAGCAGGTATTTTAGTAGACAGATTAACTAAGTTTTGGGCTGTAACAAAGCTTAAGAAAGTTCAAGAGATAGTAGTAATTAAAAATTTTTTTGACTTGAATTATGTACAAAATAGGGGGGCTGCCTGGGGTATCTTTGGAGGAAAAACGGTGATCCTTTCTATAATTACTGCTTTAATTTTAATAGGTATTATAGGATATGTTATAAAATATAGACCTAAAAATATGTTTTTAAGAGCTGCTTTAAGTTTAATTATTGCAGGGGCCATTGGAAACTTATTTGATAGGATTTATTATAAATATGTGGTGGATTTATTCTCAGTTCATTATAAAGACATTTATTACTATCCAGTTTTTAATGTTGCAGATATATGTGTTGTTATAGGTACAATAATTCTGGCAGTATATATTATAAGGGATGATAAAAAGCATGGAAAAGTTTAATTTTACTACAGAAGAGAGTAATGATAATGAGAGAATTGATGTGTATCTATCTTCAAAGTTTACTGATATATCGAGATCGTATATTCAGGAATTAATTAAAAAGAAAAGTGCAATTGTTAACGGTAAAATTGTAAAAAGCAATCATAAGCTAAAAGCGGGAGATAATATAACATTTGAATTTCCCGATAATGAAGAACTTAAAGTAGATGCTGAAGATATACCTTTAGATATAGTTTATGAAGACAGTGATATAATTGTAGTTAATAAACAGCAGGGGATGGTTGTGCATCCAGCACCGGGTAATTACAGTGGAACTCTTGTAAATGCTTTACTATATCATTGTAATGATTTGTCTGGAATAAATGGAGTTTTAAGGCCTGGTATTGTACATAGAATTGATAAAGATACTTCAGGGGTAATTGTCGTAGCTAAGAATGATGCTGCGCACAAAAAACTTGCATATCAGCTTAAAGAACATTCTATGAATAGAGTATATAAAGCTCTTGTTGAGGGAATTATAAAAGAAGATGAAGGAATAGTTGATAAACCACTTGGAAGGCATCCTGTTGAAAGAATAAAAATTGCAGTTGTTAAGAATGGAAGAAAGGCAGTTACCCATTATAAGGTGATTGAAAGGTATAAAAATAATACTCTTGTAGAATGCAAGCTTGAAACAGGGAGAACTCATCAGATAAGAGTTCATATGGCGTATATTGGGCACCCATTAGTAGGAGATCCTGTATATGGTTACAAAAAGCAAAGATTCAATTTAAATGGACAAATGCTTCATGCCCAAAAATTAGGGTTTGTTCATCCAAGGACTGGAAAATATGTGGAGTTTAATAGCAAACTACCTGCATATTTTGAAAGAATCATAGGTATTTTGAAAAATGAATTGAAATAATTGCAGATTTATGCTAACATATGTATTGGTAAATTTCCTTTAAAATGATCCTGTGAGGTCTTAAGGTTTGAAAAATTTGTTGTTAAAAATCAACCTGGCCTTTAGGTCGGGCTTTTTTATTTTAAAATTTATGATTTCCTGTTTTATTGAAGTGATTTTTAAGGTAATATATTAAAATTAATATTTATTGCATTTTATTAATTATTATACTGGAGGTGAAAATATGAATTTAAAAGCAAAGATTTTAGATGACAAAGCAATAAAAAGAACACTGACTAGAATAGCACATGAAATTATAGAAAAGAACAAGGGTGTAGATGATGTAATATTGGTTGGAATAAAGAGAAGAGGTATTCCAATAGCTAATAGAATAGCTGATATAATAGAGGAAATAGAAGGAAAAAGAGTTTTAGTAGGAAATGTTGACATAACTTTTTACAGAGATGATTTAACTACTGTAAGTGACAAGCCTATAGTAAGCAATGAAGAAGTTAAAATACAAGTCAAAGAAAAAATAGTAATACTTGTCGATGATGTTCTTTATACAGGAAGAACATGTAGAGCTGCCATAGAAGCTATAATGGATTTAGGAAGACCTAAGATGATACAGCTTGCAGTTTTAATTGATAGAGGACACAGAGAACTTCCAATAAGGGCAGATTATGTTGGAAAGAATGTACCTACTTCAAAAAGTGAAATGATATCAGTTAATGTTAAGGAAATGGACAAAGAAGATTCAGTAGATATTTATGAATTATAAATATAAATAAACTTTTAATATAGTCCAGAGAGGCTAAAAAGGAGGAGTTTTTTGAAAAACTATATCGACGTAGAAGAAAAATTACCAATAGTTAAAACAATACCACTCAGCTTTCAGCATTTATTTGCTATGGTTGGATCAACTATTTTAGTTCCAATTTTAACACACATGAATCCATCAATAGGACTCTTTTGCAGTGGAGTTGGAACTTTACTGTATATTTTATGTACTAAAGCAAAATTACCAGCATACATAGGCTCGTCCTTTGCATTTATAGTACCGATGACTACAGCTGCTGCCGCTTATGGCTCTAATGCAATGCTTTCAGGAGTTATTGCAGCAGGTATCGTTTATGTAATAGTCTCAACAATAATAAGGTTTGTGGGAAGCAATTGGCTAGATAAGGTATTGCCTCCTGTAGTAGTTGGCTCTGTTGTAATAGTAATAGGACTTAGTTTAGCAGGAAGTGCAATTGGTTGGGCAGGGCTTGGTTCAAATTCTGCAATACCAGCTAATGTTCCTAAGTGGGCATGGATAACAGTTTCTATGGTTACATTAGCAGTTGGAGTAATAGGAAGCATGTATTTTAAAGGTTTCCTAGGAGTAATTCCAATACTTATATCAATGATATGTGGATATCTACTTGCTCTAGCATTAGGTGTTATGCCAGATAAAGCAATACATGCTATAATGTCAGCTAAGCTAATTCAAGTACCAGCATTTATGGCGCCTAAGTTTAATATAAATGCTATGATAATTATGGCACCAGTTTCCTTTGTAACTATAGCTGAACATATAGGTCATATATATGTAACTAACAATGTAGTAGGAAGAGATTTTACCAAGGATCCAGGACTTCATAGATCACTTCTTGGAGATGGACTTGCAACTATTTTCGCAGGTTTTGTAGGAGGACCTCCAAATACAACTTATGGAGAAAACATAGGAGTTATGGCAATAACTAGGGTTTATAGTGTATGGGTAATAGGAATAGCTGGTGTAATTGCGATAATATTATCTTTTATAGGACCGATAGCTGCTATAATTATAAATATGCCTCAGCCAGTCATGGGGGGAGTGAGTATACTACTATTTGGTATAATAGCTTCTTCTGGCTATAGAATATTTGTAGATGAAAAAATAGATTTTTCACTTAAAAGAAATCTTATGATAACTTCTGTAATGATAGTTCTTGGAGTAGGTGGAGCGTCACTTAACTTTAAGCTTGGCAATTCACCGGTAGTTATATCAGGTGTTGCACTTTCAGCTATTGTTGGAATTGTTTTGAATTTGATACTTCCAGAGAAAAGCTTGTCAGAGCAGTAAGATAAATAAAATTATAATTTATAAAATGCAATTTTCCGGGCTTTTAGCTCGGGAAATTGCATTTTTGTTAGCTAAAAGAGCCGTGCACTAATTTTTTAATGCAACAGTCCCAAAATGTTTATAGATTTAAAAGCTTTTCGTAGTGTAACGGAGAAAAAGTTACCATGTTTTTTCTCTAAATGAAGTAACAGTAGTTTGGAAACGATTTAAATAAAACTCAATAAGACTTGCTCCAAATTGTAAAAAGACTTAGATCTTTTAATTTGTCTGAGCCGAGAGGCGAGTTATTAAAAGTTCTTAGCCTTTTTACAATTTGAAGCTTAGTCTTATGAGTTTTATTTAATGTTTCAAACTACTGTTACTTCATTAATTCTTAACTCTTAATTTTTTCTACGATAGTGGTTTCTTTGGATTTACGTATAGTGTTTTATTGGTATAGTATATTACCATTCCTGGTTTAGCACCAGATGGTTTTTTTATATTTTTTACTTCTGTATAATCTACTGCTACATTAGAAGATTCCCTTGCCTTGCTATAGTATGCTGCAATTGCTGCAGCCTCTTCAAGAGTGCTATCTGGTACATTGCCGAAGTTTTTAACTATAACATGAGAGCCAGGAATTTTTTTGGTGTGAAACCATATATCCCTTTTATCTGCAAGTTTCAATGTTAAATAATCATTTTCTTTGTTATTTTTCCCTATGTATATGTCTATTCCATCCTTTGATTTAACGTGCATAGGTTTTGATGTTTTTGCTTTTTTATGCTTATTTCTTTTAGAAAATCTTATATATTCAGTATCTATAAGTTCTTGGCGTATATTTTCAATTTCAGCATATGTTTCACTGTTTACAATGTTTGTGAGAACGGATTCGAGATAATCTATTTCTTCATTGTTATTTTTTATTTGTACTTTAGCATTTTTTTCAGTCTTTTTTAGCTTATTATATTTTTTGAAATAACGCTGTATATTTTCAGAAGGTGTTTTATTTTCATCCAATTTTATTGTTATATTTTCATTGTCAGGTGAATAATAATTTAGTACGGTTGCATTTTTGTCACCCTTTTTTAAAAGATAAATATTTGATGTAAGGAGTTCTCCGTATATTTTGTATAAATCTTTATGCATGCATTCTTTTAGTTCATCTTCATAAATTTCATTTTTTTTCTTACATCTTTCCAAATTTGTGTTCACTATTTTTTGAAGATCAGAAGATCTATTTTTAAGTCTTTCTGTTTTATCTTTTAAATAATAAAAATCTTGAACTAGCTTAGAAGGAGTTTCATATAGTTTTTCTTCATAATCCGGGATATAGGTTAGTTTTAGACAATAAAAATCCTTGACATAACCATTTAAAGAATAAGAAGCAAAGTAAAATTCATTATTTTTAATCTTGTCAAACATTGATTTTAAATATGCGAAAAATGAATTTATATCACTGTATTTTTCCATATTAAAGTATAGTTCTTTAGAAAAATTAGAGCTTATACCTGTAAATATTTTGGAAAACATATTTGGATTTTTAGAAACATTATTTTCTTCAATGTATTTTTTGAAATCTTCAATATCAAAATTAAATGGATTGAGTTTAGTACTTTTTGGTGGAAGAACAAATTTACAGCCAGGCAGAAGAGTTCTATACCTATTTACTTCAGGGGTTATATGTTTTATACAGTCCATTATTATATTGTCATGTTCCCTTACAAGAGTAATATTACTGTGACGTCCCATTATTTCTATATATAATTTATATATGCTATTAAATCCTAATTCATCTGTAGTTTCAAAATCAAATACTGCTATTCTATCACTTTCAATTTGGTTTATTTTAAGAATTCTTGAATTTATAAGATGCTTCCTTAAAACCATGCAGAACATAGGAGCTTTTATAGGATTAGTTTTTACTAGGTCTGTGATATGTATTTTAGGGTAAGAAGGATTAGCACTTATTAGTAATTTTATATTATTTCCTAGTTTAGTTCTTATGGTTAAATTTATTTCATCCTTTTCAGGCTGGTTTATTTTACTTACTTTTCCGCCTAATAGGCTGTTTTTAAGTTCATGTAAAATACTGTGAATATATATGCCATCTAGAGCCATTATATCAGTCCCTTTCATTTAAGTGATTTCATGAGAAATACATCTAACATGCAGGAAATTGATGTCCCTTATAATTTCTCATTTAAAAGTAAAATGTCAATTGACTTTAGTATAACATTTATAAGGAAAATAGTTCAACTATTAAATTGTTAAGTGAGCAGTAATAGTTAGAATTTTTATAAAAAATGGTAAAGAATCAAATACATGTAAACAATTTGGTTGACAATAACATGAAATAATCTTATAATTATCTTGTTAGCACTCAACAAATACGAGTGCTAACAAGATTGCTGCATAATTTTTACAACTTCATTAAATCTAAAATATTAATTACATCTACAGTAAGAAATTATACAAGGGTGTAATTTAACATTTCAATATATAGAGAAATTCGTTTAACTAAAAGCTATATATGTTCCATAATTCATATTTAAGATTGGCATTCTGGAACATAAATAGTTTAAGTCTCACAGTAGTTTTACTGTATCAATACTAATTTAACATTCAATTTCATGTGTTTAAAAAAAATAATAGGAGGGATTATATGAAAGCGCTACTTTTAGCAGGAGGTAAAGGGACTAGATTAAGGCCACTTACTGATAATATTCCAAAACCAATGGTTCCGGTTATGGGAAAACCTCTTTTAGAGAGCACAATAATGAATTTAAAGAAAAATGGTATAACTGAAATAATCATAAGTACTTGTTACAAATCTAATTATATAAAAGATTATTTTAGGGATGGTTCAGAATTTGGGGTTAAAATAAAATATATATCTGAAGATATTCCACTTGGGACAGGTGGAGCAATTAAAAATGTGCAAAGATATGTAGATGATGCATTCATTATTTTTAATTCTGATATATTAAGTGATATAAATATCAAAAAATTTATAGATTTTCATAAAAGCACAAAAGCAGATGCAACTATAGCTGTCACTTATGTTGAGAATCCTTCTCAGTATGGCGTTATAGAATATGATGATAATAAGCGTATAAAATCCTTTAAGGAAAAACCTAAGGAAAAGGAAATAACATCACACTTTATAAATGCTGGAATATATATTTTTGAACCTAAAGTTTTAAAAGAAATACCAGCTAATAGAGTGGTTTCTATAGAAAAAGATACTTACCCTCAGCTGTTACAAAAAGGATTTGGTCTTTATGCGTATGAATCAAAAGATTACTGGATGGATATAGGAAATTTAAGTAAGTATATAAGGTGTCACAAGGATATTATGGATGGAAAATGCAAATTAATTTCTTCAAAGATGGAAAAATTTTATTATAACAGGAATATAATTCTGCCATATAGGAATAATAGAATAAGTAGTAAAGCAAAAATAGTAGGTCCTTGTTATATTGGAAAAAATGTATCAATAGGTGAAGGAGCCTTAGTTGGTCCGTATGCGTTTATTGGGGATAATTCTGTTGTTATGCCAGAAAGTAGAATTGCAGAAAGTATTTTATGGAATGGCGTTGAAGTTAGGGATAGAGCGAAACTTTTTAGAACAGTTGTAACTTTTAATTGCACTATAGGTAAGGATAAGAAAATTTGTGATACTGCATATGCAAAAAATGAAGATATTGCAATATAGCAGTGGATAGGAGGAATAGTTTATGCAAATGATGAGTAAAAAAGTTGCTTTTTTGAGCACATATCCTTCAAGAAAATGTGGGATAGCAACATTCACTCAGGATTTAATAAATGAAATATATAAAACCAAACTTATTGATGAACCTTATGTAATTGCTATAAATGATGATAAATATGAGTATGATAATAGAGTTGTATTTGAAATAAATCAATTCGACAGAGAAAGCTATATACAAACGGCTAAGAAGGTTAATGAATCGGATATAGAACTGCTTGTAATAGAACATGAATATGGTATATTTGGAGGAGAAAGTGGAGAGTATATACTTGATTTTATAGATAATTTAAATATACCGTTTATAACAACGCTCCATACAGTACTTCCAAATCCAAGCTTAAAGCAGAAAGAAATATTAAAAAAACTCATTGAAAAAAGTTCGAAAATTGTGACTATGGCTAAAAATACTGTGCCAATATTAACTAAGATCTATGGAGCCCTAGAGAGTAAGATAGAAGTTATACCTCATGGAGTCCCTAAGATACGAACAAAGACAAGAGAAGAATTAAAAAAGATAAATGGCTTAGGTGGTAAAACCATAGTTAGTACTTTTGGGCTTATAAGTCCATCAAAAGGTCTTAATTATGGTATAAAAGCAATAGCTAAAGTTGCAGAAAAGCATGATAACATAGAGTACTTAATACTAGGGGCAACTCATCCTACTGTAAAAAAGAATTATGGTGAAAAATATAGAGAGAGTTTAATGGAGCTAGTAAAAAAACTTGGAATAGAGAAAAATGTGCAGTTTTTAAATAAGTATTTAACTAAAAAAGAAATAATAACATATCTTAGAATGTCAGATATGTATATGACTCCTTATTTGGGTAAAGACCAGGCAGTAAGTGGAACTCTTGCTTATGCAGTTGGGTATGGGAAAGTGATAATATCAACTCCTTACAGCTATGCAAGGGAAATGCTCAAGAATTGCGGAGGACTCTTAGGAGAATTTGAAGATGAAAATTCTCTTGCAAAATGTATAAATTGGGTTATTGAAAATCCTGAAGAAAAGAAGAAAATAGAAGCTAAAACTAAAAGACTTGGAAAAAATATGATGTGGGATAATGTTGCTAATTCTTATATACAGTTATTCTTGAAAGTAATTGAAGATAATTGTAAAGTAAGAAAGATGGTGGTTTAAATTAATAGCAAATTAAATTTAGATTATTTGTATACACTGACAGATGATGTTGGAATATTTCAGCATTCTAAATTTAGTGTTCCTGATCCAACTGAAGGCTATACCACAGATGATAACGTGAGAGCACTTATAGTTGCTGGAATGCTTTATGAAAAATATGAGGATAAAAAATATTTGAAACTTGTAAATAGATATATGTCCTTTTTAGTTAATGCACAAAATTCAAAAGGCAAGTTTAAAAATTTTATGGACTACAATAGAAATTTTATTGAAGAAGAGGGATCTGATGACTGCTTTGGCAGATGTATATGGGCACTTGGATATACAGCATCAATAAAGACTATGCCTGATAACATAAAAAATTGCTGTATGCTTTTACTTGATGCAGCAGTTCCTAATATCTTAAATCTAAGATTTTTAAGATCTAAGGCATACTGTATTATTGGTATTTATTACACTTTGAACATAGAGCAGAACAAAAAATATAAAATTAGTTATGCAAGTAGTAAGGATAAATTGATTTCTATAGTTAAGAAATTAAGCAGTGATATAATGGGTGCCTATGACAAAAATAAGGATTTAAATTGGAACTGGTTTGAAGGAAAACTTACTTACAGCAATTCTATAATCCCATGGGCTTTAATATTATCATATGAGATTTTAAAGGAAGATGATGTAAAGAAGGTTGCTGTTCAAAGCTTAAAGTTTATAGATAAAATATATTTTAGAAAAGACTATTTTAAGCCAATAGGTTGTAAAGGGTGGCTTGAAAAAGGTAAGGATGCAGCAGAATTTGATGAACAGCCTATAGAAGCAGCAGAAGCACTTCTTATGTATATTGCATTTTATAATATTTTAGGTGAAGATATTTACTTAAAGAGGGCTGAAGATTGCTTTAAATGGTATATAGGTAAAAATTCAAAAAATATTTGCCTTATTGATGAGGATTCAGGAGGCTGCTTTGATGGTATAGAAAAAGACAAGATAAATTTTAATCAAGGATCTGAGAGTATAATTTCATACTGTATGGCATATCTTACATTAGGTGATTATATGAGCTAGTGATACATTCACAGTTATTTTGGCTGTGGATGTATTATTTTTTAGTTGAATTAATTTAGTAATGTTAATATAATTGAATTAATTTAATTGAGAGGATGTGAATTTTAGTGGGGGTCTTTTAATATATGGATTTGCTCACTGAAGATAAATATGTTTGATATAAGTATATTTAATGAAATGAGTATAGAAGAAAAGTATGAAAATATGTTAATTATGCTCAAAGGATTAGTAGAAGGTAATGAGGAAGGAAGCATAACAAAATTGTGTAATGCTTCTGCACTTATAAATGCTTTGATTGATAAAATTAATTGGTGCGGTTTTTATATTGCACAAGGAGAAGAATTAATACTTGGACCATTTCAGGGTATGCCTGCATGTACTAAAATAAAGTATGGTGAAGGAGTATGTGGTACTGCTTTTAAAGAAAAGAAAGTAATGATAATAAAAAATGTGCATGAATTTAAGGGACATATAGCATGTGATGCAGAGTCTAATTCCGAAATAGTAGTTCCAATTATACATAATGGTAGAGTTTGTGCTGTACTGGATATAGACAGTGCAGAAATAGGAAGGTTTACTGAAATTGAAGAGAAATATCTTATGAAATGTGCTGACATAATTGAACGAAATATAAATTGGGTAAAAGGTCATCTTCTATAGAAGGTGACTTTTTCTGTAATTCATGAAAACACCTAAAGTGAGTGTCTTAGAATATTAATGAAATTAGGTATTTAAAAATAATTTTATTAGTTATATATGATTGAATTGCATTACATTTTTGTAGTATTTGACTATATTAGACATAAGGTGTAATATTAAAACAAACAATGGTAACACTATTGTTATAATGTGACAAAATATGAAAGGGTGATGAAAATGAAAAAAAATTACATGAAGTGCCTAATGGCAGGAATTTTAGCTTCAACATTTTTAACTTCAACATCTGTTTTTGCTGCTGGTAATTCTACAAAAAATGTAACCAGTAAAGCTACAATAAGTAGTAAAAACAAAATAAATAGGCCAATGAAAACGTCTAACTTATCTAGTAGCTCTTATGTTGAATGGCAACAATATGGTGATGATTTTGCATCTGGGCATTGTGTACAGCCAACTGACGATGGTGGATATTTAGTTGGTGGCTATAATGGTAAGTATGCAATGTACTTGTTAAAAACAGATAGTAATGGTAATAAATTATGGGATAAAAGTATTAAGCCTGTAAGTGCAGATTCCAGGGATGGAGTAATACAAGATATAAAGAAGACAAGCGATGGAAACTATTTAATTATGGGGGATAAAAGTTATTTATCTAAAATCGATAAAGATGGTAACATATTATGGAGTAAAACGATTTCAAACGTAGATGATTTAAGTCAAATTGAGCCAACGAGAGATGGCGGATGCGCAATTGTAGGAAGTATACAAATACCTAATCATAGAAGTGATATAAGTTTATCTAAAATTGATGCTAATGGAAATATTATTTTTAATACAAGTTATGGTACATCTAATGATGATTGTGGAGCTTCAATAAAACAAACAGTTGATGGAGGGTATATTATCTTAGGAACTTCTTTTATGCAAAAGGGTATTGAAGCGTCTATTATCAAAACGGATAGAAATGGACATGAACTATGGAATAATATGTATTATAGTGGTAATTCATCATATGCAAATAGTTTACAAATAACTAGTGATGATAGCTATATTTTTGCTGGTGGAAATAGGCTTAACAAAATAGACAATAGTGGAAATTTGATATGGCAAAAACAGCTTGGCGATGATCAAGTAATGTCTCTTGAATTGACACCAAATGATGGGTGCATGTTAACATGTTGTAATTTTAGTATAGACAACCCAACTATAGATATTATACAAACAGATTCATATGGAAATAAAACATGGCATTATACAGCGAGTGATTACAATGCATGGGATACAGCTTTGGATATTAGAAAAACGAATGATTCAGGATATATAGTTTGTGGACAAACTTACCAAACACAAATTAATAAGAAAAATATAGTATTAATAAAGTTAAAATAATATTCTTATGGATTAGCAAAAGATGGTTAATACCAAACATATTACTGTTGGCATTTTGTATGCCAACAGTTTTTTTATATAAATATATTTTATATTACATGTTTAATATATTTTCTTTAATAAAAATTTCTTTGGAAAATCGTTACAAAACATTGTATATAAATAAAATTTATGTTAATAATTTCATATATAAGGTGGTGTTATTGTAAGTGACAGAATTGAAATTAGTAGATTTAGATGAATGTGAAATTAATAAAAAATACTTCAATTGTATGGATATTAAGGCGGTTTGCAGCTATAAGGTATTTCCATTCTATCTTGATGACACCAAAGCCTATGTTGCCTCCTATAGTGATTTATCCATAGATATAATTAATGACTTAAAGTTTTTACTTAAGAGAGAAATTTTTATATATAAGGGAAATAAAAATCAAATAGAAAAATACATAAATTTATATACGAGCTTCGAATGCAGCAAGAAAGCAATAAAGGATATCAAAAGCAAGGAAAGTAGACAAAATGATAAGAATGATAGCAGCGAGAATAACGATTCGCCTTCAGTTCTTCTTACTGCTTCAATAATTGATTTAGCAATTACTAAGCGAGCTAGTGATATACATATAGAGCCTTTTAAAGATAAGGCTGTGGTTAGAATAAGAATAGATGGTGTTCTTAAAAAAATAATGGAATTACCTTTAAATGCTTATAATTCAATTTGTATAAGAATAAAGATAATGGCAGGAATGAACATTGTAATAAAAAAGGCAGCCCAGGATGGTAGAATACATTATAAAAATAAAACTGGAAATTATGATTTTAGAGTATCAACAATACCAGTGATTTTTGGAGAAAAAATTGTAATAAGAGTGCTCTATAAAGAAAGTAATTATCTTAGTTTTGATAATATAACAGGAAATAGGGGAAATGATATTATTAAAATGCTAAATAAGCCTAATGGAATTCTCCTTCTATCTGGTCCAACTGGAAGTGGAAAAACTACTACACTTTATTCTATGATTTCAAAGATTAATTCAGAAGAAAAAAATATAGTAACAATTGAGGATCCTGTTGAGATGATAATAAATGGAATAAATCAGATAAATGTTAATGAGGAAGCTGGAATTACATTTTCTTCAGGACTTAAAAACATATTGCGGCAGGATCCTGATATCATAATGGTTGGTGAAATAAGAGATGAAACTACAGCAGAAATTGCAGTAAGAGCAGCTATAACAGGGCATTTGGTGTTAAGCACCCTTCATACGAATGATTCATTTTCAGCAGTTACAAGACTTTGTGATATGGGAGTACCTAAGTATCTTATAGCAGATGCTTTAAATGGAGTTATAGCTCAAAGGTTATTGAGAACTATTTGTCCACATTGCAAAGAAGAATATAAGCCTAATTCTTATGAAAGGCAAATCTTAAAACTAAATTCAAGTGATGTCTTATATAGAGGTAAAGGTTGTACGAAATGTGATTTCTCAGGCTATTATGGAAGGACAGCTGTATTTGAAATCATGGCTATAAATGATGAAGCAAAACATATAATAGCTAAGACGGATGGCAGTGAAGAAATTAAGAAGTATTTTATGGACAGAGGAATTAAAAGTTTAAAAAGTAGTGGAATAGACCTCGTAAGGAAGGGTGCAACTACATTCAGTGAATTTAAGAGAGTTATTTATAATATTTAAGGGGTGCTTTCATGCAAGAATATAAATATAAAGCTATAAATCTGCAGGGAAAAGTTATAAAGGGAACGCTATTTTGTAATAGTAAAAATGAACTTATTGTGGAACTTAAAAGTAAGAAATATTTTCTAATTAAGTATTCTACATTAAAATATATTTTTATTAATAGAAATAGGAAAGTAACCAATAAGGAATTATATATTTTTTCAAAGCAGATGGCATATATGATGGATTCAGGTTTTAATATATGCGAAAGTTTAAATATTCTTTGTGATAAATTTCAAAAAACTATGAGGAAAAACATAAAGCTTATAGAAAAAGAAGTGGAAAACGGTAATTCATTGCACAAGAGCATGGAATTATGCGGAGATGAAATTCCTCATTTTTTTAAGAATATGATATATATAGGCGAAGAGAGTGGAAATTTATCAGGGGTTTTCAGAAATTTAGCAGATTACTATAGATCAGAATGGAAGATTAAAGAAAAAATTAAAAATGCAAGCACATATCCTATAGTTGTATTCATATTTACAATAATAGTTTTAATGTTTTTAGTTTCAAAGGTTATTCCTAAGTTTGTTGATACATTAAATTCATTGGGTGGTAAATTGCCAGAGATAACTCAAATTATTATGAATATAAGTTTATTTATGAGACAGAATTTTCCCATAATTTTTATATTTATTGGTCTACAATATTTTATATTAAAAAAAATATTAAAAACGAAAAAAGTTAGAATAAAAGTAGATAGATTTAAATTTAAAATTCCATTTATAAGAAAAATATATATGAATAAAATAACTCTTAGATTTTCAAATGTAATTTTCATATTATTAAAAAGTGGTATAGATATAGTTAAGGCAATGTATATAGCTTCAGAAGTTTTAGATAATTTATATGCTGAAGAATGTGTAATGAAAATAGTAGAAGGTTTAAAAAATGGTAAAAGCTTTAGAAAAGGTTTTGAAAACTCAGATATTTTCACGAAAGGAGCAAAGAGCATGTTTATTATGGCAGAAGAGTGCGGCAATATGGAAGAAATCATGTCAAATATATGTGAATTGTACAGTGAAGAGTTTAAAGATGATTTAAAAAGGATAATTAATTTAGTAGAACCATGTATGATAATATTGCTTGCTATATTTGTAGGTACAATAATAATATCCTCTATATTGCCAATGATTAATATAATGAATTCTATATAAGGAGTGGTATTTTTGATGAAAAAGAAGGGATTTACGCTTATTGAGCTTATAATTTCAATATCAATAATAGCTATACTAGGTTCTATACTTGTTCCTAATATTTCCTCCTATGTGGCAAAAGCTAAAGATGAGAAAGCAAAAAATATAGGAGCACTTATATTTTCAAGTTCTATGAGAAGTTATATGAAAGAAGATAAATTTGATAAAGATAAAGTTCGGAATAACATAAGTGAAGACTTGAATGTTAGAGATGCAGAGGTAGATGTTGAGAATCCAATTGATGATAATACGCTCAATGTGGATTTTAAATGTAATAATTTAAAATATGAGGTCGAGATAAATGGCAGGAAAGCTACATATGTTTTTAACAAAAAATAAAAAGGGATATGTTCTTATGGAACTTGTTTGTAGTGCGGCTATCATATCAATATTGTGCAGCACAGTTATATTGAGCATTAAAAGTTATAAAGACATTAGAAATGCACTTGAAGTTAAATATGTTAATAATCAAATGGTGAACTTTATAAATACTAGCAGAAATTATTGCATAGCTAAGGGTACATGCGGAAAATTGTTTCTTAATATGAATTTAAATCGTGTAGAGTTTTTTAAAGATATAAATTCTAATATAGATATCTTTGTTTTACCACAAGGTTTTAAACTTGAGCCGGTTGCAACTAACAATGGATTAATTTTGATTGATGAGAATGGAATGCTTTTAAATGCGTGTTCCATTGCATATAAAGATAGTAAGAAAGGAACACATATTATTACTGTGTGTGTTGGAACGGGAAATGTTGAAATTAAGAAGTAAAAAAGGTTTTGCTTTAGTTGAGGTTATGTGCGCATTTAGTATATTTTCAATACTGTTTTTATTTGCTATAGATTTAAAAGTAGATGAATTAAAGATGAAAAAATTTAATGATGAAGTTATGAATTATACATATTATTTAGATGCTGTAAAAAATGAGATTATTTTTAATTATAATAATTCGGATATTGAAGGATTGAAACAAAAAGGTAAGATATGTTTGTCAAAATCTGATATACAAAGTAATAACTATACACCCGACTTGAAAAACATAGGAACGTGTAATTTGAACAGTTATCCCTATATTATTGTAAATGATTCAAATGTAGGTGGAAGAACTAATGTGAATTTAAAACTTTATACTAAAATTCTTGGAAAGGAAAAGACTTTTGTATGTACATTCGTAAAGTAGAAAAGGGAACTACACTTATTGAAATTACAGCTGCAGCTGCCATATTCAGTATGTTTGCTGTATTTGCGATTTCGGTGCTGTTTAATTTTATAAATCAATACAAAAGTGAAATGCTTACAAATAATGATAGTGCCTATTTTTCTAATGGAACAATTGTGATAAATAAATTTTTGAAGGAAGGCACAGTAGAAGTTCAAGATGATAATAAAATAAAAATAACTAAGGATCAAAATAGTTTTAACGTGATTTTATTAAATAAATATTTAAGCAAAATTGTAATAGATTATTATATCTTAAATATGAAAGTGACATCGAATAATATTATTATGGATGTTAAAGATTTTAAAGTGATAAAAAATAACAATGTTTTTTATATTTTTGTAACTCTAAAGGATGGAAAGAGGTATATGAAGTGTTTTCCAATAAAAGAATAAAACATAAAGGATTTAGCATTATATATGGAATTATATTGGGCATGCTTTGTGTTATTGCAGCAGTTTATTTATTAAGTATTGAATGTCAAAGAAAGAAATGCATGCTGGAATTTCAAAAATCAGAATTTAAAACAAAAAATAATAACTGTGATATTTATATAGAATGAAGTTTTATTTCAGGAAAGGAGAATTCATGAAAAATTTTAAGGAAATTTATGCTGTTAATTATGACGAAGTTGAAAAGACTTACTTGAATATTTTAAATAAAATTACAATGGAAGATATAAAAAGCACAAATAAATTCTTTAATTTAAAGAGTAAAAAGACCTATGTAATAATAGGTGGAGAAGAAGTTTATATAAAATACTTTGATTTACCTAAGGTTAAAGATGAACAATTGTATCAAATGATAAATAATGAATTAAGGTATATATATCATAATGAAAGAAATTTCATATTTAGCTATAGGAAGATTGAAGAAAAAAACAATAAAATAAAAGTAATTGTATTTTTTGTGAGCTCCGATAATTTACAAGGTATAAGAAAGAATATAGATGTGAGGACTCTAAAAGCAGTAAAAATGATTCAATTTTGTTTTATTGAATATTATAAAAAGATCATTAAGGAGGATAATTTTATTTTATGTTTTTCATATAAGAAAGATATTTATATAAATGCTGTTGAAAATGGGTATATGTGTGCTAATAATATATATTCGCGTAGAAATAATGAGATATATGCCTTTTATGATTACATTAGTATGTTTATAGAAAATAAAATTGATAGAAATAACTTTAAAGATTTTTATATTGTAAAAGAAAGTATAAGTGATAAAAAGACAATAGATAAATTAATGAAAAATTTTAGAGTACATTACTTGGATGAGATGAGTAAAAGTGAATTGATGAAACTAATTGTTTAACTAAAAAAATTACGAATAGTGCCACGAAAGGAAAAAATATGGATGAAAACAATTTTTTACCCTATGATATTAAAACAGAAAAGGTTAATAGAAAAAACAAGATTGTGTATATAGTCCTAATTGTTTTAGCAGCATGTAATTTAATAGCAGTAGGTGCTTTATGCAGTAACTATTTTAAGTATAATAATTTAAAAGAAATAAAAATAGAAGATAAAACAAATTTCGAAAAAGATAACATCGACAAACCAACAGAAAATGAAATTTCTAAAAGATATAATAATAGACTTAATGAGTTTTTTTGTATTATAAATAAATTTAACTGGACTACTGTTATAATAAAAGATAATTTGATAAGTTTTAATGTAATATGTGGAAATAATGAAATGGAAAATATGCTTTATGAAATGGAAAAAAGTGAAAAGTTTAAGGTGCAAGATGTTTGTAAAGGTGAAGATGATGATAATTCATATAATTTAAATGTAAAGGTGGAATTACATGAAAATTAAAATTATAGCGGGGGTACTATTAGTATTCTCTTTTTTATTTTTGATTGCAGTGAATAATAAGGTTTATAATAAATATATAACTTTAGAGAATCAAAATAATATGCAAACTAAGAAAATAACTAAAAAAAAGACTAATGTCTCATATAAAGAAATATTTCATACATTTAATAAATATAAAGATGTAAATGTAGAAGATATTAAATATGATGATAAAAATAATATATGTACGGAAGTAAGCTTTGTTTCCGACAAAAATGGAATAATGAGTAAGCTTAATAAATTTAGTTATGAGAAATGCATAAATAATATTAGTAATATTACTATAAACAGCAAAGATGGTAATAAAGTCTGTAAAATAGAGCTGATGCTCAAGAAGCAAGGGGAAAAATAAATTTGCAAATAATTATAAGTTCTGATAAAATAGCATTGGTCAACCATGTGTAATTTTGGAATAACTTATAATGTCAATAAATATATATTGAAATTACAAGCTATTTATTTAAGTCGTAATTTATGTGCTATAAGATTGATATTATTAGTATAAGTGTCAGAAGGGAGACGTCTTAAGTGTATAGTAAAAGAATTGAAAAATTAAGAAAAGCAATGGTTAACAGTGGAATAGATGGGGTTTTGCTTATAAGTGATCCTAATAGAAATTACATGAGTGGTTTTACGGGCGACGAAAGCTTTTCTATAATAACTTTAGATGAGACTATATTTATAACTGATTCAAGGTTCACAGAACAGGCAAAGCAGCAAGTTAGTCAAAATTATAAAGTTGTACAGTATGATAGGCCATTTTCATCTTTCTTAGGTGGTATGGTAGAAAAGCTAAAAATTAAAAAGTTGGGATTTGAAGAAGATATAATATCATTTTCTACGTATAATACTTATAAAAATAGTGTTAAAGCAGAACTAGTACCTTTAAATGGTATGGTTGAAAAATTAAGAATTATAAAAGATGATGATGAGATTGATACTATAAAGCAGGCAGCAGCTATAGCCGATAAAGCTTTTAGTCATATGCTTAAATTTATAAAAAAAGGAATGACAGAAAGAGAAATTGGACTTGAACTTGAATTTACCATGAAGAAATTAGGTGCTAGGGATTTATCTTTTCCATCTATAATAGCAAGTGGTGAAAGATCATGTTTACCTCATGGTCAGGCTACTCAGAAGGTTGTTCAAGATGGAGACTTTTTGACTATGGATTTTGGATGCATTTTTAATGATTATTGCTCTGATATGACAAGAACAGTTGTTATTGGAAAACCAAATGATAAGATGAAAGAAATATACAGTATAGTTCTTAAGGCTAATGAAGCTGGTCTAAAAGCTATAAAGAGTGGAATTAAAGGTTGTGAAGCTGATAAAGTTTCAAGAGATGTAATAAATTCTTATGGATATGCAAAGAATTTTGGACATTCACTAGGTCATGGAGTTGGAAGACAAATACATGAGAACCCTACACTAGGTCCTTCATCTGATATAGTTTTGGAACCTGGAATGATAGTAACAGATGAACCTGGTATATATATTCCTGAATTTGGTGGAGTAAGAATAGAAGATTTAGTACTTGTTAAAGATAATGGATGTGAAGCTTTATCACATTCACCTAAAGAACTTATATGTTTATAGTTGTTTAATAAGGATAAAGTGTATTAATTTTACCTAAAAGGTTATAATATTATATATTGATTAATGTTTTGGAGGGATACTTAAATGATATCAGCAGGAGATTTAAGAAAAGGAACTACTTTTGAGTTAGATGGACAAGTTTATAATGTAGTTGATTTTTTACATGTAAAACCGGGAAAAGGAGCAGCTTTTGTAAGAACAAAGCTTAAAAATGTTATTAATGGTGCCGTAACAGAGACAACATTTAACCCAACAACTAAATTACAGGAAGCAGTAATAGAAAGAAAAGAAATGCAATATTTGTATTCTGATGGATCTTTTTATTATTTCATGGATCAAGAGACTTATGAACAAATTCCTTTAAGTTTTGATCAAGTTGAAAATGCTATTAAGTTTTTAAAGGAAAATATGTTTGCAACAATTAAATTCTATAAAGGAGAAGCTTTCTCAGTAGAAGCACCTAATTTTGTAGAGCTTAAAATAGTTTCATGTGAACCTGGAGTAAAGGGAAATACAACATCAAATGTTATGAAACCAGCTACTCTTGAGACTAATGCAGTAGTTCAAGTACCTTTATTTGTTAATGAAGGAGAAACTATAAGAGTTGATACAAGAACTGGGGAATACATGGAAAGAGTTCAATAATCATATTATCAACGAATCTTACAGTTTTATATAGAAAAATTATTTATAAATATCTAAGCTTTTAAAGTAAAAAGGTTTAGTACATATAAAGCATAAAGAAGTCATAGATTTATATTAAGTCTATGGCTTCTTTTGTTTTTTGCAATTTTATAAGAAGCATATATAAATTTCATTTTTTGTAATAATTCATAAGTATATAAAATAATAATTAATTAGGGAAAGGAGGAAAAGTGATGAACCTTAAAGATATTTTTTCCATACTACCTGAAAATATAGAAAATCAAATTAAAGGAATATCAGATTGTAATAAATTGCAGGAGATAAGAATAAAAGTAAACAAGCCTTTAATGCTCCAAGTAGGTGGAAGAGAAATAACAGGTAGTTCTATTACTACTAAAGAAGAGTTAAAAAAAATATTTAATATTATGAGTGGTTATTCAATATATTCTGTAGAGGATGAATTAAAACAAGGCTATATAACTATAAAAGGTGGACACAGGGTTGGAATATGCGGTGATTGTGTGGTTGAGGGAGATAAGGTAAAAACTATAAAAAATATATCTTCGTTAAATATAAGAATATGTAATGAAATAATAGGATGCTCAAATAAGATAATGAAAAAAATAATTCATGGAAACAGGGTGTTTAATACCATTATAATATCACCTCCTAATTGTGGTAAAACAACTTTACTAAGAGACATTGCAAGAAATTTATCATATGGCATTAGAAGTATTGATTTTAAGGGGAAAAGGGTATGCATTATAGATGAAAGAAGTGAAATAGGTGCTTGTTTAGAAGGCATAGCCCAAATGGATATTGGAATAAGAACAGATATAATGGATAACTGTCCTAAAAGTGTTGGTATTATGATGGCTATAAGGAGCATGGCACCGGAGGTTATAATTTGCGATGAAATAGGAACCTATGATGATATTAAGAGTATACTTACCGCAGTAAACTGTGGTGTTAATTTGGTTACTACTATACATGGTTTTGGTATTGAAGATTTAAATAAAAGAGATGTATTTAAAGATGCAGTTAATAACAGAGTTTTTGAAAGAGCAATAGTTTTAAGTGATAAAAGAGGAGTTGGAACCGTAGAGTATATTTATAATTTTTATACAGGGGAGAAGGAGGGGAGTTTATATAATTGATAAAGTTTTTAGGATGCATTCTTATTATAACTTCTTCTACTTTTTTGGGATTTAGTTATGCAGAGAACTTTAGAAAAAGAGTAAAGCAGTTAAAGGAGCTTCAAAATTGTCTTTATGAACTTAGAAATGAAATTATATATGCTCATGTGCCGCTTATCGAAGCATTTAATGAAACTAGCGAAAGGGCAAATTATCCTGTGAACTTGATTTTTAAGTGCGCAGCAGAAAATCTTAATAATAAAACTTGTAATAGCGTATATGAAGCATTTAAATTTACTTTTGCATCTGAAAAATTTGATACTAATTTAAAATATGAAGATAAAAGGATAATTTTAAATTTATCTAAAAGTTTAGGGGAAACAGATGTTGATGGTCAAATAAAGGTATTTGATTTAGCTGTTGAAAGTATAAAAAAAAATATAAATGATGCAGAAGAAACGATGAAAAAAAACGTCAAAATGTATAGGTGTTTAGGCTTTTGCGTTGGGGCGATGATTACAATTATGCTTATTTAGGAGGTGATCTTTTGCTTGATGTAACACTTATATTTAGAATTGCAGCAGTTGGAATTATCATCATAATTATGGATAAAATACTTAAATCCAGTGGCAAAGATGATTTTGCGGTAGTAACAAATTTAGCAGGCATAGTGATCATTCTCATTATGGTAATAAATTTAATAAGCAAATTGTTTGATGCTGTAAAAACTATGTTCCAACTCTAGGGGGATATTATGGAAATAATAAAGATTGCAGCTTTTGCATTTGTAGCTTTAGCAGTTACGCTTGTATTTAAAAACAGAAGAGAAGATGTAGCTATTAGTATAAGTATAATTACAGGAACTTTAATTTTTATTTTTATGATACCTAAAATAACATCAGTTATGCAGGTTTTACAGCAATTTGCCCTTAAATCTAAAGTGGATTTTGTATATTTAACTACTGTGTTTAAAATACTTTGTATCGCATATGTAGCATCATTTTGCAGTGAAATATGTAAGGATGCAGGACAAAATAATATAGCTTCAAAAGTGGAATTTGCAGGGAAAATACTTATTCTTATGTTAGCAATACCAATACTTATGGGGGTTTTAAATGCTATTTTAAATATCATATAGGAGTAAAAAATGAAAAAAATAATATTAATGCTTATAATTTTTTTTATGTTATTACCAATAACTGTACAAGCATATAATGTGAATAATGATAAAAGTACTAAGGAAGATGAAGAACAAATAATGCAGATGTATGATTACATGACTAAAATTAAAAATAAATATGAGATATTAAGGGATTTTGATATAAAGGATTATGTTGAGTATTATATGAAAAATGGTAAAGGGAATGTATCATTTACTAAATTTAGTAAGGCTGTAGCCCAGTACTTTATTCAGGATATATCAGCTAGTTTAAAATTAATATCTACACTTATATTTATATGTATTATATGTGCTCTTCTAAATAATTTACAAAATGCTTTTTCCTCAGAAAAGTTAACGGATATAGCATATTTTGCATGCTACTCAATTATAATAATAATAATTGCCAGAAATTTTAAAATATGTATAAGTACTGCTCAAGCTTCAATGAAGGATATGAGTAGTACCATGGGAGCACTTGTGCCAATTTTACTTACGCTACTTATAAGCTCAGGAAGTTTAGTTCAGTCTACTCTCCTTGATCCTATTATATTGTTTTCTATTAGCTTTACACAAAAAGTTTTTAATGATGTATTAATACCAATGATTTTAATGTCTTTTGTACTTGAATTTGTAAACAACTTATCTAATGATTACAAAATTGATAAATTATCAAAACTGTTACGCCAGTGTGTTATGTGGATACAGGGTATAGTTATGACCGTATTTATAGGAATAATAACTATACGTGGAATAAGTGCTAAAGCTGTAGATAACGTTACTTCAAAAACTGCAAAATTTGCAGTGGATAATTTTGTACCAATAGTTGGAAAATGCTTATCAGATGCAATCTCAACAGTAGCTGGATATTCAATACTAATTAAGAATGCAGTTGGAAGTGTAGGGCTTATTGTTTTAATAGCAATTGTTATTTTCCCTATAATAAAAATTTTGGTACTTGCATTTATTCATAAATTAGCAGCTGCTTTGGTAGAACCTATAAGTGATAAAAAAATAGTTAATTGCATAAATAGTGCAGGCGATTGTCTTATACTTATTGCTTCGTGTCTTATAGGCGTATCAGTAATGTTTTTTATAATGATAGCAATAATAATAGCTGCGGGTAAAGCAGCTTAAAAGGGTAAGGAATGGTGAACTATATGATTAAATGGCTTCAACAATGGGTTATAACTATATGTACTACAGCTGTACTTATTACAGCTGTGGAGATTATATTACCGGATAATAAGCTCAGAAAATACGCTAAGTTTGTAGTAGGTCTTATTTTAATGACTGTAATTATTCAACCAATAATAAAAGTTGTAAGTAAAACTGATGATGTAGAAAGCTATATTATAAATGCTCAGAATACATTTGAACAAAATAATTATAATGAGACTCTAAAGAAAAGTGACAGTAAAAATGTATCTTCTATAGTAGGGGAGTTTAAAAAAAATTTAGAGGACAGCTGCGTAAAAATGCTAAAAAACAAATATCCTGATAATGATTATAGTGTAACTGCTGAGGTTAATTATGATGATAGCAGTAAAGCGGTCTCCGTAAAGTCTTTAAGCATTGGAGTGAAAGACAGATCAATTGGGAAGGTAAAAAAGGTGAGAATAGAAGATGAACAATGTGATAAAAGCAGTGATGTTGATGAAAAAACAAAAAAAGAAATAAGTACTTATGTAAGTGATGAAATAAAAGTACCTTATTCTGATATAAAAGTTTATAAACTTTAATGGGGTGATGAGATGAATTTTAAAAAAATTTTAGAACATCTTAAAATTAATTTCAAGGATAAGAATGGCAAAAAAAATACATTAAGTAACATAATTATTTTAGGGCTTATAGGAGTACTCTTAATTATTACTGCTGATTTTTTTAGAAATACTTCTAATATGTCTTTGGCAAGTAATAGTAATAATACTAGTAAAAGTAATCAAAGCAAGACTAAGAATGAAGTAGAACCTTCAAAAGATTATGAAACTAGTATGGAAAACAAATTAAAGAGTACTTTAGAGCAAATAGATGGAGTTGGTAAAGTTCAAGTTATGATTTATTTTGGAAGTGGAGAAGAACAGGTACCTGCCACTAATGAAAATAAAACTAAATCTGTTACTGATGAAACAGATAATTCCGGTGGAAAAAGGACAACTACACAAAATTCTGATGGAAGCACCGTTGTAACCTCAAAAGATGGGGATAAAGAATCACCATTCATACTAAAAGATTACAAGCCTAAGATAACAGGAGTATGTGTGGTTGCAGAGGGGGCAGACAGTTCCGTTATAAAACTTAATATAATAAATGCTGTTGTTGACTTATTTCAACTTAGTGAAGATAAGGTAAATGTATATCCTATGAAAAAATAAATCATTCATAGAAAAGAGTAAACAAGCATATAAATTTTTTAGAATAGATAATAAATAAAGGGAGGATAAGAAATAAATGAATAAAAAACAAGCTGTTATCATTGTTACTTTAATGGTACTTATAGTGTGTGCTGGTGTTCTGGCCACAAGGGTCAGAAGCCCACTTTATGTAAATGATTCTGATTTTGATAGTGATAGTAATAATAAGAGTACAGTTTCTCTTAATGATAATTCTAAAAAAAGCAGCAGTAAATCAGACATATTTGCAGAGGGAAGACTTGAGCGAGAGCAGAAAGATCAAAGGGAAATTCAGACTTTAAAGAACATAATTGATGATAAAAATGTTTCAAATGAAACTAAATCATCAGCTCAACAAAAGATGATGACATTAACAGATGAAGATGCTAAAAGTAATAAAGTTGAAACAATGCTTAAAAGCAAAGGCTTTAAAGAAGCATTATGTTCAATTACTGATAGTAAAGTAACTATAACAGTAAAATGTGATAATGATAAATTGACTGATAATCAACTCAGAGATATTAAAGAAGTAGTTACAGATGTAACTAATCTCAGGAACATAGAAGTTTTACAGCCAGTACATTAAAACGTATTTTAAATAGTACCTCTTACTGCGCTAAAAATTAGAAGCAAGGTAAATTTTTCTCCGCTATCCTACGAAAAATACGGTAACCTATTTAAAAATCAAATAATATAGATATCAAAGTAGATTAGCTATTTATATTCAAAATTCCGTAGGGACGGAGGAATTTTTTCATTGTTTTACTCCAAAAGCGAATTAACATTAATACGTAACGATTTAAAAAAATTCTAATAAATTTTGGTGAAAAAATCGTAAAATACTTAGTTATTTCAATTTGTCTGAGCATCTTTTCAGTGAGTTATTGAAATATCTTAGTATTTTACGATTCTTAATTAGATTTTTAAATTAAGAAATCTAATTTATTAATCGTAAACATTAAGATTGCCTATATTTTATAAAGAAGGATAATGGGTCTACGACCTAAACCCCATTTATGATAAGATTTATAGAATTTTTTTAATGTTACAAATCAATGTTAGTTCGCAATATTTTTAAATTGCCTATTTGTAAAATACTAATTATTTTGATATAATACTCTTAGTTTAGTGAATGAATTTTTGATTTGTGTAGTATCCTTTAATTTTAATTATAGGTAATAGCTTTGTTTTTTTTCAAAGCAGAGGAGGTAATATTAAGATGGAAGAGGAACTTAAGGATATAGATATGGGAATAGTTAAAATATCTGATGAAGTAGTTTGCGTTATTGCAGGACTTGCAGCATCTGAAATAAAGGGCGTAGTTGGTATGAGCTCAGGTATTGTAGGTGGAATAACTAAGATATTAAGTGGAAAAAAGAATTTAACAAAAGGCGTTAAAGTAAATGTTGCAGAGGATAGCGCTTCAATAGATTTATATGTTGTAATAGAATATGGACTTAGAATACCAGATATTGCAGGTAAGGTTCAGGAAAATGTAAAGAGAACGGTTGAAAGTTTAACAGGACTTAAGGTTTCAGCGGTAAATGTTTTTGTTCAAAATGTAGCTTTTGTAGACAAGGAAGAAGAAAAAAAAGAAGAATAATTATAAAACACCCTCTTAAGAGGGTGTTTTGATGTTTATAAATTATAGTTTGTATACATATATTTCAATTTGAATTGTGTATTAGGAGGAAAATTTTTAATGAACAGAAAAAAAAGTAGAGAAGTAGCTATGAAACTTTTATTTGAAATATCTATTAATAAAAACAGTGTTTCAGAAGTTATAGAAAATTATAAAGAAAGCAATAAATCTCAGAATATAGATTTTGGATACGTAGAAAATACTATAAATGGAATAGAAGAAAATATAGATTTTATAGATAGTAAAATAGAGAAGAGTTCAAATAAATGGAAAATGGATAGGATATCTAAAGTTAATATTGCAATACTTAGAATAGCAGCTTATGAAATATTCTTTCAAAATGACATTCCATATAAGGTATCTGCCAATGAGGCTGTTGAACTTGCAAAAAATTATTCAGAAGAAAAATCTTTTACATTTGTTAATGGAGTTATTGGAAAATTAATAGATAGTGTTGATAAAAAATCTCAGGATTAAAGGGGAAATTTTATATGGGTGAATTAATTAATGGTAAAGCGGAGTCTAAAAAGTATAAAGAAAAAATACTTGAATTTGTTGAGAACAGAAAAAAGAGTGGACTTAGGGTTCCATGTATTGCAAGCATAACTGTTGGTGATGATGGAGGCTCAATATATTATGTTAATAATCAAAAGAAAGTTTCTGAAAGTCTTGGACTAAAATTTGAAAGTATATTTCTAGATGAAAGCATAAGTGAAGAAGAACTAATAAATACTATAGAAGAATTAAATAGAAATAAAGATGTTGATGGTATTATGCTCCAACTTCCTCTTCCTAATCATATAGACGTAAAACTGGTAACTTCAAAGATAGATCCTAATAAGGATATAGATAGTTTAACGGATATTAATACAGGTAAGTTTTATAAGGGCGAAAAATCATTTATACCATGTACGCCAAGAAGTGTATTAAAGTTAATAAAAAGCTTAAATATAGATATATGCGGTAAAAATGCTGTTGTAATAGGCAGAAGTAATATTGTAGGTAAACCAACAGCACAGCTTTTACTAAATGAAAATGCAACGGTTACTATATGTCATTCAAGAACTAAGAATCTAAAGGATATATGTAAGCATGCTGATATTGTGGTTAGTGCTGTGGGAAGACCTGGATTTGTAACTGAGGAATTTGTAAGTGAAAGTTCTATTGTAATTGATGTAGGAACTACAGTAGTTGATGGTAAACTTCGTGGTGATGTGGCATTTGACGAAGTTATAAAGAAGGCAGCTTATGTTACACCTGTACCCGGTGGAGTAGGGGCTATGACTACCACAATGTTAATATTAAATGTTTGTGAGGCATTAAAATAGTATGTATATAAAAGTATTGTCCGTTTCTGAATTAAGTAATTACATAAAAAAAGTTATAGACAGTGATTATATTTTAAATAATGCTTACATAAAAGGAGAAATATCAAACTTTAAATTTCACAGCAGTGGCCATGTATATTTTTCTCTTAAGGATGAAGGAAGCAAAATAAATTGCATAATGTTTAGAAGCAATGCTGAAAGACTTACTTTTATACCTCAAAATGGCATGAAGGTAAAGATAAAAGGTAGAGTGTCAGTATATATTAAAGATGGGGCTTATCAGCTTTATTGTACTGAAATACAGCCTGAAGGAAAAGGTGAACTTTACGAAGCCTTTGAGAAGTTAAAAGAAAAACTTTCAAAGGAAGGAATGTTTAATGAAGAGTATAAAAGAGAGATACCTAAATACCCCAGGAGAATTGGAGTTATAACTTCTCCTACAGGTGCGGCAGTGAGAGATATAATAAATGTTTCAAGGCGAAGAAACAAAAGTGTTGATATACTAATATGTCCTACCTTGGTGCAAGGTATAAATGCTCCGAAGGACCTAATAAAGTCACTTAATTACTTAAATGAAATTGAAGATATTGATACTATCATACTAGCTAGGGGAGGCGGTTCTATTGAGGAACTTTGGTCTTTTAATGATGAAAAGCTTGCCTATGCTGTATATAATTCCAAAAAGCCAGTAATAACTGGTGTTGGACACGAAACAGATTTTACTATTGTGGATTTTGTAAGTGATAGAAGGGCACCAACTCCATCTGCGGCTGCTGAGATTGCAGTACCTAATTTAAATGAGGAGTTTAATAGATTTATTTCACTTAGAAATTCGCTTAAAATTAATATTAAAAATTATTTTGAAAATAAATACAAGGAGCTTGAAATAAACAGAAGAATCATAGAAAAGAATAGCCCTGAAGTATTTATAGTTAATGGGTACTCATCAATTGATAAATTTCAATATATTTTAAATATGAGAATGAAGACAAAAATACAAATTGAGAAGGAAAGATTATCAAAATATAATTCTATTTTGCAGCTAAACAGTCCACTCAATATTTTAAATAAAGGATATTCAATTATAAGTGATTACAATGGTAAAAATATAAATAATGTAAAAACACTTAAAGAAGTAGATCGTGTAAATATAACTTTAAAAGATGGAAAAGTAGAGGCTGAAATACATATTTCAAAATAGTTTTAAATTAGTGTGAGGTGAAATCAGTTATGCCTAAAAAAGAGAGTTATGAAACTATGATGAAGGAACTTGAGAACATTGTAAGTAGTATGGAAAATGAAGAATTGACTCTTGATGATACTATGAAAAATTATGAGGACGGAGTGAAACTTTGCAATAAACTGTACAAGATTCTAAACAAGGCTGAGGGAAAGATAAAAATACTTACACAGGAAGGCGAAGAGGACTTTAATAAAGCAGGTGATTTGAATGAACAATAAAGAATTAAGGCAGGCAGTGGATAATTACTTAAAAAATTATTTTAATGGCAAAGGTAAATATGATAAAAAAATATATGAAGCTATGGAATACAGTTTAAATGCTGGAGGTAAAAGGGTAAGACCACTTCTTCTAATGTCTTCCTATGGAATATATCATGACAATTATAAAGATGTAATTGAAGTAGCAGCAGCTATTGAAATGATACATACATATTCTCTTATACATGATGACCTGCCGTGTATGGACAATGATGATTTGAGAAGAGGAAAGCCTACAAATCACAAAGTATTTGGTTATTCTATGGCACTTCTTGCTGGTGATGGACTTTTAAATGAAGCAATGGATATAATGTTTGAGTATTGTTTAGAAAAAGATAAAAAGGCACTTGAGGCATGTTCATTAATATCAAGAGCAGCAAGTTCAGAGGGAATGATAGGTGGTCAGGTTGTAGACATATTAAGTGAAGGAAAGAAAGTAAGTGCAGATGAATTAAGGTATATGCACAAAAAGAAAACTGGAGCACTTATAAAGGCATCAATATTAAGTGGAGCTATTTTAGGTGATGCCCCTCATAGTCATGTGGAACTTTTATCACAATATGGTGACAAAATTGGTCTTGCATTTCAGATAGAAGATGATATACTCGATGTTATTGGTGATACCAAAATTATGGGTAAAAAATCTAAAAGCGATATAGAAAATGATAAGTGTACTTATGTAACAACTTATGGAATAGATAAATGTAAAACTATGTGCAAAAGTTTAACTGAAGAATGTTTAGATATTGTCAGTACAATAGATGGAAATACAACTTGTCTTACAGAGATAACGGAACTTTTATTAAAGAGAAAGAGATAAATATCATAAATTTATAACTATATGGGTGTTTTTGCTTTTTTGAATATTTATAGTTAGTGTGATATAATTTCAATTAACATATTTAATGTGGTGCAGTATCCTAGTCAGGTAAGTGCTTTTTGAAGGCGGGGCTAAAAATCCGCTAAAGGGCATATCGATGAAGTTTCTGGTGCTGGCCTTGGAATGCCCAGTCCTGGGCTTGTGCTGGAAGTTAAAAAAGCTGGGGCACTCGCAATGGCATGCGATAAATGACCCTACTTTTGTGGAGACCAGTTCTTGTATGTTGGATGAGATATTCAATGTACGAAATTGGATTAAACCTGCAATGTGGTGTGAAAGCTATGTGCAGTGTAGCCTGCCTTGAGTGATATGGGGAGAGGAGATAAACATGATAAAAATTTTAGGCCTAAATTTTTTATCTTATTGAACTCTGAAACCTATATTGCAAAAGAGGCTAGAGAAGCATCTAACTGTTGAGGAAAACTCCTAGGCTGTTATAAAAAGGTAGAGCAGGGATTGCAGTGCGGACTTAGTGGCAATTCAGTCCTGAATGTGGTGACACTTCAGCTCGGATATTAAAGGGAAACCGCCATGCGGTGACGCATGGTTATCTGTGGGGAAATCCTACTGAACCTATGCCGCAAGATTTACCTGCTTTGCTACCACATTGATTATTTTACTTGGAGGAGTTACTGTGTCAAAAAATAAAAATATTAAGAGCAATGCGAAAACTATGCACAAATGGCTATTGAAAATTTTTGTATGGTCTATTACTATTAGTAGTAGCGTTTCTCTATTATCTGATTTGCTACTAAAAAGAGTCAATTTATTAGTAGCTTTTATTTTATTAGTTTGTGTAATTCTTATAGGAATTGTATTTGATGTAATTGGTATTTCTGTAACTACAGCTGTTGAGACACCATTTCATTCTATGGCTGCAAAGAAAATTAGCGGCTCCGAAATTGCTATAAAACTTATAAGGAATGCTGATAAAGTTTCAACTTTCTGCAATGATGTAATAGGAGATATATGTGGGATTGTAAGTGGAACTATGGGGGCTTTAATTACAGATAAAGTGATACAGCAAATATTTAATAATAGTATTCCCTCTGCAGTTTTAAGTGCCATAATCGGAGGAATGATAGCAGGTGGAACTATTTTGGGCAAAGCTATTGGAAAAACATATGGAATAAATAATAGTATAAAAATAGTCACTAGAGTATCGAAGATTTTATACTTGGTTCAAAAGGATAGATGAAAAAATGTACAATATACTGGATAATTATAAAGATATAGAAGATATAAAATCAATGAGTAATGAAAAACTTAATGAAATGGCAGAGGAAATAAGAGAATTTCTAGTAGACAGTGTTTCAAAGACAGGTGGGCATCTTGCTTCTAATCTTGGTGTAGTTGAGCTTACATTAAGTTTATATAAAGTATTTAATTTTAAAGAAGATAAAATTATATGGGATGTAGGACATCAATCTTATGTACATAAAATTTTAACTGGACGCAAAGATAAATTTGATAAGCTTAGAAAGTATAAAGGAATAAGTGGTTTCCCCAAAAGGAATGAAAGCATTTATGATGTGTTTGAAACAGGTCATAGTAGTACATCTATTTCAGCAGCTGCAGGTATTGCAAGAGCAAGGGACTTATCTAAAGATGATTATAGTGTAATTGCTGTTATAGGTGACGGAGCACTTACTGGGGGAATGGCTTTTGAAGCTTTAAATGATATTGGATACAAAAAAACTAATGTTATAATAATACTAAATGATAACCAAATGTCAATTGCTAAGAATGTTGGCAGTATATCTAAGTATTTAAACAAAATAAGGTTAGATCCAAAATATAATAAATTAAAAGAGGACGTAAAATCCAAACTTAAAAAAACTAATTTAGGATCAGAGGTTGCTAATTCCATTGAAAAAATAAAAGGTGGAATAAAGCAAATGGTTGTTTCAGGTATGTTTTTTGAGGATATAGGAATAAAATATCTAGGACCAATAGATGGGCATAATATCAATGAATTGACAGATGTACTTCAAAAGGCAAGAAAAATTAAAGGACCTGTTATTCTACATGTTATAACCCAAAAAGGAAAAGGATATTACTATGCAGAAAAAAATCCAAATAAGTTTCATAGTATGGGTCCATTTAATCCAAAAACAGGCGAAAAACTTGGTAAGCCTAAAGATACATATTCTAAAGCGTTTGGTGAAGCTATGGTAGAATTAGCAGGGAAGAATCAAAAAATTATTGGTATTACTGCTGCTATGACAGATGGAGTAGGCTTGTGTGATTTTTCTAAAAGGTTTCCAGATAGATTCTTTGATGTAGGAATATCAGAACAGCATGCAGTTACGATGGCAGCAGGGCTAGCATCTTCAGGTTATAAACCTGTTTTTGCAGTATACTCTACTTTCCTTCAGAGAGCCTATGATCAAGTGCTTCATGATGTTTGCATTCAGAATCTTCCTGTGGTTTTGGCTATAGATAGAGCTGGAATTGTAGGGGAAGATGGCGAAACACATCAAGGAGTTTTTGATATTTCATATTTGAGCAGCATACCTAATATGACTATAATGGCTCCAAAGTGTATAGATGAGTTAAAATATATACTGGGTTGGGCTGTTAATCAAAATTTCCCGATAGCTATAAGATATCCTAGAGGTGGAGATGAATTTTCAGTCGAATTAGAACCATTAAAGGAATTTCATAAAGGAAAATGGGAAATATTGAATAGAGGAGAAGGTATAGCAATAATAGCCACAGGTAAAATGGTTCAGAGGGCTGTTTTAATTAGAGAAGAACTTTTAAAATATGAAATTAATTGTGCTGTAATAAATGCATCATTTATAAAACCTATAGATACTGGGGTTTTAAATGAATTTGCAAAAGACAATTATAAATTTGTAGTTATTGAAGATAATGTGCTTCATGGTGGTCTTGGAAGTTTAATACTTGAACATTTAAATTATATGAATTTTAAAAACGATGTTTTAAATCTTGGATTCAAGGATGAATTTATAGAGCAGGGAAGCACTGAAATTTTATACAAACTGTATGGCCTTGATATAGATAGCATTTGTAAAAGGATACTTTCTTTTAAATAACGTGATTTTCATGGTTTATATGGTTTTATTTTAGGAGAGAAGTTCATATGTCTGAAAACAAAGAAAGATTGGATGTACTATTAGTACAAAAAGGAATATTTGAATCTAGAGAAAGAGCAAAAGCAAGCATAATGGCTGGAGAGATTTTTGTAGATGAAGTAAGGGTTGATAAGTGTGGTCAAAAAGTAAAGGTGACTTCCAAAATAGAATTTAGAGGAGAAAAGATGCCTTATGTAAGCCGTGGTGGGTATAAACTTGAGAGAGCAATTAAAACTTTTGGCTTAAAATTACAAGATAAGGTATGCTTTGATATAGGAGCATCTACAGGAGGTTTTACTGACTGTATGCTTCAAAATGGTGCTAAAAAGGTTTTTGCTATAGATGTTGGTTATGGTCAATTTGCATGGAAACTTAGAATTGATCCAAGAGTTGTGTGCATGGAGAGAACTAATGTAAGATATGTAACCTATGAAGATATAGGAGAATATGGAGATTTTGCAAGTATAGATGTTTCTTTTATATCGCTAAAAAAGGTAATTCCTACAGTAATAAATTTGCTTAAAGATGATGGTGAAGTTGCTGCTTTAATAAAGCCACAATTTGAAGCTGGCAGAGATAAGGTAGGCAAAAAAGGTGTTGTAAGAGATCCGAATACACACATTGAGGTAATAAATAGTATAGTTGATTTTTTGAAAGAAATGAAGTTAACTATAATAGGAATTACATATTCTCCTATAAAGGGTCCTGAGGGTAATATAGAATATTTAGTTTATTTTTCCAAGAGCCACGAAGAAGTGAGTTATGATTCAGTAAATTATGTAGTTGAAAGTGCTCACGGAAATCTTGATTAAGAGGAGATTTAAATGAAAAAAGTAGGAGTTAATATTAACTATAGTAAAGATCCTGAAGGAAAAATAAAAAAATATGTAGAAAAAGTTATAAAAGACGAAAATAAAGATATTAAAGTTAAGTTTTACGATAAATTAAACTGCTTTAATGAAATGTGTAAAACAGAACTGGATTTTTTTATTGTTTTTGGAGGAGATGGCACCATATTAAATGCTGCAAGGCACCTAGTATCTTGTGGAATTCCTATATTCAGTGTTAATATAGGTCATCTTGGTTTTTTATCTTGCATTGAATTTAAAGATTTTAAAGACTCCATTCATAAAATTTTTGAAGGTGAATATTCTATTGAAGAAAGAACCATGCTTAAATGTTCTTTTATAAAAAATCAAGAAAAAAAAGTATTCTATTGTTTAAATGAAATTGTTTTATATAATGGAAATATGGCAAGAATATTAAAATATAATATAAAAGTTGACGATAAGTTCTATATGGGGTTTAAATCAGATGGAATGATAATATCAACACCAACAGGATCTACAGCATACAATTTATCAGCAGGTGGACCCATTATTTATCCTAATTTGGATTTAATATCACTAACACCAATTTGTCCTCAAGGTCTGGCAATGAAAACTATAGTACTTGATGGAAAGAGTGATATATTAATATCCAAAATAGAAAATAATGAAAGTGTATTTATATCTGTAGATGGACAAAATCCTGTAGATGTTAAGGGCGTTCCAGATATTGAAATCTCTAGACTTGATTATAAATGTAAATTATTAAAATTGAATAATTATGATTATTTCGATGTATTAAGAAAAAAGATAATACTTAGAAGTGAAGAATGCGAAGGTGATAAAGATTGAAGGTATCAAGACATACAAAAATATTAGAAATTATAAATTCAAAAGATATTGAGACACAGGAAGAGTTAGCAGAAGAACTTAGAAAAAGTGGAATGGAAGTTACTCAAGCAACTGTATCAAGGGATATAAAAGAGCTGAAGCTTATAAAAGTACTTTCGTCAAAGGGAAGATATAAATATGCTACTATCTCACCAACGGAAAGTTTTTTATCCAATAAACTTGTAACAATTTTTTCCCAGACAGTGTTAAATGTTGATAGAGTAAATAATATGGTAGTTGTAAGGACGATATCTGGTTCTGCTAATGCAGCAGCTGAAGCTATAGATTCTTTAAATCTAGATGGAATAGCAGGATCAATTGCAGGTGATAATACTATTTTTATACTTGCTAGAACTGAAGAAATAGCAGTTGGCATAGTTCAAAAGCTTAAAAAGATGATTGATGAATAGGAGAGAGTTTTTATGCTTCTTCAACTTAATATTAAAAATTTTGCACTCATAGAGGAGCTTACTGTTAATTTTGAAAAGGGTTTTAATGTTTTATTTGGTGAAACAGGAGCTGGTAAATCCATTTTAATTGATGCTATAAGTTATGTTCTTGGAGGAAAATCAAGTAGAAATTTTATAAGAACTGGTGAGAAAAGTACTTATGTTGAAGCTATTTTTACTATAGAAAATGATAAAACTGAGCTAGAACTTAAAAATATGGAAATAGAATTTGACGATTATGTAATAATAAGTAGAGAAACGTTTAAATCAGGTAAAAGTATTGCTAAAGTCAATGGCAAGGCCATTTTAGTATCTGCCCTTAAAAACATAAGTGTAACTCTAATAGACATACACGGTCAGCATGAGAACCAAAATTTATTGGATCCATTAAAGCATATTATGTATTTAGATGATTATGCAGAAAAAACACTTCATAATGTAAAAGAAAAATACATGGATACATATAAAAAATTAAAAGATATAGATGGCAAAATTCATGATTTGAAAAATAAAAATGGAGAAAATGGTAAATTATCTGATTTTTTAAAGTATCAAATAGATGAAATAGATAATTCTAATTTTAAAATAGGAGAGGATGACGAGCTTCAAGAGAGATATTCCATTCTTTCTAATAGTGAAAACATATCAAATGTATTTTCTGAAGCCTCTGAAATTCTTTATGATGGCAGTGAAAATTCTAAATCAGTATATGATTTAATTGGATATGTTGTGAATAGAATTAAAAATATTGAAAATAATAATGACAAAATATCTAATATAGTTAAAGTGCTTGAAGATAGTTATTATAATATTGAAGAAGTTGTGGAAGAGATAAAATCAATTAAAAGTAATATAAGTTTTGATGAAAAGGAACTTAATTATATAAATAGTAGATTATTTACTATAGATAAATATAAAAAAAAGTATGGCAGTACTATTGAAGACATATTAAATTATAGGAAAAAATTAAGTATATCCTATGATGAAATAGTTCATAGTGAGGAAATAATAAAAAAGTTAGAAGATAAAAGAAAAGATATCTGTAACAAACTAATAAAATATGCTAAAGAAATTCATGAGATAAGATGTGAATTTGCAAGTAAACTTGAAGTTAATATAAAAAATGAGTTAAATTATGTTGGACTCGATAAAAGTACTTTTAAAATCGGTGTGGATTTTAATGAAAATTATATTAGTGATGATGGCTGTGATAAAGTTCAATTTTTTATTTCAACTAATATAGGAGAGCCTTTAAGACCACTTGAAAAAGTAGTGTCTGGAGGAGAACTTTCAAGAGTTATGCTTTCTATTAAGACGGTTTTTGTAAATAAAGATAAAATACCATCTGTAATATTTGATGAAATTGACACAGGAATAAGTGGAAGAATAGCTGAGCGTGTGGCAGATAAGATGTATGAGGTTTCTAAGAATCATCAAGTCTTTTGTATAACACATCTTCCTCAGATAGCCTGTATGTCAGACGTGCAATTTATGGTTTCAAAAAATACTAAAAATGATAAAACATATACTAATGTTGAAAGTTTAAATGAGCAAGGTAAAATGAAAGCACTTGCAATGATGATAGGTGGAAGTAAAGTTACTAAAATAACTATTGAGCATGCTGAGGAAATGATAGCTATTGCTGAAAAAAGAAAAGTGAAGATTATTAGTAAAAAGGTAAGTTAAATAATAGAAAATGCTTATAAAAATTATATTATTATAAAATAAAATTGAAAGAACCATATGTTCTTTCAGTTTTATTTTTTTTTAGGATAATTTCTAAAGTATTAACTATAAATACAGCTATATAATAGCATAATTGAATTTTAAAATGGGAAATTTAATAGCGTAGAAGTTTAAAACTATAAATGTAAGGAGGTAAAATTGTGAAAAATAAAAAAATAAATATTATATACTGCATTTTAACTCCTGTAATTTTAGTTGTATTTTTGGCTTATAGTAAAATAAGTAGTATGCCAAAAAGTGTTTTTTTTAAGAATAGTGAAATTAGCCTTAATTCACTTGCAGCTAAAACAAAAAATACAACTTTAAGTAGAAACAATAATACCAATAAAAGTATATTTGGTGTATTTTCATCAAAATCTTCAAGCGTTAAAAATCAAAATAAAATTCAAGTTTATCCTGGAGGACAGCCAATAGGTGTTAAGCTTCATACAAAGGGTGTATTAATAGTTGGATTTAGTGATATAACTGGTAGTAGTGGAAAGGTACAGAGCCCAGCTGTGGTGGCAGGAATACAAATTGGTGACAGTATAATTAAGGTAGATGGGGAAAATATAAATAATGCTGGCGAATTATCAGAAAAAGTAAATAAAAATTCTACTGCTAAAGTAAAAATTACAGTAGAAAGAAAAGGTAAGGCGTTTGATAAAATAATTGATAAAGTTAAAAACAAAAATGATGGAGAGTATAAGCTAGGTCTCTGGGTAAGGGATTCAACAGCTGGAATTGGAACATTAACTTTTTACTATGATAAGGATAAAATTTTTGGAGCTCTTGGTCATCCTATCACAGATGTGGATACAGGTGATATAATAAATATGAGCAGTGGAAATTTAATTGATTCTTCTATAGTTTCTATAAATAAGGGAATTAGAGGAAACCCAGGAGAGTTAAGGGGCATATTTATAAATGAAGATAATCCTATAGGTACTGTAAACAAAAATACTATATGCGGTTTATTTGGTAAAAGTTTTGATGATCTTGCAAATAAGCAGTACTGCAAGCCAATGGAAGTTGCAATGAGAAATGAAATAAAATTAGGACCTGCAAAAATATTAACAACTATAGACGGAAATAAACCTAAAATGTATTCTATAAATATAGAAAAACTTTTTGATCAAGATTCTCCTAATCCTAAAAGTATGATGATTAGAGTTACAGATTCTGAGCTTCTAGAGAAAACAGGTGGAATAGTACAAGGAATGAGTGGAAGTCCAATAATTCAAAATAACAAAATAATTGGAGCTGTTACACATGTTCTTGTCAATAAACCTGATACAGGATATGGAGTTTATATTGAGTGGATGCTTAAAGGTGCTGGAGTGTTATAAAAATTTTGTTATAAATGTCATTTGAGATATAATTATTATGGTTTATGCATGTATATAATTTTTTATTGATCATTATATAACATGTATAAATCATATCTATTTTGGTGTAATACCTTATAATAAGTTTATAAAAAAGATAAAATCTCTTGATTTTTTATCATTTTAGTAATAAAATGGAAAAGTAGATAAAGACAAAATTAATTAAATATGAAAAATATAGAATTATAAAATTATACATACACTATAATGTAATTTTATATAGATAAGAAGGATAAAATATAGTTTTGTCGAATATAAATTATATAAAATGATAATTAATGGTAGAATTTCTATAATTTATAAAAGGGGAGTTAAAAATGGAAAATGGAAAAATAAGTGTTTTAATTGCAGATGATAATAAAGAATTTTGTAATATTCTTAATGATTATTTGTTGAATCAAAGTGATATGATAGTAGTAGGAATAGCTAAAGATGGAATAGAAGCGTTGAAATTAATAGAAGAAAAGAAGCCCGATCTCGTAGTTCTAGACATAATAATGCCTCACTTAGATGGACTTGGAGTACTTGAAAGACTTAATAATAAAAATTTAGAAAATCCACCTAGAGTTATAGTATTATCTGCAGTGGGTCAAGATAAGATAACACAGAGAGCAATAACTCTTGGTGCAGATTATTATGTAGTTAAGCCATTTGATATGGATGTGTTTACGAGCAGAATAAGAGACATGTTTAATAGTAACATATCTAATTCAGATGAAAAAAAATCATACGCTGGGATAGAAAGAGAGACAAGCTTTGAAAATACATCTGCAAACGAAGGATATTCTGGTAACTCAGGCAACAAAGCTGTTGACTTAGAAAGTGAAATTACAGCTATAATTCATCAAATTGGAGTTCCAGCACATATAAAAGGCTATATGTATTTAAGGGAAGCTATAACTATGGTAGTAAACAATATGGAGCTATTATCAGCAGTTACAAAAGAACTATATCCTTCTATTGCTAAAAAGTATAATACTACAGCAAGTAGAGTAGAAAGAGCTATAAGACATGCTATAGAAGTTGCATGGTCTCGTGGACAAGTTGAAACAATAAACAAGCTCTTTGGATATACTATAAACAATGGCAAGGGTAAACCTACAAATTCAGAATTCATTGCTATGATTGCTGATAAATTAAGACTTAAAAATAAAGTATCATAGACTAGTGGTAGCAACGTTTTGAAGGCAATTGAAATTATATTTTTATAGCAACCAATTGCTTTTTGAACCAACCAATATTATATATGTTTAAAGATTAAACCTTCAATATTCATTGAGTATGGATTTTGGAGGCTTTTTATTATGCGAAAAAATAAAAATTTAGGTATCGATTATGCAATTGATGATTTTATGATTTACTGTCAAGAAAAAGATTTAAGAATCAAGACTATTACAAGTTATGAATCTACATTAAGATTATTTGATAGATATATAGAAGACACTTTTAAAGTTAATAATGTAAATCTTATTACAGATAAAATGTGTAAGGATTATATTACCTATACAAAAGAAAGAGGTAAATATACATTTTTAAGTAATGACTATAGTAAAGGAATTAACTTTCCAGAAAATCGAAAAGATTATGGTAAAAAAGTAAGTGTAACAACTGTTAATAATTATATTAGAAATTTAAAAGTGTTCTTTAATTATTTAGAAGATAAAAATGTTATTAAAAAAAACCCTATGAAAAAGATAAAACAATTTAAAAATAAAAGAATACCGAAAGACCAATTATCAGATAAAGATTTTAAAAAAATAATTAGATGTATGGATACCACAAAATTTCACGAGTTTAGAGACTATGTGATAATCCAAATAATAATGGATACAGGGATGCGTATAGGAGAATGTTTAGCTTTACAAGTAAAAGATATAGATATAGACCGTAGAGCAGTATTTATAAGTGGAGATATTGCAAAGGGTAGAAAGGATAGATATGTATTTTATAGTTATACCATGTCAAAACTGTTAAGAAGATGGATGCAATATAAAGATAGATATGTAGAAACAGATAACTTATTTTGTGTTAAGCGAGGAAGTCAATTAAGTATAGGAAATTTTGAAACCAATTTTGCTAAGTATGTTAAGAGAGCAAGAATAGAGAAAAATATAACAGCTCACGGATTAAGAAATAACTATGCTAGAAGGTTTTTATTAGCTGGCGGAGATATATTTATGCTAAGTAGACTACTAGGACATTCATCCGTAACTGTCACAGAGAAAGCTTATGCAGATGTTACAACAGAAGATATAAGAAAAAATTATCAGCAATTTAGCCCTTTGGAAAACATGAGAGGAGGTAGAAGATAATGCAAGAAGGAAATTTTACAATAATCAAGAATTCAGATATTACCTCCAACCTATCAAATGGTGCATTCAGGCTCTATGTGCTTCTAAAATCATATTGCTATGCGGAAAAAGATAATTGTTATCCTTCACAAAAAACATTAGCTGATAAACTTAATAGGAGCATTAGAACAATACAAAGGTATTTAAAAGAACTAGTAACTAAAAATATAATTAGAATTCGACATAGAGGTAGTATAAGCAATGTATATACGCTTTTACGTAAAAAGATAGGTAATAACATTAATAATTCTGTAAATAAAGCTAGAAATGTATATAAGAGCTATAAGAATACTTATAAAGTAGATGAATTTAATAACTACAATCAAAGAACTTATGATTATAAAGATTTAGAAAAGAAGCTCACAGCATGGCAAAGAGAATGACTTAAATAAAAAGAACCTATAGAGCTGCAATCTCTATAAGTTCCTATTTTTGATAGATGTAAGCATCAGAAAATAACATCCAACACTTACTTTATATTATATCAAATTTTTAAAAAGATATAAAGAGTAGGTGTATTTTTGCTGTAAAAAATTATTTGTTTTAATGTGCAGTTATATTTGTTAGTAATTTGAATACATAGTATTGATGCATAAATGTAAATTAAAGTAAATAATGTGGTGGAATTATTAAAAAAATCAGTTCGCTAAGTCACGATTTTTGTTTAATACGACATTTTTATATTAGATGACACGAAAACATTGGAAATACTGGTGTGACAAAGTTAAGTATTAAATAATACTAAGGGAATAATAATTATATTTAATATAAATCATTTATAAAATTAAAGTATTAGCTGCTTTAAAACAAATCCCAAAAGAATATTTACAAATGGTGTATTATAAGCTTAAAATTATGTTGGGGATGATAATAATTAATAAGCAGGATAGATTAAAGTTTACAAAACAATTTACAAAATTACTATTAAAAATTACAAAAGAAAATGATGTTGGAAAAGCAATATATAAATTGTTTAGAATTACATATATAGAAAAACAACGTGAATATAATGTGAAATATTATACAAGTATAGCTAGAGCAATACTAAATATAATAAAAGATAGTGATAATAAAATACTTGAAAATGAAATTTATAATGAGGAAAATATTACAACATATGTAACAGATTATATAGAGCATGTTGGATGGGAGTATTGGAATGAACATATAAAAAATCCAATACTTGATGAACGAAAAAAAATGATAAATGATATACTAGGTAAATATAGAAATAAAGTTTATTCAAAATACAACAAATTAGAATTAAGAAATATATTTATTGAAAATGTTACGTTGTATAATATAAAATATGATATTGAATATTTTGAAAATAAATTTAAATTAAAACCAGAGGGTAGATTTGAAAATGAAGCATATATTCAATTTTTAGATGAAGTATATTCTGAATTTAAAATATATGATAAAGATCGTATTGATTTAGCATGTATGAGGTATGGGAGCAAATTAAAACAAATTATATTATCAATGCAAGATAACTATTATGATAAGGATATAGCTGAAAAATTATGCTTAACACCAAATTTATATAAAAAAGTAAGAAGCTATTTGGGATTCACCCAAACACACAAACCTAAAAATAAAAACATTTTCGTAAAGATTAATCTTGATAAATATAATGACAGGGTTTTCCAAGAGGGAAAAAGATATTTAACAACCCATAAGAAAATAGAGAGAAATCCAAAAGTAATAAAATTATCAAAAGAACTATTTAAAAAAGAACATGGAAAGTTATATTGTGAAGTATGTAATACTGATTTTTATGCCAAATATGGAGACTGGGGGAAAGATTATATAGAAGGACATCATGAGAATCCACTTTCTGAGTTTGATGATATGAGAGAAGTAAATATAAGAGAGATTAGAATGTTATGCTCTAATTGTCATAGAATGATACACAGAAATAGAAAAAAATGTTTAACAGTAGAAGAGCTGAAAAACATTTTTGTTGGACAAAAAGAAAAGTATGATAAAAGGTAGAGAAGTCATTCTCTACCTTTATTAAATTTAGTCAATTAACTTATTTCTTCTCAAATATCCTAAACAAGCTGTTTGGAAAAAATTATCTAATTGTTTTTCTGTTCCTACATAATTAAAAGTCACTTTAGAAATATTTGAATTTAGATCAATTATTTTAAAAACTTCTTGTTTTCTTTCTTCATTAACTTCAATTAGTTTCATTTCCATTTTTAATCGCCCCATTTGTTTATATTTTGTTAATTTATTATTTATGAAAAACAAACTTTAAAGTGCATTTTATAAATTATAACATAAAAAACAATAAGGTATAGCAAATCTATTGTGAAATTACGATTAAATCAATTAGAATAACTATTTCTGATTTTTACATTAATATTTTAATTTGAATTGTTAATGCATTTTAGTATGGATATAGAAGTAATATATTATAAGAAAAATATATGATTTATTTTATAGTGATACGGAAAATAAAGAATATGATAAATAGTAGTTTAGTACAATTTATTAGAGTTAATGTGAATACAATTAGGATAGAACAATATTAATTTTATTGTGTTATTCTTTTTAATTAAATTTAAATTAGAAAATTTTTTGTTATATAATTGTTTTTTTTATATTGGAATTACTCCAGCATATATAAATTTGACATTAGGAGTACAAATGGAGTATCATGCATTAAGAGGTGATAGTATGGCAGAGAATCCACGCTTTCAAGTAAGAGATACAAAAGAAGAACTTGAAAAGCTAGAAAAAGCTATTAAAAAACTAGGGTACAAGGATAAAGCGGATTGGTATAGAGATATGAAGCGTAAAACTATACATAAGGCAAATTTAGGAGACTGAAAAAGTCTCTTTTTTATTTTTATAAATTTATTGATAATGGAGTACCAATGGGGTACAATATAATTATAAAGACAAAGGAGATAATAAAAGTGGAAAATACAAAGAATTTACAAGGAATTGAAAAGATAATGAACAAATTAGAGGTATTCAGGAAAGTAAGAGAATATATAATATCAAGAAGGAATAGTACTGACGAATGTAGGTCTTTTTGGATGCCTATATTTAATAATACTCATTATGTTATTCTTTATAATGATGATTGGGACTTCACTGTAGGAGTAAGATCATTTGGAAAAATAGAGCGAGGGAGTGATGGAAGCTATTTATTAGATATACCTAAAGATGTAGATTTACATGATCAAAGTGATATTAAATTTTGTAAAGCAGCTATAGAAGAAATTATAAAAGAAGCAAAACAGGTAACATTTACGAAGAAAGATGATAGATATTTAGAAAATTATAATAAAGAAACAGGGATGACAATTGCTCCAAATGATAAAATAATAAAAGAATGTTATAATTTTGTATTTTGTACAAAAGATGAAGTTGGTAATCTAAATAATCTGTAAAAGTAAGATGGTTTTTTTACATTTCAACTATAGTTTTGTGTAATTAAAGTTCACCTTTTAATGGATGAACTTTAATTATTTTTATGAAAATGACAAATATAGTTATAAGCGTGTATTAGCTTTATACAGAGGATTTATATTCTAGTGGATAAATTATGCTATAGCATATACAGAGTAGTCTTATTCAAGCTATATAGAAGTAATGCTGGGTTGTAAATAAAAGATAATGGAGATATGAAAAAATATATGTTATTTATAATTTGTAAATTAGAGCTATAAATATATTTATTTTATTTAAAGTAGCTTTGTTTAAGTGGTTTAGTTGGTAGTTTATATGGTATTAGTAAACTTTAATACATTAGTCACTTTGTTATATAATATTAAATAAAGAGGGTGTAAAAATGGATAATGAACAATATGATAAACTTTTAAATGTAATACAAAGTATGTATGAAAATATAATGAAAAGATTTGATAATATTGATAAAAGACTTGACAGTATTAGTAAAAAAGTTAATGAACATGAATTAAAATTTCAAAAAATGAAGGAAATATAAAACCTTTAAAATTACTATTCCATAAACGTTTATTATATTTATAAAAATAAGTATGAAAGTTAATTTTATAGATACTAAATGTAAAGTGTTTAAAAAAACCTTATTTCCTATTATGAAGATATAAGAAGGTAAAATCTCAAATTCTTTATAATAGTATTTATTAAGATTATACTATTGAAAGCAACAAAATCAGTAAACACTTTTTTGGGACACCGCATAAGTAAAGGACTAGAGGTCTGTCCAAAAGTGGTATTATAGTAGAGATAGGACACAAAAAAATATAAAGAATTAGGAGGAAAATAAATTATGGATACTAACAAAAAAGAGTATCATGAAATACATAAAAAGAATTTAGCTGATTCATTAAATTTTTTAGGCTTTAGATATTATAAATTTACCAATTTTTTAGGACAGCAGGTATATAGTTTTAAGAATACAGAAAAATTCAATAAAGCTTTAACGGGATTATTACAGCTAAGAGCAGAATTAAATAATTAACAATTAGGAGAAAATAAATATGAATATTAACAATTTAGAATTAAATAAAAAATATAAAAATTATAAAATACTATGTGATGTATTGAAAGAAAAAATAAAAACAGGTAAATCTAAACAGCTACAATTTAAAGAATGGGAAAGGTATTTTACATATCATAAAGATGGCAATGCTTTTATTATAGATGAAATTTATATTAATCCAAAGGAAAAAATAGATAATCGTGGCAAAGTCGATAATTACAAAGGGATTTATGGTAAATATTTAGATGTATTAATAGAAAACATATTATTTAAAAAAAATAGCAATGTTATGTATATAACTAGTAATGGCTTGGCAGAATTAACGCATATGGTTAATAAAAATTATAAAATGTGTAACGGAAACAGAAAAAAATTTCATAAATATATGCAAAATAAATATAAATCAAATGAACTTGCAGAAAATGATGTGTTTTTCCAAGTAAATAGTAAATCAAAAAAAGCTATTGAAAGTTCACTCAATAGATTACAAAGGCAGAAAAAAATTGAATATGATTATTGTTATATAATTTATTATGATAATTATGTAGAGAAAAAAACCACTATCTTACAAGAAGAAATAATAATTAATGCAGAAAAAAAGATAATGCAGAAAATGAATATCACCAATAAACAAAAACTTTGGAAAATAGAATTAAAAGAGAAATTTTATAAAAAAGTAAATGATATTGTGCTGCCTATATTAACCAAAAAAGATGATAGGATAGCAGGATATTACAAAGGTTATAAAATTAATCATGTTAATGTAAAAAGGCAAAAAAACATTCAAGAGTATGAAAAGCAATTAAATGAAAAATTTAGTAGCAATGTAATTAAATCCATTAAAAATGAAGTGAAAAAAGTAAAAGACAAATATCTTCAAGATAAAAGTTGGGGTACAGTTTATTATAAATATGATTCTGATAAAATTAGAGTATCACCAGAATATAGTAACGGTATAGAAAGTATAGTGAAAATATTATTGTCTTATGAAATAGAAAATATAAAAGAAAAAGTTTAACAAAACAGTTGTCACCTTTAGAATATATAATTATACTAAATATATATATTTATTATAGCATTTCTAAAAGTGACAACTTTTTATAACATCAAAAAAACGATCGGTTTAGAAACGCTATAATATAAATGTATATAGTATTAATACAAATATAATTATATATAGATTTTCTAAACCGGTCGTTTTCTATAATATACTAACCAACTTACAAATAAAATAAATAAGAGCTTTCTTTCTTGGTTCTTCTTCTTTAGCGAAGGTTCTGCGAATCCGAGCGGTTCTTTTTACCGCTGAATCGCAAAGAAGTTGGTTCAAAGAAAGAAGAACATTTCATAAATATTAAGTGTCATTGATAGTAATAGGGGACTAAATTTCTTTTCTTTGTATGAACTCATAGTTTTTTGTTCCATTTCATTCCACAAAGGAAACTAAGAGCTGACCAACAAAGAAAAGAAACAAAAGAAAGTGGTCTTAACCATTTATTTATAATGATTTTAATTAAAAATTAAAAGTTGGCTATTTAAAGATACCTATAATAAATATATATTATATAAATATATAGGTACTTTTAAATAGCCAACTTTTTTATCAAACTCTTATATATCAATAGTTATAAGCTATTTTTTATTTATAAGACTGCTTATTAGTTTTTGTATGCGATAAACTAATTAAGGAATGTATAATAACCGATCTTCAATGTGATGGTCAGTTAAATATTTATTATAATTTTTGTACAAGCTTTATACAGAACAGTTATTAAGTAATAACGTAAAATTATACCATTATCAAGAAAAAATGTGTGTATGAACTTGTATCGAGCTTTATCATGGCTCATATTAGATTAATAGTAATACTATTTAGGATTAATAAAGACTTTAAAACACATAAAATAGTAAGAACTGTATTTTTTAAATATGCTGGTCAGTCAAAGTCTAGTATTTTTACTTTTATGGATACACCAATGGATTATTTAAATGAAGTATTAAATAAAATTCCTAGAAGTAAACACACAAAAGTGTTGAAGCTAGAAGACATATGTTGCAAAGGAATAAAGACAAGGGGATATTATAATACACAGATAAGTTTTATGAAAGAAGTTTTTAATAAGGCACAAAGACAAATAAATGGAGCTAGAATGAATTATGTAAAAGGAGACAAAGAAAGTGAAAGAAAGACAGAAAATATAATAAGGTGGGTTAAAAATGGATTGATAGATAAAATGAAAAATAAAAATATAATTCCTCAAACAATGAGGGTTATATTATTTAAACTAAATAAAGATTTTAAGAATTGTAAAATGTTAGTACTAAGTGTCTTGTTCGTAACACATAAAAAAATGTTATTAGAATGTTTAAAAAGTGTATAAAAGTATTGTAACTTTTTTTGAACATCGCATAAATAAAGGGCTAGAGGTCTGTCCAAAAGTACTATTATAGTAGAGATAAAATTTCTTTGCTTGAGATATGATTTTGCATGGGTATTTATTATTTTTTGTAATTTAATCATACCAAAACGGGGTTTGGTCAGCCTACTGGACATAGTAGACCATAAGGAAAAATCAATCAAGTTTAAGGTATAGATTACCTCCTCAAATAGGTTGGTAAAGGTTATAGACTTTCCCTTTATGTGAAGTATAAGCATCAAAAGTTAAATCATCAGTGTTGCAAGGTAAATATTAAAATTAACAAAAATTAGTACCAGAGCAGGTAGTTTAATCTACTTGCTTTTTATTTTATAAAAAATTAAGGGGGATATTATTATGAGCAAAGTAAAAATAGGAATTTATTTAATTAAAAATAACATAACAAGAAGAGTAAGAGTTGGTTCTTCTAAAGATATCAAAAGAAGGTTTAGTAATTATAAAGCAAAGCTTAGAGGCGGTTGTGCTAATAAATTAATGCAGCAGGATTACAACGAATATGGTGAGAAAAGCTTTGAATTTATAATTTTGAAAGAATGTAATGTAAAGGACTTATACAAAATGGAAAAATATTATTTGGATTTGTATTCGGATTGTGCAATGTATAATAAAAATGCTATAAAAAATTTAAATAAGAAAATTAGACGTGGCAAAGAAGCAGCGAATTATAGGCAAAAAAGAAGTGCTATAACAAGTGGAGAAAATAATGGACATAATACAAAGTTATCAAAAGAAAATGTATTTGAGATTTTAGATATGATTCAGGATGGAGTTAATAAAAATGTAATAGAAATTAAATTTGACATATGCAAGGGATACACTAACAGGATTGGACATGACAGATGGGTAAAAGAATATAAGGAATGGATGAACAATCATAATAATATTGAAGCGATTGGCTAAACCTACATATTGGGACATGTGGTATCCCATATTTTATCTTGAAAATGTAATAAAAGCGAATGAGTGCATTATAAATGATTTAAAATTGAAAGGAAGTTATTTCATTAATTGCTTTTGTATAAAGATGTATTACTGACAAGATAGACCATTTTAGTAACAATATTATTATAAGATAAATGATAGTTCTAAGTAAGATTTTAGATAGCAATGTATCTAAAGATTCATCATATGAATCTAAAAAAGAGGTGTTTTCAAAAATCCATATTGTTGCTATGAGCGAAATAGCATGTGGAATAAGCAAGTACACTTTTGGAATAGTTAAAGGTGAATTTCCTAATATTTTATAAACATTAAAGATATCAATGAAAGTTGTAATATTCCCTATTACAGGCAAGTTGCTTATTAATGAAGAGAATGCATCATTTAAAATAGGAATATTTGATATAGACATAATAATTAATAAAAATATTCCACCAAATAAAACAATAAATTTTTTCGTTTTAATCATCCCCTATAAAATTTGTTTGTAGAAGTTATTTTAGTACAAAAAAGTATATACTGTCAAATATTGAACTAATTAGACTCGAGGAATAAAGATGATTAATATTATAAAGAAAATCAGAGAATTAAAAAAATTGCCATCACAAAATAAATTCTATTTTGGTGCTATACCAGATAAAAAGGATGATAGAAATTTATTATTTGAATATGTAAATAAAGATAGAAAGGAAATTGTAGAGTGCATAGATTATTTAAAGCAAAATATGTATAAAGAAACTTTTGATAATATGAAAATGTATTTGGACAGGCAATATGAAGAATACCATTTAAAAAAGTATGAAAGTAATGAAGATGAAAATAAAAAGTTTGTTGATACTGTAGAAGATGCACTTGGTACTGCTAATTGGATTTTAAGGGATTTATCAAAACGAGAGGTATCTGAATTTATGGGAACAGAATATGCTAGAATTTACTCTAAAATTTATGGATTGGAGAATAACAATGAAATAGCTCTTGTAAATAGAGGAAAGATAGCATGGTTATATTGAAAAAATATTTACGCGGAACGTATAGAAAAAATAATTAGAAATGGACAAGAACAATGGGCTTTTATATTTGCTAAGACTAATACTGTTATGGAGCTGCTAAAGCAATTTCATTATAATAATGAACTTAAAATATAATAGTTGCTTTAAACAAGTGGCTTTTGCTATTAGAAAAGTTAAAGAATTAGATTAAAGTAATTCAATGTCAAAATCTTTCACCATGATATTATAATATTAGATACTAAATATGAGTTTCATACTGTATGCTGGATTTTACTTTTTTGAAATAAATAAATAATAATAAAGATAGTTAATTAAATATCCTTTATTTGTATTTTTTGTTTAATTATATTACAAGATATAGAACATTATGGGTACAAGTAGTATAATAAAAGAAAAAATGTAAAGGATGCGTTATGAATTGGAACATAGGATAATCCCTAATAAATTGTATAAATATCAGCCAGTTAACAATTATACTTTAGCTAATTTAAAAAACAATCAAATATGGTTTTCAAATGTAGATGATTTCAATGATCCATTTGAATTAAGATTTAATATAGATAAACGCTCTGGAAATGATATATTAAATGATTCATTGAAAAGGCATGGAATTACTGCACCTGAATTATCTAAGGAGAAGAGTGATAATATAGAAAAGGCTGCTGAAAAAACAGTTGAAGAATTTGCGAATAATTTTAAAAAATATAATGGCGTATCTTGTTTTTCAGAATTATATGATAATATTCTTATGTGGTCTCATTATGCTGATAAGCATAGTGGATTCTGTTTGGAATTTGATACAAGGTATGAACTTTTTAATAAAATTAGAAAGGTAAATTACAGTGATGATTATCCTAAAATTTCGTTGGATATATCAAAAGTAGGAGATAAATTTCTTGATAGTATATGTACTAAAAATAAGCAGTGGGGATATGAAAAAGAATGGAGATTACTTCATAAAGAATGTAATAAGCTTTATGTATATGATAATAAGTGTTTAACAGGGATATATTTTGGTGCAAAAATGCCATTTGTGTATAAGGAAATTATCTCACTCATTATGCGAGGGCAAAGCCGAACTGTTAAATTCTACGAAGGTTTTCTATCTGAAAAGAAATATGAATTGAATTTTAAGCAAACTGAGTATACGCCATATTTAGAAAGAACTGATATAAAAATAGTATAACAGTTTGATAAAAGAAGGATTATGAACTAATATTGAAGAATAAATTATAAAATTACAATATTAGGAGATGAGCACCACGAAAATTGAAATATTATATTGTGCATATCATGAGAGGCTTAAAACAAAATACTATGTTGATATTAGTGTAAAAAAGGATAATGATGAGTATTACAGTTCGTTTATAAATGGTAATAACGATTTTGAAGTTACTGACATAGATAATAAAGAATATCTTAAATCTAATAATATTGATTTTATCGTAGAAAAAGATAATGTTTATAATAGTGAAAAAATTATTCCAGTAGGAATTGTGAATTTTATTGATGAAGATAATTATTATTCAAATAGAATACGCATTAATATTGGAGAAGCTAAAAATCTTGAAAAAGCTAAAAAGGTAATTGAAAATATCGAGAAAGCTATAAAAATAAAGTATGAAGTGTTGAAGTTTAAAAATCAATTTAAAATTAATGGAAATATAAAATACATTGACCTATAAGAATATCTACTAATAGGAGAAATAAGATAGCTAATGAATTTTATAAAATAATAATAAAAAAATTTTATTAGATGCAAAATAGATCATGGGGATGTTAATATGGCAATTGGTAGTCCAGAGGAATATGAAAAAATATTTAATGAAATATTAATTAAAACATTAGATGAATGCTATTATAAAGAAGGCTTTAATAAAGATTTAATTAAAAATGAAGGTGTTGGCAAATTTAAATATAGTGTAGCTTTAGGTAAGACACCTTCAACTCCAGTCACTATTAAATTTAATGATATTATTGACATAATTATAGATAAATTTGACTCTATAGATGAAAATAATACTATATTAGATAAAGAAGAAATAATTAAAATAGCCATAAAAGAATATTTGGAAAAATTCATTGATAATGAAAGAAGAAGACCAAGACTATAAATTAAGAATAATTTGGTTATGGTACAAGTATATAAGCAACCTATATGTAAGTTTGAGGTGTCAATAATGAAAGTTATTTATAAAATTACTTATCCAAATGGCAAGATTTATATAGGTAAGGATTTAACTGATGACATTAATTATTTTGGAAGTGCAAATAGTAAATTGATTGAAAAAGATTTTATTAGAGAACAGAGAAAAGACTTTACAATACGAAAAGAAATTTTATGGCAATCTGAAAGTGCTGATGATAAGGAAGTCAATCGCAAAGAAATAGAATATATAAAATTATATGAATCAAATAATCCAATAATAGGATATAACAGAATGCCAAAATATAAATAATTCTTTCTTTATAATCATTCGACATTTAAGAGGAAATACACTTCAATTGTAGAAGTATATGTAAAAATATATTTGATTGGAGTGTGTTAGAATGGATGATATAAAGAAATATTATGCAATTACAGAAGCTTGCTATAAGGATAATGAAGAACGTAAAACAATTTTAGCAGTAAAAGCGTATAAGTGTGATAGTAAGGAAGATTTTTTTATGGGTAAGATTTCAAATGATGATTTTGAAAAATTATCAAGAAAAAATGTTATAGAATTAATTGAAAATACGAATGTAAAAGAAGTTTTTACTGCTTATATGGTAACAGGTGAATGGGATTATGGTGAAGAAGTGATATATTATCCTAAAGATAACCCTAAATATATAAAAACAAAAAAGGATGATATAAAAGAAGATAATTTAGGCAATTTGCCAATACTAAAAGATAAAAAATTTGTATGGGATTAGGGTGATATAGAAATGAGAAAAAGTTATGATTATAGATATGAACCTATGGATACAAATTCGGAACATATTATAATAAAGTATGCTTATAACTTAAAAGAAACTGGTTATGCTGATATAGGAAATTTTGAAAAAGATATGGGGGAAATTAATCCTAAATTTCAAGACTATAATGAATGTAGGAGAGAACTTGAAAGAGCTACAGTTCAATGTATTACTTCATATGAAATTGAATATATAAAAAAACTATATCACTTGTTTTATCCTGTGAAGGGTCAATAGTTGATTTAATTGGTAGATGTAATATGCAAAAGAATCAGAAGATTTATATAATAGAAAAAGTTGAAAAATAACTCTTTTTTGAATAGTTACATATGGTATAATATTCCTAAAAAGGTGATGTTAGTATGAGAATGGGTATAAGAAAGCCAAGTATTAAACGTAGAGTAAAAGCACGTACAACAGGAAGAATAACAAGAGCAGCCAAAAAAGTGTAAATCCTCTATATAGTAAAAAGGGAATGGGATTAGTTAATAATCCTGAAAAAAGTATGTATAATAGAGCTTATCACAGAACCACTTTTAGTATATTGGATTTATTTAAGGGGTTGTTTAGGTGAATAGAAAATATAAAATAACTTTAACTAAATATATAGTCTTATTGATTATTGGATTTATTCCAATTATATTTATTGTTAAAATCTTTGGTTCTAGTCTAATAATAAGTGCAATAATTATAGTGCTTTATTTGTCTGGTGTTGGTGGAATTATAGGCAAGGTTCAGCAAGGTAAAGCAAATGCTTATTTATCAAATAAATATGATGAAACTAAAAGAAGGTAGTAATACCTTCTTATTTTATTTTTTAAAGTCAAAGAAAGTAAAAGTAAAATAAATAAAATGGGAGGATATGTAATGGCAAAGACAAGATGTTTAAGTGGAACTATAGATATTAATACTTATGCTTGTAATGTTACTAATGAAGTTGTGAAAGCTTTAACGGATTTAAATTTGGATGTTGACATAGAACCATTAATAGACAATGAACATAACGGAGATTGTAAGACAAGATTAAAGATATATACAGTAGATGAAATAAAGAAGAATGAAACATTGACAAGGAATGTGCCATGTTAAAAGATAAGAAGTTAATAATAAAAAGGTTCAGTTGGTTCAGCAGTATTATTGTTTTTATTTTAGGGGTTCTACTTTTATTATTTGGAATTGGGGTTCTACATTGCCAAGATACTAAAGGGACAAGTATATGTGTAGGTATATTACTTATTAGCTAAGTAATGGAAGACATTACATCAATAAAGCGTTCGAGGGAAGTGTTGTAATGGGAATGTTTAAGATGTGTCCACGTTGCAATGAGGTGATGATACCATTGGATCAAAAGTATTGTGATGATTGCAGTAACATTGTGGATGGTAATAGAAGAAAGAAGTATAGAGAATATAAAAAGAGTAGAAATGATACAAAGGAACAAGGGTTCTACATAAGTAAGATATGGATGGTAAAGAGAAGGCAAACAATACAGTTGTATCACGGGTTGGATGTGTATGAATTCATTGTTAACAATAGGATTGTGTATGCAGATATTGTACATCATATAGTAGAACTTAAAGATGATTGGGGTAAGAGACTTGAAGACGGTAACTTGATACCAGTAAGCAAGGCAACACATATACTTATACATGACGAATACATAAAGGATATAGATAGTAAGATGCATATGCAAGACTTATTGAGTCAAGCAAAGGAAAAATTTTTAAGAAAAATAAAAAAATAATAAATAATATAAAAATATTTTTATAGAAAGTAAAAATCCTTTGTTGTGACAAGGGGCAGGGAGTGTCAAAAAGTTTTTAACTAATGCTTCTAAGTCTGTGGTCGGACTGAATTCGTGCAAAATATCGTTTTTATATCGTTTCACATTACGGAACAAGAAATCGGCGAAATGGAGGTGTAATTTAACATGGGAAGAATAAAAGAGCCAATAAATTCAATTTTGGCTAGAGGAAACGTAGCACATAAGACAAAAGCTGAAATAAAAGAAAGAATGGAACATGAAGTGAAGGTTGGAATTGATGATTTTATTACACCTTCATATATAAAATCTAAAAAGCAGAAAGAAAGATTTGATTGGTTAAAGGAACAACTAATACAAGCAAAGATACTTTCTAATTTAGATGCAGAAACATTAGGAAGATATGTTTTACTGGAGGAACAATACAACAAGATAGCAAAAGAAATTAATAAAGTAAGTCCATTAGGAAAAGATTACAGTGATTTATTAAATACACAGAAAAGCATTTTTAACATGCTTGATAGAGCTGGAAATGAATTAGGTCTAAACATAATGAGTAGATGTAAATTGACAGTTCCAAAGGAAAAAGAAAAGCCTAAAAATAAGTTTGATAAGTTCAAGGGTAGTGTTACCAAATGATTGAAGATAGGACAACACAATACTGCTATGATGTTTTAAATGGAAAAATAAAAGCAGGGAATAGTATCAAATTAGCTTGTAAAAGGCATTTAAAGGATTTAGAAGATAGTAAATCAGCACCATTTAGGTATACTTTTGATGTACAAAGAGCAAATGATATTATCAGTTATGCTGAAACATTAACTATATGTGAAGGTGATGAAAACACACCTTTAACATTATATCCATTTCAAGCATTTATATTAGGAAGTTTATTAGGATGGATTGATAAAGAAACAGGATATAGAAGATATAGGCAGAGTTATATTCAATTAGCAAGACAAAATGGTAAATCAATGTTAAGTGGTGTATTAACTACATACATGGGTAACTTTGTTAACTATAGAAATGGACTAATATTATTAGCCGCAACAAAAAAAGATCAAGCCAAGATTGTTTTTAAAGAAGCACAGAAGTTTATTGAAAGTGATGATGATTTAAATGAACTATTTACTATAAAAGATTATAAAAGTGAAATTGAATGTGATAATACTGGAAATTTAATTCGTGCTATTGGTAGAGATACTAACTCTATTGATGGATTTAGAGCTTTTTATGGCTCAATAGACGAATTTCATGCACATAAAGATAACCAAATGTATTCTCTTATAAAGGATGGTCAGAAGAAATTAAAGGAATGTCTTTTAAATGTAATAACAACAGCAGGATTTACTATAGATGGTGCATGTCATAAACTTTATAGATATTGCAAAAAGGTATTAAATGGTGATGAAACTAATGAAAAATTCTTTATTTTTATTGCTGAATTAGATGAAGATGATAATTTAGATGATTACAATAACTACTATAAGGCTAATCCTTGTATGCAGTACGATATTGACACATTAGATACAATGAAAACTGATTATAGACAAGCTAAAACAATGGGTGGTAAGGATTGGAATAACTTTCTTACAAAGAGTTTAGATATGTGGGTTGAATATAGCGAAACTAAGTATATGAATATGACTAAATTCCATGAATGTGAATGTAATTTAACTTTAGAAGATTTTAGAGGACAAGATTGCGTTATCGGGGTTGACCTTAGTAGTGGCGGAGATCTTACTTCCATTGTATTTGAGTTTGTATTTAATAAAGATGATGAAAAGAAATATTTTGTACATCATCATAGTTTTATGCCAAGTAAAAGAGTAGGGGAACATGAAAAAACCGATAATGCACCTTATCAACAGTGGATTAATGCGGGCTTAATTACAAGAACAACTAAGGCACACGGAATTAAAACTGATTATAAAGAGGTTTTGAGGTATATTAAGGAACAACAAAAGAAATATAATTTAAATATTACTTTAATTTGTTATGACCCAGCTAATTCTAGTGCGTTTTTAGCTGACTTAGAAGAAATTGCAGATACGTTAGAAATAAAACAATATAGCAAGAACTTAAATGATAGTGTTATGGATATTAGATATGAAGTAGAGGCAGGAAATGTTTATTATAACAGAAAAGATGAACTTTTAGCATGGGCAATGAATAACTGTGAACTTACAAAACCTTATTTGGGTAAAGTCATGCTTGATAAGAATAGTAGAGTTAAAAGAATTGACCCCGTAGCCGCTTGGGTTGATAGTCACTGGAAAGCAATGAAAAATGAACCTAAGAAAGCAGATTTAAATAAAGTATATGATGATGATAGGTTGAAATCAATGTATGGATAATAAATGAGGTGTGAAAATGAAGAAATTTATAGGAAAAATACAGAATATTCTTAAAAATATAAGTAATTTTATTAAGAATAATGACATGGAAATACCATTTTTAGGTGGAATTTTATGTGCTATTTATGCTAGTTTCTTGATAAATAAGGTCGTAGGGTTCTATACTTTAGGGATATTTTTATTAATTACAAGCTATTTATTAGCCAAATACCCAAAGGGAGGTGATAAATAACAATGGGATTTATTAGAAATAGGCTAAAAAGGAACAATAACAAAGGTAAATTTTTGAATTATGGTATAAATTCCAATGATTTCTTAAATGCTTTACTAAATAATGAACATATTAAAGATGGAAACTTAGGTGAAAGTACATTTTTAGTATGTTTAAAATTTTTAAGTGAATGCATGGGAAAATTACCTATACAGGCGACATTAAAGGATGATGTAGCAGGAAAAGACACCATAAATAACTTTAGATTGGATTATATTCTAAATGTAGAGCCAAACCCATATATGACAGCAACTAATTTTTGGGAAACTGTAGAATTTAACCGTAATATGTATGGTAATGCTTATGTATATAATCAAATGCAGAATGGAAACACAGCTAGTTTATGGATTTTGCCAAGTGATGAAGTTCAAATATTGTGTGATAATGTTGGAATATTTGGTGTTAAAAATGCTGTTTGGTATAGATGGACGGATAGCCGAACCGCCAAACAATGGTTATTTAGTACGGATGAAATACTTCATTATAAAAGTAGCATTAGTTGGGATGGTTACACAGGAGTTTGTCTACCAGACCTAATACAATATCATATTGATAGTAAAAAATATAGTCAAGAGTATTTGAGTGAACTATATAGAAACAAGATGATGGGAAACAAAGTTATTGTACAGTATGACAGTGAAACTTATGATGATAAAAAGGCTACACAGATAGCAAACCAAATGCAAAAATTCAGTAACAACACTGATAATGCTGGTAAATGGATTCCTATTCCTATGGGTTTTAGTACGAAATCAATTGATATGAAACTTACAGATGCACAATTCCAGGAATTAAGCAAAATGAGTTCGCTTGAACTTGCCGCAGTATTTGGAATAAAACCAAACATATTAAATAACTATGACCATTCGAGCTATAGTAATTCAGAAACACAACAATTGGATTTTTATATTAATAGCTTAATGCCTATACTTAAAGCCTACAACCAAGAGGATACAAGAAAACTATTGACAAGTACTGAAAAGAATAATGGGACAAGGTTAGAAAGAGATACAGATGAATTATTTAAAATGTCCCCAGACGTTCTAATGACTTATGTTACTAAGGGTGTTCAAAGTTTTCTTATAACACCGAATGAAGGGAGAGAAAAGCTTGGATATAAACACCAAGATGGAGGTGATGAATTATTTGGCAACGGTGCAATGATTAAAATAGACCAAGTTGGTACACAATGGATTAAACAAAATTCAAATACTAATCAAAATCAATAATGAAGGGAAGTGATATTCTTTGAAAAATAAATTTTGGAATTTTACAAATAGTAATGAAAATCCACAGGAAGTAGATTTATATGTTTATGGAGATATAGTTTCTGGAGGTGATAAATGGGATAGTACAGATGTTACATTACCAGATTTTCAACAATCTTTAGATAACTTAGGTGATGCAAAAAAAATAAATATGCATATTTCAAGTATGGGTGGTAGTGTATTTACAACTCAAACTATGATTACTATGTTACAAAGTGTTAAAAATAAAGGTATTACTATAAATGCTTATTTAGATGGAACATGTGCAAGTTGTGCAAGTTGGCTTCCAATGGTTGCAGATAATATTTATGCTTATGATATTAGTGTTTTAATGATACATAAACCTATGACTTTTGCAATGGGAAACGCTAATGATATGCAGAAACAAATTGATGTTTTAAATAAAATGGAAGACAGTATTATGATACCAACTTACATGAACCAAATAAAAGACCCTAAAAAAACAACAGTTGATGATTTTAAAAATTTATTAGCAAATGAAACATGGTTAAATGCACAAGAAATGAGTGATTTATTTAATATTACAATATTAGATGATGATAAAGAAATGGTTGCTTATGCAGGAGAACATAACTTCTTAAATAAGTACAAGCATACACCAAAATATGTACTAGATATGTTTAATAAATCTAAAAAGCAAATAGAGGATAAGGATATTAAAGATGAAAAAAAGGATGCAGCCGAGAAAGAAAACAAGGAATTAGAAGCAAAAATTAATAATCAAATATCGGAAACAGAGATATTTTTAGCACTAAATAAATAGTGCTTTTTTTATACAAAAAATTAATTAAAATGAAGGGAAGTAATATTATTATGAAAAAAAGTGAAGAAATATTAAATGTAATAAACACAAAAAAGATAGAGGTTGAAGGTTTAAAAAATGAAGATGGAAGATTTGTAGGAGAAAACTTAAAGAAAGCACAGGACAAAATTAAAGAAATCAATGATTTAAAAGATGAATATGAGGTTCAGAAAAACTTGGAAGATATGAGTCTTGAGGATGTAAAGGACAATGTATCTAAGAATGAGATTAAAGATGTAAAAGTTAACGGTAAGGGAAATAAAAAGGTAAATCCTAATATTAAAAATGTTGCGTTTGTAAAAGCTCTATTAAAAAGAGATATGTCAAATGAAGAAAAGACAGAAATAAAGAATATGTTGGTTGAGGGAGACAAAACAAAAGGTGGATTACTTGTACCACAAGATTTAAGAACTGCAATAATAGAATTACAGAGAAATCAGTTTGATATTAGACCTTACATAACTGTAGAACCAGTTAATACATTATCGGGTTCAAGGAATGTAGAAGATGAACAACCACAAGCTGCTGGATTCGCAAGTGTAGACGAGGGAGCAGAAATTCAAGCATTACATGAACCAGATTTCAAAGAATTAGATTATGTTGTAAGAAAATATGCTGGTACAATTCCTTTAACTGATGAACTTTTAAACGATACTCCAGAGAACGTTTTGGCTTATATTCAAAGATGGATGGCAAAGAACGAGTTAAATACTTATAATTATCAAATATTTAATGGTTCTGGAACTAAAGCCGCACAGGGAATAATGAGTGTAACATCTTTACAAGAAACTGCTGATTTTACAGGAACAGCAACAGCTTCAATAAAAGCTTTAAAGACTGTATTAAACAAAGATTTTGAAGATTTACCACTTGATGGTGTTAAGATATACACTAATGGTAGTGGATATGAATTCATTGATGAATTAGAAGACAAACAAGGACACCCATATTTACAGCCAGATCCAACAATGGCAAGCGGTTTTAGATTTTTAGGACATGAACTTGTTAAAGTACCTTCTAAATTCTTAGCAGATGTAACAGCAGTAGAAAGTGGTTCAAGCGTAACAAGAACTCCATTTGTAATAGGCGATTTAATTGCTGCATACACAATGTTTGACAGACAGCAGTTATCAGTTGCAAGTACTAACATTGGTGGGGATGCTTTTGATACTGATACAACTAAAGTAAGAGGTATATTCAGATTTGATGGTAAGCTTAAAGATACTGGAGCTATAAAAGTTTTAATGGCTAAATTAGCATAATAATTTTACTAGGGCATAGAGAAGATATGTTCTTTTTTTATGCCCTTTTTTAAAGAGGGTGAATGAAGGTGATACTTACATTAGAAGAAACAAAGGATTTTCTAAGAGTTGATGGAACTGATGATGATAGTTTTTTAACATTATGTATTCAAGGTGCAGAAGATTATCTAATATCCAATACAGGACTAACTAATTTAGATAGTACAAATGCAAGAGCAAAAATATATTGTTTTTGTTTAGTATCAGACTGGTACAATAATAAGTCTTATACATTAGATACTGTAAATATGAGTAATAAAACTAGATTAACATTAAATTCTATAGCATTTCAACTTGTACTAGAAGATAAAGTTAAACAAGCAGAAAGTGGTGGTACAAGTGTTTAATATTAACATAGGGAAACTCAATAAAAAAATCACTATACAGAAACTTGATAAGACAAAAATTGTTAATGATGATGAAGGAAATCCTACCACAGATGGATGGTATGATTATACAACTAAATTTGCTAGTATAAACAATTTATATGGTAGTGAATTTTGGAGTGCCAAAGCAGTAAATGAACAAGATACAATTAATTTTATAATTAGATATTCCAAAGATTTAGAAGACATGGAGCAGGCTAATGGAGCAAAAATGTATAGAATTTTATGGAAAAATAAAACTTATGATATTACTTTTGTTGATAACGTAGAATATCTCAATACTTTTTATAAGATTAAAGCCAAGGCGGTAAATTAATATGGCAGGAATAACAGTTGATGGACTAGATAATTTAATTGATAATTTGGACAAAATGACTTTGACCGAAGCTGACAAGAAAAAAGTTATGAAAAATGCTATAGAGCCAGCTTATGAAGAAGTAATGCAAAATGCACCAAAGCGAAAAGGTGGAATACAAAAAGGAATAAAAAGTACAGTTAAAGTTGAAGATTTTGCAGTCATTGGTCAAATAACACTTGGTACATGGTATACACAATTCACCGAGTATGGGACAAGTCAACAAAAAGCACATGTGGGATGGTTTGAAAGAAGTATTAATAAAACTATGGATGATGTAATTTCTAAATTAGCTAATGGACTTCTAGAGAAAGCAAGGTGATGTTTTGAATATAAAATCTTATGTAAGAAATTTACTATTAGATAATACAATTAAAAATTTGTTGACAGACAAAACAGTTTATTTCCTTCATGCAGACAATCCAACACCGCCATATCTTGAATACGAATTCTATGATGAAAACGGTGCTTTATTTGAAGAAGGACAAGAAATAACAACTAATTACTTTTTACAAGTTGATATTTTTACAAAAGACACAAGTAGCACAGATATAGAAGAAGCGGTAAAGAAAAAATTAAAAGATAATGATTTTATAAGACAAAGCAAAGTTGATCTATATGAAGATACTACGAAATTAAATCATACTGCAATTAGATTCTTAGGGACTTTATAAAAATAAAAAAATGAAGGGAAGTAGATATATTATGGCAACAGTAAATATAGACAAATTAGCATTAGCAATAATAGATAAAGATGAATTAGGTGTTGGAAATCTAGTATTTGAAACACCAGAATACATACCAGGAGTTCAAAGTTTTCAAGCCAAGGTAAAGACTAACACAGGTGAGCACTATGAGGAAGGAAATTTGACAGATCAAGATACAACTTTACAGAACGTTGAAATAAGTTTTGATTTAGGTCATGTTTCTAATCCTCAAATGGCTAAATATTTCGGAAATCATGTAGCTTCAACAGGAGGGGTTTATGCATTAACAACAGATGTTGCACCATATACCGCAATACTTGTTAAATATACACTTGCAGGTGGTAATGGTCATGGATATAAGATTTATTACAAAGGTAAATTAAGTCCAGTCGATGAAACATACAAACAAGCCGAAGGCAAGGTAGATTACCAAGATACAACAATTTCTTGCACATTCCAACCCTTAAATAATAATAAAATGTGGAAATATGGAATAGAAACTATAGATGATAAATGTCCAACAGATATAGATACTTTATTCTTTGCAAATGTAATAATTCCTACAGAAGAAGCAGTATCAGCATTAGCGATTTCTTCAAGTACTCCAGCAAATGGTGGAACAAATGTAGCAGTTAGTGCAAAACCTGCTATTACATTCAATAATGCAATAGCTTCAAATGAAATAAATATGTTTAATGATACAGATAATACAGCAGTAAACATAAGTGTTGCTTTTGATGATGCTAAAAAGATATGTACTATAATTCCATCTGCTAATTTAACAGCAGGTAAGAGATACGAAATAGTTGTAGCAGGGACTAAGGATATTTATGGACAAGAGTTGGCAACAACGGTTATAAGTTTTACAACAGCATCTTAATTTATTGGAATGGATTAATTTCCATTCCTTTTTTAATATAAAAATAATTCAATTAAGGGAGATAGATATTAATGAATGTTGGAAAAGTACAGGAATATAAATTAGAAATTGGAGACAAGGAGTATACATTTAGGTTTGATATGAATTGTGTAAAAAAAATAGAAGATAGATATGAAAATAGCACACAAATTATAAATGATTTTTTACAGTTTAAGAAGGAATTTACTAATGCAATAAAAATATTAGCATGTGCATGTATAGAAAAAGATTGGACAGAAGAAGAATTTTCAAATTCTATAAGCATGGATTATCCAACAATGAAGATAATAGATGGAATATGCTATTCCATGATACAAGGAAGTTTATCATTCGATAAGAAAAAAGAAGATGATAAGAAAGTTAAAAAGAATACAAGAAAAAACAAGTAAACCAGTCAGGTGATTTGATAGACCTAGACTGGTTTTTTTATATTGCAAAAACGCAATTAAATTATACAGATGAAGAATTTTGGAAAGCAAGTCCAAAAGAAATTTTAAGTTTATGGAAACAGCATTGTAAATTTATGGGATGGGACAAAAATAATGAAAATGAAAATAACACAAATAAAAAAGGTGATAAGATAAACGATTTTAACGATCCTAATACAGTTGTATCAATAGAAAACTGTAAATTTTTATAGAAGGGAGATTGGATTATGGCAGACCAAACAAAAAAGATAAATGTACAATACATACTTAATGATAGTGGATTTAATGACAGCTTAAAAGGAATAAATGCTAATTTAAAATTAAATAAAAGTGCATTAAATGAAGCTAATTTGGGAGTAAAAGCTTTTGGAGAAAGTGAAACTAACTTAACAAGAGTCCAAAAATCTTTACAGGAAACTATAATAACAGCAAAAAGTAAAATTGACTTATATAACCAGTCCATTGAAAAGACCTCTCAAAAATTAGAAGATAATATAAAAAAACGTGACCAACTAAAGGTTGAACTTGATGAAGAGAAAGCAAAACTTGAAGGTGCTACACAAGCTTATGGAAAGAATTCAGAGGTTACTCAAAACTCAAAAGCAAGAGTACAGGAATTAACTGAACAATATAAGAACGCCGACAAAGCAGTACAAACCAATGCAAAAAGTATTGAAAATCTTAATACCAAGATGAATAATGCCAGTGCTGAAAGTTTAAGATATGAAGCACAATTAAAGAAAACTAATGAAACTATTGCAAAGAATAATAATAGTTGGTTAAACGCAAGTAAAACATTAGAAAGTGGTTCAAAATCAATAAAAAATGTTGGTTCTAATATAGAGAATATTGGAAACAGCATGACTACAAAATTTACACTACCAGTCGTTGCAGGGTTAGGAATTGCAGTTAAAAGTGGTGCTGATTTTGAGCATCAAATGGCAGATATAAGAAAAGAATTAATTGCAAGTGGTGAAAGTACTAGCGAAGTTGATAACCTTATGAAAGAAATGTCAACGGATTCATTACAATGGAGTGGAGATTTTGGACAAAGTACTGATGATATAAACGCTGGATTATTAACAATGAAAAAAGATGGATATTCTGGTCGTGAAGCAATTGATGATTTGAAAATATCATTAGTTACTGCAAGAGGAGCAAATGAAGGTTTAAGTGATGTTATTAATACTTTAGGTGGTTCACTTGAAGCTTATGGAATGAAAACTAATAATGCTGCACAGAATACAGCAAATATGTCTCATATAGCAGACAGTTTCGCTTATATTGCTAACCATACTAAGGCAAGTGTTACAAGTCTTGGTGAAGGGATAAGTGTAGCTGGACAAACTTTGAGTGCAATGAACCAACCTATTGAAATTACAAGTGCCGCATTAGGTGAACTTGCAAGTAATAATATAGATGCAACAACCGCCGCTAATTCTTTAAAAGCAGGATTTGTAAATCTAACTAAACCAACAGACCTAATGAAAAATGCAATGAAAGAAATGAACCTCCAAGTATTTGATAGTAAAGGTCAGATGAAAGATTTACCTACTATTATTGATACCATTAATAATCATACTAAAAATTGGACAGAGCAACAAAGGAATGCCGCAGTTGCAACTATTTTCGGTAAGGAAAGTCTAGCAAGTTGGAACGCACTCTTAACAAAGGGTGGAGACAATTTAAGACAGTTAAGTGATGGTGCTAAAAACAGTACGGGTGAAGTAAATAGACTTAGCGATAGTATGAAAAACACACCAGTTAATCAACTAAAAGAACTTGAAGGTTCTATAAAAGCTTTGGGAGTTGCTATTGGAGAAGATGTTTTGCCTACTTTAACCCCTTTAATTGGTGATGCAACAAACACAGTAAAAGCATTTGGTAATTTAGATGAAGGTACAAAGAAATTAATTTTAGAAGGTGCAGGAATTGTAGCAATAGGATCACCAATTTTATCATTGACAGGAAAGATAATTGATGGCGGCGGAAAATTACTTGGTGTTATAAGCAAGGTAACTGGATTTATAGGTAAGAAAACATTAGAGAATTCTTTAAAATCTAATACCTCCGCAGAAAAGACAAATACAGAGGCAACCGCAGGAAATACAGAAGCCAAAACTCTTAATACAGAAGCTGAAACAGCTAATTCAGAAGCAACAATTAGAAATACAGAAGCCAAAAATCTTAATAGTGAAGCTGAAAATGGAAAAGGTTTAGGTAAAAGTACAGCAGAAAGAGAAGCCGATACTTTAGCAACTAAAGAAAATACTTTAGCACAAGATGCCAGTACTATGGCAGGTGGCAAAGGTGCAAAAGTAGCAGAAGATTTAGGTAAAGCAACCGCAGAGACAGCAGAAAAAACAGCAATAGCAGGTGGAGCAGTTGAAGGGTTAGGAACAGCCGCCGAAGCAAGTGGAGCAGGTTTAGGAATAGCCGAGGGTGGAGCAACAGTTTTAGGTGCTGGTGTTGCAGGTTTAGCCGCACCAATAGCAATTGCAGTAGCCGCAGTTGGAGCATTAGGAGTAGCAGGATATAAGTTTTATAAATGGGGAACTGATGATGCTATTCCTACAGTTGATTTATTTAATAATAAATATCAAGAAACGACAAAAGTTATGAATGAAAATGGTCAGATGATAGACCAAGTTCAGACTAAAACAGTAAACTTTTCTAAATCAACAAAAGATAGTATAAGTCAATATGCAAAATTAGACGACCAAGTAACTAAAACCATGATGAACGTGAATGATAACAGCGATAAATTTACCCAACAAACCAAAACTAATGTTATTAAGAATTTTACAGATATGGTTAAACAGTCAAAATCTTTAGATGATGAAATGAAGTTAAATAAAATTAAAGATTTTACAAACCTTGTTACTGATACATCTAATTTAACTGCTGAAAATAGAAAAGCTATAGTAAGTCAATACCAACAAATGCTTAGTCAAGTCGGTGGAATATCAGACCAACAAAAACAGAAATTAGTTAATAATTTAAAATCTACTTTAACCGACAGCATAGGCATAACTCAACAAAACATACAACAAATAAAAAGTAAATACGACCAAATGACACAAGTTGTAGATAGTTCTATTGATAAGAGAACAAGTGATGAAGTCCAAAAACTTCAAAGTTTATTTTCTAAAACTACATCTATTACAAAAAATGAACAAGATAAAATGATTAGAGATATTCAAAATGGTGCTAATACTAGAAAAGGTGTTACACAGGCTTATGAAGACCAAATACTGGCAATTTATAAACATGCAAGTGACCAACATAGAAGTACTAGCCAGCAAGAAAATCAACAGATAGCCCAAATATCACAAGCTATGAGAGAAAATGCAGTTAATAATTTGAGCAGTAGTGCTATAGAACAAAAAGTATTACTTGAAAGAATTAAATCTTATCATGGCAGTATTACAGCACAAGAAGCTAGTGAAGTTATAAAGAATGCTAATAGTGCAAGAGATGGAGCGATAAGTGCCGCTAATAAACAATATAATGATGTAGTTGCAAATGCAATTTATGAAAGAGATGTAACACATAGTTTAACCGCAGACCAAGCCCAAAAAGTTATTGATGCCGCAGGGAAACAACGTGACCAGTCTATAAATGCCGCAAAACAACAACGTGATGGAGTAGTTAACCATGTAAAAGATATGGGAGGTTCAGCAGTAAAGCAAATTAACACTGATACTGGAAATATGTTAACACCATTTCAAAAGTGGCAAAAAGCAGTAGAGCAAATAGTAAGTGATGTTCAAAGTTTCTTTAAAGACCACCCTATCGTTGCGCAAGTTGTACAAAGTGGTGCAAATATGTTAGGTGTTGGAATGGCAACAAGTGGTTTAACTGGTAAACATGCAAGTGGTACAAACAATTTCCAAGGTTATTTAACAACTATGCATGAAAGAGGTTATGAAGTTTATGCACCACCACAAGGAACAAAAATCTATAACCACGAAGCTAGTGAGGATATGGTAAAGAAAGCCGCTCATGAAGTCGCTCAAAATGTTCTTGATGGAGTTAGTGGAAATAGTACACCAACAGTTGTAAATATGTACTTGGATAAAACTCTAGTTGGTAGAGCAGTAGCGGACACTGTAAGTAATCAGATTGCAAGGAATAGTAGAAGGGGGCGATAAATCTTGAAAATGGCCATAAACAATGTAGATATAAGTAATTATAGTAGTAGATTAATAAATTTAGATATACAACCAGCTACAGTAGATAACGCTGATGAATGGTTAAGGGATAGGTTAACACCCCTTGACCTACACCAACAATTTGAATATAAAAAAATCACAGCAGAAATTTTAGTTATTGGAAGTAGCAGAGAAGATGTTTTATTAAAAGTATCACAATTAAATTCTATTTTAAGAAATACAGTAACCTTGCAATTAGATAATATGAACTATTTTTATGATAGTAAATTAGATAGTACACCTACAGTTGCCAAAAGTGTAGTACTAAATAAATTAGTATTAACTTGTGTATTTAAGGCAATTTGTTATACAAGTGAACAGCATTTATCTATGCCAGGAGGTAACTTAACAATAAATAATGATGGTACAGCAGAGTGTCCATTAAAAATTGTTTTAACTCCTATTGTTGATACACCAGTTACTTATGTTGATGGTGTAACTGATAAGGAAATAAGAATAATTTATTTAAAAAATGGTGTTCCAGTAACTTTAGATGGAGAAAAGCAATTAATTACAGAGCCAGATTTAGACCATTGGGTTACAGAAACAACAGGAGCTAATAAATGGATTCATAAACGTTGGACTATTGGATTTAGTACGGACACAAGTCAAAGCTTATCACCTATTGGAGTAGATAAAAGTTATATAGATAAAAGTATAAGTGCATACCAACAGGACTTTATTAGTGATATGAGTTTTGCTGAACAGGATGATTTAGCTGGAATGTTTGGAAGTATAAAGAGTGGACTATATGTTGCAAATGCAAAGTCCATAACATTTACTTTCAGTTATAGTAATGCAATAAATGTTTATTTAAATGGCTCTAGTGTCTATAGTAACAATAATGCAGAGACTAATAAAAGTTTGACATTAAATTTAAATGCAGGTTGGAATACATTAGAATTTATATATTTAGTTAGAAGTAGCGTTGGAGGTGTTTCTAATGTAGAACCAAACCCTAAAGATTTGGTTGATAGTGTTAATTGCTATTATGCAAGAGAATTAGATTATTTAGATATATATAATAAATATCCCCAAGCCAACTTATGGGAATTTCCTAAATTAAAGATAGGAAGTAATACATTAACTATAAATACCAATATTCAGACTGATGTTTATTGGAAACCAAGATATTTATAAAAAAGGGGAGCGTGATATTTTGCTAGTCTTATTAGACAAAAATAGAAATATTGTTAGTAATATTTCTCAATATAAAGAATTGAAGTTAGAGAGAGAAATCGGAAAATTAGATACTCTCTCTCTTTCTATAGCAAATACAGATATTAATTATCCAGTAGTAGTTGAAGAAATGTATGTTGAAACAGAGGATAACAGATATGTTGTAAAAGAAGTTAATATAAATGAGGACAATTATAAGGAATTAGTTTGTGAAGTAGATATTCAAGAATTAAAAGGAACTTTAGTTGATAGTTTTACTTATAATCAAACCTCTTGTCAATCAGTTACTGACCAATTATTAGGACATACTACATGGTTTGTATCTTATTGCAACGTAACAAAGGTAAGAAATATAAATAAGGCTGAATGTACGGTTTATGAAATTCTTCAAGAGATACAAAATATGTTTCATTGTGACATGACATTTGATGCCAAAAATAAAGAAGTAAAGATTTATGAACAGCTAGGGTCAAAAAAAGGTACATACTTTATGAAAGATTTAAATTTAAAAAGTTTATCTGTTCAAGGTGATAGCAGGGATTTTATAACAGAGCTTTGTCCAATTGGTGCTAATGGATTGAGAATAACTGGTATTAATGATGGTAGAGACTATATCAGTGATTATACTTATTCCACGCAACATATACGGGCATATTGGAAAGATAATAGGTATGATAATGTTTATAACTTATGGGATGATGCCAATGATAGACTAGAGCAACTTTCTAAACCTAAGAAAAGTTATTCAGTTAATATTATAGATTTAGCAAACTTAAAGCCAGACGAATATAAAGTTTTAAGTTATGATATAGGCGACACCATAATGCTAGTAGATAAAGACAATAACATTATGGATTTACAAAGAATAAAAAAGATTGATAAATATTTAGAAGAACCAGAAAGGAATACAGCAGAAATAAGTAATGTATTAGATAATATAGAGGATTTAGTAACTCGTTTTGATAATACAAAAGATACAGTAGATAATGTTACAACAAGTAATGGAAGTGTAGATGGAAGTACTTTAAATGGTGTTGATTGGGCAAAAGTTAATAATGTAAGTGTTACCAATGCACAAATGGCAAATGCCAGTGTAGGAACAGCACAGATAGTAGATGCCAGCATTACTAATGCCAAAATAGACAGAGAAAGCGTAAATAAATTAGTGGTACAATCGGCTGATATAAAGGATGGAAGTATCACACACGCAAAAATTGGTGATGAAGCTGTTGACAGTTCCAATATTGTTAATGCCGCTATAGGAAACGCACAAATTGATAGAGCTAGTGTTAATAAACTTGTTGTAGGTACAACCGATATAGAGGATGGAGCTATTACGAATGCTAAAATTGATAGGGCAACAGCTAATAAATTAGTGGTTACTAATGCAGACATTCAAAATGAAGCTGTAGACACTTCTAAAATAAAAGATGCAAGTATAGATAATGCTAAGATTGCAGATGCCACAATAGAAACTGCTAAAATAAAAACTGGTGCCATTACAACAGCATTGATTGATACAGGAGCAGTAAAGACTGAACAAGTTGCAGATAGTAGTATAACGGATAGTAAAATAATAACTCTGACTGCTAATAAATTAACCGCAGGAAGAATAGATGCAGGGATAATAGATGTTGTAAATTTAAACTGTGACAATCTAACGGCAGGAACAATTAATGGACAAAGAATAGCAGACAAAGCTATTACTACAAATAAAATAGATGATAAGGCTGTTAATACAGGGCAAATTGCTAATAATGCTATAACAGATGATTTAATATTTGCTAATACAATCACAGGTGACAAACTTGTGGCAGATTCCATAACAGCAAGAGAGATAGCTTCGAAATGTATAACAGCTAATGAAATTGCAAGCAATACTATAACATCTGATAATATATCATCCAATACTATTACAGCAGATAAATTACAAATAGGAGATAGCACAAATTTAGCAGTTTGCAATGAACTTACTGGTGCTAATGTATCAACAGGTTGGAATACAACTACTATTAGTAATGGATATGTAATTAGAACAAATAATAATTCAGATTATTTTATGATTACTAATCAATCAGCTATTCCATTCCGAGCAGGAGAACAACTTTATTATGAATTTTATGCAATAAGTGATGTATCAGTTTCAACCAATATGAGTGTATGGATATATGATATTAATAAGGCATGGTTATGTAATGGACAGAGTAATAATTTCACTATTGGTACAACAGAAACAAAATTTAGTGGTTATGTAACAATACCTAATTTTGGAACTAATGCTTGTTTATTTGTTGCTGGATTCCCTGGTGTGGGGGGAAAGAATATTAGATTAAGAAGAATTTTTCTTAAAAGGTGTATAACAGGTGTGTTGATAGAAGATGGAAGTGTGTCCGCAAATAAGATAGCAGGTGGAGTTTTAACATTAGGTGGTAGCGGCAATGGTGATGGAAAAGAAGTTATAAATGATGCTAACAATACCCCAATTTTAATGCTTGATAAATACGGAATAACAGCAAGCGGTGGTTCACCTATTAATATTCTTCAAGGTATATTAAATCCAAACGACCCATATGGTGGAACAATATACAGTAGAAACGAAATGGGTTCAGATTCAGTAAACATAAGCCATATGAGTAATGATACCTCTAGTCGTTCAAGTATAGCTATGGTATGGAATAAAATATATATGCAGGCTTTTGATTCAAATAACAATGTAAATGATTATTTTGAAATTTGTGAACCTTCAGCAGATGGTATCGATATTAATTCTTCAAGAGATTTGAGAGTGAATAGAATAACTTGGAATGGAAACAGTATTACAAGTCAAGATAACAGAATACAATTAAGGCTTGAAGAAGCGAATAGTGGAATGGAATTCGGTTCACAAACAGTACCTTCGACAACTTATATTGACTTCCATTCAAGCGGAACTAATGCTGATTATGATACTAGATTATATTGTGTTGGTGGAAATTCAAATAATGGTAATGGTACTCTCCATGTTGTAGGTGGCTTTATAGCAGAAGGTTACAAGCAGAGATGTGTTAGAACAAAAGATTATGGAGCTAGAGGTTTAAATGCTTTTGAAACAGCAGAATGTTATTTTAGTGATTTTGGAGAAAGTCAGTTAGTTAATGGTACTGCTACAATAGATATTGAAAAGATATTTAATGAAACTGTAGATACTGTTAATTATCCATATCAAGTTTTTCTAACAAAATATGGACAAGGCGATATATGGGTTGAGGAAAGAGACCCAAACAGCTTCATTGTTAAAGGTGATAAGGATATTAAATTTGGTTGGCAAATAGTAGCTAAACAAATTGATTATCCAGCTATGAGACTCAATGAAATAGATATTCCAGTAATAGAAAAAGCTAATAATTAACTTTAAAAACATCCAAATAGGATGTTAATTTTATTTTTTGGGAGGTATTAATAATGGACGACAAAGACAACATACAAGACATACTAACCAGATTAGTCCGTATCGAGACTAAGTTAGATGACTTTGCTAATTTGAGGCAAAAGTCCGAAAATGCTTACTCTATTAGTATGCAGAATAGTAAAGACATAGGGGAAATACAAACAGATTTAAAACATGTTTATTATGCAGTTGTAGGATTAGGAATTGCAATTATAGGATTCTTTGCTAAAGTTACTTTATTTAAATGATAAATGGGGATGAGTTAATGAAAATAAAAAATAGAATATTGAGTTTATTGGTAGTAGGTATATTTATATCTACTACTTTTTTAATGTATAAAAATGTACAAGCTCAAAATTGGGCGATAGACGTTTATAGCGGAGATGATATCTGTTCATATTCAAATCTTCATAATGCAGGTGTAACAACTATCGTACAAAAGGTTTCTGAAGGATGTGATTTTAGGGATTCACTTTTAGATTATAGATATAATCAAATAATATCTAATGGGTTTAAAATAGGATATTATCATTTCTTAAGAAAGAGTAATCCTATATTACAAGCACAATTTTTCTTAAATCAAATAGGTAATAGGCATAATGATATGGTGTTGTGGCTTGATGTTGAAAATGAGAGCTATTGGACAAGTAAATTTCAAGTTGTTAGTTATGTAAATCAATTTTTGAATTATTTAAAATCACAAGGGAAAAGAGTAGGTTTGTATACTTCAACCTCATTCTTTAGTGATTATCTTGCAGGGAATATACCATCTGATACTATTTTATGGTTGGCTTCATATGGTCGTGTTCCACATCTTTATCCCAATATTGCAAGTTGGCAATATACAGAGACAGGAAATATTGCAGGAGCAATAAATGGTAATGTAGACATGGATTATTTTCTTGATAATGCTTATCTAAATGACACACCACAGGATATTTCAATACAGCAGCAAGAAGGAAATCCAGTAAGGATAATTCAAGAACAATTAAATACTGTTATGAGTGCTGAACTTACTGTTGATGGAATTCAAGGCAAAATGACCACAGCTAAAATAAAAGAATTTGAGGTTGCATGTGGGTTAAATGCTGATGGAATATGGGGTTGTAAGTGTGCTAATGCAATGGCAACTATTTATTCTAAGCCAATATGTGGACGACCTTATGTAAATAGGTTAGCCACGAGAATAATACAATTTAGAATGGGAATTAAATTTGATGGTATATTTGGCAGGCAGACTGAAGCATATGTGAAAAATTATCAAGCAAGACATGGATTAAATCATGATGGAATTGTAGGGAATGCAACATGGTCAAGTTTATTAAATAGGAACTATTAATTATAAAGTTGCTTATATATAATAGGTAGCTTTTTTATTATATTAAAAATTATAAAGAAAGAGGTAATGTAACAATGGAAAATTATACAAATTTAATTTATGGTGGTTTAGGAATAATTATAGGACTTATAGTACCAGTCGTAGTTAAGAAGGGTAAAGTTGGACTTACTTTTATTAAAAACAAAATTGGGGATGCAAATTATAATGAATGTAAGCAATTCTTGATTCAATTAGCCAAACTTCATCCAGAGGATTTTGCGGAGGATAAAATAACTGATTTATTAGATAAATTGGATAATAAATATGGAGACCATTTATCAAGGAATCAGATAAAAGAGATAGTTGATTTTGTAGCTAAAACTATTGAAATTGACGTTGATAAGGAAGTAGTTAAATAAACATAATGTATATATTTTATAAATATAAAGATACTATATATAATAGGAAAGGATACAACTCAAATATTAATTTATTGAGTTGTATCCCTTTTGTTGTTGTAATTTTTATATATTTTTTAAATATATTTATATTTTTCTAAAATAGGTAACACACAGCAGTTTTATGTAATTCGGTGGAGGAATTTTATGATTTTTGTAGAAATAATTAAATTAAATAGAAATTAGTATACTTAAATCAAAAGAGAGGAAATATAATGAGTAGATACATATATGCAGCGAAAATAAATATAAATCAAAATATTTTTTATAGTAATTTTGATAGTTTAATACCATTAATAGGTGAGGCAATATTAAATTATAAGGATAAGATATATGAAACAAAAACATTAAAATGGACATTTGTTGATGTAAAGAAGATACAATTAGATTCTGAAGAATATATAACAGGAAAATTATGTAAGATAAGAAAAAAGGTTGTAGAGAAAAAATATGATGATGATATGCATGATACTTATTGGGAAGATGAAACTAATAAGGCTTATGAGAACATTTTTTTATATGATCAAAAAAGTGAAATAATTGTATTTGAAGATACCTATGAAATAGACAAAAAAACTTTTATGGAGAAATTTGAAAGATTATGTTATTTAATAAATCCAACCATTGGTGAGATAAAAATTAAATTATATCCTAAATCAGCTGATATAGATAAAATATTAGCTGAAATAAATAAAATTTATTATGCAAAATTTAATATAATACCTGCAAATTATACTTCAAAAAATGGATTTAAAAAATTAGATGAAGCTTTAAAAGAAGAAAAAATAAGTGAAATTAATGTTACTTTAAAAAATAAAGAAGGTGAAATTTCAAAAGAAGAAGATACTGTTTTTAGCCAATGTGTTAATATGGTTAAAAATGCGTATGGCACATTTGTTATAAATGTTAAAAATATAAATGAAAAGGTGATTAAGAGAATAGATTCAGAGTGTACGATTTATAAAAAAAGTATTAAAAGTGATTCATCTATACAAATATATATTAAAAAGTTTAAAGAACTCATAGATATTATAAAGAGAGAGAATCATCTCAATTAAAACTTTGAGGAGATGAAAGAATTGATTGATATAAACGGAAAGTCAATGCTAAAAAAGTATGGAATAAAAAATGTGTTTTTATCTGCTGATTTTTTTTTACTAATAATTGTTTCTGTTATTGCTTTCGTAATAATGTTAATATTGCCAATAAATAATAAACTTCAACTGTTAAAAGATTATTCTCAAGATTCAATAGCAATTGATGCAGGCATACTTGCTATTGTTGTAGGAGCATTAGCAATTATAACGAGTTTGATTAATGAAAGATTTTTAAATCTAATTCAAGAAACAGATTCTTATTTTGATTTTGTTGTTCCGTTTTATCTTAGTACATTAACCTGGATTGCAAGTATTATTATTAATTTTTTATTATTAGTTTTGTATTATTTTGATTCAAGTAAATTGCCTAATTATAAAATGATTGTGTGTATTATCACGAGTATAAGCATTGGATTGTTAATATCCGGATTAAAAGGTATAAGTGATTTAGTTATAACGTCTATTGGATTAGGATTATATAGAAATGAAGTTCTGAGTAAAAATGAGAAAAAATAATAGTTTTATATTTAGATTAATGCATGATAAAAGTTGAAACTATAAAATAAATTTACTGTATATTTACATTAATATACTCTTTTTTATTTTTTGTATTGATTTTATATTAATTAAGTATTTATGTGGGTTCAACAGTAAAAAGTAAATCCAACGTTGAAATGATGGGATTAATCGGAATGGGTAACAACCCAATGGTTGGAGCAAGTGTTGCCGTTGCAGTTGAAGAAGCTATGAATAAATAGGGGTATTTTAAAGGCTTTGATTAACTAGAATGGACTATTTTAAATACATAAAAAGCTACTCACATCTATAGGTGTGTAGAGGTGCGTAGTATTTAAAAAATAAATATGAAAACTAAAGTGAATGATAGAACTTTTGCTGAAGGTTTTCAACAATTTATATTGGAACAGTGCATTATGAAAAATTTTAGATCAAGTACAGAGAAACATTATAGAAATGAAACTCAGGATTAAATAAATAATCTTGAGCTTCGTTTAGGTTTTTAGATCATGTGAATTTATATTACACAAACTTTAATGTTTTAATAATTCATTCCATGTTGCCCAGCCAACAATACCGTCAATCCTTAAACCATAGTGTGATTGAAAATTTCTAACAGCATTGTATGTTTCTTGTCCAAATATACCATCAACACTAGTATAAATAAGAGGTAAAAAACCAGCAGATTGTAGACGATATTGAACTTGTAGAACAGCTGTTCCTTCATCACCTAATTCAATATATCCACCACTGCCAAGTATTTTAGAAGCGTCTCTACTATCCCATGAATCACGAAGTTTTAACAATGTAGCATTCTTAGATGGTGCTTGTGTAGTTACTTTAGTAGAAGTTGTGTTTATTTGTTTTGTATTATTAGTAGCAGCAAAAGCGCTAGAAGAAATTAAGATACTAGATACAATTCCTAAAGATAAAGTTTTTAATTTTAAGTTTTTCATTTTAAATCCTCCTAAAATTCGATTATTTGTATTTTAAATACAAACAAAGTGTACAACTTATAGGAATAAATGTTAAATGATGTATTTAATTGCTTCTTATTGTAATTATCTTAATAGGATAACCTATAAGAAATAGATGTAGATTTCTTATATTACTTGAATATTGCAAAAATTTCAGACATACTGTGATTTGAGATTCACAATAAGTATTGATTAAATTGACATAATTTATTGAATTATTACATTGAATAAGAAAGTAATTATGTTAGAAAAAATAGTGGGTAAATAGATTTGCGGGATACGATAGGATATTAAATTACTCTGTTGTATCCCTTTTTTTCTTTCTTTTAATTTTGGGGTATTGCATAATAAAAAAATAGGGTATAATATATATGTAATTAATAACTATTATTATATATATAAACCAATGAATATTGAACGATATATAATTTTTGAAAATATATAATAAACGGTGGAATGGTTGATTTTAGTGGGTTTTATACTATAAACAATGGCAAGGGTAAACCTACAAATTCAGAATTCATTGCAATGATTGATGATAAATTAAGACTTAAAAATAAAGTATCATAGACTAGTGGTAGCAATATTTTAGGAAAAGTTTGCTTTTATGTTACAAGGTGAGTCCTTAAATATATGTGTTAATTTTAAAAATAATATCAATAGACTTTCTTCATTCATAGTTAGAATGTAGGAAGTCTATTTTTGAAGTTAAAGTATAAACATGAATATGGAGTATTTATTTTATAATACTTATTTGGACAATATACACAGGTTAGCTATCTCAATACAATAGCAATAATGGAATCTAGCAGTGATAATCAATTAAATGCTGTTATAAATGCAGGAATTATAGTGCGAGAAATGTAACATTGCTAAGTTTATTGAATAGGAACAATTGGTTATAAAGTTGCTTATATATAATTTGTAAGCAGCTTTTTTATTATACTAAAAATTATGAATAAAGAGGTAAAATAATAATGGATAATTATACAAATCTAATTTATGGCGGTTTAGGAATAATTGTAGGACTTATAGTACCAGTAGCAGTTAAAAAAGCAAAGGCTGGGCTCACTTTTATAAAAAGCAAAATGGGTGATGCAAATTATAATGAGTGTAAGCAATTCTTGATTCAATTAGCCAAACTTCATCCAGAGGATTTTGCAGAGGATAAAATAACTGATTTACTAGATAAATTGGATAATAAATATGGAGACCATTTATCAAGGGCTCAAATAAAAGAGATAGTTGATTTTGTGGCTAAAACAATTGAAACTGATGTAGCTAAAGAAATAGCAAGTAAATAATGCGAAGTAATAGTATTTTAGAACATTAAATAAAATTCATAATACTAAGCCCAAAATAATGAAAATACTAAGAAATTTTAATAACTCGCTGAGAAGAAGCTCAGACAAATTAAAATTACTAAGTCTTTTCATTATTTTGGGCAAAGTATTATTGAGTTTTATTTAAATCGTTCTTAAAATACTGTTACTTCGCATAGAATAAAGGCGATGATAAATTGTGGGAATGAAGTGAACATATATTATATCTTTTCAATTTGAATTAATACATATACATATTGGTAGAAATATTATGCAAAAATTGTGATATAATATAAAATGCTTATTAAAAACAAATTAAAATGATTATAAGTTCATATTATGGGAAAAATATTTAAAGGGAATACTTAAGATAGGATTATTGACAAGTGGTGATATATTTATGTTGGTAAAAATAGTAGTTATAGTATGCAGCGTATTTGTATTAATTTCCTTGCTTAGTGTTATTGCCTGTATTAGAATTTCAGGTAAGGCAGATGAACTAGAAAATAAAATAAAAGATAATATAAATAAAAAACCAAAAATAAAGTAGTAAGTTGCTTAAGGATATATTTAAATGGAATTACTTAAATATAAAAAGTAATAGCTTCTTTTAAGAGAATAATGTACAAAATTATGATTTAACTCAATAGTACCTTGAGTCTAGGGGTAAATTATGTGAATAAAATGTGCATTTACAAATGAGGATTTCAATAGTAAAATTTATTTATATACTTATGTGTAGGAGAACGTAGGGTTTTATTTAAATATAAATTGTGCATAAACCTTTTTTTAATGGCATATTATTTATTAAAATGATATGGATGAAAGGGTGAGGTGCATGAAATTAAATATAGCTGAGATGATAGGAAATCATGTAAGGCAGAAATTTTGGCTTTACATTATAAGTTCTTTAAGTATTGGAATAGGTTTTGTAATAGGTGTTTATACAGTTAAATACATGACAGGCTATGAAAAAAGTGACTTGATGAGTTATATTTTGAGTTTTACGAAGAGCAAAAGTAATGTTTCTATGAATTATAATGGAATTTTATTTGAGACATTAAAAAACAATATACCATTAATATTAGCAATTTGGTTTTTGGGACTTACCATGATAGGCATACCTGTGATTTTGATCATTGATGTATTAAAAGGATTTAGTCTTGGATTTACAATAACATTTTTTGTTAACAATCTCGGAATAAAGGGAATTACAATGGCGTTTTTGGGCGTTTTACCTCAGAATTTGATTTATATACCGTGTATTGTATTTGTTTCGGTTATTTCTATGGAATTTTCCATAGGTCTTATAAAGTATGGGTTTAACGATGGTATAAAGAGCAGAATATTTACTAAAATAGGTTCATATTCTTTAATATTTGTTTGTGTAACTATATTTATGGGAATAGGCTTTTTATTTGAAACATATTGTACGCCAAATATAATTAAACTCGCATCAATACAATTTTGGGGAAGTCTTTTTTGATATGAATAAGGAAGTAACTTTATTTATAATAAAATTTTTAAAGTGTTTTCTAATACTTATAATTTTTGGCATACTGCTTCCGGAAATTGCAGACAAAATTATAACTTACATTGTTGAGAAAAAGAATATTAATAGTAACAGTTATTTTGTATATAATATATTTAATTATAGTAAGCAATTTATAATAAAATATATATATTATTTTAGAATTTGTGAAGGTTATAATTAAAAGGAGTAGGAGACTTATATATGAATAATTTAATTGAACAATATTTCTGTGAAATGAAAGAAAAAAATCTCAGTGTAAATACTATTGATGCTTATCAGAGAGATATAAAGAGATTTGATGATTTCTTGAAGGAGAGATCGGAAAAAATTAAAGAGGTTGATGTAATTACTATAATGGCATATGTACAGCATCTTCAAAAAAGTGGACGTGCTAATAGTTCCATTGTAAGAAATATAGTTTCTATAAGAAATTTCTTTAAGTATCTCGAGGTAAAAGGCATAAAGGAAGATAATCCTGTTGTTCAATATGAAGTCCCAAAAATAAAAAGAGATTTTCCAGAAGTACTTACTATTGAAGAAGTTGAAAGATTATTAAATGAACCGGATGAAAGTTCCGATAAGGGCATAAGAGATAGGGCTATGCTTGAAATAATGTATGCCACCGGTATGAAGGTTACTGAACTTTTAAATTTGACTATTTATGATGTGAATTTAAAATTATCATACATAAAGTGCAAGGGCATAAAAAATAAAGAGAGAATAATTCCAATGGGATCTTATGCAGTTAAACGTCTTGAAACGTATTTAAAAATAAGGACAAAGTTCAACATTCAAAATTTAGATTATTTGTTTTTTAATTTAAAGGGAGATAAAATGACACGCCAAGGGTTCTGGAAAATAGTTAAGCATTATGCAAAAGAATCCAACATAAAAAAGAAGATTAATGCATATACTTTAAGACATTCTTTTGCGGTTCATTTGCTTCAAAATGGAGCAGATATAAAAACAATACAGGAACTTTTAGGGCATAGTGATATGTCTACTACTCAAATTTATTCTGGGATGTGTAAAAAAACTAGAATTGTTGAAGTTTATAAGAAAACACATCCTAGAGCCTAATTTATTTACATAGCCTTAAACATATAAAAGTACATAATAAATGATGAGAAATAATTTAGAAGGTAAAAGTTTTAAAGATTTAATTGCAAGATAAAGGAGAGAATTAATATGGATATAAAAACAATAGAAGAAAGTTCAAATTTTATTAAAGCTAGAATAAAAGGAGAACCTCGTATTGCTATAATATTGGGCTCTGGACTAGGAGAGCTTGCAGACAAGGTAAGTGAAAAGGTTGTTATAAAATACAAGGATGTTCCAAATCTTCCAACATCCACAGTTAAAGGTCATGCAGGTCAATTTGTGTTTGGAAAGCTTAATGGAAAATATGTAGTTATGATGCAGGGAAGATTTCATTATTATGAGGGAAATAAAATGGAAGACCTTGCATTGCCTATTTATATAATGAAAAGCATAGGTGTTGAATCTCTTATAGTTACAAATGCAGCTGGTGGAGTAAATACTGCATTTAAACCTGGTGATTTAATGATTATAAAGGATCATATAAATTTTGCAGGTATAAATCCGTTAATAGGTAAAAATTGTGATGAGATGGGAACGAGATTTCCAGATATGTCTAATGCCTATGACAAGGAACTTTTAGAATTATCTAGGAAGGCAGCAGATGAAGCTGATATTGATGTGGTTTCTGGAACTTACTTTATGATGTCAGGACCTAATTATGAAACACCAGCTGAAATTAGAATGATAAGGACTTTAGGCGGTGATGCTGTTGGAATGTCTACAGTGCCAGAGGTTATAGCAGCAAATCACTGTAAAATTAAAGTTATAGGTATATCATGTATAACTAATATGGCAGCTGGAATACTTGATAAACCTCTTGATCACAGAGAAGTAATGGAAACTTCAAATATGGTTAAAGAAAAGTTTACTAAACTTGTAACAACAATACTAGAAAAACTATAAAAGAAAAAAATTTTTCATTTATGTGATAATTTCTGACAATATGGTAAAAATAAATCTGTAAACTGATATTGTTAGAGAGGATGATACATAAATGAAAAAAAGGGGAATTACGATAGGGGCGGTAGCTCTGCTATTTATATTTCTTCAAAGTGTGTTTTTACCAACTAATGTAATGGCATTTGAGCCTAAAAATAATGCTAAAAATGAAGTGCCAAATGATACTTCAGGTATTAATGTTGATGGTAAGTCTGCTATACTACTTGAACCATCAACTGGAACAGTTATTTATGAGAAAAATTCTCATGAAAAGTTTGCACCTGCTTCAGTAACTAAGATAATGACAATGTTACTTACCATGGAAGCTGTGGACAGTGGAAAGATTAGACTTTCAGACAAGGTTACAGTAAGTGAGAATGCAAAAAAAATGGGCGGAAGTTCTATGCTTTTAGATACAGGAGAAGTTAGAACTGTAGAGGAACTTTTAAAAGGAATAGCCATAGCTTCAGGAAATGATGCAGCGGTTGCGATGTCAGAGTATCTTGGCGGCAGCGAAGCAAATTTTGTAAACATGATGAATAAAAGGGCACAGGAACTTGGAATGAAGGATACTACTTTTAAAAACTGCACAGGACTAAATGTTGCTGGACATATGACAACGGCTTATGATATTTCGCTTATGTCACGTGAGCTTTTAAAACATCCTAAAATTTTAAAGTATACAGGAACGTATATGGAGACTATAAGTGAAGGAAGAAAAAGTCCTATAGGTCTTGTAAATCACAACAAATTGGTAAGGTTTTTCAAAGGCTGTGATGGATTGAAAACAGGATTTACAGATGAAGCAAAGTACTGTATAAGTGCAACAGCATGTAAAGATAACGTTAGAATGCTTGCCATAATAATGGGAGCTCCTACGTATAAAATAAGAAATAAAGATGCTTCTATGTTAATGAATTATGGTTTTTCAAAATTTACTTCCAAAAAGATTGTTTCAAAGAATAGTGTTGTAAAAAAGGTCCCTTTGAATAAGAAAGGTGATAAATTCTTTTTAATAAAAGCAGAAGATGATTTATCTGTAGTTGTCCCAAGAGGAGATAAAAGCACTATAACTAATAGATGCTGTTATAAAATAAATAAGAAAACTAAGGAACTTAAAATGGGAACGATTATTGGATACTCTGAGTACTATGTAAATGGCAAATTTGCTGGTAGAGTTAAAATATATTGTGACAGAGATATAAAACTAGGAGGATTTTTTGATAATTTCAAACATGATTTAGAACGTATATTTGATAATGCAATATAGAGTATGATAAAATAAACTGTAAAGCCATTTCTATTGGAATTACAGTTTATTTTTTTATAGATGGAAGGATGCATTTTGGTGGATGTGTTTAGGATACTTGATGAAAATCAAATAAGTGTTTTAGATGAAATAAAGCATATATGCAAAGCCAAAAAAATAAAAGTATATATAGTTGGTGGCGCTGTTAGAGATTCAATATTAAATTTGAAAACTAGAGATATTGATTTGTGTATTGAGGAAAATCCCCTGGAGGTTATAAAAGCTTTGAAAACTTTGAAAAAGTACGTTTATTATGAAAAGTTTCAAACTTCAACGCTTCATTTTAATAATGGAATAGTTATAGATTTAATAAGGTGCAGGAGTGAAATCTACTTAAATGATGGAATGCTTCCAGTTATTAAACCTTCATCTATTGAAGATGATTTATATAGAAGGGACTTTACAATCAATGCTTTAGCCTATGATCTTGCTAAAGAGAAAATTATAGATTTGCATAATGGGATAAAACATATAAATGAGAAGACTATAAAATCTGTACATAAAAATTCATATAATGAAGATCCTACACGAATTTTTAGAGCCATTAGATATGGTATTAGATATGGTTTTAAGATTAAAGAAGAGGATGTAATAAAAAAGCTTATTAGCAATAATATATTTGATTCTATAAGTTATGATAGGTACGTAAAAGAATTGTATTTAATTTGTTGTGAGAAAAACTGGATCGAAATGTTAAAGACCTGTCATAAGTATGGAATTTTTAATATTGATTATGAGAAGCTTGGAAGTAAGAATATACTCTGTAATTGCAGCAAAAATCCCTATATGAATTTTTTAAATTTGATTTACTGCTCTAAAGATAAGAAACTAAATACTATTATACTTAAAAATTCTTTTTTTAGTAAGGAGCTTATAAATCCAATTAGAGAGTTTGTTTTGAAGAAAAATGAAGTAGAGGTAGGATTATTGCATGCAAAAACAAATTATGATATATATAATATACTTAGAGGTATGAGTGATTATGAGCTTATTCTTTTTTCATGGAATGATGATATAAAGTATAAAATATACAATTATGTAAATAATATATTGAAATGTAATTTAAAAATAAGTGGCAGCGAAATAAAGAAATTAATTAAAATAGATGGAAAAGTAGTAGGATTGATTAAACAATTTATTTTAAGAAAAAACGTAAATATGCTCATGAATTTTGATTTAAGTGATTTCGCAGAGAAAAATATGGGAGAGATTTTATATGACGCTGAATATAAGCATAGATAATTTTGAGGGACCTTTTGACCTTCTTCTTCATCTTATAAAAAAGAATAAAATGAATATTTACGAAATAAAAATATTTGATATAACCAATCAATATATACAGTATTTAAATGAGATGAAGGAAATGGATCTTGAGGTAACCTCTGAATTTATAGTTATGGCGGCTACTTTAATAGAAATAAAATCGAAATATCTTTTACCTAAAAACAAAGAAGATGAGGAAGAAGATGAAGAAAAGGATCCTACACAGGAACTCGTTTCTAAATTAGTAGAGTATAAAAAGTTTAAATTAGCAGCTGAGTTTTTAAAAGAACGTGAAAAAGATTATGGAGAGGTATTTTCCAAAAAACCGGAAATAATTGACGACAATTTAGAAGGGGAATTTGATAAAGATATTCTTAAGGGAAAAACTCTTCTTGATATGTACAAGTTATTTGAAAAGTTAATGGAGATGTATACAAGTAAGCTGAATATAGGTGATAATCTTTCAGATAAAATATCGCCCGATACTTATAAAATTGAAGATAAGATGGATCAAATAAGTGAAAGTGTAAAATTAAAAAAAGAAGTGTATTTCTCCAGCTTAGTTAAAGAGTGTTCTAGTAAAATTGAAATAGTAGTTACTTTTTTGGCACTTTTAGAATTAATAAAACTTAAGGATGTAAAAGCATACCAGAAAAATAATTTTAAAGATATATATATAGAAGGGATGAAAGTACTTGAGCAAAATTAAAGAAAAGCAGATGGAGATGAATGAAACTTCAAAGGAAGTCTTTTATGAATCTATAATTGAATCTCTTTTGTTTGTAAGTGGGGAGCCGCTTAAATTAAAGCAAATAGCTTCTATAATTGAGTGCAGTACAAGAAAGACACTTAATATAATAAATGATATGATAGTTAAGTATAACGATGATTCAAGAGGTATAAAATTAATAAACGTAAATGATTCGTATCAGCTTGTTACTAAAAATGAAAATAGTGAATATGTACGAAAATTATTAAAGACAAATACAAGACAGGCACTTTCTCAAGCAGCTCTTGAAGCTCTTGCAATTATTGCATATAAACAACCTATAACGAGAATAGATGTAGACGAAATAAGAGGAGTTAAAAGCGATAGAGCTATTTTAACACTTCAAGAAAAGAAGCTTATAAAAGAATGCGGAAGGTTAGATGTACCAGGAAGACCTATATTATATGAAACTACAGATGAATTTTTGAAAAGCTTTAATATGGAGAATATAGAAGACCTGCCGTCTATGGAAAAATTTTTAAAAGACATAGATGAAACGGAGATCAAAGAGGAAGTAGAAAAGGATTCTGCTGAGGAAAATTAGAAAAAGTTAATTATATCAATAAAAGCGGTTATGTTTTTGCATAGCCGTTTTTATTTGCATAAAATTGATAGGAAATAATAGTGATTTAGGTAGTTTAAGTTGAAACACTAAAGAATTAAAAAACACTTGATAAAATTATAAGAAATATATAATTTTGTGCAACATTTTTTTAGGTTAAGTTGTATTATATTTAGAAAATTTTATAGGATAATTTAATAATGTTGAAGAAGTTCAAAATGTACTTGAACTTAAAGTTTAAATATTTAAAGAAATGTAGATGGTCAAAGCATTAAGTTAAGTAGAAATGATAAGCTTGTAAATTATGCAGCCTGAAAAATAAATAGTATGTTGTATTTAGTTTCAGTGGAAAAAAACGGAGTTTGAATAAATTAAAGGTACTTATTAATAATTAAAAAATTCAATATAAATCATTTAGGGACTTTATAGTGTTTTGTACTGCAGGACGGAAGGATGAGTTTTATAATGAATGAGATTTCATTAAGTACAAATGAAATTATCTCACAGGATTTGGATCATTATGGGAATATGTTATTGAGACTTGCATATTCATATATGAAAAATATTTATGATGCAGAGGATGTAGTACAAGAGGTTTTTATCCAATTGCTTAAAAATATACAAATATTTGAAAATAATAATCATAAAAAAAGTTGGCTTATTTGCGTTGCAAGAAATATTTGCAAAAACAAATTAAAATCTGCGTGGTTTAAAAAGCATGTGGAATTAACTGAAATTCCATATTACGATGAATATAAAGATAATAATGTTCTTAATAAAGTCATGGAGCTTCCACTAAAATACAGGGAAATTATTTATTTATATTATTATGAGGATTACACTACGGTAGAAATTGCAGCTATAGTACATAAAAAAAATTCAACAGTACGTTCATTGCTTAGTAGAGCAAGAAAGATATTAAAGAAGAAGTTAAGGGAGGAGTATGATTTTGAGTAATAATTATAAAAGAGCATTGGATAAGATTAGTATAAATGAAGATATGAAAAAGAGAATACTCCACAATGTGTTAAGTGCAAATTTACAAATTAAAAATACAAATTCACAAATAAAAAATCATAAAGTACTTACAAGAAATATACTAATTATTGCTGTAAGTTTTTTTACACTAGCGTTAAGTTTAAATGTTGTAAATAATAATCTTAAATTATTTAAACATAATAGGCATAGTTTAAAGCAGAAATATGTACATAATACAAATAAAAATTCACAAAATAGGCAATCAGGTAAATCATATAATAATTACAAAAGATATAGTATAGAAAATAAAAATAGCCAAAGTTATGATATGTCTAAAAGGCAAAAAGATGCAAATAAATATGTTAGTGATAATAAAAATTATAAGAAAAGTGATCCTTTAAAGTATAAGGAAAATAGCATTTCAGATAATAAGAGTGATGACAATAGTAATATCAATAATAGAGTAAATAATAATAACAAAAATGTTAAAGCAAATAAGGAAGAAAATAATAATAAAGAAAATGATAAACAAGGCAAGTTTCCCTCAGTTGCTTGTGGAAACCAGATAAAAGAGTACAAAACTCTGGAAGAAGCTGAAAGGGAGGTAAACTTAAACATAAATTATATAAAAGAAATACCTGATGGATTTGATTTAAATAAAATATATGTTATAGAAGATAACATGATTGAAGTAGAATATATCAATGGTAAAGATACAATTAATTTTAGAGCAGGGAAAGATATTGGAAATACAGGAGATGTTTCTAATACATCTGGAGTTGAAAATGTATGTAAAATAAATAAAATTAGCGTAAACCTAGAAGAGAGCAAAAATAAAATAGTTAATTCAGCAACATGGAAAAATGGAGAGCTATCATATTCTATTTCATTTAAAAATGGTATTGATGAAAAAATAGTTATTAGTATGATAAAGAGCAGCTTATAATCTAATATGTTAATAAAATTTAAAAATTACATTTAAAAGAAAAATGTTGCAACTATATTTTTATTTAAAGTGTAGTATATATGTAAACTAACATATTAGGGGGTATTTTTATGAATAGCATTAATAAAAAGTTTGAAATAACACATCCACAAAAGAGAATTTGGTACAATGAAATATTGTTTCCAGGTACATCAATGCATAATATTGTGTCTAAAATTTATATTGGCGGCAACCTAGATATTCATTTATTAGAAAAGACAATAAATTTAATTATTAAAAAAAATGATTCCTTTAGATTGAAGTTTTATGAGGAAGATGGAAAGTTATATGAATATGTAGAAGAATATAAATTTATTAACGTACCTTTTTTAGATTTTACAATGTACAAGAATAATGCTGAAAAGCAGCTTGATGAATTTTGTATAAATGAAGGTAGAAAAACTTTATATAGGCAAAATGAATTGCTATTTAAGTTTTTTATTTATAAAATTAATGATGAAAATATGGGAATATGCTTTTTTATACATCATCTTATTTTTGATGGTATGTCTTGTAATTTATTAATCAAACAATTTTGTAATATATATAACCAGCTATGCAGTAATAAAGTTGTAAATTCTAATGTTGAAAATTCATATATAGATTTCATATATGATGAAAATAAATATTTAAGTTCTAAAGAATTTAAAGAAAATAAGCAATTCTGGAATGAAAAATTCTCAAATTTAAATGAAAATTCTTTATATGTAAATCCTAAAAGTACAAAGTCTAGAATAAAATCGTTTACTTTAAGTCAAAATATGCAAAAGGGACTTGAAAAATTTTTAAATGATAAAAACATATCTTTAAACAAATTCTTTATTTCTATTTCAAGTATATATATGAGTAGAATATTAAATGATAACGATATAACACTAGCTGTTGCTTGTTTTAATAGGGATAGTGAACGCCAAAAAAATACTATAGGTATGTTTACAGGAACCATGCCTTTAAGAATAAATATAAAAGATAATATTACTTTTAATGAATTTTTGGATTATTTAAATATGGAGCTTAAAAGCTGCTACCATAATCAGAAATATCCATATGATTTATTAGTCCAGGATTTAGAGTTAAAGAGAAAGGGATTTGATTCCTTATTTAAATTTTGTGTAAATTATTATGTACTTGATAGCTATAATTTAGAAGCATCTAACAATATGTATACTTATAATGAAATACTTGCTCAAGAGCATGCAAATATTCCACTACATATTTTTATTAAAAAATTAAAAAGAAAGGAAAATATTCAATTAGAAATTCATTATAGAATAGAGGATTATACTGAACAGCAAATAACTCAAATGCTTAAAGGTATGGAGGTTATTGCGATACAGATTATTAATAATCCTAATATGAAAATCTCTCAGATACAGGTGGTTTCTGAAGAAGAAAAAAACATTATTTTAAATAAATTTAACAATACAAAAAGAGAATATGCGGAGAATAAAACGGTAAAAGAACTATTTGAAGATATAGCTAAAAGATTTCAAAATAGAACTGCTGTTGTATCGAATGGTGAATATTTAACTTACAAAGAATTAAATGAAAGGGCAAATCAGCTTGGTAGGACACTTATAAAAAATGGTGTAGTCAAAGAAGATATAATTCCAATATTGTGTGATAGAAGTGTGGATACAATAGTTGGCATGCTGGCAATTATAAAAAGTGGAGCAGCATATTTGCCAATAGATGAAGATTACCCTGAGGCAAGAATAAATTATATGATTAAAGATAGCCGAAGTAAACTGCTTTTAATTAAAAAACATCAGTTAAAGAAGATTAATTTAGAAAGAACAAGTGTACAGTTAATAGATTTAAAAAGTGCTGATATATTTAAGGAAAGCAAAGAAAACCTTAAAAATATTAATACACCAAAGGATTTAGTATATGTAATTTATACTTCAGGCTCGACTGGAAATCCTAAAGGTGTATGCGTTGAAAATAAAAATTTAGTGAAACTTGTTAATAATCCTGATTGTATTGAAATTAATGAAAATGATAGAGTTCTTCAATCCGGTTCTTTATCCTTTGATGCTTCAGTATTTCAAATATGGATTGCACTGCTTAATGGAGCAGCACTTCATTTGGAAAATAAACTTTTAACAATTAGTGATATTGAATTAGAAAATTACATTAGTCATAATAAAATTACAGTAATGCTTATGCCAACTCCTCTATTTAATCAATATTGTGATATCAATATAGGAATATTTAAAAATCTAAAATATTTGATGGCAGGTGGAGATGTTTTATCAAGCAAGAAGGTAAGTAGAATAAAAAAAACATATAAAAATTTAAAGATTATGAATATATATGGACCAACAGAAAATACAGTAGTTTCGACGGCATATGAAGTTAAGGAGGACTGGGATGAAAATAGATCAGTACCTATAGGAGTTCCGATATCTAATTCAACAGCTTATATAATGGATAAGAATAACAATTTGCTTCCAATAGGTGTAGCTGGAGAGCTGTGTGTAGGTGGAGATGGGATTTCAAGAGGATATCTAAATAGAAAAGATCTTACAAAAGAAAAATTCATAGAAAATCCTTATGTAAAAGGAGAAAAAATATATAAAACCGGTGATTTTGCAAAATGGCTTCCAGATGGGAACATACATTTTATAGGTAGAATGGACTATCAAGTAAAAATTAATGGTTTTAGAATAGAGCTTCAAGAAATAGAAGCAAAATTATTAAAGTATTCAAAACTAAAAGAAGCAGTTGTTGCGGCCCAAAAGGATAAAGATGGAAATAAGTATTTATGCGCATATGTTGTAAGCAAGGAAAAAGTATCTTCAAAAGAAATAAGGGATTTTTTAAAGAAAGAAATTCCAGGTCATATGATTCCCTCACACATAATGCAGCTTGAAAGTATGCCTGTTAACTCTAATGGTAAGGTTGATAGAAAAGCACTTCCTATACCTGATTTATCAGCACAAAGTGATGCTGAGTTTATAGAACCTAGAAATGAGATGGAACAAAAACTTGAGAATATTTGGTGCAAGGTACTTAATATAAAAAAAGTATCTGTAAAAGATAATTTCTTTGAACTAGGAGGGAACTCATTAACAGCTATAAGATTAGTTTCTAAAATTCATAAAGAATTAAAATATAAAATTGTTGTTACAGATATATTTAATAAGCCTTCAATAGAAGAGTTAGCAGAATACTTAAAAGGTAACATTTCAGATGGAATAGCAGGTTTTAAACAAATTAAAAAAGCTAATAAAGCAGATTATTATGAGGCATCACCGGTACAAAAAAGGTTATATGCTGTAAACCAAACTAATGTAAACAGCACAAATTATAATATACCTCTAGTGTATGTTATAAAGGGTAACTTTGATAGGTATCGTTTTGAGAAATCAATCTGTAAGTTAATAAATAGACATGAAGCTTTAAGAACAAGTTTTCATGTAATTGATGGAGATATATTTCAAAAGATACATGCAGTAGCAGACTTTAAAACTAAATATATATATGCTGGTATGAAATTCGATAAAAATAAATTTCAAGCTAAAAAGTTTATAAAACCATTTGATTTAAGTAAAAGTCCACTTATTAGAGCTTTCATTATTGAATTTTTAGATGCCTTCGTATTAATAATTGATATGCATCATATAATTTCTGATGGTGTTTCTGTAGGAATAATAATGAAAGAATTATCAGAATTATATAATGAAGAAAAACTTAATGAATTAAGAATTCAATATAAAGATTATTCGAACTGGGTAAATAATATGTATGAGAAGAATTTGCTAAAAGAACAAGAAAATTATTGGCTTAACGAATTTAAAGGAAAACCTTTTGAAATGAATGTTTGCTTAAATGGAAAAAAAGTTTTGAACAAAGATTTTAAAGGAAATACCATAAAATTCAAAATAGATAAAAAGCTTACTTCTAAAATAAATAAAACTTTGAATAATTTAGGCATAACAAAATTTATGTTCTATATATCAGCATATTATGTATTATTATACAAATATACCGGCCAAGAAGATTTAATTATAGGGACACCAGTATCAGGAAGAACCAATGAAGATATTAAGGATACAGTTGGTATGTTTGTAAATATGCTTCCACTAAGGAGCAATATAAGTGGAAATATGAGTTTTAAGGAGGTTTTGAGTGAGGTAAAATCTAACTCACTGAATGCATTTGAAAATCAAGAGTATGACCTTAAGAACTTAATTGAGAAATTAAACATAAATGATACATCATTGTTTAATATTACTTTTTCATTTCAAAATTTAAATATTGATAATTTAAGTTTTAAAGATACAGAAATATCTATGTATAATTTAAAAAGTGAGACAGCAAAATTTGATGTTTCTATGATACTTAAAGAAAATAAGGAATATACTTTTGGTGAATTGGAGTACAAAAAGTCGGTATATAGTAAGAAGTTCATGGAAAACTTTGCTAATCATTATATTAATATTTTATCAGAGGTAACTAAAGATTTTAGTTGTTCTATTAGTGAAATTGATATTTTATCTAAAAGAGAGAAAAGCATTATATTAAATAATTTTAACAATACAAAAAGAGAATATGCAGAGAATATAACAATAAAAGAATTATTTGAAGAAATAGCTGAAAGGTTTAAAGATAAAACTGCCCTTGTATCAAATGGAGAACGTTTAACTTATAAAGAATTAAATGAAAGAGCAAATCAGCTTGGCAATATATTAGTAAAAAAAGGTGTAGTTAAAGAAGATATTATTCCAATATTGTGTGATAGAAGCGTGGATACAATAATTGCTATGCTTGCAATTATAAAAAGTGGAGCAGCATATTTACCAATAGATGAAGAATACCCTGAAACAAGAATAAATTATATGATTAAAGATAGCCGCAGTAAACTACTTTTAATTAAAAAACATCAGTTAGAAAAGATTAATTTAGAAAAAATAAATGTACAATTAATAGATTTAAAAAGTGAGGAGATATTTAAGGGGAGCAAAGAAAACCTTGAAAATATCAATACACCGAGGGATTTAGTATATGTAATTTATACCTCAGGTTCAACTGGAAACCCTAAAGGTGTATGTGTTGAGAACAGAAATTTAGTAAAGCTTGTTAATAATCCTGATTATATTGAAATTAAGGAAAATGATAAGGTTCTTCAATGTGGTTCTTTATCATTTGATACTTCAGTATTTCAAATTTGGGTCGCACTGCTTAACGGAGCAGCACTGCATTTGGAGAATAAAGTTTTAACGATTAGTGATATTGAATTAGAGAATTACATTAATCATAATAAAATAACAATAATGGTTATGCCAACTCCACTATTTAATCAATATTGTGACAATAACGTAGAAATATTTAAAAATCTAAGATATTTGATGGTAGGTGGGGATGTACTGTCAAGTAAAAAGGTAAGCAAAATAAAGAGAATATATAAAAATTTAAAGCTTGTAAATGGATATGGACCAACAGAAAACACAGTAATTTCAACGGTATATGAAATTAAGGAAGATTGGGATGAAAATAAAGTAGTACCTATAGGAGTTCCGATATCTAATTCAACAGCTTATATAATGGACAAGAATAACAATTTACTTCCAATAGGCGTGCCGGGAGAACTATGTGTAGGCGGAGATGGAATTTCGAGAGGATATCTAAATAGAGAAGACCTTACAAAAGAAAAATTCATAGAAAATCCTTATGTAAAAGGAGAAAAAATATACAAAACAGGTGACTTTGCAAAATGGCTCCCAGATGGCAATATATACTTTATGGGAAGAATTGATTATCAAGTGAAAATTAATGGCTTTAGAATAGAGCTTCAAGAAATAGAAAATAATTTATTAAGAATAGAGGGGATAAATGCAGCGGTAGTATTAGAGAAATGTGAAAATGAGAATAATTACTTATGTGCTTATTACCTTGGAGAAAAAGAATATAGTGTAGGTGAACTAAGAAAAGAATTAAAGAACTTTCTTCCAGAGTATATGCTGCCATCGTATTTTGTAAAGCTAGACAGCATGCCTTTAACACCAAATGGTAAGGTAGATAGAAAAGCACTGCCAAATCCAGAAGAAAAAATTAACATGGGAGTGGAATATGAGCCTCCAAGAAACAAAATAGAAAAAAATATAATGGAAACATGGCAGGATGTGTTAGGTCTAAGTACTATAGGCATAAATGATGATTTTTTTGAAATAGGAGGTAATTCTCTAAAGGCTATCTCGGTAGTTTCAAAATTATCAAGGGAATTTAGTATTGTTATAAATGATATATTTGAATATCCAACAATAAGAGAATTAGCTTTAAATATTAAAAGCAAATTTTATGTTGCAGCTAAAGGTGAAATAGCAGCAACTACAGGATTTGAAAATGAAATACCACATGAAATAAAAGTTGAGTATGATCGTTATATACATGATATAGAAAAATATAAAAAGGTTAACTTGAATAAAGAAGTATCTTATAAAAATATTTTACTTACAGGAGCTACTGGATATGTTGGTGTAAATATTTTAAAAGAAATTATGATTAATACAGATAGTAAAGTACACTTATTATTAAGGGGAAAAAGTATTGAAGCAGCTGAAGAAAGGATTATGCAAAAGACTGATTTCTATTTTGGACAAGAATTTTATCATAAATATAGACATAGAATTAATATTTTGTGTGGAGACATATCAAAGGACAAATTAGGATTAAATGTAGAAATCTATAAAAAATATTTATCAGAGATAGATTGCATAATAAATTCTGCTGCAAATGTAAAGCATTATGGTAAATATGAAGACTTTTATGATATAAATGTTTTAGGTACAAAAAGACTGCTTGATTTTGCGATGGCAGGTTTAAAAAAAGATTTTAATCAAATATCCACTATGAGTGTTGCAAGTGGAAGCATACCAAATAATAAATTGGTTATGTTTTCTGAATCCGATATTGATATAGGACAAAAAAGTAATAATGTGTATGTACGCTCGAAATTAGAAGCTGAAAAACTAGTTAAAAAAGCAAGTGAGAATTCCTTGAATATTAAAATATTTAGATTAGGTAATGTTATGTTTAATTATGGAACTGGCTTGTTTCAGGAAAACATAAAAGAAAATGCTTTTTATAAAAATATAAAGGCTTTTGTAAGGCTTAAGTGTGTACCCAATATAAAAGGAGACATTTTTGATTTCTCTTATGTAGATCAGTTATCTAAAGCAATTATTCTCATTTTTAATAAGTGCGATTTGAAGAATCAAGTGTTTCATATAATAAATCCTAAAAAAATCAGTACTAGTAATTTAGTAACTCTCTTAAATACAAAATACAAAAATATAAAGCTTAAGGATATGAATGAATTTTTATCATGTATTTCCTTAAAAGGTGAGAGTGATGAATTAAGAGAGTATGTTGATAATATTAAAGTTAATTTTGGACTTCTTGACGATAATAGTTCAACAAGATTTATAACTGTTAATGAGAGAACCAATGCTATTTTAAATAAATTAGATTTTGAGTGGAGTAAATTAGATGAGGATGCTATAAAAAGGATGCTGAATTACTGTGAAAAAGTTAAATTCTTATGATATAAATAAAGCAAATTAATTATGTATGTCAAAAGCGCCTTTAAAAATAGGCACTTTTGACGTTATAATTAACAGCTTTGACTTTTGAGTAAAATAGGAAAAAAATTTTTATGACTAAAAAATTTTAATCTTCTTCTTTATTATCTTCTGAATCTTGTTTCTTTTCACTATCTTTCTTCTCCTTTTCAGCATTTTGCTTTTCACCTTTTTTGCATTTACATGAAAAATTTTTAACCATTTCTAAAACCTGTGGAACTAAGTCAACTATTTTTTCATAGGTGTTTTCTGCATTTAAAGGAAGAAGTCTTACTGATGAATCTTCTTTTATAACAAGAAAAGCTATAGGCTTTAAAGAGACTCCTGCACCTGAACCTCCGCCAAATGGATAGTTTTTATCAGGACCAGACGATGAACATGAATCTTTAAATTCGCTTCCTCCTGATGCAAAACCAAAAGATACTTTTGAAATAGGTAATATTAAGCTTCCATCTGTATTTTTAATTGGCTCCCCTACGATAGTATTTACATCAATCATTCCTTTGATATTTTCCATAGTGGTTTTCATTAAATTTTCAATAGGATTATTATCCATTATGTACACTCCCTTTATTTTTGAGTTTTATATGCAACTTAAATTTTAAATAAAATAAAATTATCAAATTGTAGATAGTTTTTGCTATACTTACCCAAATTATACTTTCAAATTCAATTTTGAATATATCTTTTTGAAAGTAGGGAAGTACTTTGTAATTGAAATTTTTTATTTTAAAAAAGGTACTAAATAAGTTATAAAAAAAAGAATTAAGACAATTCATAAATCCAAAGATAATTGCAGTGCATGCGGCATCATCAGCAATTCCAAATCCTAAACTGAACTTAAACTTTGAAGAGTATTTTAGAAATTTATTTTTATTCTTATTAATGTAAGTTAATGTGTCAAAGTAATATGCAACCTTTCTTTCAGTTCTACTAACTCTGAATTTTAATTTTTTCTTATAAACAAAAATTGAATATTTGCCTTCAAAGTATAAAAAAGATACTTTTACAGGAAAGGGAATAAGAATTAGTATGATAAGAATAATTATTAGATACATAATATGCCTCCCGATAAGGATAATATTATATATTTTAACCATATATATGCTTTTTATAAGGAAAGGAATATTTAAATTATAAGAGGGACAAAATAATTAAGTGCAAACATAGGATTTCCAGTTAGACAATATAATGCAGTTAGTTTAACTTTAGAAAATCTATAATTAATACTTATAAAAAGTAAGGTGATTTATGTGAAAATTTGTAGAGTTACAGCTTTAGCATTAATTATATGCTTTCTTAGTCCAATTGTTAACGTAAAAGCAGATAAACTTAATATAGATGCTAGATGTGCTGTGGCTATGGATAGTAAAACGAAAATGATATTGTATGATAAAAATGCAGATATGATAGTTCCAATGGCAAGTACTACTAAAATAATGACTTCTTTAGTTGCAATTAAATATGGTGATTTAAATAAGAAATTTACAGTATCTAAAAGGGCAGCATCAATAAGGGGATCAAAAGTAGGATATAGAGCAGGAGAAGAAATAACCTTAAGGGAACTTCTATTTGGACTTATGCTGCGTTCTGGCAATGATGCTGCTATCTGTATTGCGGAAGGTATAGGAGGCAGTGTAGAAGGATTTGCAGAGCTTATGAATGAATATGCCTGTGAAATTGGAATGTTTAATAGTCATTTTGAAACACCACATGGACTTGACAGAGATTTTCATTATTGCACAGCATATGAACTGGCTTTTATAACTTCAGTTGCAAAAGAGAATAAATTATTTAATGAAATTGTAAGTTCTAAAGATGTGCCCGCCGATAGATATGGTTTTACTAGAAGTTATCATAATATAAACAAAATATTATATCAGATACCGGGTGCAAATGGAGTAAAAACAGGATACACTGGAAAGGCTGGAAAATGCCTTGTTACATCTGTAAAAATGAATGGTCATGATGTTATATTTGTTGTGTTAAATTGCACGCCTAGATGGAAAGAAACTAAAAGGATATATGAGTATGTTAAGAAAAACTATGAATATAGAAAAGTAGCTTCAAAGGGTGAAAAGGTAGGTGAAAAGATTACTTCTAATAGTAATAGAAAAGTTAAACTTTACTCACCATGTGATATTTATATTCCTTTGCGTAAAGATGAACACTGCTTAAAAAAGATAATTTTATCGGATAATATAAAAAATCGTGATTTGAATCGTGATGTTATTGGTTCAATAGAAATATATTGCGATGAAAAATGTGTATATAAAAATTACTTGCTGAGTAATCCTATTTGAATATAAAACAGCTGGAATGTAGCGTACCAGCTGTTTTATTTATGGAGTAATGGGTCATATTTTTGTAATATTTATTGAATTTAGTTGTCATAAAAGAGACGTTAAATTTAGATTATAAGTGTTAATATTTATATGTAAGAACTATAAAGTCTCCGTATCAAAATTAAATTTATGCCTGTTTCAAAGTTTAAGGTACTTGTATAAATTAACTATTGAGAAGGTTTCTTTATATACAACGAGGAGGAAAAGATAATATGTCAAAAAAAAATTTGATTTCTTAAGCTTAGATGATAAGCAAGGGATTAATAAAGCCGTGGCAATGCTTTCAAATAGTGAAGTAGGAGAAACAGTAAGTTATATGGAAAAATCAATATTTAGTGGTAAATACATAAAAGAATATTCCATTTCTATTTTGCAAAGGTCTATTAAAAATAGAATGGAGGATAGTACAAGCTTTTCTGAGTATAAAAATTTAAAAAATACTTTTGAAAAATTGAATTGGCTTAAATTTAAAAATATGACTTTCAAGTTTAATGATATTGAAGAAAATATGATTAAAAATATATTAAGAGTTAATCCAGAATTAAAGAAAAACTTAATTGAACTAATGGATTTAGAAAATGAAAGAGAAGAAAAAATAATAGAATATATTAGAATAAACAAGTAAAATGTAAACAAATTCCTTGATACATGGCATTAAGGAATTTGTTTATATCTATTGCCATATTTTTTTAGTAAGAATTCTACATATGTAATAGTTTCTTCATTTATATCTTTATATGAATTTATCCATCCTAATTTTTGGAGGGCAATTCTTATATATTCTTTGATATCATTTGCCTCTTTAGTATCTTTTTTTTCAAGATAACCTGCTGCAATTAATAGTGTTTCTTTATTTAGTTTTAAGCCTTCAGCTAACTTAGCTATAGTTTCAGCATCTGGGTTTTCAATGCCACCGTTTGTTCCTTTTTCAATTCTACAAATTGTAGTATTACTTAGTGAACTTAGTGTTGAAAGTTTTCGTTGAGAATATCCACGAAGTTCACGTATTCTTTTTATATATTCTCCAAAAGTTTCTTCTGGTAATTTTAATAATTTATTATCCATAATCTAGCTCCTTTCAGTTATAGGATTCATAATGTGAAACTTAAGCAAGTAATAATTTTAAAGGCATTATATGTAAGGATAACTTAATAGTCAAAATGGTTTCTATGTAAAGTGTTTAGAAAGTATATATAAATTTTAGCATAAACAACCTAAAAGTGGTAAAAATATCTTGAAAAGTGTTGCATAAAATAAATAATAATTATATAATATTTATTAAAAGTTACATACAATTTACACCATATACTCAATAAAAAGGAAAGAGGCAAATGAAATGAAAAAATCTTTTGAAGATAAAAAAGTGGAGAATATTTTAAGTGCTTACTATGAAGATCAGCTTAATGTACAGGCGTATCAAAGTAAGTTAAATTATTATGATCAATATAAATCTATAATTAATAAAAATATTAATAATGAAAAAGAAGTGGAATCTATAAAGAGAAAAATTGCAGAAATAAATTTTAAAAATAAATATCTAGAACAGATAATAAAAAATTTAACGGGGGATGAACAAAAGTATATTGAATGTAAATATAAGAGAAAATTAAGTGTTATTGAAATACAGGATGAAATGTTTATAAAAGAGAGAACCTACTATAGAATAAGGAAAACAGTAATAAATCATTTGAAAAGTTTATTGATAATAGATAATCAAATATAAGTGCATTTTTTTGACATTTATATGTAAAAATATAGATATAAAGGTGATTAGTTGAAAATATTATAAATGTTATAAAATAATTTTGAAGAGAAAGTTATATTTGATAACAGTAAACAAAAAATTTACTAGTGTATAGTTCAAAAAATATAAATTATAGGAGGTGTGGTTATGAAGGGGGAAATTTTATGTATGTATTTTGATAAGAAAATGTCTATCAGCAGTATTGCTAAAAAATCATGTAAAAGCAGGACAAGTATATATTCAATATTAAAACTTGATAGTAGATACAAATTGGAAAAAGAACAGAGGGACTGTAATAAAAGTATTCAAATTAAAGAAAGAGAAAAGATGATAAAGTATTATTTTTATGTGGAAAAGCTGAAAGTTATTGAAATATCAAATAAGTTACAGATAAGTAATTCTTTAGTAACTAAAATTATAAAAAATGATGAAAATTATGATAAGGAAAAGGAAAGAAGAAAAAAAGTAAATGCCAAAATTAATAGGGAAAAATCTAAGTTAGCTAGTAAAAAAAGAAGAAGTAAGATTAATGCAGATGATATGGAAATACTTATTATGCTGCAAAGACAAAATTCTATAGCTATGTCTAAAAGAAATAAACTTTCAAATAGAGACATGGTCTTGGCAAATATTAATCATTATAGATATAATTCCAAGAATAAAAAGTTGGAATTTGTTGCTTCTTCTGGAGCCAAGCCAAATGATCTTCCAGGCAGTATTAAAATCTAGAATGCAAAATGGGTGATTTAAATGGATAATGTTAAAACGAATGAATTAATATTAAAGGCAAGAGGAGGTGATAAGGATTCTAAAAATTTATTGATACAGGATAATATGGGATATGTAAAAAAAATTGTAAATGGTTTTTATTTGCGTAATAGAAATTTATCTGTAGAAGATCTTACACAAGAAGGCATAATAGCTATAATGAAGGCTATAAATTCTTATGATATTAATAAAAAAATTAAATTTTCAACTTATGTTTTTAGCATGATTAATTTTACTTTAATTTCTGAAATAAAAAAGAAATATAGTTATTTTAAAATACCAGAACATAAGGTTTCCAAAATATTAAAATTTAAAAAACAAATTGAGGCTTTAAAAGCAGAAAAAAAATATTATGAATGTGAATTCCAGAAGATGGGGCTAAATTACGGTCAATATACTGATTTGCTTTATTTGAGTAATATAAATAATCTTATATATTTGGATGAAATGAAATTTTTTGATGGCAAAATGTCTTTAGAAGATATGCTTGCATGTGAAGATACAAACTATAAAAAAATAGAAGATAAAATAGATTTACGATTAATTTTATTAAGAAGTAAAAATGACTTATCTAATATAGAAAAGTATATATTAAAAAAAATAGTTATAGAAGATAAATCAGTAAAGAGCGTTTCTCAAAAAACAAAAATGTCTGCAAAAAAAATATCCAATATAAAATACAATGCCTTGAAAAAAATACAAAGCATATCCAAGATAAAATAAACTTTAAGTATTCTTTTGATGTGAGGAGGTTGATTCTATGAATATACAACCTGTTTCTCCTGAAGTCGCAAGTGGCAAATTAGTTAAAGTAGTAATGACTATATATAGTACCATCAATCCCATTATATATCCAGCAGCTATTTTAGGGTATTCTGCTGCATTTATTTTTATTATACTTGGAGCCGTTATTCATAGTAAAACAATTAAAAAAGTTGGAATTACTGATTTTGGTGTTATAACTTTGGTACTTATTTCTTATTTTTTAATGCCTACTTTTGTTGGTGTTTTAAAGACAATTGAAACTATAGTTAAGTAGAGGGGTGGTTTGAATGATGAAGATAAAGAAGTATTTTAATAAATTCAAAGGGTTAAGTATGAAATTTTATATAGGAATAACTACATCATTGTGTATAGGAATTTCAGGTACGAAGATAGTACATGCAGAGCAGATAACATCTCATTCTGCGGGTGAAGTTGCAAGTCATATATTTAAAGCTAATCAAGGAATAGCAGAAGCTTTTGGTGGAGCTCTAATAGGAATTGCAGTTGTTGTTATAGGAATAAAAATGTTAATGACAAGTAAAAAGCAGGAAGCAAGAAGTGAGGCTATGGATTCAATTTTAACTGTTATAATAGCAAGTCTTTTAATAGGCGGATTTGCTATTTTTGCAGGATTGTTTTTTGGCTTTGGACAATAAAACGAATTACTAGTACTTTATAACATTAAAAAAATTCTATAAATCTAAGGTGAAAAAATTATAAAATCCTAAGAGTTTTCAATAACTCTCCATAGGTCAAACAAATTAAAAACTCTAAGTATTTTACAATTTTTTCACCAAGATTTATTAGAGCTTTTTTAAATCGTTACTTCAGTACTGGTAATTCGATTTTAAAGTAAAGCAGGGGGTGGAGAATAAGTTGCCTTGTTTCTATTCTAAGAAAAGTAACAATATTTTGTGGAACAATTAAAATAAAAAAGGCAGGTGAATATATGAGATATTTTAAAGTCCCATTTAACATAAATGAAGAGGACAAAGTAATAGGTGGATATGTTTCTTTAAGGCAGTTTGGATGGATAATCTTTGCTGCACTTTTTATTTCAATATTATTTCTTTTTAATAGAAATTATATGACTATACACAGAGTATTAGGTCATTCACCAGATATAACGTTTCATCCAATATCGCTTACTATAAGGATTATATTTGCATTTGTAATAGTTATTTTTTCAGCCTTATGTGCTTTTTATAAAGTGGATGATACCTATAATTTTGATAAATATTTGTTTAAAATGATTAAGTTTAAATTTAGAAATAAGGTATTTAAATTTCAAAAATAAATAGAAGGAGGCAATTCAGTGATAATTATAGCGTTAGTATTTCCAGTACTTGCGTTTATATTTTTAGGGATTGTGGTTATATATACTAGAAAAAACAATAAACCTAAAAAGCAGATAAATGCAACTATTCAAAATCATAATGAAAATGATGATGGAAATAAGATAAGCAGCAGTGAATTAAAGAAATGTACTGGAATTAAAAAAATAAAAGGAAGCAAAATATATATGAGAAATGGAGCCATAAGGGTTAATTTAGGTATATCTTCTCCAGATTTTGAGCTTTTAACGGACGATGAACAGACATCTTTTGAGGATTGTCTTATGATGTCAGCTTTATCACTTAATTTTCCTGTGCAATTTCATACGACTTTAAAAAAGATAGATATAAAGGAGCCAGCGGAGCTTGTTGAAAGAACCATGAATAGTGCAGATATTTTAATTTCGGATAATTTAAAGGATTACTGTTCTGAGCTTTATACATCTTATAGGAAGCTTGAAAATGAAAAGGGCATTTTTGTGAGAAAGAGTTTCTGCACTGTAGGGGCATATCTGCCAGATAAGGGCGAGAAAAAGGTTTTGAATGAACTTCAATCAAGAGTAGACAATATAATAGGAGGACTTTCAAGGGCAAGGATGAAAGTTAGCCTTTTAAGTTCTGAAAGTACAGCACAGATTTTAACAGACCTGTTTAACAGGGGCAAAAATATAAAGATAGAGAGCTTAGAAAAAGAAGGAGCATTTGATTTATACAGTGAGGGGGTAGGACAGGTTGTGGAAGTCGAAGAAGAATAAGAAAGAGAAAAATAGCACAAACAATGATTTCTTTAAAAAAGGTACTATAGATATTATGGATTTAATTACGCCTGATGGAATAGCTGAAGGGAAAGATTATATTTATTTAGGACCCAATAGATATGTTAGAGTTTACGCAATAATAGGTTTTCCACGAAATATGACTGTAGGATATTTAAATGAGTTATTTCAAATGGGAGACATTGATGTTACAACTTATGTTGAAAATATACCTGATTCAACGGTTATAAGAAGACTTACAGGAAAGTACAGTCAGTACATGAGTAATATAAATTTACAGTTAAAGCACGGCTATTCTATAGATTATGGCATGAAGCTTGCAGCGGAGGATTTAGATGAAACTAGAGCAAAGATACAGACAAATACTGAAAGAATGTTTTATGTGCAGCCAATAATATTCCTGTGGGGAAAAAACTTAAATGCACTGGAGGATAAAGCAGAAATGTTTGATACTATCTGTGCTAGAAAGTCTCTTGTGGCAAAATGCCTTGTGGGAGATCAACTAAAAGGATTTTTAACTGGTGTTCCAAATCTCAATATAGAATACACAAATGGGTTTAGAAATATGATAACGGGCTCTGTTGCATGTTTAGTGCCTGTTGGAAATACTGAACTGTGTCATAAAAATGGTATATTCTACGGAGAAAATATGTTTACTAAATCACCTATAGTTTATAACGAATTTATAGGAGCACCGACCTTAACTAATCCCCATACTTTTGTTTCAGGTACTACAGGGGCAGGGAAGTCAGTTTTTTTGAAACTTAAATCCGCACGTTCGGCAGCGGCAGGAAGATGGACAGTCATACTCGATCCACAGGAGGAGTACAGGCCACTAATAGACAAGCTTGGAGGACAGTATATACAATTAAAACCAGGTGTCAAATCAGGTATAAATCCATTTGAAATAGAAGTTGAAGAAGATGAAACCTGCAAAAAGAAGATTGATATATACGGCAAGCGTTCTGAAATAATAGAGATGATTTCTATATTTTCAGAGAAATTTAGGAACGGAAGTCCACTTCAAGGAGAAGAAATAACGGCAGTTGACGAGTGTACAGCAAAACTTTATGAGAATTTAGGTATTACAGAAAAACCTGAAAGTTTATATGAAGAGAAAACCTATGAGAAAGAAGGTAAATTTTATACAGGAAATATAAAAAAGGATCTACCGACTTTAACTGATTTAAGGAACGCTCTTATTGAGAAAAATGAAACTATAAAATCAGAGGGAGTAAAAGAACTCATAGAAGTAATGAAGATGATAACAGGTGACGGTCCTATGGCAATGTTTGATTGTAAATCTTCAATAAATTTTAACAGTAAAATAATAGCTATAAGTTATAAACATTTAAATGATGAATTCACAAAATTTTATGCTATGATAAACAGTCTTTCATGGATATGGACAACTTTTTCAAATTACAGATACAAGGATATTGAAAAGGAAGTTATAGTTGATGAAGGGCATTTATTTGCTAAGTTTGAAAGGTCACTTCATTTCTTAGAGCTTATAGCAAGGCTCGGAAGAAAACTTAAGATAGCACTTACCTTAGCCACGCAGTTTATGCAGGATTTCATAGGCAGCAAGCAGACGGAAGCTATAATAAATCTCTGTGGTACGAAGATACTATTGAAACAGGAATCTTCAGTGGCAAAAAAGGTCTGTGAATTTTTAAGTCTATCTTCAAGGTGCGAGCAGCTTATGACAACCTTTGTTTCTGGACAGGCAATACTTCTTTCAGAGCAGGAGCTTGTACTTATGCATGTTAAGCCCTTTGACTTTGAGTGGGATATGGTGAAAACTTCATAGGAAGGAGGTTTTAAATTGAATTTTATATCTTCAAATGCGGATGCACCAACTAAAATAATATATGAGTATATAAGTGCCTTTGGCGGCATATCAATGGCGTTTGCAATAATTATGCTTGGCATAAAAATGCTTCTTACAGCACATAAAAAGGATGCTAGAGAAAAAGCCATGGAGTCACTTGGCAAAATAGCAGCAGGAGGTTTTATACTTGGAATAAGTTTAATACTTGCAGGCTTTTTAGGATGGATAGCAAATACTTCAGGAGCTGCACTTAACACGAAAAATTCCACCTTTAAGATTGACAGTAGTTCCAAAACTGAAACGGATAAAGATGGGACATTTATTGAAAGAGGTGTGGCAGATGTTATAGATGCGGTGCCTAAAGCACTCGATAATATTATAGATGACAAAATTGGATTTGAGCCTCTTGGTGATTTAATATTCAGCACCGATAAGCTTGATCTTGCACCATTTAAGTATGAAGAATGGCAGAATCTAAACTATCTATATACTCTTATCTGTACTTTAGTGTCACCGCTGTTTTTAATTATGATTGCAAAAACTGGTTTTAGTATGGTACTATTTTCGGATTCAGTTTCAAAGAAAATAGATTTAAAGGAAGAATTAATGAACTGGTTTTTATGTATATTTTTACTGGCAGCAGCACCGATTTTTATACAGGGATTATTTGAGCTGTTTAATGGTTTTACGGATGCACTAACAACAGCCACGAAATCGGTAATAGGTGATTATTCTAGCAGCCCAGCATTTAAGTACTCTCTTGTTGATGCAATTAAGACAAGTTCTCCAATAACTACAGCGATAGTTCATTTACTTTATGCATGGCAGAATATAAGAATAAACATTATATTTTTAAGTAGAAAGGTTGTACTTTCAGTAATGTATGTATTTACACCTATAGCCATAGCACTATGGGGTATAAATCATAGGGTACATGCAGCTTCAATATGGTTTGGAGAAATGATAACCAATGCCTCTATGCAGTTTTTTTATGCATTTACTTTTACCGTAATGATTGCAGCTTTAGGTGCATCAACCTGGCAGAATTGGCTTCTAGCTCTAATATGGGTAACAGCTTTAACAAAAGTTGCTGAAATGCTTAGAAATTCACTTCAGGGATTTTTTACAAGAGCTTCCGGTATAGATGAATCAACTCTTGCTGGTGGAGCTCTAGGAACAGTGGGCGGTATTGCTAAAGGCATGACGGCAGCTTTCGGAATGACAACAGGAGGAAATCATGGAAGTGGGAATGGACTTAAAGATTTTAAAGCTTCAGATGTAACTAAGAAAATCTTTGGGAATACACTTGGTAATGTTGGTAAAAGTTTACGCGAAAATAGAAATTCAGGTAAAAGAGAAAATTCAGTAAAAGATTCAAATCCTCCAAGTGAAAATACTGAGGATAACTTATATGGAAGTTATAATAACGGAGAATATGTTAAGGTAGGAAATAATGATTTAGAAGATAAAAATAAGAGTAGTGGTAAATCTTATAATAATTATAATTTTGATGAAGATTTATTAGGTAAAAGTGGGGAAGATATTTCAGCCCCTTCACACAATAAAGCATCAGATTCTATGATAAGTAAATTTACTGAGGATAGTTCAAAGCAAAGATTATCTAACTCTATGCTTGCAGATAATTTTAACATGGGAATTTCAAAAAATAAGGCAGGATCAAGGGTTAATGGACTATTAAAAGCTATGACCGCAGGAGATCCTATGTTTAAAGGTTTGGCTGAAGCAGGTGGGAGTTTAGCAGGAGGTATACAGAATAGAAGAACAGCATCAAAAGCTATATATAAAACAGCAGCACAAATGGAGAAACTTGGACTGGCTAAAAATAAGAAAGAAGCTATAAATACTTTATTTGGAGGAAACAATGATTTAAAGGCTAATTTTAAGAAGTTTAAAGTGTTAAATCGTCCTGCAAATGCAGTTTTAAAGCATACTGCTAATACAAATGTAGGTAAGTCATTAAGAACTTCTCACAATAAAAAAGCTTTTTCTAGAAATATAGCAGCTGGCAATAATACTGCGGCAGCTATGAATTTAGCAAAAGCACATCCCTTCAATAAGCTATCGGATGACAATAAGGCAAAAATCATAGCACAGACTAATTCTTATACCTCTATTGATGGATTTAACAGCTGGTCATAAATAAATATTGATTGTAAAAGCCAAAGAATTTAACTTGTTTAAAGTTTAAAATTCCTCGGCTTTTTTATTTTTTGAAGGGAGGTATGATTTATGTCAAATAAGAAATCAGGTTCATTTTTAGGAAATATGGTTAGGAACAAGTTCAAGAAAAACGGGAAAAAAGTTTTGAAAGCTTTAATAAAAAAGATAATGTTTCCTTGGGGACTTATTTTTATTTGCTTTATATTTGTAGTTATTTTCGCTATATCAGTGGCAAAAACGGGTTTCATGGGAGATCAAACTTTTAGTGACAATCTAAATGAATATCAGAATAAAGAACTTGCAGGTTTTCTTACTAAAAAAGTTAAAGATGCCAATGGCCCTATGAATGATATGTATGGTATGGCTAAAAAAGTAGCACTTACAGATGGTAATGTTGAAGGTTTTATATCACTTGTTGAAATGGAGCAAAATCAGGATATAGATAAAATGGTATCCAAAAGTGGACGGGCTGGATTGTTAGGTTCTGAGGATATTATTTCAGAGTATGCAGAGCTTTTAAAGCCTGATTTTTCCTATAAGGATGATTCTATAGTTACAACAGTTACAGTTAATACAAAGGATTCAACAGGGCAGAATGTCACATCATCACCTATTGTTACTAAGGAAAAAGTAAAGTTATTAACCAGTGCAGATGCTTTAAAAGGTAAAGTGGATATAACTTATAAAGTGCAGTCTCAGACTAAAACAGATGTTAAAACAAGAACATATGAGAAGCTTAAAGATAGTAAGCCGCCGACTGCCAACAATAATCCAAATGCAAAACCAGAAATGGAAACAGTAACAGAAACTATAACCACTACAACTAAGGTTGATACTCCAGTTATAGAAAAGGTTACAGAAAGCGGTAAGAGTATGGAAAGACTAAAAAAGATAATAAAACAACAGTTCCCAAATGAAGATACAGAGGATAAGCTTAAAATGGCAGCACACTTTGTCATAGCAGGAGCTAGTAATGACTATGATACAAAACAGCAGAATGGTGACTGGATGAATAAAGATCCTAATGACAATAGTATAGTAAATGATATATTAGATGCTGGAGCTGATAATGGGTTCAGCGGCGAAATACCACTTTTCAGACAGACGGATGCAAGATGGGCAAGTCAGCCTTATGGTCAAGGAAATATAGGTACAAGTGGATGTGGTCCGACTTCATTCGCTATGATAATTTCAGGGCTTAGTGGAAAGCTAGGTTCATGGGATAAAAATGGTGATGGAATGTTAGATCCAGGTGAAGCTGCGACTTATGCTATAGCTTCGGGATATAATAGTTATACAGGAGAAGGTACTTCTTGGGGATTATTTGACAATAGTTCTACGTCACGATTTGGAATTAATAGCAGTAATGAAATAGAACCTTCCAATTATAGTTATGTATATGACCAGCTTAAAAAGGGTAATCCAGTAGTTGCAAGTATGCACGCAGGACACTTTACTAAGGGTGGTCATTTTATTGTTTTAACTGGTGTTGATACAGATGGACAGGTTTTAATTAATGATCCTAACCCCAAAACTGGAATAAATAAGTTTCCAATGGAAGGTATAGCTTCAGAAGCTAATGTATTCTGGGTGTTCAATAATCCTAATATTAAATATGACAGTTTTATATGTACTGCATATGGCGGTGTACATGATGGTATGGAAGGCGGCGGAACTACAGCAGATGGGACAAATCTTGATGGAAAGGACTTTACAGCAAGGGTAATAGCAGTAGATCCAAGCGTAATTAAACTGGGAAGTCGTGTATATATTCAGTTTCCTGATAATAAAAGGTATCAGAATAAAAATGGACAGAGATATGACCTTAATGGGTGGTACACAGCTAGAGATACTGGAGGAGCTATAAAAGGTAATCATATAGACTTATTTATGGGCTTCGGTGGAGCTTGCGATACTGCAAGATGCGATGATTTTGGAACAGTAAATATAAAAGTAAGACGTTAGGGGTGAGAAACAATGAGTAGAAAACTTAAATTTATAATTGCTGGAAGTGTTATAACGGCGTTATTTATAGGGGCAGCTATATTTTTGATGATTAAATTTACATGTAGGGACAATTATGAATTAAATCCTAAGAAAAATATACAAGCTAAAATCAAAGGTGTTAAATCTAATGATGAAAATGCTAAAGAAAATAAAATAAATGTTGAAGTTGGAAAAGAAAATAAGAATGCAGAAAAACTTGAAAAGTTTGAAAGTGACGATGGAAATAATGTAAAGGAACAGGCTAATACATCCTGTGAAAGGCAGAGCAATGGAAGTTTCTATATTGATAATATAAGCGACTTTTATAATAATAAACTTGTATCAATGGATGAAATGTTTTGGGTACAGAAAAGATTAAAAGAAGCAGCTAATGATATGCCAAAGCTCTATAAAGAAACTTTAAGTATTAAAAATAATGATGGAGCTTTAAAAAAGTATATGTTAAAAGGAACTAACAAAGATAGATTCAATTATCTGTATGGTGTAGAAGATGTAAATTCTATTAAAACCTTAATAAATAAACTTAGTTTTATAAAAGACAATTCTAAATTAACTCATGGTGTTATAAGTAATATAATCAAGCAGGATGATAACCATATAGGGTTTAATATGAATGTATATTCCAGTGATAATAAAGAACAGATATTCAATGTAAAACTAGAGTTTAAGAGTGATAGAGCGGTACTAAATATTAAAATAGGATAGATAGAGATAAGCAGCTGATTTTTTACTGTATGAAGAAAATAAAACGTGAGGAGGTAAATGTAAAGTGTAAACAGCAATCAACAAAGTTAATAAACTCCTTTAAAAATCAGTAGAAGTTATAAAAGTTTAATGAATATTTTAATTGAATTTAAATATTATTGATTTTTAAGACATATAAAGGTATAATATACATGAGCTACAATAATGGAGAGATTATATGTCAGAGATAAAAATGGTAACAGACGAGCTTGAAGTTCTTGCTAAACAGTTTTTATGGGGAAATAATATTCTTAGTAAGCAAATTAAAGCAATAGACAATTATAATAACGAATTAAGGAATAATTTTGCAGCTTTCAGTATGAATAAAATATATAATATGGTAGAAGAAGCGAGCATAGAAGGATACAAGCTCTTAGGTAAACTGAAAGAACTTCATGACAAATTAATTAAAGTAAAAGGTGATTTCGAAAAAGCAGATAATGAAAACAGTGCTCAATATAGTTCAAATGATAGTGATGGTTTATCATTTACAGTGAAGAAAGACAGTGGACTTATGAGGTTAAAAAAGGAAAGGGATAATTTAAGAGATAAACTATTTAATAAGGACAATGTATTTGATGGAACCTTAGACTTTTTTAAACTTGCAGGGATTGATTGGAAAATAAGATTTGGGTTATTTAATTCAAGTGAAAAAAATGCTATGATAGCAACAGGAATAAATCCTAATTTAGCAGAAGCAGGTTCGGATATGGTTACATGTGAACTAGGTGGAGTTTTTCTAGGTTCAGGAATTGCAGGAGCAAGGTCAACATTTAAATGTTTTAAACCTGGTATGAGCGTAGGAGGTAAATCTTTTATAGCTGCCTCTGGATTTGGAAGTGCTAGTAAAGTTAGTTCATTATATTGGAAACAAATTAATAAAATACGTCATGTAGACAATGATATTTTGGATATAATGGAAAGTAAAGGTGGACATACATTAGATAGACATGTAGGTAAAAGTAGGGAGTATTTAGAGGAGAGAGTTAGTAATATGAGGCAGGGAGCAGATGGTGCAACATCTTTTAGTGATAAAAATACAGCGATAAAAGCAACAAAAGATGTTTTAAATCAAAACTCAGATAAAATAGCTGATTGGATTGTGAATGGAAAAAGTAGTAGGATCACATTGAAAACAGAACATGATTTTTCAGTGGGATATGGAGTTTCAAAAAACTCTGGTGAATATGTTGATAATGTATCAAAAACTGTGACGGTAATCCAAAAAACTAAAGATAATGACTTAGGATTTAAAATTATAACTTGCTATCCTAAATTAAATTGAGGAGGAATTAATAGTGGAACAAAATAATAAAATAGTATATTTTTTCGATAGTTATTATTTAATGTTAGATTATGATCAGACATTAAATCAAATAGTAATTGAATTTATAGAAAATGAAACTGAGGAAACTACAAATGAAATTATAAGACAAATGAAGAAAGTATTGAATAATACTGAATCGCAAGAGAAAGCATTAAATGAAATTATAACTAATTGTATTGAAATGAATACAACCCCAGAGAAAATGATTAAAATAATAAGGGAAATATTTAATGAATTTAAAAGTGTTAAAGAATTATCATAGTTACTGTTTTATTACAGCATTTATAAGATTAAATAACATGGAAATTGTAACATTGGCACTATATAAATAAAAGATATAAATTAAAACAAACATTAAGATATATAAGCAAAGTTGAAAGTTATAGAACTGATTATAATTTTAAGCAATTAGCTCTTTTGTGAATTTAGCATGTGAGATAACTTGGCGATGAAAATTCCCTGCGGACAGAGAAAGAGATATGATGTAAAAAATTGAAGCAATTTAAAGAAGAAAATAAATAATAGCAAAAATATATGAGTAATGGATGAAATGTATGTTAAACGATGTATGCATTATTTAACAGATACAGTAAAAAAATAGATTGAATAATAGTGTGAATTTATAATATATAGGCGGCGAAAAATTGTTTGTATGTAAATCATATATAAATAGAACACAAAATCGTTTCCTTTACCATAAAATTAAGGAGAGATTATGGTGATTGATGAAAAACAATTATGCACGTTGAAATATTTTTTTGAATGCTATTTTAATGTAAGTACTAATTATTCAGAATTAGATAAGCTTATTAAAGAATATAAAAAGATTGAAAGCGAAAAATATGTTAAAGATTTAAAAGAAGAAATCAGATTAGTTTTATCAATAAATAATATAGAGTTCATTAGAGATTTCATAAAGAAGTATGGTATGAGAAATATAAAGGATGATTCAAAAATTAAATTGATTTTGAATAGGATAATGAATAATATTTAAATGCATAGCTTATGAAGTTTATTGAAAAAATTTAAATTAACATATTATACTTATTGTTGTAACGTAATTGTCACAATAAGAAATTATTATATAAACATAGATAGAAAACGATAAATCGAATTATTAATATGCAAGCAGTCAGTTTGTCCCCCCTTACTGGCTGCTTTTGTATTTTAATCAAATGGACGAATTTTACTCAAATATCGGTGAAAAATATGTAGTTAGAATTAAAAATATTAGCAATGGGGAAAAAATTGATGCTAATATAATATGAACTGTATAATATAGAAATTAGCCAGGTAATATTAAGTAACTGATTACCTGGCGTTTTTATGTAGAAATTAAAATTTTAATGGATTATGAATTTAGTACTATTATTTTTTTACCACGGAAGTATTGGACCAGCTGATATTAAATCAACATTACCATTAAATATTATGCAAGTTCCTAGGAGAAATACGGCTATTAGTGAAATTATTATCTTATGTTTTTTAGAAAACATACTTATCATATCCCTTCATATATAAATTTTTGGCTAAAATCAATAATTTCTTTTATGGAATTGGTATCTTTTAGGTTAAGGTAGTCTTTAATCAATATAAGCATAACATCATTACTAAGTTTTTTCTCTTGTGATGTTAAGATGAAAAATTCATTTTTTATTTCAGAAAGTTTTTCTGCATTATTTGTACTGACATATATGGAAGATAACTCAATAATAGCATTTTTTATGGTGAAATAATAGGATTGTTTTTTGGATACATATAATGATTTCAAAAAGTATTTTTCGGCATTTTTTAAATCCTTTAAATCTCTATATATTTTACCAAGTTCGCAATATAATATTGGAGAATATTTAAAACTATCATCAAGTGTCACCAAATTATCAAGTAATACTTTTAATGCATTTTTGGCTTTATCAAAATCATGAAGTTCTATATAAATTTCAGTGATGTTAGCTATTATCAATAAATATTTTTCAATATTTTTTTTACTTATAAATTTTAATGCTTTATTATATATGTTTAAGCTTTCATCAAATTTTTTTGATAATTGAAGGCATACAGATTTTTGAATTATAACATCATAGTATTTATTTTCATCTACATCTTTAATTAATGGTTCCAAGGTATTAAGTAAAGTTAAAGCGTTATCGTATTTTTTTAATTCTATATAGCATAAGGCACTATTAAATAAAAATATGCAGTGATATTCTTTTGTTAAATCATCATTAAACCAATCCAAAGCAAATTGGCAGCATTTTATGTCCTGTTTATATTCGCCCATATAAAAATATACCATAGATAATTTTCTTAAAATGCCAATAGAATTTTTACTATGTATATCAAACAATGCTCTAGCTTTTTCGTAATATAACGAACTCTTATAGTAATCATTAATATTGCAATAATAATCTCCAGCTAACTCAAAAATGGCTATTTTTTTATCAGTAATACTCCATTTTACTAAGAATTCTTCTATTTCTGCTAACTTATTAATAAAGCTATTATCTTTATATACCATTAAATCCTTAAGCTCTTTAATACATTTATCAAGTATCTTATTAGCCTGTGATTTTTCATCTTCCATTAAATATTCTATGTTCTCATCAATTGTAATATGTCTTTTATCACAAATGTTTTTTAAGTTCTTTAATATAATTTCAGCAGCATTTTGGGTGAGATTTGCTTTATCATGTTCTATTTGACTTATAAGATTTCTAGTTATCTCCTTACCTGATATGTCTTCCTGCTTTACATTATACTTTTCTCTTAAGTTTTTAAGTTTTGTGCCAATAGACAGTATCTCATAACTTCCCATACTTAAAACTCCTAACCAGTAAAAAAATTTAATCCACTTTTACTATACCACTAATTGAATAATATGTTAATGAAATTATTTCAAATGAAAAAAATATTTTGAAATTACAACGGTAAAAGGAAAGACAGTATGATTTTAGTTGATGGAATTGAAGCTTATGTAGCCCAAATAGAGGTTAATGGTGAACTCATATATTATTAGATATGTATGAAAATAAGCATGAAATATTATATTGATATTATATGATATAATTTTATTATATATTTTATTTTTCAGAACTAAAATTATTAAATTGAAATTCTAAATAAAGTTTAAGGAGTAAGTAAATGAAACAAAATTGTTACATAAGAGAAGCCAAATTAAATATAGAAGAAGTGGATTCATTTCGTAAATATCCATATTGCCTACCTATAATAAAAAATTTGAAAACTATAGAATTTCATCCGAAGGTAACTTATATAGTGGGTGAAAATGGAACAGGTAAATCCACTATACTTGAAGCAATTGCTGTAGCATATGGTTTCAATCCTGAGGGAGGCTCTAAAAACTTTATTTTTTCAACAAGAGATACTCATTCTGATTTATGGAAAGTTTTAAAATTGATTAAAGGAACTAAAATACCTAGAGATGGTTTTTTTCTAAGAGCAGAAAGTTTCTATAATTTAGCTTCTAATATTGATGATATAGGTGTCTCCGATTCGTATGGTGGAAATTCGTTACACTTACAATCTCATGGAGAATCTTTTATGTCATTAATTATGAATAGATTTAGAGGAAACGGTTTGTATATTTTAGATGAACCAGAAGCTGCTTTATCTCCAACAAGGCAAATGGTTCTGGTTTCCAGAATGCATGATTTGATTGAAGAAGACTCTCAATTTATAATTACTACACATTCGCCTATAGTTATGGCTTACCCTGATTCTATAATTTATGAATTAAATAATGATAAGATAAAAAGAGTTAAGTATGAGGATACTGAAACTTATCAAATAATGAAATCATTCGTTAATAACCCTAAAAAAATGTTAGATATTCTTATGTAAGTGTAAATGCAAAAAGTTTTAATTCAAATGATAAAAACTAAAAAGAATGTATAAGAATATAAGACTTATCATAAATTTATATATTTTATAGAGTTAGCTAGTTATTAATGATCTAAAGAAATAATGAAACTAAGTTATTGAAAATGCTTAATAGATAAATGGTAGAGCTTATAAACGTAATTAGAATAATTAATAGAATAGAGGCCTAAAACAATGGATCAAAAGACTATGGAAATACTAAAGAAGCCAGAAATAAAGGGTGCAATTAAGGCTGTAAGATCTAATTATATACAAAAGCACAAGAAAAACAAATTAACAAATTATAAAATACTTAATAAATCTGTTAAGAAAGGACAAATTTTATTTGTGGGTTCTTCGTTAATGGAATTTTTCCCAATTGATGAGATGCAGCAAACTTTAGAGAAAAATTGCATTATCTATAATCGTGGAATTGCAGGTTTTGTAACAACAGAATTATTAAATTCTATGGATGAATGTATTTTTGAGCTGCAACCATCAAAAATATTTATTAATATAGGAACAAATGATATGAATACACCGGATTATAGAAAAGAAAGCTTAATTAAAAACTATGACAAGATTTTAAATCAAATAAGTGAAAGATTGCCAAATTGCAGGGTGTATGTAATGGCTTATTATCCAGTAAATGCAAAGGCTGATTTCCCTGATGTGGATAAAGAATTTAAAGAAAACAGATTTAAGACACGTACAAATGCTGTCATTTTGGAAGCGAATGAATCTATTAAAGAATTAGCTAAAAAGCATAATTATGAATTTATTAATGTAAATGATGGATTAATGGATGAAGAAGGAAACTTAAAAGAAGAATTTTCAATAGAAGGTATACATATGTGGTCCAATGCATATTCAGTTATTCTTGAAAATATGAAGAAATATTTATAAGAAACACTATTCAAAAGGTATATATTGTTATAAACAAGTTAATGGTGAAAGTAATTATGAAGAATTAAATGGTAATGTATTGTTGATAATGGGTAAATTATATGCTAATATTAATATATTAATTTGAAAATTGTGGAGGTGAAGATAATGGTTAAGCTCTTTTTAGTAAATATAGTTTTAGATAGACTACCAATGGAATTATCTGGAATTTCATATGCAACTTCTAATTTTACGGGAGAAGTCTGTCTAAAATTAAATATTGAACTAAAAAGAAGTGAGTTATCTTTGCTGTAAATACAATATAATTATGTTATTTGTAACCCAGGTGAGGATTAACTTGCCTGGGTTTTGTTTATAATCATTTATTCATATATAGGAAAAATTATATGTTAAATTTCAAAGTTTAAAACCTGGGTAAGTATTACTTGCTCGGGTTTTATTTTTTATGAATTGAAAATATAGAGGGGAAATTAATGATGATAGAATTAGCGCTAAAAGAAATAGGAAAATACTTTGGAGGTAGTTGGATTTTTCAAAATATTACTTTTGAAGTTAAAAGTATGGATAGAATTGGACTTATAGGAAGAAATGGCACAGGGAAAACTACAATTTTTAAAATTATTGCAGGCATTGAAAAACAGGATAAAGGCAGTATTTTTATAAGAAAAAATTCAACAATAGGATATTTAGATCAAATACCCAATTATCCTAAGCAATTTAAAGTAGAGGATGTTTTGAAAATTGCTTTTAAAACTCAATATGAGATACAAAAACAATTAAAAGTATTAGAAGTAAAAATGGCTAAATTAGAAGGAGAAGAATTAGAGTATACATTAAGAAAATATAGTGAACTTAATGAACTTTACGAAACAAAGGGCGGCTATGAAATAGAGGAGAATATTAGTAAGGTTTGCACCGGGTTAAAATTTAATAGCCAGTTTTTAAATAGAAAGTTTATAAGTTTAAGTGGTGGGGAAAAGACTATTGTAATATTAGGTAAAATTTTATTGCAAAAACCAGATGTACTTCTTCTTGATGAGCCTTCCAATCATTTAGATATGTCATCAATAGAATGGCTTGAAGGATATCTTAAAACATATAAAGGAACAGTTATAGTTATTTCACATGATAGATATTTTCTAAATAAAGTAGTAACAAAAATAGTTGAAATTGAAGATGGAGAAGTTTCACTTTATGATGGCAATTACTCGTATTATGTTAAAGAAAAACAAAGAAGGGTTTTTGAGCAGTTTGAAGCTTATAAAGATCAGCAGAAAAAAATAAAGGCTATGGAAAAAGCCATAAAACAATTAAGGCAGTGGGCTATTCAAGCCGACAATGAAAAGTTTTTTAAAAGAGCAGCAAGTATGCAAAAGAGGTTAGATAAAATACAAAGAATAAATAAACCAGTGATTGACAAGCCTAAAATTCAATTAGATTTTGCAGATACAGATATGTCAGGCAAGGATGTAGTTAGCATTAAGGGACTAAGTAAATCTTTTGGAGATAAAAAAGTTTTAAAAGATTTGTATTTAGATATTAGATATGGTGAGAGAACAGTTTTAATAGGTAACAATGGAAGTGGAAAATCAACTATTGTAAAGATGCTTTTAGGTGAATATGATGCAGATTGTGGTGAGATAAAATTAGGCTCTAACATTAAAATAGGGTATCTTCCTCAAAATGTAACTTTTAATAATGAAGAATTGATGGTTCTTGAAGCTTTTAGAGAGGATATGAGTATTTTAGAAGGCCCAGCTAGAGGAATATTAGCTAAGTTCTTATTTTATGGAGAAAGTGTTTTTAAAAAGGTTAAAAATCTTTCTGGAGGAGAAAAAAGTAGACTTAAGCTTTGTAAACTGATTCAAAATGATATAAATTTATTAATACTTGATGAGCCTACAAATCATTTGGATATAGATTCAAGAGAAAACCTCGAAGAAGCCTTAATGGAGTTTAATGGAACTATTTTATTTATATCACATGATAGATTTTTTATAAATAAAATTGCGGAGAGAATATGTGAAATAAAAGATAAAAAAGTTGTAAATTATAACGGAAATTATGAGTATTACAAAGAGAAGAAAGCACAATTAAGCAAAAATAAAATAGAAACTTTAAATAAAAAGAAAAACAAAAAAATAAAGGGAAAGGAAAATTCTCAAAAGCAAGTATCTAATAATAAAATAAAAAAGGCTGAAATTTTAGAAAATACAGTACAAGAGCTCGAAACAAAGTTAAAAGATATAGATAATGAAATGAATAATAAAGGAAGGGAATATGATAAATTGTTAGAACTTGAAAAAGAAAAGGTGAAAATTCAAGAGAAATTAGAGTTAGCTATGGAAAAGTGGATGGAATTAGAGAGTTAATTTAAGAGGTAAACAGATTATGAAATATAATTATAGATTTGATGAAATAACATTTAAAAGATGAGATAAAGATTTAATTATAATTACGGGGGGAAAATTCAAATTAACATATTATACTTATTGTTGTAACATAACTGTCACAATAGTGAGTTACTATATGAATATAGATAGAAAACGATAAATCGAATTACTAATATGCAAGCAGTCAGTTTGGCCCCCCTTACTGGCTGCTTTTGTTTGCTTGATTATATGATGATATAAGTAAATTTGTTTAAAATAGGTATAAAGGTAACGCTATCATATGTTACCATGGAAATTCTGGTGAAAACGATAATAAATGTAAAATATTTAAATTGCCAAATTTTATACTAAAATCATATATTTCTTGAATAGATTGAGTATCGTTAATTTTTAGGTAAATTCCTATTAATTTAAGCATGATTTTAGTATCTAATTTATTTCCTTTACTTGATATAATAAAAAATTTATTTTTCATTTCTGAAAATTTTTCTTTATTAATTGTAATATAATATATCAATTAATTCAGAGAATATATCATCTATTGCAAAATATTGCATATATTTTTTGGAAAATTCAAATGATTTTAAACAATATTTTTCTCCGTTCTTGTAATCTTTTAACCATTTAAAAGTTTTAGAGATATCAAGACAAATATTAGATAGATGTCTTGGATTATTAATTTTAACTATGTTTGAAGTTATATTGCTAAGAGTTTTTTTGCACTTTTATAGTTAAGAGAATCTCTAAAAAGTTTTAACATATTTGCTAATACTAATACATATTGTTCAATGTTTGTGTTTTCCAAAATGCTTGCCATTTTATTGTATAAATTAAGACTCTCTGAATATCTTTCTAACCTTTCAAGACAAATTGTCTTTTGTATGAGAACCTCATAATATTTATTAATGTCAATGTTTTTAATTATACTTTCGAGATTTGTTAGGTTTTCAATAGCTTTATAATAATCTTTAGAGTATGTAAAATCATAAATAAGTATACTAAATGTGATATTACTGTATTTAAGCTAGATGGAAGTAAATCTTCTTTTGATAGGGAAATGTACTTTATTGATAATAGGTTAGGCAAAAGTATTGTAACTGATTATTTTAAATATATTGTACTTATAAAAAATTCTCCAGGAGCAAGTAAATACAACATTGGGACAAGCAATTAGAAATATTATCATCAATTGATAATATTCATTATTTAGTTGATTCTATTTAGAGGATTGCGTAATTAATATAGTACTTTAAATAAAATTATGATATTTAAATGAAAATACGCAAATATTTATTGTGGAAAAATTACATTTTGAAAGGAGGTGATAATATGAAAATAATTAGAAAAGGGGTAAAACCATCAATAAATCTCTGTGGTGATTGTCAATGCAATGATGATTGCTTTGTCATTTGTGGCGATGAGTTTTGTTATGCTATAGTAATAGCATAACAAGTGATTTTGAAATTTAAAGGGTAATTCAGTATAAAAATCTTAAATCCTCAATAATAAAAAATTTAAGAAGGTCCTTTAAATTTTAAAAAATTAGAATTAAATAAAACGGAGGAAAAATAAATGAAATTAAAAAAATAAATGTATAATATAGAAATTAATAAAATGAAAAATGGTAATGTATTACTATTTAATTCTTTTACAACGGCTTTAGGGGTAGTTGAAAGTGAAATGATTGATACATATAATAATTGTTATAATTTAGATGAAGATAAAATTTCAAATCGTTAATTATAAGTATGTCAAGGAAAACAATTCAATACATGTTGCTATAATTTTATAAAATAATAACTGTTTTTAATAATAGACTCAAAAGTTATTAATAGTCATTTAATTGGTGCTTTAACTTTACTATATAACTAAATGCACACCGGGATATAGACTGATATCTCGGTGTACATTTAGTTTTTAATTATTTAGTATATAAAAAATTAATATTCAACTGTTATATTTGATATATATTCAGATTGAATCCAACCATAAGTCCACCCATTATAGTCACTACCATAAGCACCATAATACCATCCCCGACCCGGGCTTTCTAGTATTTGAAAACGTGTGCCTTGTGAAAGATGACCTACTGTTTGAGTGCAAGATGGGCTAGGATTATTCAAAAGATATGCATCCTGAGTAGCATATCCAAAAATAGCACCATAACTAGAACCCATATTAGAGTTTATCGACATTATATTCTTATTAATTGAGTTTGTAGTGTGTATAGTAGCAGCATTAGCATTTGCTAAAGATAAACTAAAAGCTAAAACTAATCCACATAATGATGTTGCTAAAAATTTTACTTTTTTATTCATGAAATAGATTACTTCCTTCCGTAAGATTTTTTATAATGTTAATTACAAAATCACTTATTTTTAAATATATTCTAATATGCACTTTTATTTACAAGTACTAAGCTTGTACTATATATGAAGTGTATAAAAAATTAAGAAAGAGTTATATTGTCTATATATTGTACTTGAACCCAACCAAAATGCCATCCGTTATAATCACTGCCCCAAGCACCATAATACCATCCATTAGTATCAGTTCTTGTTATTACAAAGCGTGTATTTGCCATAAGCCAGCTTGTAATAGTTTTACATGAAGCATTAGGGCTAGCCAAAAGTGGGATGCTTTGAGTAGCATATCCGCTGAGCGTTCCAGTAAATGGTTGCTTCAGTACACTATGAATTACATTTTTATTAGTTATGTTCTTTGAAGTTATAGATGCAGCATGTACACTTGTTAATGATGTGCTAAAAGCTAATACTAATGCACATAAAGATGATGATAAAAATTTTGTTTTTTTATTCATAAAACAACAATCCCTTCTTTTAATGATATTATTTGACATGTCAAATATAAAATAACATTAATTGATTATAATGTCAAATTAGTAAAATATGAATAATTATAATTTTAACATTTATGTTGCATTTTAAGTGATAGAATCGTAAAATTAGTGTATAAGAATAGTAGAGACATTTTGTCTTTGCTATTTTTTATTGGCAACAATTTTTTAGGTCTTGTGACTGACAAACCGTATGTGAGTACAATTATGTACTTATATGCAGTTTGTTTATATCCAATTTAAAGGTGGAATTTATTATAAAAATTAAAGAGATTACAATGAATGGATTCAAAAACAATGATGTTGAGCAGGAACTTACAGACTTTGATTTATATACTAAATTATAGATAACTGATTAGTGAGGTAAAAAATTTAACATTACCAATAATTTTTATGTTGAAATTTATATTAAAAATGATAAAATTAAAACGTCGGTATTCTTATGAAACTGAACTATAATTTTATAAAAGTATTTATAAGAAATTATCTGAATTATATCCTAAAAGGAATAAGAACGGAGGAACAATCATGAAAGCAAATTCAAATTCAGTAGCAAAGTTTAGCACAAGGCAACTTTCCATAATAGGTATGTTGTCCGCAGTTTCAATTATGTTAGGTGTCACGGGTTTAGGGTTTATACCTATACCACCTATAAAAGCTACTATAATGCATGTACCAGTAATAATAGGAGCGGTGCTTGAAGGACCTGTAGTTGGAAGTATGATAGGACTTATATTTGGAATCTTTAGTGTCATACAGGCTGTAACTGCACCAACGCCAGTATCATTTGCATTTATAAATCCATTGGTATCAGTTTTGCCGAGGGTATTAATAGGAATAACTGCATATTATTCTTATAAAGTATGCCAAAACAGGTTTAAAAATTTAGGTATTATGCTAGCAGGTTTAGTTGGCTCACTTACAAATACTGTAGGAGTTATGGGCATGATTTATCTTATATACTTAAAACCATATGCAAAGGCTTTAAACGTAAGTGTAAATACTGCTAAAAGTGGAATATTAACAGTGTGTGTGGTAAATGGGATACCAGAGGCTATTTTATCAGTTTTGATTACTGTTGCAGTTGTAATTGCTGTAAATAAAATAAGACATAAATAATAGAAAATATCTCAAGTTCTTGTATTAGGACTTGAGTTTTTTTATTGATTTAATATTGCATTAATGTTATAATCAATTAAATATTTGTACAGATATTATTTTAACAATATAATAATAAAAAATATAAGGTTTAATCATTATGATTAATTAAATTGGAATCAGGTTAAAATCCTGAACTATCCCGTAGCTGTAATAGATGAATTTTAGCATATTATGTCACTTGAAAATGGGAAGACGTGCTAAAATAATGATTCTTAAGTCAGAACACAAGCCTATATTTTGCACCATAACTCTACGAGCGATAGGGGGGAGCGAAAATAAGATTAAATATTGAGGTAGTAATTGATATTTATATGATTTATTTAGTTTAAAATCCTTTTAACAGCTTTGTTTAAAGGATTCTTTTATTTTTTGGAGGTTTTGTAATGCATATTGAAGATGGAATATTATCACCTGCGGCATGGGGAAGTTGGTATGCTGTAAGTGCAGCTTTTATAATACCGGGTGTAAGGGAGATTAAGAAAAGATCAGAAGAAAATTTATATTATAAACCATTTTTAGCTATGGTTGGAGTAGGTGTGTTTACAATTTCTTGTATGCATATACCTGTTCCAGTTACAGGTTCATGCTCACATCCATGTGGTACGCCTTTAGCAGCAATAATTGTAGGACCTTTTGCCACTGCTGTGATTTCTGCTATATGTTTATTTTTCCAAGCCATATTTTTGGGACATGGTGGAATAACGACAATAGGAGCAAATGATTTTTCAATGGGAATAGCAGGGGGTATTTCTGGATATTTGTGCTGGAAGATACTTAGACATTTTAAAAGCCCTATTTGGTTAGCAGCGGCAGTTGCTGGTTTTGTGGGGGATATTGTAACATATTTAATTAGTGCCTTTGAATTGGCACTGAGTTTACATGGACATGTTTCTTTTGTTAAGGAATGGATGATATTTTTTATGGGATATGCTCCAACACAATTACCATTAGCTGTAGCAGAAGCTATATTTACAGCTGCTGTTTTACAGGTAATGATTAAAAGGCGTCCGGATCTTTTAAAAAATATCTAAGGATACTAAATGAAACTATGTTTTAAATAAGTGAAAAAATAACACCTATTTAAAACATAGTCTAAAAAATATTTTATAAAGGATGATAAAAAATGAAATTTTTAGATAAATTCACTAAGATTATGTTAGCTATAATGATATGTATATTAATATTTATTTTTGGAGCAGGAAAATATATGGACAGCCATAAAATGGAGGCTGGGGGAACTGATGACAAAGTTAATAATTTAACTGCAAAAGCTCATCATCCTTTTATAGAACTACCTGGTGATGCAGAAGTAGGGGCGTTTTCTGTAGCAAATTTTTTTGCTGGTATAATTATAGGACATAACTGGGAAAAGCTTTTCGGCAGTAAAGCTGTAGAAACCCATAAGGAGTAAGTCTATGGAAAGTGAATTGAAAAATAATAAGTTATTTTTTAATTTAGATAGCAGAGTGAAAACGGAAGTAATACTTATAAGTGTGTTTATAGCATCGATGTTAAGAAGTTTTTATATACTTATGGCAATACTTACTGTGTCTTTAATTCTTTTATTTTCTAGTGGTATGCCTATTAATAAAATAATGAAACGGCTGAGTATTCCGCTGAGTATTGCCTGGTTAGTGTTTTTAGGCGTTATTTTTACAAATGGTGAAACTGTTATATGTACCATATCTTTAGTTTCAATAAAATTACACATATATGTAGAGGGCATGAGACTAGGAATACTAGTATTAATTAGAATTTTAACTTCAGTGACCTTAGTAGCCTTATTGGGATTTAGTACGGATATGGTAGACATATTAGAAACGCTTAGAGTTTGTAAAATCCCTGCAATAATTATAGATATAGCTGCTATGATGTATAGATATTTATATATAATTGGTGAAGTAAATAGTAACATGAATCGTGCAAGGGCAAGTAGAATGGGAAATAAGCGTTCATGGATTAATAAGGTAAGTGACACTGGTAAAATTGCTGCATATGTTTTAAATAAATCACTTGACAGAAGTATTCAAATTTATAAAGCAATGCTTTCTAGGGGTTACAATGAAAATACAAAAAGTCCAAATTATTTTCAAAATGCAGTTCCTAAGGCGGATAAATGTATAGGCATACTAATTGTAATAATACTTTTGTTTTTAGTTGGAGTTGATATAATATTTTGTTAGGGGAATGAAGGTTAATGGAATTAATTAATATTAAAAATGCTAGTTACAGCTATGACCAAAGTAATTTGGCTTTAAAAAATGTAAATTTGACCATTAATAGCGGAGAAAAAGTTGCTATTTTAGGGGAGAATGGTGCTGGTAAATCAACATTGTTTCAATTATTTAATGGACTTATTGTTCCTGATAAAGGTAAAGTAATAGTAGATGGACTAGAAATAAACAAGAAAAATTTGCTTAAAATAAGAAGTAAGGTTGGAATGATTTTTCAGGATTCTGATGATCAACTTTTTAATTCTACAGTTCATCAGGAAATTGCTTATGGATTAATGAATATGGGAATAAAAGGACAGGAATTGGAAGCTTCTATAAAGTGGGCTTTAAAGGCAGTTGGAATAGAGGGTTATGAAAAACGAAGTCCATTTAATTTAAGTGGTGGTGAAAAGAAGAGAGTTGCTTTAGCTAGCGTTCTTGCAATGAAACCTAAGGTTTTAGTTCTTGATGAACCTACAGCGGCTCTAGATCCAAGGGGTGTTAGCCAGATTGTAAAATTGTTAAATTATATCAATAGTAAACTTCATATAACTTTAATTTTTGCTACTCACGACGTAGATATTGTGCCACTTCTTGCAGATAGGATATACTTATTAAATAAAGGTGAAATAGTGCTTAGTGGTACAACTAAAGAGGTATTCAGTAATAAAAAGGTTATTAGAGATATAGGACTTAGACTTCCTAGAATAGCTCATCTAGCAGAAATTTTAGAAAAAGATGGAGTTATAAAACTAGATAATGGAGAATTACCTTTAACTATTGGGCAAATTAGAAGAGTTTTAGAAAATCAAAAAAACCGAAAATAGATTTTTAAAATATTATAGTAAGGAGAATAAAAGTGAAAAAAGCTATATTAGTAGTCAGTTTTGGAACTACATATTCAGATACAAGAAAACTTACCTTAGATGCTATTGAAAACAAAATAGCCCAGGATTATAAGGATTATGAGGTTAGAAAAGCATACACATCACACATGGTTATTAAAAAATTGAAAAATAGAGATAACTTGAGCGTGGATACTCCGGAAGAAGCTTTAGAGAAATTGTACAGTGAAGGTTTTGAGGAAGTTGTAGTTCAGCCACTTCATATAATACCTGGAATAGAGTATGATTATGTAAAAAAAACAGTAGAAGAGTTTATTAATAGGAAAGCTTTTAAGAAATTAATACTAGGAACACCTGTAATGTATGATCATGGAGATTATGAAGTGTTTTTGGATGCTATTAGAACTATTATACCTAATAATAAGGCAGTGATATTTATGGCTCATGGTTCAAATCATTATGCAAATGCCTGTTACTGTGAACTAATGGATGTTATTCATGAAAGAAAATTCAATAATGTGTTTATAGCTACGGTTGAAGGATATCCAGGACTTGAACAAGGGATAAAGTGGCTTGAAAAATCAGGAGCACATGAAGTGATGTTAGCACCACTTTTGATAGTAGCAGGTGATCATGTTAAAAATGATATGTGTGGTGAGAAGGAGGATTCCTGGGAGAATATTTTAAAATTAAAGGGCTTTAAAGTTGAAACATATATTCATGGATTAGGAGAGCTTAAAGATTTTCAAAAAATATATGTATCCCATATAAAAAAGGCTTTAGAGAATATTTAAATATATGTGGTGGTGAAAAAATGAATGAGCTTTATGTTATAAAAGAAGGAAAAAGACTTCGCTGTGGTTATACAACAGGAAGTTGCAGCGCTGCGGCAGCTAAAGCCGCAGTTATAATGCTTTTAGGCAAAAGGAAAATAGAATATGTAGACATTGATACGCCATATGGAATGAAACTTAAATTGAAGGTGGAAAAGGCAGAAGTTAATGATGAGTTTAGCAGTTGCTGCATTGTAAAAGATAGTGGAGATGATCCTGATGCAACTGATGGAATAGAGATATTTGCAAGGGTAACTAGACGTGATGATAACATAATAAATATAGATGGTGGACAGGGAATAGGGAGGATAAAAAGAAAAGGATTATTTGGAAAAGTTGGTGAAGCAGCTATAAATCCAGTGCCTAGAAAAATGATTGAAGATGAAATAAGGAGAGTTTCAAATAAAGGTTATAATATAACTATTTATGCTCCTGAAGGAGAAGTTATAGCAAAAAAAACTTTTAATGAAAATATAGGCGTATTCGGTGGAATTTCAATTATAGGAACAACGGGTATTGTGGAACCAATGTCAGAGGCTGCTCTTGTAAAAACTATATATATGGAAATAGATAAGATATATGATGAGGGGAGCAGGAGCATAATACTTTTTCCAGGGAACTATGGAGAAACTATGGTTAAAGAGCTTGGACTTTCTGCACCTAGGGTAAAGGTATCAAACTATATAGGTGATGCTCTTTTATATTGCAAAAGTAAGGGTTTTACTGAAATAATACTTGTAGGGCATATAGGTAAGTTTTCTAAATTGTCTCTAGGAATTTTCAATACTCATAGTAAGGTTTGCGATACTAGAATAGAAGCTTTTATATATTATCTTGCTATGCTTGGGGCACCCATGGAAGTTTTGCAGGAAATGAGAAAATGTGTTACGGCAGAAGAAGCAGTTAAAATTATACATAATACTTCGTGGAATAAAGTGTTTTCTTACATGACAACTGGTTGCGAAAAAAGAATAAGAAAATATTTAAAAACCGATCAAATAAAAATCAAGGTATATATATACTCTATGGAATATGGGGTGCTTTAATGATTAGAATTATTGGAATAGGGCCTGGAAATGTTAAATATATGACTTTTGAGGCTGTTAATATAATAAAAAATTCTAAATGTATTGTTGCTTTTGAAAGGGCAGCTTCTGATGCAGCTAAATTGAATGATAAGATAATATCAGTAAATAGATTATGTGAGGTTGAAGAAGCTATAGAAAAAAATAAGGATGTTGATATATTGGCTTCTGGTGATCCCTGTTTTTTTGGAATAACCGATTATCTTACACGAAAGAAAATTTGTATTGATGAAATTGTACCAGGATTGTCTTCTTTTCAGTATATGATGTGTAAGCTTAAGAAAAGCTGGCAGGGAGCTGAACTTATAAGTTTACACGGGAAAAATGCGGATATTCAAAATATGGTATTAAATAAAAATGTATATGTATTTCTTACGGATAAAACTAATACACCTTCTTATATATCTAAAAAACTTTATAGTATTGGAGTAAAGGGAAGGATATATTCAGGGTTTAATTTGTCATACGAAGATGAAATTATAATTGAAAAAAATATAGGAGACGATATTTTTAACGTATCTAAATTATCAGTGGTGGTGATTGAAATTTGAAGTGGTTGAGAGATGAGGAATTTATAAGAAACAAAGTTCCTATGACTAAATTTGATGTTAGAATTGCTGTAATTGCAGCTCTTGCAATAGATAAAGATGATATTTTTTTAGATGTAGGTGCAGGGACAGGATCTATTTCAATACAGGCGGCTTTATCTGGAGCAGCTGTCTATTCTATTGAAAAAAAGAAGCAGGCAATAGAATTAATAGAAAAAAATGCTGAAAAATTTAAGGTTAATGTGAATTTATTAGAAGGAGAGGCACCAGAAATTTTAAATAAAGTGCCTGATTTTAATAAATGCTTTATAGGTGGAAGTGGAGGCAGGCTTAAAGAAATATTTGAAATTATAAATGGAAAGCTTAAAGCTTCTGGCATAATTGCAGCAACTTTTATTAGAGTTAAAAATATGAATGATTTTTGCGAAATATTAAAGGAATACAATTATTTAAATATAGAGATAAAACTGTTTCAGGTTTCAATTGTAGATGGATTAGGACTTATGAAGGCTAATAATCCTGTATTTTTAGTTAGGGGGATAAAACCATGAAAAAATTATATGGAATAGGTGTAGGACCTGGTGATGCAGAATATCTTACAATAAAAGCTTATAAAGCTATAAAGGAAGCTTCAGCTATATTTGTACCAGATAGAAAGGGTGAAAGTACAGCACTTCTTATAGTGAAAGATTATGTTGATGAAAAAAAGATAGTTCCAATAAGCATAGTTATGGGAGAAAATAATGATATAAGATACTCAAAGGCAGCAAAGGTTATAGAGGAGACTTTAATGGATGGAGATACAGGAGTGTTTCTTACACTTGGAGATCCTATGGTGTATAGCACATTTTTATATTTAATGAGAGAATTAGAAAAAATAAAGGTTAATGTTGAAGCTATCCCCGGAATATCCTCTTTTACTGCGGCAGCCAGCAAAGTAAAAATACCAATTGCAATGAAGGGCGAAGGTTTTTATTTATGTGATGGCAGTATAGATGAAGAAATTCTAAAAAAATGCAGCAGCGTAGCTATATTAAAAACCTATAAAAATAAAAAAGACATACTTGATACACTTGAAAAATATGAATTTCAGTATGTTTATATAAAGTGCTGCGGTAGGTCAGATGAAAAAATATTATATGATAAAGAAGAAATACTTGAAGATAAAAGTTATATGTCTCTTTTATTAGGGAGGAGGAAAAACAATGATTAGCTTTGTAGGAGCAGGTCCAGGTGATGAAGATCTTATAACTGTAAAAGGAAGAAAGCTTATAGAAGCTGCTGATACTGTAATATATGCAGGATCACTTGTATCTAAGGTTCACCTTAAATATTGCAAGGAGAATTGTAAGAACTATGACAGTGCAGGCATGACACTGGAAGAGGTTGTAAATATTATGGAAAAGTCTCAAAATGAAAATGAAAATTTAGTTAGACTACATACTGGTGATCCAACAATATATGGTGCTATACGTGAACAGATGGATGAACTTGATAAAAGGAATATAAAGTATGAGGTAATACCAGGCGTTAGTTCCTTTACAGCAAGTTGCGCCGCTATAAAAAAGGAGTTTACGCTGCCAAGTGTAAGTCAAACTGTTATAATAACGAGAATGGAAGGAAGAACTAAGGTACCAGAAGGTGAAAAATTAGAACTTCTGGCAGCACATAAAGCATCAATGTCAATTTTTCTTTCTGCACAGAATATTGAAAAAGTAGTTGAGAAACTGAAACTAGGCTATGGTAGAGAAGATGTTCCAGTAGCTGTTGTATATAAAGCAACTTGGCCTGATGAAAAGATAATATACGGTACTTTAAAGGATATAGCAGAGAAGGTTAAAGATAATGGCATAAAGAATTTTGCTCAGATTTTAGTTGGCAATTTTATAGATGGAGATTATAATAGATCAAAACTCTATGATCCTGAATTTTCTCACGGCTTCAGAAAGGGAAAAAAATGAAGACTGCAATTACAGTATTTACAAATAGAGGAGAAAGATTATCCCAAAATATATGTAAGGATTTAGATGGTGCTGATGTATTTATAAATAAAAATGTATCAGGAGGCATTAAATCAGTTCTTCAGAAAATTTTTATTAGTTATGATAATATCATTTTTATAAGTGCAGTTGGTATAGCTGTGAGGATGCTTGCGCCATATATAAAAAGTAAAACTGAAGATCCCGCAGTTGTTGTAATGGACGATATGGGGAGATATGCTGTAAGTCTTTTATCAGGTCATATTGGAGGAGCTAATAGCCTTGCAAAGAAGCTTGAGAAGATTACTGGAGCTGAAGCCGTAATAACCACAGCTTCAGACGGAAGAAATATTGAGGCTGTAGATATGTTTGCTAAAAGACTTAATTTACACATAGAAGATATGGAAATGGCAAAAAAAATCACTGCTATTATGGTTAATGGTGGAAATATATATTATGAATCTGAAATTAAGGCTTCTATAGGTTATGATAATGTAAATAATAAAAATTATGAGGGTGCTATTTATGTAACTTCATTAAAAAATATTAGTTGCAATAAACCTGTATGCATATTAGTGCCTAAAAATTTGGTGGTTGGTATAGGGTGCAAACGTGGAAAAAGTAAAGTGGAAATTCTAAATGCATTAGAAAAAGTGTTTAAAGAAAATAATTTAAATATAAAGTCCATATGTGGAATTGCAAGTATTGATATTAAAAAAAGCGAGCTGGGAATAGTTGAATTAAGTAAGCAGCTTAATTGCCCGTTTGTTACTTTTTCTAAAGAAGATATATGTAAAGTACAGCATATGTTTACTTCAAGCAGCTTTGTTAAAAGTAAAGTTGGTGTTACTTCTGTATGCGAACCATGTGCGTATTTGGCAGGTGGAGAATTAATAGTTAAGAAAAGTATAGTAAATGGAATAACTATTGCAGTTGGGAGGAAAAAATAATGGCGAAACTTTATGTTGTAGGTATAGGCCCTGGCGGAAAAGAATATATGACAGTAAAAGCTGTAAAGGTATTAAAGAAGGTACCTGTAATAGTAGGGTATAAATATTATATTGAACTTATTAAGGAATTTATTACGGGAAAAGAAATAATAAGTACAGGCATGCGTGGAGAAATAGAAAGATGCAAATTGGCTGTAGAAAAAGTAAAGGCCGGGTTTGATACTGCCATAATAAGTACTGGCGATGCAGGTTTATATGGAATGGCAGGTCCAATACTTGAGCTGGCTAAAGATATAGAAGTAGAGGTTGTACCTGGAGTTACAAGTGCTTTTGCAGCAGCGGCAGAGCTTGGAGCACCAATAATGCATGATTTTTGCTGTATAAGTTTAAGTGATCTTATGACACCTTGGGAGGTTATAGAGAATAGAATTAAACTTGCAGCACAGGGTGATTTTGTTATAGCAATTTATAATCCTAAAAGTAAAAGTAGGAAGCTTCAACTAAAAAAAGCCATAGATATAATTAAAAATTATAAGAGCGGCGATACTGTTGTCGGAATGGTTAAAAATGCAGAAAGAGATGGACAAGAAAAAATTATTACAACGCTGGCTCACATTAATTTTGATTTTGTTGATATGAGGACTTTAGTTATTATAGGAAATAAAAGTACGTCTGTTGTTAATGGCAATATTGTAACTGAAAGGGGATACTCTATTTGATATGGATAATAGGTGGAACTTCTGAAGCCGCAGAATTAACAAGAGCATTATATGATAAGGCTGATTTTATAGTGTCTTCTGCTACTGAAAGTGAGAGAGAATTTATTCCTCAAGGAAAATTGTTTGTTGGAAGAATGGATAAGCAATTAATGGAAGAATTCATAAAAAGTGAACATATTAAAATGATAGTAGATATGTCACATCCGTATGCAGTAGAGGTAACCCAAAATGCAGTTGAAGTAAGTAAAAAATACAATCTAAAATATATTAGGTATGTAAGGGATAAGATATCGGATTATAAGGGCTGCATATATGTAGATTCATTGAGCCAATGTATAGAATTCATAAAGAGTATAAGAGGAACAGTGTTTTTTACTACAGGAATGAAAAATATATGTGATTTTGAAAAAGTTAAAGGGAATAATAGATTTATTTATAGAGTGTTACCTGCTACTCCTAGCATAAAGGAATGTGAAAAACATGGTGTAAAGCTTAAAGATATTGTGGCAGCGCTTGGGCCTTACAGTGAAGCTTTTAATAGAGCAATGTTTAAAGAATATTCGGCGGATTATGTAATTATGAAGGACAGCGGCACTAGAGGTGGAACTTTAGAAAAACTTGAGGCATGCAGAAAACTTAATATAAAAGCTGTTATTATAGGGAGAAATAAAGAAGAAGGAATTTACAAATTAGATGAATTAATTAATATAATATTAAATTCACATTTGTAAAACACAAAAATTTTAAAAACTCAAGTCAGTGTACAAGGACTTGGGTTTTTCTATTGTGGGCAATTGTGGTATGATAAATAAAATAAGGGTAAATATATTAAGCAAGAAGGCTTTACTTTGAATCAAATTGCTTTAAAATATTTTTTAATATAAGGAGAATAATATGAAGGAGATATCATTTGACGAAATTGAGGGTATAAGAATAGGAAATGCTCAAAATTTAGATGGTCCAACAGGATGTACTGTAGTAATCTGTGATGATGGAGCTCCCGCTGGAGTCGATGTAAGAGGAGGTTCTCCGGGGACAAGAGAAACGGATTTACTCAATCCTGTAAATCTTGTGGATAGAATTCATGCTGTAGTATTAGCTGGAGGAAGTGCCTTTGGACTTGATGCAGCAGGTGGAGTTATGCAGTATTTAGAGGAAAAAAATATTGGATTTGATGTACAGGTTACTAAAGTTCCAATTGTTTGTTCAGCAGTTTTATTTGATCTTGGTATTGGAAATTATAAAATAAGACCAGATAAAAATATGGGTTACGAAGCATGTAAAAATTCAGAGATAAATAAATGCAAAGAAGGCAATGTAGGTGCAGGCGCAGGTGCCACTGTTGGAAAAATATCTGGAAAAGCAGAATATTCAATGAAAGGTGGACTTGGATGTTATGCACTTCAGGCTGGTGAACTTAAAGTTGGTGCATGTGTAGCAGTAAATTGCCTTGGAGATGTAGTAGATCCACGTTCAGGAAAAATAATAGCAGGTGCCTTAAACAAGGATAAAAAAACTTTTGCATGTACAGAAGATATAATGGTAAAAAGCTATGCTGAAAAGAAAAATTTATTTAGTGGAAATACTACAATTGGAGTAGTAGTTACAAATGGAAAATTTAACAAGAGTGAAATGAATAAGATTGCTTCAATGGCTCATGATGGTTATGCAAGAACTATGAGACCAGCACATTCCATGTTTGATGGCGATACCATATTTACTATGGCAACTGGGAAAGTTGATGCAGATATGTCTGTAGTCGGATTTCTATCAGCTAAGGTAATGGAAGAAGCAGTGCTTAGGGCAGTGAGAAATGCTAAAACAATGTTTGGATATAAATCATTAAATGATTTGTAAATATATATAGTTAGGGGAAATAAACATGGCAGAAGATAATAAGGTTTCAATGAATGAATTTATGGATGAAATTGAAAATTCAATGAAGACTGTAAAAGCAGGTGAAATTGTAAAAGGTAAGGTTGTATCTGTATCTCAAGAGGGTGCTGTAATAAATATAGGATACATGTCAGATGCATTGTTACCTAAAAGTGAAATGAGCAGTACTGAGGATGTTAATCCTAGTGAAGTTTTGAAGGAAAATGATGAAATATATTTGTACATAATGAAAATGAATGATGGAGAAGGAAATGTACTTGTATCCAAGAAAATTGCAGATAAAATAAAGGCTCTAGATGAACTCGAAAGTGCATTTAAAAAAGGTGAAGTTATAGATGTAACTATATCTGAAGCTGTAAAAGGTGGAGTTGTAGGATACATAGATGGAATAAGAGTGTTTATGCCAGCGTCCCAAATTTCAGTATCTTATGTTGAAAATTTAAATTCCTTTGTTAATAAGATAGTTAAAGCAAAAGTTATTGAATTTGAAAAGGAAAAAGAGAGAATAATAGTATCTGGCAAAAAAGTTGAAGAAGAAGAACTTAAAGTTAAAAAAGATGAGTTATGGAGCAGCATAAAAGTTGGAGAAAAAAGAGAAGGAGTTGTAGTTAGACTTACTAATTTTGGTGCTTTTGTTGACTTAGGAGGAGTAGATGGACTTATACATCTTTCAGAATTATCTTGGAAGAGAGTTAAGAAGGCCTCAGATGTAGTAAATGTTGGAGATAAGGTTGAAGTTTATGTACTAGAAGCCGATAAGGAAAAAGGTAGAATATCACTTTCGTTAAAAGATGTAAGTGAAGATCCATGGAATAATGTAAATAGTGAATTTAAAGTAGGAAATATAGTAGAAGGAACAGTATGTAAAATTGTAGATTTTGGAGCTTTTGTTGAAATTGCAGATGGTGTTGAAGGACTTGTTCATATATCTCAAATATCAGAAGATAAAATTTTAAAGGTTTCTGATGTATTAAAGGTAGGAGACAAAGTTAAAGTAAAGATTTTAGACATTGATAGTGAAAAAGATAGAATAAGTTTAAGTATAAAAGAAGCAGCAGAAAAACCTCAAGTTGATTTTGAAAAGTATGTAGATAAAGGTCAGGCAAATACAAGCTTAGCAGATTTATTAAAAGACTTTAAATTTGAAAAATAATATAAGCATCATAAAAAACTGTGTATAGGTATGATTCTGTGCTTATATGCAGCTTTTTTTTATTTGAAATTGGAATGGGAGCTGTGGGAATAAATGCGAAAATAAGAAAATCCCTATTGACATAAGTAATTTAATGTAATACAATTACAACATAGTTGATTATGATTATCAATCTCATATGATAATAATTATATATAAAAAATAATAGCTTTAGGAGAGTGATGTTATGTCAAATGGTATAGGCTTAAATGAAGTTGAAATTAAATCAAGAGTCAAGGTGGTAGGAATATTACCTGAAAGCAAAGTTAGAAGAAAAATTATGGACATGGGAATTGTCAGGGGAACAGAAATTCTTGTGGCAGGAAAAGCACCTATGGGTGACCCTATAGAACTTCAACTTAGAGGGTACAATTTAAGCTTGAGAAAGAATGAAGCAAAGGATATTTTAGTAGAGTTAATATAAAAATTAAGGGGGAATTTATATGAATGAAAAAAGTATGCCGTTAAATGCAGTTTCTATGGGGAGCAGTGCAGAAATAAAAGATGTAGTTGGAGGAGAAAACATGTGCAAAAAATTAATGGAAATGGGACTTAGTAAAGGAACCATAATTAAGATAATGAATAATGACATAGGTCATTTAGTAATAAAGCTTGGTGAAACAAGACTTGTACTTGGAAGGTCAATGGCACAAAAGGTTATGGTTAGAGAAGTTTAGAAAGATTAATTGGAGGGCTGATAATGAATAAAAATTTAGTAATTGCTTTAGCTGGTAATCCAAACTGTGGTAAAACTAGCTTGTTTAATGAACTTACAGGGTCAAGGCAGCATGTAGGTAACTGGCCTGGTGTTACAGTTGAGAAGAAAGAGGGAAAATTAAAGTTTCAAAGTAGAGATATAACGGTAGTTGATCTGCCAGGGACGTACAGCTTAGGCGCATATTCAGAAGATGAAGTTGTAGCCCGTGATTTTATACTTAAGGAAAAACCGGATGTGGTTATAAATGTTGTGGATTCCTGCAATCTTGAAAGAAATTTATATCTCACTATGCAGATTCTTGAAACTGGGGCTAAGGTCGTTTTAGCACTAAACATGATGGATGAAGCTAAAAATAAGAACATAGAAATAGATGTTAAAAAGTTATCATCAGCTATTGGAATTCCAGCAGTTCCAACAGTAGCACCAAAGAAACAGGGAATAGATGAACTTATAAGTGCAGCAGTTAAACTTGGAGATTCTTCTAGTAATGATTTATATAAAATTAATTATGGCTCTGAAGTTGAAAAAGAGATTAAAAAAATTGAGGACGCCTTTTCAGAAAGTGCTGTGGCACTCGAGTATCCAACTTCATGGACAGCATTAAAGCTTATAGAAAATGATGAATATGTAAATAAGTATGTAAGTGAAAAAGTAGAAACTAATGATGTAAAAAATAAAGTTTATAATAGTATAGAAACACTTACTAAGTCTATTGGTTATGAGCCAGATGCTTTTATAATTGATAAGAGATATGAAAAAATAAGCAATATAGTTAAAAGCAGTGTGAAAAAAGATGTTGTTATTAAAGAGACTGTTTCGGATAAAATAGATAAAGTGATAACTAATAAATGGCTTGGAATACCAATATTTGCAATTATAATGTTTGGAGTTTATCAGATTTCCATAGGTTTAGGTAATGGAAAACTTGCGGATTTAGTTAATGATTTAATAGGACAGCTTGGAACTAATGTGGATTTTACACTTCAGCAAATGGGAGCACCACAGCTTTTAGGTGATTTTGTACGTGATGGTATTTTTGGTGGTGTCGGTTCAGTTCTTGGATTTTTCCCTATGATTCTCATAATGTTCTTTTTCATTTCACTTCTTGAAGACAGCGGATACATGGCAAGAGCAGCATACGTAATGGACAGACTTATGCATGCAGTTGGACTTCATGGTAAAACAGCAGTATCACTTATAATTGGATCAGGCTGTAATGTTGCGGGAATAATGTCAGCAAGAACACTTGAAAATAAAAAGGATAGAATGATAGCTATTTTAATAAGTCCTTTTATGTCGTGTCCGGCAAGGCTTGAAATTTATGGATTATTTATTGGAGCATTCTTTGCAAATAAAAAAATAGGTATATTCAGTGAAGGTGGACTTATAGTATTTATACTTTATGCTTTAGGTATTATGGTTGCAATATTAATGGGTAAATTTCTCAGCTCAAAAGTATTTAAAGGCGAAAATTCTTATTTTGTTATGGAGCTACCTCCTTATCGTATACCAACGCTTAAAGGAATTTTAATTCACATGTGGGAAAAATCAAGTCACTTCTTAAAGAAGGCAGGAACAGTTATTTTAGTTGTGTGTATAGTTGTCTGGGTACTTACTAATTTACCAGCAGGAGCAGCACAGGATAAAACAATATTAGCAAGGCTTGGAGCATTAATAGCACCTATATTTAAACCAGCAGGCTTTGGAACATGGCAGGCAGGAGTTGCACTTATAACAGGATTTGCAGCTAAGGAAGCTGTTGTTGGTACTTTTGGAACAATTTACGGTGTTGACGAAGGAGTACATCTTTTCCATGCAATACAAAATACATTTACTCCACTTACAGCAATGTCATTTATGGTAATGTGTCTTTTATATGTTCCATGCGTTGCAACTATAGGAGCAATAAAGAGTGAAACTAACTCAAGCAAATGGGCATGGGGAGCAGTAGCATATACCTGTGCAATTGGATGGATATGTGCAGTAATAGTATATCAGGTAGGAAGACTTATGGGATTTGTTTAAGGAAAGGATGATTTTTATGATGATGAAAATTTTAAAAAGACTTTCAGAGGGTGGTTTGTACTCAAACAAAAAAATGGCTAAAGAACTTGGAATAGATGAAAGTATGGTAGAGCAAATGATATCTCAACTTGAAAGACTTGGTTATATAGTTAAAGATAATATGAATGCTTCATCAGGCTGTGACTGCGGAAGCTGCAATTCTAAAAAAAGAAGAAGTTGCTGTAGTGGTAAAAATAATGTAAACATAGATTTGTGGAAACTTACTGAAAAAGGTAGGGCAGCTGTATAATATTACAGCCTTCATTGAGAATGATAATCAACAAGTAAAGGAGGATGCAAATGAGTGTTTTAGTTGTTGGAGGAGATAAAATTGGAAATATCGAAGACAAATTAGCTCAAAATGGATTCTCTGATGTATTTCATATAACAGGAAGAAAACGTGGAGATAGAAAAATAAAAATACCAAATCAAATAGATTTAGTTTTGGTTTTAGTGGATTATGTAGAGCATCCACTTATGAATATTATAAAAAAAGAAACAAGAAGACAAGGGATAAAGCTTGTTTTTTCTAAACGGGCTTGGTCACATATAAAAAATAAAATAAATCAGGAGGATTAAAATCATGAAAAAAATATCAATAATTTATTGGAGTGGTACAGGAAATACGGAAGCTATGGCAAAAGGAATAAAAGATGGAGCAGAGGGACAAAATACAGTTGTAAAACTTATTAGCGTAGGTGATGCATCAATTGAGGATGTATCAGATGCTGATTTAATAGCTTTTGGTTGCCCCGCTATGGGTGCTGAACAGCTTGAGGAATCTCAAATGGAACCATTTATAGAATCTGCTTCTGAGGCTGTTAAAGGAAAGAATATTGTTTTATTTGGCTCATACGGTTGGGGCGGCGGTGATTGGATGACTAACTGGGAAAAACAAATGGAGGGTTTTGGAGCAAATCTTGTTCAGGAAAGCCTGATAATAAATAATGAACCAGATGACAGCAGTATAGAAAATTGCCAGAAGTTAGGTGCGACATTATCAGAAAAATAAGATTTTAATAATAATATAGGGAGGCTATTTTGTGAGTAGGGAACAAGTAACTAAATTTTTTAATATTGTTAATGAGTATGATGATTTTGAATACTTATTGTATATAATAATATGTAATTGTGGACCAACTTTAAAGAAACAAAAAATAGCCTCTCTAGTTACTTTTAGTAATGATAAAAGAAAATTAAATTTAATATGGAATAAATATAAGGATAGATTAAGAAAGAAGCTAGGTGTCAGTTTCTTTGAATTACGTAGGGATAAAAGAAATATAGTGGTATTATTTTACAACTATGAGATGATGGAAATACATATAAAGGATAAGCAAAATATTGTCTTTTTAAATAGGTTTGGGTATAAAAGTGAAATGAATGTTAATCAGTGTTTATGCCATTTGAAAAGAAGATTTGAAAAAATATGTCCACATGAAATTGGAGTATTTTTAGGATATCCCATAGAGGATGTAATATCTTTTATGGATTGTAATGATACAGAGTGCAAAATGGTAGGATATTGGAAAGTTTATCATAATGTAGAGAAAGCTAAAGTGATTTTTAATAATTATGATTCAATAAAGGAAAGTATAATTGAACTTATTCTTAAGGGATATAAGCCTACTGAATTGATGTCATTATGTTGATGAGTATAAGTATTAAAAATTTAGAGAGTTTAAATAGAAAACATAAAAATTGAGTAGATAAGTGAAGCTTCTGAGGATTTCCCTTGGGAGCTTTTGTATTTATACAGAACGAAATATATGCAATTAGCAATATAGAATAGGTCAATTTCTATATGAAAAATAAGGCTATAATGATAGGATTTGTAGTATAATAAAAGCAACTTAATTAACTATCATTTTGATTTGATATATGATAAGAAATCAAACAATGTTTTATATTATAAATAAGGTTTATATGATTTAAATAAACAGAATACATAAATTTAAAATTAAAAAGACGGGTGTAGATATAAATGGAACTTATATATTTATATGTGGAAAAATTCAATGGAATATTAAAAAAGCAAGAAATTAATTTTTCGCCAAATTTTGATGTGAAGATTGAAAATAAAAGATTGATTGTAAATAAGAAACCATCTTATATGGACAAGCTATATCCTAAAAGTATGAAGAATATTACAATGCTACTTGGTAAGAATGGTTCTGGAAAAACGACATTGTTAGATATACTTGGCATGAACTGGGATGACAGATGTCGTGAATCAATAAAGAGAAAAGGTAGAACTAGAAGTGAGGTTATTGATAGCTATTTTATACTTTATCATATTCAATCAAATTATTTTGGAATTGAAATAATGGATGATATGGAACCAGGAGATAAAATAACAAAGTTGTTTAAAAATAGTTTAACAAATTTCAATTTTTATAAAATGAGGGATCCATTTTATAAAATTCCTATGGGATTAGTGATTAAAAAAAATAATAATAATTTTGATGTTATAAAGCACTTTTTTAATAAAAGTCAATTGTTTGAAGATGAAATAAGTGATCAGATAAAAGTAAATTATATATCAAATAAGTATAGTGGACGAATAGATATAAGAAGTATGTATATAGGCAAGGGTGAAGAAAATTATGAAGATGATGATTATTTAGGAAAACGAAGATATTATGTATATCCTAGTACAGAGAGGGAGTATAGATATCTTAATAATATTAATAATACCAGTGAGCTTCATTTTTGTGGCAATTCGGCAATTATTCACATTTCACCAAATATTGATTATGGTTTAGATATTGAAAATAGGAATAAGGAAATGGAAAAGTGGATTGCGAACTTAGAAAACATTTTATACATAGATAAATCAGAAAGAATAAATTTTTTGCACTTGGTTAAGAAAAAGCAGCCAAATAAGAAAATCGAATTAGAAAACAATAAAAAAATATTTCACAAAAGAATATTTATATTAGATGTGTTATCTAGTTATATTATATACCAGTTTATAAAAGGAATTTGTGATATGATAGATAATGATAGAGAAAAAAATAACAATAATGGAATTAATATTAATTTTTCAAATAATAAGCATATTGAATTTTTAAATAATCTTAAAAAGAAGGAATATGTACAATCTAATTCTAATTTTATTTTTGGAAAGTTATCAAATAAAAGAAATGAGTATGAAAATTTAATTAATGTAATCAATTATTATAAAACAGATAAAACGTTAGAAGATTATGATAAATTAATTTGTATAAGTAGATATTTATATTCAAGAATGGAAAGTAAAATTGGATTAGGTACAAATAGTAAATATCAAGAGTCAATTGAAGAATTTTTAAATTCTTTAAATTTTTTGGATGAAGCGTATTTTAATAAAAATGAAATATTAATTGATTGTAAATCAAAGATAGATGAAGTAGTTGTGAAAGTACTTAGAGTGTATGATTTTTATTTTAAAAGTGAATATAGTGATCTTAATACTAGATTTAATATTAGCATTTCTAATTTGTCGGAGGGTGAGAAAAATTTTTTGGACTTAATATCTAAACTTTTTGATATAGTAATACAAGCTAAAGAAAATCAGTTGATACTAATTTTATTGGATGAGCCTGATCAAAGTTTACATCCAGAATGGAGTAGAAGATTTATTAAACTTTTGTGTGATGAAATAAAGAAATATGAGAATAGAAATATTCAAATAGTGTTATCAACACACTCACCATTTATGGCAACAGATATTATGTCAGATCACATTTATTGTTTAGAAAATGTGAAGAATGAAATTAATATATGCTCAATGAATAATAAGAAAGATGAAATTTACAACACTTTTGGTGCAAATATTTATGAAATCTTAAAAGATAGCTTTATTTTAGAAAGAACAATAGGAGAGTTTGCATACAATAAAATACTTGATTTAATTAAGGAACTTAATAATAAGAAAGCAGGAAATAGTAATATGGACTATGAAAAGTTTTTAATTAATTCGATAGGTGAACTGCCATTAAGAAAAAAATTGCAGTATATGTATATTGAAAATAGAGAAAATCAATTAAAAAATAATTTATTGGATTTAATAAAGAGAGAAACTAGTGAAGAAAAACTTAACAGAATAAGGGAAATCTTGAATGGTGATAAATTATGATAAGTATTAAATTAAAAAATAAAAAAGAAAATATTGAAAAGATATTTTGGGATTGGTTTTATAAATATCATTTAAAAGAATTTTTAGAGATCCTAAGTAATGATGTTGTTTTGCAAAACCTTATATTTGGACATGAAGGAAAATATTTGATTTGGGAAAATGATATTTATAAATATAAAAAAAATGATTATGCAGTTTTAAAAAAGTTTTTCTTTTCATCACCAGAAGAGCATTTTAAATATTGCAAAAAAATGAAAAAGAAAAATATGAAAATAAACAATGATTCAGAAACGTTTTTTTACCACAGATATGAGAATTTTAGAAAAACACAAATACCTAAAATAATTGAAATATTAGGTATTCATACGTGCCCGTATTGTAATAGAAATTTTATAGATGTATATTACGATAAAAAATCTACAAAGCCAAATAAATTTAATGGGGATATAGATCATTACTTTCCCAAATCTAAGTATAGCTATTTAGCATTATGCCTTTATAATCTTATACCTTCATGTAAGACATGCAATCATGAGAAAGCAGACCTAGATAAAATAAATTTTCAGCCATTTCATCCATATATGGATGATGATAGCACTTATCGATTTAAAACTGATTTTGACTTAGAATCAGAGATAACTGATTTCGATTACTTATATGGATTATCTGAAAAATTTAATATTAAAATATCTGATTATCTTGGTGGAAATAAAGCAAATAGTATAGAAGAATCAATATCTACATTTCATTTAGATGATAAGTACAAGAATATGACTTTATTTGCAAAAAACATAATCAGAAAAGCATATATTTATAATAATGATTATCTTAAGGATTTTATTAGCCAGTGTAAAAATATATTAACCAAAGAAGAAGTAATCAAGATTTTGTTTGATTACGATGGAGAAAATTTTTTGGATAAGCCTTTGTCAAAATTTAAATCTGATTTGATGAAGGAATTCGACGTTATATAATAAAAATAGGAATGAATTATAGATTATAAAGAATACTGTTGATGGAGATGAACTGATTGCCAATAGATATTATTAGGAAGTTAATATATTCGTACGCTGAGTGCGGTGGTACAATAAAGTTGTAACAGCTCAACCTAATAGAATCTATTAAGAATAAAGTAATGGTTATGAAAAGAAAGTTTATGAGGAAGAATTTAAAACAAAAATTATACACTTTCATATTGAAAAATGCCAAACAGACCATGTAGTAAACAAAGATGATGAAAAAAGAGAATCATTTCCTGAAAAAACGGCGATATCTTTTGCAAAAGAAATTTAAATTATCACTGAATGTATACTATAATTTTCTAAAAAACAGGAAGTCTACTCATTATGCTTGAAAGCAAAAAATTCATGATAAAATCAAAAAAAATTTATCATGAAACCAAGAGAAAACTTGGCCGCTGCAATATGATTATTTTCTTAAAACGTAAAGGTATTTCATGAAGCAAGATTACAGTAAATAAATGTATTAATTAGTATATATAAACATTAATAATTTTTGTATACAGAAAGATGGATATCAATTAATCTAGAAATTATAGGAGGGATAGTTTATGCCAGAGATAAGACCAAGTTCAGATTTAAGAAATAAATACAGCGAAATATCAGATTTCTGTCATAAATATAAAGAGCCAGTCTATATAACCCAAAATGGTCAGGAGGATTTAGCTGTTATGAGCATTGAAACTTATGAAAAACTTGTTGGTAAATTTGAATTGCATAAATTGCTTGATGAAGGTTTAGATGCAATGGAAAAGAAAAAAGTTAAACCTTTTAAGGAGGCACTGTCTGATATAGAAAAGGACTTATAAAATGAGGTTAATGAAACAGTTGCAATTGTTAGAATATTATATGGAAGACGTAATTGGATGTGTTTATTATAAATTATGTTATTAGCACATGCAGCTAGAATACAGAATTCCAAACTTGGGGACTGTCTTTAATTAAATGAAAAATGTATAGAAATTAATAATAAGAATTTGTCTAAAATTTTGCATGTTTATGCAAAATTTTTAAAAAATGATTTGACAACCTGTTAAATTAGTAATACAATTAACACATAAAATTGAATTTGATTTAAAGACTATGACAGGAATCAAGTAAATATATAGTATTCACAGAGAGTGATGTTTGCTGGAAATTCACATATTTATATATTGAAAACTCATCCTCGAGTTATTAGCTGAAATATTAGTAAGCTAAATCGGTTAGATCCGTTATTTATTTAAGAAAAAATTTGGATGGTACCGCGGTAGTATTCTCGCTCCAAGAGAATACTACCGCTTTTTTATATTTTATTGGAAATTTGTTTAAATTGTAGGTCACTTTATTTAGTCTGAAATTTCTAATTATTTCAAAAATTAATATTTAAAAGATTATGATAGGGACAAGTAAATATAAATATATTTTAAAGAGAGTGCGCATGGTGAAAAAGCATATTTATATTATATTGAAACTCACCCTTAAATTGCAATCTGAAATTAGTAAGATTATGCCGGTAGAGCCGTTAAACTATTTAAGTAATAAATTTGGGTGGTACCGCGGTAGACCTTTCGCCCCAGGGAGAGGTCTATTTTTTATGTTCAATTCTAGAAAATAATTTTTACTGGCCAGTGAAATTATATATTAAATTAATTTTATCTATTGATGGAGGTATTTTTATGGAATCAGTTAGTTATATTTCTGAAAAAATGGATTATGTTCCGGTATCTAAATTACATTACAAGATGTTATGGCTTATAGGCCTTGGAATATTTTTGGATGGTTTTGATGTATATTTAGCAGGTGGAGTTTTAGGAGTGTTATTAAAAAGTGGATGGTCAACTATTGGACTAAATGCTATTTTTATTTCTGTAACTTTTTTAGGACTTTTAATAGGTTCGCTGCTTACTGGATTTTTAGGTGACAAATTAGGACGTAAATTTTCTTATCAGCTTAATCTTTTAATATTTGGTGGAGCATCTCTTGTGGCTTCATTTTCTCCTAATATGACTTTTTTAATAGCCTGTAGGGGAGTAATGGGAATTGGACTTGGCGCTGAAATTGTTACAGGATATGCACTTTTAGCAGAATTTGTACCATCAAAAACAAGAGGAAAATGGGTTTCTATGTTATCCCTCATAACAAATTGTTCTACTCCGGCAGCTGCATTTTTAGGATATATTATAATACCTAGATTTGGATGGAGATGGATGTTCGTATTTGTAGGAGTATTTTCTCTTATTGTATGGTATCTTAGAAAAAGTATGCCTGAATCCCCAAGATGGTATGAATCAAAGGGAATGGAAAAAGAAGCACAGGATGTAGTAAATATATTTTACAATGAAGCTACAGCGGAAAGAGGAAATTCTATATCTCAGCCTAGTGTTATAAAGAAAAGTGAAAATAGGGATGAAGGGAAATTTTCTGATTTATTTAGCAAAAATATGCTTTCAAGAACCATTGTAGGATGCGTAGTTTTGATTGCAATAAATACTTTGATATACACTTTTGTAAGCTGGGCACCTACATTTTTCTTAAGGAAGGGGATAAACGTTTCTAAGTCTCTTGGATATACAACTATAATGATGGTAGGAGCACCTCTTGGAGCTTTAATTGGAAGTTTTATTGTAGACAAATTTGGACGAAAGTGGTGTTTGACTATATTTATGCTTGCAGCTGGTGCACTTGGATATGCATATGCTTCACAAAATGTTATGTGGATGATACTAACTATTGGATTTTTCCTAACTATAATCATATATGTATTGCTTACCCTTGGTCTTGCTATTTATGTTCCAGAATTATTTCCTACCAATGTGAGGATGAGAGGTTCAGGATTTTGCAATGCTATTGGAAGATTAGCAACCATATTCAGCCCTTATGGAGTTGCATGGATACTTAAAAATTACGATACTAAAATAGTTTTTGCTGCACTTGGAATTATACTTATAATAGTAGCCTTTGTTATTGCTACTTTAGGAGTTGAAACAAAACAAAAATCCTTGGATGAAATATAGAATTTTAATTATAAATATATTTTTATATAAGTATTTACATTTGTAAAATAATTAACTATACTATTTATGTGTTAAAATTAATGGTAAAAAAGGAGGTATCCCATTATATAAATGGGATTTCAGAAGAATATGGTGCAGAATATAACAAAACCTGTTTATCAAAAAATTGCTATTGATATTGCAAATAGAATAATATCAGGTGATTTTTCAATAGGTATGAAATTATATGGTCGTTCTCACCTTGCAAGCCAATATAAAGTTTCACCTGAAACTGTACGAAGAGCTGTTGCTATACTCAATGATATGAATATAGTAGAGGTTGAAAAGGGTAAAGGCATTATTATAAAATCTATAGATAACTGTTTGGAGTTTATTGACAAGTATAAAGATACAAATTCATTGACATCTTTAAGAGCAGAGATGGAGGAACTAATAAATTCTAGAAATGATTTAGAGAAAAAGATAAATAGTGTTACTAATGAATTAATAGATTATTCGAGTAGATTCAGTAAAACAAATCCATTTGCTCCATTTGAATTTAAAATATATAGTAATTTACATGTAGTTGGTAAAAAAATTTCAGAAACTAAGTTTTGGCAAAATACTGGTGCGACAATAATAGCTATACGTCGTCAAGGAGAACTTATACTTTCGCCTGGTCCATATGCAATATTCAAGAGTAATGATGTATTTATAGCCATAGGTGATGAAGGAAGTTATTTGAGAATTAAAGGTTTTTTATATAATAATTTAAAGTGAGCTGCAATCAATAAAAATTGAGTGTAAGCTCATTTTTTTTATATGTATTGTGGAGGTAAAATTACGATTTCTTTACAAAATAAGTGTTGTATACTATAATTATAAGAAACAACTTTATTTTTATATAAAGTTGTTTCCAATAAATGGAGGCGATTTGTTGATAGAATTAAGAAATGTATGTAAAAAAGTAAATGGTAAAATCATAATAAAAGATGTTAATTTGACTATAAAAGATGGCGAACTTGTTACTCTAATTGGACCAAGTGGATGTGGAAAAACTACTACACTGAAAATGATAAATAGATTAATTAATCAAACTTCAGGTGAAATTTTGATTAATGGAAATCAAATAGAAAATCAAGATACCATTAAGCTTAGAAGAAATATAGGATATGTAATACAACAAACAGGACTGTTTCCACACATGACAGTGGAAGAAAATATATCCATAATATTAAGAATTGAAAAAGTAGATAATACTAAAATTAACAATAGGGTAAAAGAATTGTTAGATTTGGTTGGAATGAAACCAGAGGAATATATGTATAAATACCCTAGTCAATTAAGCGGTGGTCAGCAGCAAAGGGTAGGACTTGCACGTGCTCTTGCTATGAATCCAGAGATAATACTTATGGATGAACCCTTTAGTGCTTTAGATCCAATAACAAGAAATCAGCTTCAAGATGAAATTTTTACAATACATGAAAACTTAAAAAAAACTATAGTGTTTGTAACACATGATATGGATGAGGCATTAAAATTAGCGGATAGAATCTGTATTATGAAAGATGGACAGGTTGTGCAGTATGATACTCCTGATAAAATATTAAAAAATCCTGCAAATGACTTTGTAAAAAGTTTCGTTGGGAAAAATAGAATATGGAATCAACCAGAATTAATTAAAGCTAAGGATATAATGATAAAAGATATTATAAAATCAAGTCCTGAAAGAACAGCTATTCAGGCATTAGAAATTATGAAATCAAATCATGTCGATAGATTAATTATAGCTTCTAAAAATAATAAATTGCTTGGAATTGTTACGCTAAAAGAATTGAAGTTTAATATAGCCCAAAATAAAAAAGTTAAAGATATTATGAAAAATGATGTAGTTACCATAAATGAAAATGATTCAATAATAAAAATATTGGAAATAGTTGAAAACAAAAAGAATGGGTTTATGCCTGTTATAGATGATAATTCAAACCTTGTTGGTCTTATTACTAAAAGCAGCTTGCTGTCTGTATTGAGCAATCAATTCATCAACAAGGAGGTTAATTTATATGATTAGTTTTTTGAATTTTGCAATTAACAGAAAAGAGCAAATATTTAGCTTGTTCTTGCAGCATATTGAACTTACAATTTTTGCAGTAGTTATCTCAATATTAGTAGGAGTTCCCATAGGAATTTTAATAGCAAGAGTAAGAAAAATTTCTTCGCCAATTATAGCTATTGCAAATGTAATTCAGTCCATTCCAAGTATGGCGTTACTTGGATTTTTAATACCGTTTTTTGGAATTGGAAGTAAACCTGCTATAGTAATGGTAGTATTATATTCACTACTTCCTATTATAAAAAATACATTTACCGGATTAAAGAGTATAGAGCCGCCTGTAATTGAAGCGGCAACTGGTTTAGGCTTAACTAAAAATCAGATATTATTTAAAGTAAGTTTACCATTAGCAATGCCTATAATAATGTCAGGTATAAGAATTTCTGTTGTAACTGCTGTTGGACTTATGACAATCGCTGCATTTATTGGTGCGGGTGGTCTTGGATATCTTGTTTTTTCAGGAGTACAAACAGTTGATAATAATATGATATTAGCAGGGGCAATTCCAGCTTCAATACTTGCTCTTCTTTTAGATTTTATAATAGGGAAGATTGAAAGTTTAGTAACACCTCAGGGAATAAAGAATGTAAATAACATCAATAAGAAAAAATCAAAAAAGATACAGAGTAAGATTTACAAGGCAGTTATTGCAATAGTCCTAGTTGCAATTATAGTTGCCAGCGGTGTTACATTTTATAACAATAAAACTAAAAAGGTTATAGTTATTGGTTCGAAAAATTTTAATGAGCAACTAATACTTGGTAATATGGTTGCTTCATTAATAGAGCATAATACAGATTATAAAGTTGAAAGAAAACTAAATCTTGGTGGTACAAGTGTAGCATTTAATGCTTTAAAATCCGGTGATATAGACGCATATGTAGAATACACAGGTACGGGACTTGTAGATATAATGAAAAAATCTTCAATAAGCGATGAAAAAAAGGTTTATGATAATGTGAAAAGTTGTTTTCATAAAGATTACAATATAGAATGGATGAAGCCTATTGGGTTTAATAATACTTATGTACTTGCAATGAAAAAGAATGTTGCAGCAAAGTATAATATAAACAGTATATCTGATTTATCGAAGGTAAGTAATAATTTGAGTTTAGGAAGCACAATGGAATTTTTAAATAGATCCGATGGATATCCTGGATTGAATGAAAAGTACGGATTACAGTTTAAAAGTAAAAAAGGTCTTGATGGTGGATTAAGATATTCGTCTTTAAATAAGGATGAAACTCAAGTAACAGATGCTTTTTCAACAGATGGATTATTGCAAAAATTTGATTTAAAGACGTTAAAAGATGATAAAAGCTTTTTTCCACCTTATTATGCTGTACCTATTGTAAGAGAAGATACATTGAAAAAATTTCCTCAATTAAAACCAGTTCTATTGAAGCTTCAAAATCAAATTACAGATTCTGAAATGAGAAGCCTAAATTATAAAGTTGATAATGGGCAAAGTCCTGAAAAGGTAGCAGATGAATTTTTAAAGAGTAAACATTTAATTAAATAATTAAATTAGTTAATTAAATGATGTGCAATAAGAAGTAATAGCTCTAAATAGTTATCTAATATTTAGGGCTATTACTTTTTACATAAATTTTTTCTTGAATTTTATATATTAACAAATAATTATCATTATTTTGACAGTGTCTTTTTTAAGTATATATAAGGATTATTAGGTTTTGAAATAGGCTTTATGCTTTGCACTTCAATTACAGGAATTACAGTTTGGGTGGTATCTTCCTTATCAAAATTTTTCATAGATTTTATTGTTCCAGTAACTTTAATCCACTCATTGTTTTTTAAATTATTGTTGACTTTATTACATGCAATACCGGTGACTTCTGCATCAGCGGCACAGCATATTATTAGCATTCTAGCAGTTACAAAACAATCTTTTGGAAAATTGGTATCTCTATAAACAAAGCCTGAAATTTCAATTTTTCTGTTTTTGTATTTGTATACATTATTTTCTATTTCGTTTATGGTATCTGAAAAGTTATTATCATTTAATTTAATTGTTCCTTTTTCTTTTTTAACATTGTCATTTATCGTAAAAGAAGGACTTGTAGTTAAGCCTTTTTTTTGAGTAATATCTGAACTTAACCCCTGTGGATTTATTAAAAAGGCAAGTATAAGAGGAATAAGAAAAACACTTGAAACAGATTTTGATGAAATAGAGTGCTTACTTTTGAAAATATTATGTATTTGGAAAACGCATAATATAATGAAAATTATAAACGCAAAAACTATATAGCAGGTCATTTTAGGGTGTATAAATAGATAGAGTTTTTTAGTTGAAATAAGGTAATACATATAATATGTAAATCCTAAAAGAATTATAAACCACTTGAATTCATTTTTCATTCTAAATCTCTCCTATAATGGAATTTTAACAAGATTAAATATTAAGCCTACCAAGAAGCATACGCTCATTATTGTAAATATCAGCTTGAATATAAATTTAAAATTAAATACGTCACTGAGCATAAAGGTGTTTTTTATGTCTATCATTGGGCCACATATTAAAAATGCAATTATAGAACCATTAGTAAATTGATTTACAAAAGTACGTGCTATGAAAGCATCAGTTTCAGAACATACGCATAGTACATATGAAAGTATAATCATAACTATAATAGAAGATATGTTTCCATGTCCTATGGATAAAATGTATTTTCTCGGTATAAAGGTCTGCATAAGCGCTGAAAGAAAAGCACCTATTATAATAAATCTTCCGACATCTTGGAGCTCTAAACTTACATGGTTTAATATATGAATTAATGTGAACTTAGAAATTTTATCTGTATCATTATGAACATGTCCACAACTGCAGTGATGAATATGTTCATGGCTATGGTGTTTAAGAGAATGCGAATCTCTTGTATATAGTCTTTCGGAAAATAAAATGTCATTCAAGGTTTGATGGTTAGCAGCTATTTTATTAGATTTACTTACTATAAATCCTATAATTACTGCAGCAAGCCAACCAGATAAACCTCTTAATAATACAACATGTGGGCTATTTAAAAAGGCATAATAAGTTGAAGTAAGTACAACTGGATTTATTATGGGAACTGAAAGCATAAATGTAATTCCAATGGGAAGGGGAAGTCCTTTTTTTAGAAGTCTTCGTACTATTGGAACTATAGCGCAATCACATACAGGAAATATAAGTCCGATTGTGGCCGCTGCTAAAATACCTAAAGTTAAATTTTTAGGTATTATCCTAGATAGTGTTTCCTCTGATATAAAGATTTGAATTAAAGAAGATAGAAATACACCTATAATGATAAAGGGGAGAGCCTCTAAAATAATACTTATAAAAATAGTTGTGAAGCTTTGTAAGGATGAATTGTTAAAAAATAATGGAAATAACTTTTTAAATGTGCTTACATTTAATATAAGCATAATTAAAATTGGCAAAAATAGACATAACATAAAGGGCATAAAAAGTACATTATGACGGCTGTTTTCCAATTTATATCACCACCTAATGAAATAATCTAAGTAAGATATAAATCTGGTATTATGTTATATCTTACTTAGATTATAGATATTCATTAATTAGGATTTTATGAAAATTTATTTTAAACTATTATAAATTTCTTCTAAATTTGATTTCATGGATGCAATATAGTCTTTTCCATCTTCTTTGCTTTCAATGGTATATATTTTTTCGGTTTTTGCACCAACTTCTTTTGCCAATGTATTTGAAACTTTTGGACTTACCATGTCTTCAACAAATATTGTTTTTACATTGTTTTTTTTGCAGTAGTTTACTAGCTCGTCAAGTTGTTTTGTACTTGGTTCACCTTCTGCAAAAGTGCTTTCTACACTTTCTTGATTTAATCCATAATCTCTGCATAGGTATGCAAATGCAGCATGTCCAGTTACGAAATCTTTTTTAGGTAAGCTTTTGAATTTGATAGCATATTCATCGTAGAGCTTATCAAGTTTTGCACAAAAGTCATTATAATTTTTTTCATAAAAGTTTTTATTGGATGGGTCAGCTTTAACTAATGCATTTTTTATGTTTTTACTTTCAAGCTTGGCACCCTTTAAACTAATCCATAAATGTGGATCATATGCTCCATGATCTTTAATTTCATCTTTATCCTTATTTTCAATTGGTACAGCTCCTTTAGATGCTTCAACTACAATTAAATCTTTATTATCTATAGATTTTAATGTTTTGTTTACCCATGATTCCATATCTAGACCGTTATATATAAATACTTTAGCATCTTGTAATTTTTTTATATCTTTAACGTTAGGGTCATAATCATGTGGTTCAGTACCATTTGGTGTCATTGTTACTATATTGATTTTATCTTTGCCGATTGCATAAGCAAATTCTCTCATAGCATTAAAGGAAACAACAACTTTAGGTTTATTATCTGAGTTATTTTTTGATAGAGTATTACCGTTACAGGCTGTAAATGCAAATAATGTAATAATAATACCGATTAAAATAAGAAATTTTTTTGACATAATATCACTCCTAAAACCAATTATGTAAATGCAAACTATTTGCATTTACATAAAGATGATATATTAAATTCCTTAAAGTGTCAATACTAGATTTATTATTGGTGTTTAACAGTAGCTGTTGAACATAAGGCCATAAAATTTTTAAGTGTTTCTGTTAGATATTTATTTTTATGATATATAATTTTAAAGGTACGTTTGAATTTTATACCTTTAACAGGTATGCTGCAAAGGCTTCCAGAAGCCACTTCATTTTCAACGGAATGCTTAGAAATAATTGAAACTCCTAAGCCTTCAGCAACGGCAATTTTTATAGTGTCAGTATTATTGCATGTCCATGAAACTTGCCATGTTAATTGATTTTCTTGCATTTTATCTTCAAAAGTTTTACGGGTTCCACTTCCCATTTCACGAATAATAAATTTTTCTTTTTCAAGTTCGGTAGGTTCCACATAACTGAGTTTTGCAAATCTATGATTAGGTCCGCATATAAGTATAAGCTCATCATTCATAAATGGTTTTTTTATAATATCTTGGCTTGTTGTGTCTCCTTCTACAAGACCTATATCAATTTTATCGCAAAGAAGCATTTTTTCAATTTCTTTAGTGTTTTCCTCATGTACTTTTATATCAGTTTTGGGGTTTAATTTCTGAAAATGTGAAACAAGTTTAGGAAGGACATAAGCTCCAACAGTAACACTTGCACCAATGCGAATAAAACCATTTTGGTGTAAAGTTTTCATACCATTTTCTAACTCTACATTTAATTTAATCATATATCTAGCGTAATTTAGCAATTCTTTTCCAGCATTAGTTAAGTAAAGTTTTCTTGATAAACGTTCAAAAAGATGTACTCCATAATGATTTTCAAGTTCAGAAATTGCTTGGCTAACTGCTGATTGAGAGATAAAAAGTGTTTTGGAAGCCTTAGTCATATTCATTTCATCACATACGGCAACAAATATTTTAAAATGTCTTAAAGTCATAATATCATCCCCTTTATATATAAGAATATACTTATTATATGTATTAGATAATAATATTTTACTTATACATTGTCAAGATGTATGATAATAAACAGACAGGAGGAGATACTATGAAAAATAAATTATTAGGAATTATACTTGCACTAATTATAGCAATTCCAGCTTGGTTAATAGGAAATACGTTCCCAATTATAGGAAGCCCTGTATTGGGACTTTTATTTGGTATGGTTTTAGCATTCTGGAAGAGGCCAAAATATTTTAATGAAGGTGTAACTTATACCGCAAAAAAATTACTGCAATATTCCATTATTCTTATGGGATTTAGCATGAATCTTTTTAATGTTTTTAAGGTAGGGAAGCAAACAATTATTTTGATGATTTTTACATTATCAGCAGCATTTATTACCGCGTACATTATAGGTAAGTTATTAAAAATAAACGGAAAAACAGCGACTTTAATTGGAGTTGGTTCTTCAATATGTGGAGGTTCAGCTATTGCAGCAACAGCCCCAGTTATTAATGCAGATGAACAAGAAGTTGCACATTCTATATCAACCATATTTCTTTTTAATGCTATTGCGGCTTTTTTATTTCCATTTCTTGGACACTTATTTGGTATGAGCAATCAATGCTTTGGTCTTTGGGCAGGAACAGCTGTTAATGATACTTCATCTGTAGTAGCGGCCGGTTATTCATACAGTAATGCAGCAGGTAATCTTGCAGTTATAGTAAAACTTACAAGAACTTTGGCCATTGTTCCAGTTACATTGGTATTGGCTCTTTATACATCTAAAAAAGCAGCTAAAAATGAAAAAAGTTCTTATAGCATAAGCAAAATATTCCCATGGTTTGTACTTGGATTTATAGCTGCATCATTAATTAATACATTTGTTCCAATGCCAAAGGGAAGTGCTGAATTTTTATCTGAGATAGGAAAATTCGTTATTGTAATGGCAATGGTATCTGTAGGATTAAATACTAATATTGTAAAACTTATAAAAAATGGTATGAGACCAATCTTATTAGGTTTCACATGCTGGGTAGTTTTAGCATTTACATCTCTTGGTGTTCAGCATTTTATAATGGGAATTTTTTGAATTATAAAACACTTAGGTGTTGCATTAAAAATTAATATATTATTTTTCGAAGGGAAGCGGAGAAAAATTTACCTTGTTTTTATTCTAAGCGAAGTAATAGTATTTTGGGAACGATTTAAATAAAAGTCAATAAGACTTGCTTCAAATTATAAAAAGACTTAGAAATTTTAATTTGTCTGAGCTTCTTTTCAGCGAGTTATTAAAATTCCTTAGTCTTTTTATAATTTGAAGCTTAGTCTTATGATTTTTATTTAATGTTTCAAAATACTATTACTTCGATTTATTTTGAGCTTCAATTTCTTTGATCTTATCTGCAAATTGAGGTAAATATTCTTTATGTGCTACAAGCATTTCATCTAAGAGCTGTTTAGCAATTTCACCACTAGGTATTAGTGGATTTATAGTAAATGCATGCAATGCCTTATTATAATTTCCAGTAACAGCAGCTTTAATTACTGTTTCCTCCATTCCTTTCATGTGCTGCAAAAGTGCTCTTGGTGCAGAATCAAATTTTCCCCAAGTTAAAGGCTGTGGACCATGAGCGGTGATAAGTGAAGATATTTCAACAATACAGTCATATGGTAACTCTGAAATTGCTCCATTGTTTTGAGTGCTTACTACCATTTGAGTTTGACTGTTATTATATATTGAATTTATAACTTCACATGCAGCATCTGAATAATAAGTTCCACCACGTTTTGATAATTCTTTTGGCTTATAATTTAAATTAGGGTCTTTATATAATTCAAATAGTTTAGCTTCTATGCGTTTAACACTTTCAGCTCTTGTTTCTCCTTTTTCATAATCTTTTAATTGATCTTTAAGCATAAAGTCTGTTGTATAGTAATACCTATGGTATGAGCATGGTAATATTCCCAAATCTTTAATTTGTTCATAAAGCATTGGTGTATCTTTTATATTTGCCATACCTTTTAACTTTTTAGAGCTATTTGGATTATAAACGGCTTCAATTACATCATCTGTTCTTTCATTACCATATTTATCCCAAACACGATGCCAGTGGAAATGATTTAATCCAGCAAATTTAAAATTTAAGTCTTCCAGAGGAATATCTAAAGCCTCACTTGCCATTTTCATATAAGTTATTGGTACATTACAAAGTCCAATTGTTTTTTTCCAGCCGCCGTATTTAATAGCAGCTTCAGCAATCATACCTGATGGATTTGTAAAATTAATTAACCAAGCATTTGGACATAATTCTTTCATGTCTTTAATAATGTCCAAAATTACAGGAATAGTTCTAAATGCCTTAAATATACCTCCAGCTCCATTTGTCTCCTGACCAATTATTCCGTGACTTAAAGGAATTCTTTCATCTTTAATACGTGCATCCATAAAACCAACTCTAAATTGTGTTGTTACAAAATCAGCATCTTTTAGGGCTTCACGTCTATTTAAAGTTAAATGCACTTCACATGGATATCCTGAAGCTTTCCACATACGTTTTGCCATAGCGCCAACTATTTCTAATTTTTCTTTTCCACCTTCAACATCTACAAGCCAAAGTTCTGTAAGAGGAAAAGTTTTGTAACGTTTAATGAATCCTTCCATTAATTCTGGAGTATAGCTACTACCCCCACCAATTGTGACTATTTTTAACTTTTTCATAATATAATACCTCCTTAAGATAACTGCTTTTTTATTGATAACTTTTACATTTTTAGTTTACCATTTTACTGTGATAATTAGTCATTCTAATTAATGCTCATTTTTTCATAAATTGAAAATATCATAATTTACAGAATGAGGCATACGGAATAATATGTAGTATAATAAAGTAAAGAAAATTTCAAATAGTATTTACAATTATGAATTAGAGGTGGTAATAGTGGAAAAAAGTAATTTGAAATATAAAAATTATTTGCAAATTTTAAAAGAAGAATTAGTACCTGCTATGGGATGTACTGAACCAATTGCAATTGCATATGCTGCTGCATACGCAAAAAAGGTACTAGGATGTATACCGGAAAAAGTTATTGTTGAAGTAAGCGGAAATATTATTAAGAATGTTAAAAGTGTAATAGTTCCTAATACAAATCACTTAAAGGGAATAGAGGCAGCAGTTGCAGCGGGAATTATAGCTGGCAAGGCAGAAAAAAAGTTAGAGGTTATTTCTGAGGTAACAGAAGAGGAAAAGCAAGAAATTGAAAATTACATGAATACACATTCAATTAAAGTTAAGCCAGTAGAAAACAAATTCATATTTTATATACAAATGAATTTGTTTTATAAAAATTCATTTGTAAAAGTAAAAATTGTGAATTATCATACTAATATTGTCTTAGTTCAAAAAGATGATAAAGTAATTTATGAAAAAGAAGCAAATGTATCGCATGAAGAGGGACTCAGTGATAAGAAATTATTAGATATAAAAGATATTATTGATTTTGCAAATTCTGTTGATATGGATGATATAGAAGATATTATACACAGACAAATTGAATATAATTCACGAATTTCAGAAGAGGGATTAAAAGGTGATTATGGTGCCAATATAGGTAAGGTATTACTTTCAACATATGGTTCTGATATTAAATTAAGAGCAAAAGCTAAGGCAGCAGCAGGATCAGATGCTAGAATGAATGGCTGTGAATTGCCTGTCATTATTATTTCAGGTAGTGGAAATCAAGGTATGGCATGTTCTATTCCTGTTATTGAATATTCAAAAGAATTGAAAGTTTCAAAAGAAAAACTTTATAGAGCTTTAGTTATTTCAAGTTTAGTTACAATACATCAGAAAACTGGAATCGGAAGACTTTCTGCATATTGCGGTGCTGTTAGTGCAGGGGTAGGGAGTGGAGCAGGCATTGCCTATCTTTATGGTGGAGATTATAAAGAAATTTCTCATACAATTGTTAATGCGCTATCTATAGTTTCTGGAATTATTTGTGATGGTGCTAAAGCATCTTGTGCTGCCAAAATTGCAGCAGGTGTTGATGCAGGAATTTTAGGATATTATATGTATAAAAATGGACAACAATTTAGAGATGGTGATGGAATTGTAAAGAAGGGCGTTGAAGCTACTATATGTAATGTAGGTAAGCTTGCAAAAGAAGGAATGAGAGAAACTGACAAAGAAATTATTAAAATTATGACTGAATAATAAAACTTAATTATAGCGAATTAACATTGATTTGTAACATTAAAAAAATTCTATAAATCTAGGGTAAAAAAATAGTAAAATACTAAGATATTTCAATAACTCGCTGAAAAGATGCTCAGACAAATTCAAATAACTAAGTATTTTACTATTTTTTCACAAAGATTTATTAGAATTTTTTTAAATCGTTACTTCATCAATGTTAATTCGCTTTTGGAGTAAAACAAGGGAAAGATTCCTTAGTACCTACGGAATTTTGGGTATCAATTAGTAAATAGTTTATTTACTTTGATATCTATATTAATTCATTGCTTTTAGTAATGCTTTAGTGTCAACAGGCTTTCTAATATAACTTTTAGCTCCAAGGGCCATACATTCATCCTTCACATCTTGATGTCCTACTGCGGACATAATAATTACATTTGTTTCAGGATTGATTTTCATTATATCTTTTAATACTTCAATACCATCAAGTGTGGCTTCGGACATATTTAAATCCAAAATTACAATATCAGGTTTTTCAATATTAACTCTTTCAATTGAATCGTCTTTTCCTTCAGCTTCAGATACCTTATAAGAACCATTTTTCTCAATTATTTTTCTTATAAACATCCTCATGTAAGATGAATTATCAACAATTAATACTTTTTTCATACAGAAACCTCCTAAGTATATTATATAAAAATTAAATTAGCTATTAATGACAAATTTCTTGTATTTTAATAAACATTTTGCTGCATTCATTCAGTTCTTGATTTTTAGCAGCTTTTTCAAGTTTTATTGCTAATTCATAAATAGAATTTATTCTAAAAGATCCAGAAGAACCTTTTAATTCATGAGCGAGACTTGCTAATTTATTAAAATCATTGTTATTTAAAGCATCATTAATGTTTTTTAATAGATCTGGTAAACATTTTACGTATTCTTCAAGTACCTCAATTGCATCTTTTTTTTCAAGACCTGTAGCCTCAATAAAGTAACTAATATTGTCGTTTATAATTTTACTGTAGTTATTATTGACTTTATTCTTAATATTTATTTCTATCATATGAAACATAATGTTAAAATCAATAGGTTTACTAATGTACTCATCCATTCCAGCTTTAAGACATTTTTCTGAATCGCCTTTCATTGCATTAGCTGTCATTGCAACAATGGTAGTATGTTTTTTATTACCTTCAAAGGCTCTTATTCTAGCTGTACATTCATATCCATCCATTATTGGCATTTGACAATCCATAAAAACAATATTGTAATCTTTTTTAGAAACTGCTTCCAAAGCCTCTGCGCCATTTACTGCAACATCGCAGTTCATACCATGGGATTTAAGCATAGTTATAACTATTTTACGATTCATTTCATTGTCTTCAACTAATAAAATTTTAGGTTTTAATGCATATTCTGTTTCCTTAACTATATGCTTTGTTATAATTTGATTTTCTTCATTATTTTCATCTTTTAATCCTAATACTATAGCAATACTTCCAAGCAAATCATTTTTCTTAATAGGCTTTGCTAAATATGAAGAAAAACCATATTCTTTTGCAATTTTAGCATCTCCTTTTTTAGCTACAGATGTTAAAAGTATTAACTTAATATCCTTAGCAAAAGGCATTGTTTTGAGAGTAGTTGCAAGCTCCTGGCCGCTCATATCTGACATTTTATATGCAATTATAGCAACGTTTATTTTATCAGCTGTATTTGCTTTTGAAATAATAGTTGTAATTGCAGCTCCCGCGTTTTCTACTGGAAATACTTTAAGTCCAACTCCGTCAAGGTAGGAGCAAGCGGTGTTTCTATCATTTAAGTTACTATCAACAACTAAAATATTTGTGCCACTAATTTTTTCAAATGCAAATTTTTTTTCAGAGACTTTTTTAGAAATTTTTAATTTAACATCAAATTTAAATGTAGAACCTTCACCTAATACACTTTGAACTTCAATTTTGCCGCCCATCATTTTTACTAATTCACTGGATATTGCAAGTCCCAGCCCGGTTCCGCCATATTTTCTAGTCGTAGATGTATCTGCTTGGGTAAAGGATTGAAAAATTGTATCAATACGTTCTTTTTGTATTCCAATACCAGTATCTTCCACTTTGAAATTAATTAAAGCCGTTCCACATTTTTCATCTATGCAATCTACCTTAACAGTAATTTCTCCGTGCTCTGTAAATTTTACTGCGTTGCTTATAAGATTCCCTAGTATCTGTCTAAGCCTTGATGGATCACCAATAACATTTTCAGGAACATCTGCTTTTATCATAGTATAAATTTCAATATTTTTTTCTGAAGCTTTTGGAATATAAAGTGAAACAGTATTCTCAATGGTACTTCTTAAATTAAATTCTATTTTTTCCATAACCAATTTTTTTGCTTCAATTTTTGAAAAATCCAGTATGTCATTAATAATATGTAACAGCATCTCAGATGCAGATTTTGTTTCTCGTATAAATCCTTTCTGTTCTAAAGATAAATCAGTTGCTTCTAATAGTTGCAGGAAGCCAAATATTCCATTCATTGGCGTTCTTATTTCGTGGGACATATTAGCAAGAAATTGACTTTTTGCGATACTAGCAGCTTCTGCCTGCTCTTTTGCTTTATATAATTCAATTTCTGACTGCCTTTGCTCTGTAATGTCTTCAGCTGTACAAATAAGATATTTAATATTTCCTTTTTCATCTCTTTGGGGATTACTCCTAATTTTAAGTAATCTATTTTCACCTTTAAAATTTTTAATTTCAAGTTCTTTTTCAGCTGGTGCGTTCTTTTTGAATAGCTCCCAATTATTTTTAGAAAGTTTATTTGCAGTATCTATATCAAATACATCAAACAAATCTTGATATTCCAAATCCTTTTTTTTCTTTCCAAAAAAGCTTGCATGTGCTTCATTAACAGTTTCATACGAAGTAATGTTACTTAAAGCCCAAATTTGAGATTTAGAATTATTAAGTAAAATTGCTTGTCCCTTAAGAGTTGATTTGTATAATTTGGATTTTATAATTCTTGTTCTTGCATATGAAAAAAAGTTTGCTACATAATTTAATATTGTAATCTGATTTTCTTCCCATATTATTGATTTTGACAAACTTTCATAACCTACAAATCCAATTAATTGTTCTTTCTTCTTTAAAGGTATTATGAGAGAAGATTTTATGCCTTCAGTCTTAAAATTTTCTATTTCAAAAGTTGCTTCTTTAGGAAACTCATCTATACTGTTTATTGCAATAAAATTATTCTTCCTAATATTTCGCATGAGCCATGGAAGCATATAAACAGCTTCTTCTTCTTGAAATTCCCTTTTGGGGGCTATACCTAGCTTATTCCATTGTGATTCTATTCGCATAAAAGTAGGGTCTTCAGATAAATAGTATATGTATATTCTATCTAGATTAAAAAAATTTCCGATTTTCTCAAGTGAGCTTTTTACTTCAGTATCGTAGTTATCAACATCTATGTCTAAAAGTTTTTTAAAAATATTGCTAATTAGGGTAATACATTCACGAGAATAACCAGCATTTGTATAATCAACATTCTGACACATAAAATACCTCCAAGAATTTAAAATTCACAAGATTTTATAATAAAAAGAGTTAATTCTTTTATTAGGTCTACTTCATAAGGCTTAGAAAGTAAGTTCCCAGCTTTATCATAAATAACTTTTACAATAGGACGTGTTGGCATCGAGTTGTTCTGCTTTATTACAAGTCCTTTTTCGTTTGTATTTAAAAGAACGCCACTTCCTGTTGGGAAAGCAGCTATATTTGCAGTGAATTTTCTTACTATATCTGCATCAAAATAAGTATTACTCATTCCTACAAGATACTCAATGACTTCAGATGTAGTTTGAAAATTATTTTTATATTTACCTGATATTAAATTATCAAATACATCGCATATAGCAACTATTTTAGCTGCTTTATTTATTTCGTTACTTTCTAATCCCAGAGGATATCCACTGCCATCACTTTTCTCATGATGCATTAGTACAGCGACTTTAACATACGCACTCCAAATGTGCTGTTTCCCCAAAAAATCATAACCAATTTTAGGGTGATTAAATTTAATATATTTATCTAATTCTTTTTTATCTTTAAAACTATTTAAAATCTCATTATCATTCATAATTTTTATTTTACCTATATCATGCAAAAGTGCACCTGTAGCTATAGATTTAAGATTTAATGGACTGTATCCCATATGAGTTCCTATTATTGTAGAAAGAACACTTACGTTTACAGAATGAGAATATATATTGTTATCACTTGCACTTATTTCTGCAACATTTATTAAAACATCTTTATTTGACAAAACATCTTCTATTACAGAATCTACAGAATCCATAATACCACTGCTATAGGTTTTTCTTTCAAGAGAGTATTTACTAATCATGTCCTTAACAGCGCGTTTACTCATTTGTCTTGTTTTTTCAGATATACTTTCTTCAATTACTACATTTTTGGATATATCATCATCAATATATACTAAATTAATTCCAAGTTCTTTGATTTTATCAATATAATAGGGTTTTAGTTTTACTCCTGCACCAAGTAAGACTCTCCCTGTTTCATCATAAATTTGCCTTCCAAGGATTTCACTTCCTTTTAGGTTAGAGACCATAACAATTCTCATGAAAACCTCCAAATAAATTATTAAATAACGATTAACGACAACTATATTTAAATACTAACATAATTATATATTATTTTCTATAAGGATTATATTAATCTTGAATTTATAATATGAAAACAATATATTTATTTTTTTAGCTTATAATTGAAAAATGCATTTTTATGATATAAGATATAATTAGTATTTAGTAAGGAGAGATTAATATGGCATACAAAGAAATCATAACAATTAAAAATAATCCATCGCTGGAAGGTATGGCACTTATGATTCCTGAGGTAGTATATTCGAGAGTTCAAGGCGTAGAGCTCAAAATGCAGATTTTTAGACCCTGGACGGATGATACTGCAAAAGAGCAGCCTAAATATCCTTTAATTGTCTTCGTACAGGGAAGTGCATGGACATTCCCAGATGTTTATTATGAAATACCTCAATTATCTCAGTTTGCAAGAGAAGGGTATGTTGTAGCTACACTAACTCATAGAAATAGTTTAGAAGGGCATCCATTTCCTGAGTGTTTACAGGATGTTAAAACAGGTATAAGATTTTTGAGAAAACATGCAAGTGAGTATAAAATAGATCCAGATAGAATTGGAATATGGGGAACTTCATCTGGTGGCAATCTTGCACTGCTTGTAGGCCTAACAGGTGATGAAGAACGGTATAAGACAGATGAACATGCACAATATTCGGATAGTGTTAAGATGGTAGTTGACTGTTTTGGACCGGCTGATTTTACTAGTGCATTAAATAAAATAGAATATATGGATGAAAAATCAAGGAAAATTTTTGAGGGACTTAGGGGAGAAGATACAGAAGAAAATATTAAAAGGCTTCTTGAAATTAATCCGGTAAATCATATAAAAAGGGGAAAGAATTATCCTCCATTTTTGCTTCTCCATGGGAATAATGATTCACTTGTGGATTTTTCACAGAGCGAATTAATGTTTCACAAATTATCCGATGCAGGTTATGATGCAAGTCTTATATGTGTAGACGGAGCACCTCATGAAGGGTCATTCTGGAGCAGAGAACTTTTAGGTATGATAAAAGATTTTATAGATGAAAATTTGTGATTATTCAAAAAATATTTAACATACAGCATTCAAAAGAAGGTCATTTTACAATTATACCGGCATTATGTATTGTATATAAATTGAAGAAAACGTTATAATATTGATATACGAAAGGTGATGTTATTATTAATATTAAAGTATTATTAAATAAAATAGCTTTAACAGTGTCTGTAGTAGTTTTGATGTTTGCTACATTAGAAAAAAACACATATTTAGTATTGATAGCACTAATAGTACTTATATATAGTTTCATTAGAATGAAGAAATTAAATGAATAATGCTGATAAATTTAAGTTAAGAGCTGATTGTACTAAAAAATCAGCTCTTAATTTATATTTTTAGAGGTAAGTACATTTGTAATTTTGTTTTCATCTAGAGTCATATAGTGATTTCTCTTTATAACAAGTGATATGTAAAAAAGTATTGGATTTTTTAAGGGGAGTTTTTTTAAACTGTCCACATTTTTAACGGCCATATTTATCATTACACCTATTCCAAGACCGGAACTTATAAGCGATTTTGCTGTTTGTATTTCATCTGTGCAGTAAAAGTTTGTTAGAGGAGTTCCATTTTCTAAGAACAGGTCTTTTAATACTTTATTATGTATATATGAATCTCCTAAAACAATGAACTTTTCTTTTGCAATATCTTTAAAATCTAATCTTTCTTTTTCTGAAATTATATGATTTTTACTCATGCAAACCATAAATTCATCTGTTTTTAAAAGAGTTGCATTTATAGTTTTAGATTTTATTGGTGCGAGTGAACCTATGAGTGCCATATCAACTTTATCTGATAATATAAGATTTTTCATAGCTGCGGAACCTGTTTCTACAAGTTCTATATTTTCAGCAGTACCATTCTTAACTAATTGTTCCATGAAGGCAGGAAAAAAATAAGCTCCTATAATAGGGGGAACTCCCAATTTTATTTTGCGTCCTGCTGCTCTAGAAATTTCAAATTTTGTTTCATTTATCTCATTAAATATGTTTATAACATGTTTTTCTAGTATTTTTCCGGTATCAGTTAGTGAAAATTTAGTTGACGAATGATCTCTTATAATGAGTTTTGTATTTAATTCTTTTTCAAGCCTATGCAAAGCCATGGTTACTGAGGGCTGTGAAACATAAAGAATTTTTGCAGTTTCAGTAAAGTTCTTAGTTTTACATAAGCAATTAAAATATTCCAAGTCTCTTAGATTCATAGTTACAACTCCTTTATAATTAGAATACACTATTTGTAAAATCATATCAATATTTGCTTTAAAGATTATTTTATTAGAATGCTTAAAGCAAAATAGCAGAACCATAACATTATTTGACGAGGGTGGTATAATTAAGTTTAATGCGTTAAATTTAGTATAAAAATTATATATGGAGGAATTACATGGGAACAAATGACAAAAGAATAGCGTACTTATTTTTAATTATTACAACTAGTGCCTGGGGAAGTTTATATGTAGCAGGTAAATTTGTCTTAAAGAGCATCCCACCAATTACAATTTTGTTCTTTAGATATTTAATAGCTTCAATTGTACTTTTTATTGTGCTTAAAAGTAGGGAGAAGGTTACTATCAAAAAAAGTGACTATAAATACATTTTTTTTATTGGGTTTATGGGATATTTTATTTCGGTGAGCTCCCAAATGATAGGGATAAAGTTTGCCAATGCATCAATTGCCTCACTTATTAATTCTATGAACCCTGTAGCTATTATTGTATTTGCAGTTCCATTATTAAAAGAAAAAATTACATTAAATAAAGTTATTGCTGTAATAGCTTCAGTTGTAGGTGCTTATATAATTATCGGTGGAGTAGGAGGAGGCGGAGCAATACTAGGGATTGTATTTTCTGTTGTGTCCGTTATTATATGGTCATTGACATCTATTTTTGTACGTAAGATTACACAGAGATACGATGCAATTACTGTTACAACTTATGCAATTATTGTTGCTATGATATGTTCTTTTCCGGCCTCTATTATAGAAATTGCAAATACAAGTCATGTTACGTTTACTACTTCTAATATAATTTGTTTAATATACATGGGTGTTGTGTGTACGGCTCTTCCAAATTTATTGTGGAATAAAAGTCTTTCAATGATTGAAGCAGGAAAGTGTTCATTATTTTATCCAGTACAGCCTATGGTATCAGTTGCCCTTGGAGCGGTTTTTTTAGGTGAAGTTATAAATAAGAGATTTATAATTGGAGCTGTGTTAATTGTAATGGGTATTTTATTTAGTATCTTCGGAAATAGTAAAAGTAATGTTAAAAAATTAAAATATGAAAAAGCTTCATAAGTAAAAATGAATAAAAAGCGCTGGATTTAATTTTATATCTGGCGTTTTTTGCTTTATTATATAAAGAATTAGCAAGATTAATACAGCTGATGTTTATAATTTTTATAGGAATATATTTACTTAAAGTTTTGGGGCTTATATAGAGTAATAATATTTTTAAAAAATTAAGAATGAATGTAACTTTTTCTACGTTCCACTGCGAAAAACTTTTAAACTTATAACTGCTCCCATTTTCACTAGTGGAAATGTTTTTTTATAAAATGTAGATTTTTTAGAGCAAAGCGCTCGATATTCTCAAAATTCCGTAGGAACGGAGGAATTTTTTCCTTAAACTACTGTTTAAATATGAGTAGTAGTGTTTTGATATGATTTAAAAAAAATCCAATAAATATTAGAGCCTAGATATTAAAAGGCTTAGAGATTTCAATTGTTTTGTACTATAAGTGTAGACACTTAATCTCATTTGATTAAGTACCTACACTTATTTTAATATAATAAGAAATGGGCTGATGATTCAATTGTTGGAATTTTGCTTCCGTGGCTCAAACTATCACCCATTCCTTGTTACGTATATTCGATTAAGCAGGTTGGAACTATAATTAGCTTCCGTGTAACGAACAAAAATGAGTAGTAATAAGTGGATGGACAAAATTTTTAGCAAAGGAGTCGATATTATGATTAGTGTTGGCATAGACGTTTCAAAAAACAAAAGTACAGTTTGTATTCGCAAATTATATGGTGAAATTTTAGAGAAACCTTTTGAAGTTAAACATACTTTAGAAGAACTAAAAAAGCTGGCTGATAAGATTATAAGTTTTGACGAAGAAAGTAAAGTAATTTTGGAAGCAACAGGACATTATCATATTCCAGTAGTATCTTATCTACAGGAAAGAGGAATTTGGGTTTCTGTTGTTAATCCCATGCTTATGAAAAAGTATGCAAGTATATCTATTAGAAAAGGTAAAACAGATAAATTAGACTCAAAAACAATCTCGAAATTTGGCTTAGACAATTGGCATGAACTAAGTAATTATAAAATAGAAGAAGATATATATTATGAACTTAAAGCTCTTTCAAGAGAATATTTTCAGTTTATGTCCTTAAGAATAAAACTTAAAGTAATTCTTTCAAACCTTTTAGATGAAACAATGCCAGGAATTGCAGGACTTCTAGCTTCAAATTCACCTAACTTTGCAAAAGATAAGTTATCAGATTTTGTTCAAAAATACTGGCATTATGACAATATTATTAAATTAAGCCAAAATAAATTTACTGAAAACTATAAGAAGTGGACAAAAAAAGAAGGATACCAATTTAGCGAGAATAAAGCTCATGAAATATATATTCTCGCTAAAAATAGTATCACAACTATGCCTTCTAAGATGTCAAGTACAAAAATGATCATCTTAGAAACTATAAAGGGCATCCATTCGACTGGAATAACCTTAAATAAAATATTATCACGAATGAAGGAACTTGCCAAGCTATTACCAGAATATGATGTTGTTTTGAATATGAACGGTGTAGGAGAAAGACTGGCACCAAGAATTATTGCGGAAATAGGTGATGTAAGAAAGTATTACAGTGCAAAGGCTCTTGTGGCTTATTCAGGAATAGATGCACCACCTTATCAATCGGGAAACTTTAATGGAAACAACCGAAAAATATCAAAACGAGGATCTCGATATCTTAGAAAAACAGGTTATGAGATAATGAAAAGCATAAAATGTAGAGTCCCCACTAAAGATACAGCAGTGTATGACTATATAATAAAAAAAGAATCAGAGGGTAAGGCAAAGAAGCAGGCTAAAATAGCAGGATTAAATAAATTTTTGAGAATATATTATGCTAGAGTTTCAGAAATTTTGAAAAACTAAAAAAATAAAAATAGAGCATTTTAAAAAAATCTTCTGTAAGAAGGTTCTTTTAAAGTTGCCCTATTTTACTGAAAAATTTCTTTGAAATTTTTTAATAAAAACACTTGACTTTACTTAGCAGGTTTGAACGATAGTGAGTTTATTGAAATCTCTTAGGCTTTTAATATCTAGGCTCTTAGATTTATGAATTTTTTTTAATGTATCGGAACACTACTACTCATATTTCGCTTCCCAGATTTCGTTTTCTACAGCTTTTTTAGCATCTTTTATGTCAGCTCTATTTAGACCATCTTTAACAGCAGCTTCAACTACGGCTGTTGCAACTAATTTTGAAGCTTCTTTAAGTCTTGCAACAGGTGGAAGTATTGGAGCACCAGGTTTTGAAAGATCCTGTAAAGTTGCAATTCCATGTGCAGCGGCTGAAAGCATTGCATCTGAAACTGTTTTTGATTTTGCAACAATTATTCCTAGGCCAAGACCAGGGTAGAGGAGAGCGTTATTTGCCTGACCTATTTTATAGGTAATTCCTTTGTATTCAACAGGCTCTGAAGGACTTCCAGTTACAACTAAAGCTCTTCCATCAGTCCATTCTATAATATCTTTTGCAGTTGCCTCTGCAAGTTTTGTTGGATTTGAAATAGGCATAATAGCAGGTTTTTCATTTATTTCTGCCATTTTTCTTATTGCAGCTTCTGAAAAAGCACCGTGAACTCCAGAGCATCCAATAAGTACTGTAGGTTTAACTGCTGCTACTATATCAGCAATATCAGTTAAAGGTTTTTTTAATTCGCCTTTTTTTCTAGCATATTTCTTTTGGCCATCAGTTAAGCCATCCATATCTTCAGTTAGAAGGCCTTGCCTGTCTATGAGATAAAAATCTTTTCTTGCTTCATTTTCAGATTTTCCAGTTCTTATTTTTTCAAGAAGTATTTGATCAGATACTCCAACTCCAGCAGTACCACCACCGAATACTAATATTTTATGATCTTTTACAGGAATTTTTGTAACTTCTGCAATTGCATTCATAGCGGATACCATCATTACGCCTGTACCTTGAATATCATCATTAAAAGTACAAATTTTTGATCTATATTTTTCTAGTATTCTGCGTGCGTTACCACGACCGAAATCTTCCCAGTGCATTAAAACTTCAGGGAAAAGCTCTGTAGAAATTTTTACGAATTCATCTATGAAATTATCATATTTTTCACCTGTAACTCTTTTATGTTTGTTTCCAGTATATAGTGGGTCATTTAAAAGTTTTTCATTGTTTGTTCCAGCATCTATTACTACAGGAAGAACATTTTTAGGGTTAACACCAGCCGCAACAGTATATACTGCAAGTTTTCCTATTGAAATATCAACGCCTTGAATTCCCCAGTCTCCAATTCCAAGAACTCCTTCACCATCGGTTACAACAATAAGTTTAATTTCATCGAGATCTTTTAAGCCTGCTTCAATGGATTCTTTTATGTTTTCAGGATGGTCAATAGATAAAAATACAGCATCTTTTGGTGTTTCATAATTTTTAGAATAATTTATTACTGCATCTCCTATAGTTGGAGTATATATTATTGGAAGAAATTCTGTAACGTGTTTTCCTACAACATAATAAAATAAAGTTCTATTTATATCAAATAAATTCATGAGATAATTGTGCTTTTCAAGGTTATCTTCAAAAGCTTTTGTTCTTTCATATGCAATTTGTTCCTGTTCGTCAAGAGTTCTTACTGTACTTGGAAGAAGTCCTGTAAGTCCGTATTTTTCTCTTTCTTCTTCAGTAAAAGCAGTTCCCTTGTTTAAAAATGGGTTTCTTAATAAATCTTGTCCTTTTAAGTTGATCATTTAATAACACTCCTTTTAATTTTCATTAATGTCATAAATAATATGAATTTTTTAATATAATCCAATAATTTTCCACCATATGCAGCCTAAACCAAGCCATATAATAAAGTATACTATACCAAGAATAAAGTTTAAACTCCACCATTTATTTTGACTTACATAACCTGAACCGAAAAGAAGAGGAGCAGGTCCATTACTGTAATGTGTAGTTGAAGAAAATAAGTTTCCAAAGAAACCTAAAGTTAAAGCAGCAAGCATTGGAGGAACACCACCAGCTATAGCTACACCAAGAAATGCGGAGTACATTGCACTTACATGAGCGGTTGCACTTGCAAATATGTAATGTATATAAAAATAAGCTACGAGTAAAATAAACAATATTATTGGCCAACTGAAACCGTGGACACCATTTGCAACTAATTTACTAAACCATTTGATTAACCCTAGTTTATTTAGCTGATTTGCCATCATAACTAATACAGAAAACCATACAAGAGTATCCCAGGCGCCTTTTTCGCTTTTTACGTCATTCCAGTCAATTACTTTGAAAATCAGTAAAAGTGAAAGACCAATTAAAGCTGTAAGTGTAGCATTTACATGAGTAAAGCTTCCTGTTACCCATAAGAAAAGTATTATAATAAAGATTAAAATCATAAATTTTTCTTGCCTTTTTAATGGTCCCATTTTTGAAAGGGCATCTTTTGCAATTTTGGGTGCGTTGGGTGTATTTTTAACCTCTGGTGGATACAGCTTGTATATTATTAAAGGTATAAGAATAAGTGATACAATGCCAGGTACTAGTGCAGCTAAAAACCAGCCAAACCAGGTGATATTAACATTAAGTCCCTTTGCAAGCGTTTGAGCTAACGGATTTCCAGCCATTGCGGTTAAAAACATAGCAGCAGTTATAGCATCTCCATGAAATTCAGAAAATATAAGAAAAGCTCCTATTTTTCTTTCTGTTCCATCTTCGGGCTTTGAACCAAATGCTTCTGATAGTGACTTTATTATAGGGTAGATTATTCCACCAGCTCTTGCGGTATTACTTGGAGTAGCAGGAGCTATTACGAGATCACAAAATATAATTGAATAGCAAAGTCCTAATGTTTTTTTACCAAATAATTTTACAAATTGATAAGCGATTCTTGAACCAAGACCTGTTTTTATAAAACCTCTTGATATAAAGAAGGCAATAACTATAAGCCATATGCTGCTTTCACTAAAACCAGAAAGTGCAGTATCTATTTTTGTGGTATTTGTAAAACAAGATAATGTTAAGCCTATAATAGCCACAGCACCTATTGGAAAAGGTTTTAATATGCATCCAACTATTGTTGCAATAAAAATTGCTAGCATATGTAAGGCAATTGGTTTAATACCAGAAGGACAAGGCATAAACCATATTATAGCACCAATGGCAAAGACTATAAGTAGTTTAAAGTACACATTAGAGAATAGTGTACCCCTGCAATCGTTTTCCATACCTGAAACTTCCTTTCGTTTTTCTTTTCAAATTTATTATACTTCTATACTAGTCCAAGGAGAAATATAGTTTATTTATTAAGTCATAAATATTATTTATAACAGGAAGATAAATTCTTTATTGACTGATACCTTGGGGATTAGTTTATACTGTTAAATAAGGGAGGGAAGATAAGTATGAAGATAAGTGAAGTTATGAAAATTACGTCTTTAACCAAAAGGGCAATAAATTATTATGAAGAAAATGAATTGATTAGTCCTTCAATAAAACATAATAATTACAGGGATTATTCTAAAGAGGATATTGAAAAGTTAAAACAAATTTCTGTATTGAGGAGCTTTGACATATCAGTAAAGAAAATTAAAGAAATATTATTTGATTCTAGTGAAATTGAAAGGGTATTTAAGGAACACCTAAATAATATGAAACTTAAAATTGAAAATATGGAAAGGTGCGAAGAGATTCTTGAAACATGTATAAATGAGTTTAATTATGCAGATTCTAATATACAAAAAATAACTGAAAATATGATGATTCTAAAGAAAAGTTTTGACATGAGTGAAAGGGAAAAGAGGGGATATATGAAAAGAAAGTTACTGCATATTTTTCCTGGATTTTTTGGCAGATATATTTGTTTGAAGTTTTCAAATTATCTTGATGAACCCATTGATAGTAAAGAAAAGGAGAATGCATGGATACACCTTGTTAAAGTACTTGATAACAGTAATACATTGAGAGTTAAAAATGAGATAATAGAAGATGATGAAATTAATTGGAAATCATTTAAAAAAACAATTCAAGATAGGGATGAAGAATTTTATCAGATGACAGAAGAAGATATTAAGAGTTATGTGAAAAGTTTATATAATCTTGAATTCACTGAGACGGATTTGAAGTTTCTTGAAAAATTTATTAGTTGTATGGATTCTAAAGAAAGTATAAAATACACTAATGATTTGCTCCAATCTATAAGTGGAGATTTAAAGATACTCAGCTCAAAATACAAGAAATTTGAGGAAAATCGTTTAAAAGTTAATGACGAAATGAAAAAAGTATATTCAAATTTGATGAAGTTTGATTCTAATAAAGTTAAAAATAATATGGGGGTTATAATTTTGCCTCAAATGACTTTGGTTGCATATGAATATACAAAGTTTATACCCTTTGGGAAAACGACAAAATTGGTTGATAACTTTAGAAGTAGAATTAAGGAAATTAAAAATGTAATTAATCCTAATGATATCTATACGATTAATGGCATTGACAGTTTGCCAGAATATGAGAAACCTAAAACTAATAAATTTACTTTCTCATTTATAATAGGAGTACAAGTTTCTAAAGTGGAAGAAATTCCAAAGGACATGAAAGTATTTGCTATTCCACAGCATAAACATGCATGGTATATAAAACAGAGTAAAAATTTAAAGACATTTATAAAAGGGGAAATACCAATGATAAGTTTTATTTCTAAGTCTTATGAAATTGTAAAATTTCCTGTAATTACTATGTATAGGCGTGATTATAATAATGTTAGTGCAGAAACTATCGTTTTTAACTATATGCCAATAGCAGAAAAAAATTAAGAATCAAGGAGGATTTTCCGCCATTCTTAATTTTCAATTTTTATTGTTCATCTTCAGTGTTTTTGAATTGATTGAAGTACATGTGATAATACTTGCCTTTTTTTGCTAGAAGGTCAGCGTGATTTCCCATTTCAATGATTTTTCCGTCATCTATAACCATTATTTTGTGGGCATCTTTTATAGTGCTTAATCTATGGGCTATGATAAAACTTGTTCGCCCAGCCATTAATTTAATCATGGCTTCCTGTATTTTTAATTCTGTTCTAGTATCAACGCTACTTGTAGCTTCGTCCAGTATGAGTATAGATGGATTCGTTAAGATTGCTCTTGCAATGGCTAAAAGTTGTCTTTGACCTTGACTTAAATTTGAGCCGTTTTCGGAAAGTACAGTATTATAACCGTCTGGAAGCCTTTTTATAAATTCATGAGCGTTTGCCATTTTTGCTGCAATTGTTACCTTCTCATCAGGAGCATTCAAATTACCATACTTTATATTTTCTTTTATTGTTCCTGTAAAAAGATATGTATCTTGAAGTACTATACCAAAGCATTTTTTAAGGCTATCGCGGGTATAATTTCTTATATCAATTCCATCTATGAGAATTTCGCCATTGGTTACATCATAAAATCTTGTGAGTAAGTTTACTATGGTGGTTTTTCCGGCACCTGTAGGTCCAACAAGTGCTATAGTTTCACCTTTTTTTGCTTCAAAGTTAATAGCTTTAAGTATGTTTACATCTTTTCTATATCCAAAATAAACATTGTGAAATTCAACATTACCTTGTACTTTGTCAATTTTCGCAGCATCTGGTTTATCTTTTACTTCTTCATTTTGATCCAATATTTCAAATACTCTTTCAGCGCCAGCTACAGCCGATTGAAAGGTATTAAATACGTTGGCTAAATTATTGAGAGGTCTTACAAATTGCCTTGAATAGCTTAAAAAGCTTGCAATAATACCTACAGTAATCATATTTTCTACAGCTAAGATGCCTCCAACACCGGCAACTGCAGCAAAGCCTATGTTGTTTATTACGTTCATAAGTGGCATTAAAAAGCCAGAAAATATTTGAGCTTTTAATCCAACAGAGCATAATCTATCATTTATATTATCAAATTCTTTAATAGTCTTTTCTTCATGGTTAAATGCTTTTACAATATGTATACCTGATATATTTTCTTCTATATGTCCATTAAGCTTTCCAAGTTCTGCTTGCTGCTCTTTAAAAAGTTTTCCTGTTTTTTTGGCAATATTCTTTGTAAGTATAAAAACTAGGGGTACAGTTATTAAACTTGCAGCTGTAAGTATTGGGCTTAATATTATCATCATAATTAAGGAACCAATTAAAGTTATAACTCCAGACATAAGCTGAATTGAAGATTGAGATATAGTGGTACTTACGTTGTCTATATCATTTGATAATCTACTCATAATGTCGCCGTTGGAATTTGTATCAAAGAACATTACAGGAAGTTTTTGAAGTTTTAAAAATAAATTGTTTCTCATATTTTTTACAATTCTTTGACTTGAGGTTGATACTAAAAAGCCTTGAATTAAGGTTAAAATTGCATCAATAATATATGATGTAAGTAAAGCTAGTATCATTAAAGTCAAAAGATTGAAATTTACTTTTCCACTTTTTAGGGACATGGCATCAACAGCACGGCCTATAAAATAGGGAACTATAAGAGTTACTCCTGCATCTATTACAACTAATATAAACACTATAATAAGGTTTTTTCTTTCATATCCAAAGTAATTCCACAATCTTTTTAAGGTATTTTTAAAGTTCTTAGGCTTTTCTACAGGACCCATATGACGCCGTTTTCCGCCATTAAAACCTGGAATGGGTACATTTACATTAGTGGAATGTTGCGCTTCAGTCATTTACATCATCTCCTTTCCAATTTGAGAGAGGAAAATGTCTTTGTATATGCTGCAATTTTTTAGAAGTTCTTCATGTTTTCCTATGCCTTTAATTTCCCCGTCATCTAAAACTATGATTTTATCTGCATCCATTACAGAAGTTATTCTTTGCGCTATTAAAATACAAGTTAAATCCTCTTCATATTTTTTTAAGTTTTCTCTTATTTTAACTTCTGTATCAGTATCTACTGCACTTGTAGAATCATCGAGAATAAGAAATTCTGATTTTCTGAGTAATGCTCTTGCAATGGATATACGTTGTTTTTGGCCGCCAGAAAGATTGACACCACCTTGACCAATTTTAACATCATAGCCTTCTGGAAGTTTTTCTATAAAATTATGTGCTGCAGCTACTTTTGAAGCTTCTATAACTTCATTAGAGCTAGCGTTGTCATTGCCCCATTTCAGGTTATCCAGTATGGTACCTGAAAATAATAGTGCTTTTTGTGGTACTAAGGCAACTTTGTTTCTCAAGTATTTAAAATTTAGATTTCTTATATCTATTCCATTAATTTTTATTTTACCTTTTGTACAGTCATAGAATCTTGGAATTAAATTTACAAGGGTACTTTTTCCTGAACCAGTTGAACCTATTATTCCTAGAGTTTCACCTTTGTTTAAATTAAAAGATATATCCTTTAAAACAGGTTCTTTTTCCTTATTGTAAGAAAAAAATACGTGCTCAAAACAAATTGTTCCTTTTTCTAAAGATGTATTGCTAATTTCTTTTCCATCTATCATTGAATTTTTTTCTGAAAACACTTCTCCTATACGGTCACTTGATGCTTTAGCGCGTACAAGCATAGTGAATACATTTGTAACCATCATTAGAGAAAATAAAATTTGAGTCATATAGTTTGTAAAAGCTATTATTTCTCCAACATGCATACTTCTGTTATTTACTTTTATACCGCCTATCCATAAAACTAATACTATTCCTAAATTCACAACAAGTGCAATAGCAGGAGTGAATACTGATGTTACTTTCATGGCTGTGGTTGAGCTCACTGTAAATTCTTCATTCTTTAACCGGAATTTTTCTACTTCGTAATCGAACCTATTGAAAGCTTTTACAACCCTTACACCAGATAAATATTCACGCATAGCTGAATTTATGCTGTCAAGAGTTTTTTGCACTTTGGTAAAGTACGGATATGCAAATTTCATGTTTATGTAAATTAATCCACCAACAATAGGTACAATAACAAATAGAATTATTGAGAGTTTAAAATTAAGTTTTGCAGCCATTATTATACTACCAAGGCCTACAAGTGGTGCTTTAAAAAATATTCTCATGAGCCCATTTACAAAATTCTGAACCTGGGTTATATCGTTTGTAAGCCTAGTTACTAGAGAAGAAGTTTGAAATTTATCTATGTTTTCAAAGGAAAGACTCTGAATCTTCTTAAATAAGTCACTCCTAAGTTCTGTACCAAATTTTTGAGAAACATTGCTTGAGATTATATTTCGAATGGAAGCTGCAGCGGCACCTATAGCTGTAATGAGAAGCATAATTCCTCCCATAGTTAAAACGTAGTTGATATTTTTATTTGTAACACCATTATCTACAATTTGAGACATTATTGTAGGCTGCATTAAATCGCATAATGCTTCTAAGGATACAAATAAAATTGCCGTAATAAATCCTTTCCAGTATTTTTTTATATATACTTTTAAATAAGACACAAGTTTGCACACCTCTTTCCTTAGCAAACGTGAACAATTAATCAATGTACATTTTGCCGAACAAATTTTATAAATAATATTATATCATGGTAGCTTGTATTTGTTATAGCTTGGATTACTGATTTTATATAATGTTTATAAATGAGGAATTTAGTACCTATTATGGATTTGACCTTAATTAAAGAAAAATATATACTATAGTAGTATTTTTTTAAACCTTGCAAAAATGTTAAAATAAATTACAGTACAAAGGAGAAATTTTTTATGTATTCATGGATTTGGATGGTAATATTATCTGGAATTTTATTGGGATTTTGGGATATAACTAAGAAAAAAGCATTTGAGAAAAATTCAGTGCTAACGGTGCTTGCTTTCTATTCTCTTTGTTCCTTTATTTTAGTGTCTTTTGAATTTAATAATGCCTCAAAAATAAGTACAAGTAGTATTTTAATATTATTATTTAAAACTTTTGTGGTATTTATAGCATGGCTGCTTAGTTTTACAGCTATTAAGCATCTTCCTATAAGTGTCATAACTCCATTCGACACACTAAACCCGATGTTTTCTGTGATTTTTGGTATACTCATATTAAATGAAAGACTATATTTATTTCAATATGTAGGAATAGCTATTATGCTTGTATCTTATTATTTCATTGGTAGGGTAGGTTCAAATGAAGTAGTAAATATATTTAAGAATAAATACTTTTATTTTATGATATGTGCAGCGATTTTGAATGCTATAAGTGCAACTATTGATAAAATAGCTCTTAAGTCTATTAACCCTGGGCAAATGCAGTTTTGGTTCTGCTTCTTTATGTTTTTATTTAATATGTCAGCAATGTTATACTGTAGAATAACTTCAAGAGATAAAAGCCCATTTAAACTCGATTTTTATATACCACTTATGAGTGTAATACTTATTACGGCCGACAGAATATATTTTATGGCATTAAATATTCCATCAAGTGAAATTTCAATAGTTATGCCTCTTAGAAAAATATCTATTTTAGTATCAGCAATAGTTGGAGGTATCATATTTAAGGAAAAAAATATAAAAAGAAAGTTTGGATATATTTGTCTTCTAATTCTGGGAATTGCATTTTTATTTTTACAAAAGTAGGGCATAATGCAGTGGTAGCAATAATATTTGCAATAGTGCACAAGATTTAGTAAATATTTTACTTAAGCAATCGCAAAATTATATTTTATAAACTTAGTAGATATTAGTTATTGTAGTGATTTAAAAACCTATATGCTAAGAGCTCTGCTTTTTTTGATGATGGCTTAAAATAATTAGATGAAAATGGATCACTAAAGCCGTGTTTGCCATTTAATATGTGAACATCGACATTTAAGGCTTTTAAGGTTTTGGCTAATTCAGTTGGACTAAAAGAAGGTTCATCATCAGCAAAAATCAATAGAACCGGGCAATTAGGAGTGATTTTTACATAGTATCTAATTCGTGAACCGTAGTAAGCTATGATTCCGCTAATTTCGTAATAATCACTACATAACCATGCAATTGTTGCTCCTATGCTAAAGCCCAATATAAATATATGCTTATATTGCGTTTTAACCTTATCTATTAATTTCTTTACTTTTTTTGCAGCTAAATCAAATCCAATTTCATTAATAAAATGATCATAAGCTTCATTTTGCAAATCATAACTAAAAGGATTTTCTACTTCAATTAAGTTTGGACAAATAATATCATAGTTAAGCTTAGAAAATTTCATGCAAATCTCATCTATATATTTATTAATCCCATATATCTCATGTAGTACTATAATTACTGAGTCAGAATTATTTATGATTTTCATATGATTGAATCTCCTTATATAAATTTCTTAATATTGTATTACAAATAAAAGTATTAGTAAAGGTGTGATACATGAAAAAATGAATCTTAATTATTAATTCAACAGCCCTTAAGTTTCTTTGCCACATATAGTTTACATGATTGTTACGTTCAGGTGGTAGATAGTTTTTAATTTAATAAGTATACTTAATTTGAGGTGATGAAAATGCAGTTTAATGAAAGATTACAGAAGCTTCGTAAGGATAGAGGATTATCTCAGGAGAAGTTAAGTGAAATTCTAGGTGTTTCAAGGCAGGCAGTGGCAAAATGGGAAAGTGCAAAGTCTTATCCTGAAATTGATAAATTAATTTTACTAAGTGAATTATTTAAGGTTACTATAGATAAATTAATTAAGGATTGTGATAGTAATTGTTGCACAAATGAAGAAAAATTTATTGATTACAGTTTTGAGAATATAGTGAATTTTTTATGTAGAGCTAAAAAGGTTACATATGCAGGAAGTGGAGAAGAAGAACAACCATCTTCAAGACCTAGTTCTCATGATTTGCATTATGAAGAGGAAAATTTAAAGTATATTGATACATATTTAGGAGGAGAAAAGTTCTTAGGAGAGGAAGCTTTATGGCAGGATAATACTCCAATTTGGTCAATGAATTATATGGGAAGAGTTATTGATGAAAATTTTTCTGGAAAATTCCTTAAAGAAGCACTGCTTTTAGTTTCAAAAGATTATCCATACAGGGGACCAATGATATATAAAAATGGAGACTATATTTATCATTGTAGCGTTAATGGAGAGTTTAATTGGTTTAATGGAAATGAGGAAATTTATTGTAATAATAAAAAAGTTTATGAATGTGTATTTCATGGAGGAAGAGTTAAATAGATAGTTAAAAATATATTTATTTTTAAGATGAGGAATCATGTTGAATAGATAACATACAAATATGGAATAATATAGATATAGGAAAACAGTATAAGATATTTATATCGCCTCCAGGGAGTTTTCTTGAGCCAAAGGAAAGTCATGGACAATTTTGACAGCAGGGAGGTGGTATCTTTTGAGTGATAAAGTAATTTTTACAGCGATAATTTGTATAACGATTTTAGCAATGACTTCAATTGTCTTTATTGCTACTTATATGAAAGACAGTTTAACTTTTAAAAATAAAATGAAAATTAAGGATATTGCAAAGACTGAAATAGAAGTCACGGCAAAAAATAGAAAATCAAAAAAATAAAAGCGCACTCATTCCACTAAGTGCGTTTTAAAAAATATCGTATACTTAAACAATTAAGCCCAATGGCTTTCTTTATTAATTATTATAACACAATTATCAATATAATAAACATATGAATTTTGCTTATCTTAAATTTATAATCTAAAAATAGTCGAAGTAGAACGGAGAAAAAGTTACAATCATTCTTAATTTTTAATTCTTAATTTCTTTAAAGTAATATGCATAATCCAAAGTAAAGCTATACCAAACATAATATCGTAAGATAAATTGAGTAAAAAAAGATGTTTTGAGAAGTCACCATGGCCGGCGCCTATAACAGGAAGAATAAATTGAGAAGAACCTGTTATGAGTATGAAAATAAGCATTAAATTTAAAAGTTTTATAGAAACATCTTTACTTTTTATTAAATATATTGTTGATATTATAAAGTATATTAAGGAGAAAATGATAAAACCATACACATTATGATGTACAGCAGGAAATTTTTTTATTAAAAAGCTTCTAAAAGTATTAACCTTTTTATTTGGAGAATACTCACCCTTAACAAAGTTGCATGTATAAGGTTTGTCTAATTCATAGTTTGAATTTGCAGCATCAACAATTTTTTGCCACATTCTAGACGGATGCTTTAAATAGAAAAATAATATTTTCCAATTAGATATATGAGGATAAAAATTTTTAAGCATGTCCGATCCAAGAGGATCAAGTCCCTTATCTGTATTATAAAAGGAATGTCCTATGAATACTTTAAACTTTTTATTGAGTCCTAATTCATTTAGGTCTTTTTCTGGTGTTTTAGAACCACGTAGAACTCCAGAAAAAACTGATTGATATATGTTATTTTCATTAATGGTTTCTGTTAGTGAAATAAGGGAAACAGAGCACATTAAAGTTACTATTATTGATCCTATAATTATAGTTCTTCTAAAACTTAAGTTCTTATATGAAATAAATAGAGCAATATATATTATTAGCATAAATGGCATCATAGGTATATTTTGTGACTTTGCAGTCAAAAAACATCCAGAAGCAATGAAAAAGTATATAAAATCTCTTTTCTTAACATCTTCTTTTTCAATTAAATGTAAATATGTTCCTATGGTTAACAAGAAGAATACAAAAGTGCCAGGTTCACCGAAAAAGGAGTTAAAATACTCAACATAACATGTACTTGTGAAAAATAAAAGTATATATATTGCAGCAGATATTTTTAAAGGCTTAGAAAATTTCTTATAATTAATTATTAGGAATGTTCCAATTAAAAATATGATGCTGTACATAAAAGCTAAATACCTTATATCAAATAATTTTGCTGCAAAACTGCGTGTGATTAAAAAAATAATCGTTGATATTTTTAGGACTAAAGAGCATGAAACCCAATCCGCGTCAAATATTAAAAATATGTGATTAGGTGATATTGAATACTTTAGATGTAAGAAACCATCATAAATTTTATCATAGTTACTAGATAAATTATTTATTCCACCATATAACATGAGCCTACCAAAATCACCATTATCATGCTTTCCGATAACAGGATTTATAAAAAGTGTATTTAATAATATTATTCCGGCCGCAAGTATAAATAATAATTCGATGAAATAATTTTTCCTAATATAATTAAGTTTATTCGTTAAAAGCCTCATTAATACAGTCCTTTCTTTTAAATAAAAATTTTGACAGCTCCATAATATATTTTATGCCATAAAAGTTATGAGAATTATTACAAATTATTAAAATTGTGTTAAGTTTAAATTTGTATGTAAAGTGCATATGTGGAAACTGGCATATAAATGTAGCAAATTAGATAAGTTTTAAAACTTAAATATGCACTAAAATATATTTGTATTGGGAAGGATATGTATAAAAAATGTAAGTGAAAATTTTATCAGTGTAAACTATCGAGAATTTATGCGTTGCATATAAGTAAGGAGGGAAAATTTATGAAAATAGGTGTGGCAACGGGGATGACTGAATTGGATGAAAAGGTAAGCAAAATGCTAGAAAATACTAAAGATATGAAAGTAGTTGTAGTAAACTATAGAGAATTTTTTTTAAAGGAGAATTTCGATGTAGTAGTTTTATCGCGCAGGCTTACGGGTGAAATGGACATAAATGATGTGCTTTTTTTAGTAAAATCGAAGAATACAAGAATAGTTTACCTTACAAATGAGGATGATACAGCTGGAGTTAAGAGATGTTTTAATTATTCTATAAATGATATACTGTTTGATCCTGTAAAGCCAGAGGATGTCATTAAATTAATATTAAAACCAAATTCATTTTCTGATATATCCAGTATTTATTTAAAGTATAGCAATCTAGAAAATGATGAAAAAGCATCTCAATTAAAAAAGCAGAAAGTAATTGAAAAAAAGGTTAAAGTTCCAGTAAAAGAAATAATATACAAAACTAAAATATTAAGGAAGAATGTAATTGCTGTATATTCGGTAGAAGATTCACTACTTACAGCAGATTTTATAACTCAAATAGGAGTCATTTTATCTAAAAAGAGCAATCAGAAAATATTAATTTTAGATTTCAATACTTTATTTCCAACTGTAGATGATTTCTTTGGGATTAAAAAGGAAATAAGCATACAAAGTAAGTATGATATAAAAAATAGTACAAGCATTGAGCTAATGTATAATGCTATAGAAAGAAAAATATTTAATGAAGATAATTTTACTAAATTTGTAAATAAACATAATAAATACAAGAATATAGATATAGCAACAGGGCTATATGACCTAATGCTTTTTGAAAAAATGCCGCCTGAGTATTTTGAGAACATAATAAATATTGCTTCACAAATTTATGACACCGTACTAATAAACACAAACCCCGATATAAGTCTTGGAAGCACTTTTGTGCCTATAAAGCTTTCTACCAAAATTATTTGTATTGTAAGACCTAATTATACCAGTATACGAAATATGCTTTTTGTAATTGATAATTTAAAAAAGGCAGTAAGTTTAAGCAAATTTAATATTGTTATTTCTGAGCTTTCTAATAATAGTTTAGATATAGAGACCATTGAAAAACTTTTTGAAAAATACAAAATCATAGGGTATTTACCTCACGATTCTAGAAAGGAGGAGGCATTAAATAACCAAAAACCTTTTATAGATACTTTAGGTTTAAAAAGCCAATGTATTAAACCATATATGGAAGTGCTAAAAAACTTAGGATATATACCTAAAGCTTCTATTTTAGATAGGTTTTTTATTGGAAAGAAAGGTGTGATTTAATGAACAGAGTCAATTTAGTAGAAGAGCTTAATTACAAAAGTGAAGCTTTAATAAAAAATACTAAAGATGAAGGTCAAGATGGACTTATAGTTTTAGTTGACAATATAGTAAAAGAATTTACAGAGAAAAGGCCATATCTCATAAACGATACCGAGAATGGTAAAATTCCAGAACAATCGCTTAAAAGTGAAATCATGAATTATGTAGATGAAAATGGTATAAAAATTAATGAAACAAATAGAAATAAGCTCATAAAAGGTGTGAAGGATTATCTTTTTGGATATTACATTCTCCAGGATTTAATAGATGATGATGAAATCTCTGATATAAGGGTGCTTTCATATGATAATGTACAGGTAAAAATACGTGGAAAGAGATTTCCGTCAAAGGTGAAATTCCCATCTAAAGAGTCTTTTGATATATTTTTTAACTATATTGTTATAAAACTTGAAGGAACTCTTGATAAGAAGAATGCTATACAGGTCTTATCAGATAGTACAGATAAGTTTTATTTAAGGATAAGTTTAAGTTCATCCTTTGTAAATTCTGTTGATAATTCATATATATCTATAAGAAAAATACCTAAGAATAAACTTCAATTGGAAGAACTAATGATTAAAAAAAATATGTTTGATAGAAAAATATATGATTATCTTATGGAACGTGTTAAAGCAGGTGTTAATATACTTTTATGTGGTAAAGGAGGCAGCGGAAAAACTACAATTATAAATGCTCTTTTAGAAAAGGTGCCTTATGATAAAGCTGTACTTATTATTCAAGAGTCTGAAGAACTTCACTCAAGGCATCCTAATATGATGTTTCAAAAGAAGAGAGCTAAAGTTGGGGAAAATGATGCTGAATATTCTCTTGGCGATTTAACAAGATTTGCCATGACAGAGGACCTTGACATGATCGTTATAGGAGAAATTAAAGGGCAGGAAGCTCTAAGTCTTTTTAAGGTTATAGGTACAGGACATGATGGCTGGAGCTCTGTTCATGCCAATAGTGCAGAGGAAGCTGTAAACAAGCTTGTGGATTACATGCAGGAGGGAAATGCTAAACTAAGTAGATTGTCACTTCTAAAACTTTTAGCAGCTATTGATATAATAATATTTATGAAAGATTTTAGAGTTATGGAAGTAACAGAAGTGGCCGGATTTAATGAAGAGGAGGGTGAACTTATTTTTAATCCCATTTTTTATTTCAATAAAGGGGATTTTATAAAAAGAAATGATAGCTGTATTAAGGTAAAAAGAAAAATTGAATATGCAAACTTCATGAATGCTGGAGGTGTATAGTTTGAAAAATTTAGTTGCTATTTTAAATTTAGTTTTAGTTTTTTTTGCTATTCTTACAGCGTATTTTTTAGCATCCCAATTATTTAAAGGCAGTAGAGGAAAAATAGAAGAAATACTTTGTTACTTTGATGACAAATACCGGAAAAGATTTTTTAATAGAAGACTTAACAGCATATATAAAGAAAAGACTAAAAGCAAAGTTTTGGACAAATTAGATGAGATTATGTATTTATCAGGGATAAGGAACCATTTTAAATGCATGACTTCTGAAATATTTGTCTTTTTTATTTTGATTGTATCTTTAATTCTTTCCTTTGTAGTTTTCAAAATCTATAAGAGTTTTATATTTTCGTTAATAGCTTTTTTTTCTGTACAAATTATTTCTTATGCTGTTTTAAAGGAAATGATGAGAATTAATTTTGACAGAATAGATAACAGTATTATGTTCTTTATAAGTTCTTTAAAAAATAACGCCGCCATAAAAAACAATATTATTTTTATGATGGAAGAAAGTACATCAAGGCTTAAAGAACCACTTAAAACATATAACATGGATTTTATAAGGGATGTTAAAATGGGTATTCCAATGAAGAAAGCTTTTGATAACTATATAAATAAGATTGAAAATATAAGACTTAAAAATATATTAAAAAATTTGTATATATGTTCTTTAAATAATGCCAATTATTCTAAACTTCTCGATAAAACTAGAATAGTTATAAAAAATTATTACGAAGGTAAAGAGAAACGTAGAAGGAAGGTAATAGGTGCTCAAATAAGTATTGCTGTTATTATTTTTGTGGCGGGTATCATATTGAATGCGCTATCTGGAATTACAAATAATTTTTATGCACTTTTGATGAAAACAACTGTGGGACAAATTATAGTTGCGTATATGGTTTGTGTATTAGTATTTGCAGCGTATGAGTGCATAACTCTTAAAAAATTTAATTACTGAAGGAGGGAAGAAGGGTGGTGATAATTTTTATATTAAGGGGAATTTTAATATTGTGTATATTAATAATTTCTTATATTGTTAGATACATTGTTAAGTTTAAATTAAATAAAAAGTACAGAAGGGTAAAGAAAGATAGTTCTTATGGTAGCGATAAAAAAATTCATTTTATAAAAAAACTTTTTGATGAAAAACGTATAGAAAAGAAGCTCATGAGATGTGGTAATCCCCTTAAACTAAATGTTTCAAGCTATGTATTTATAAAAGTTTCTATTGCAGTAATAATGTTAATAGCATTACTACTGCAAATTGGAGTATCCATAAAGAATTCTGTCTTTAGTGGCGCAATTTCTATATTGGGCTTTTTTTTAGTGGATATTATAAATTATATAAGTAATGAAGATGATAAGAATAAAATAAGGATGGATTTAGCAGATGTATATGATTTAGTAACACTTCAGACAGTTGCAGGAGTAAGTATAGGACATGCACTTCTTGAAGCTTATACAGTTTGTAAAAATGGTAGATTTAAAAAAAGTCTCATAAGATTGGCGGCTAGAATAAATCTATCTAAAAATATAGAAAAGGCACTGGATGACTTTAATGATGAATATGATATGCCTGAAATAGATTCCTTTGTCGCACTTATTAAGGAAAGTGTATCAAGTGGTGTGTCTGAAGATGCTCTTGATGATCAAAGCACCTCATTAAAGGCTGTTAATTCAATTTATACAGCAAGTCAAACAGAAAAAATTGATATGTATGTGCTCGCTATTTCTATGATGCTTTTAGGAGGCATAGTTATACTCGTTTATTATGTTATAGGAAGTAATATGATGCAGAGTGTACACGGGATATTTAATTAATAATTAAAAAAGATAGGAGAGATATTATGAATCAAATAATTTTAAATTCTTTAAAGAAAATTTCAAGAAACAAAAAAGGAGAGGTTAATACTGTTGCGGTTCTAGTTATAATAGCAGTTTTTTTAGTAATAACTTATCCAGTGTATAAAAATCTTATAAATGGCTTTATGACAAGTGTACAAACTTGGTTTAATAATACTATTAAAACTATATTTGTTTAGTGAAAGTATTTTGAGTCATGCTTGAATTAAAGGAAGTGGTAGGTTGCATTTAAAGTTTAAAAGGAAAAAAGATGGAGCAATTGAGGTTGTGGCTGCTGTTTTAATTGGAACTGCTATTATAAGTACGCTGTTTGTATATTTTGTTTCAAACATTCCTCCAGTCAATACAACGTATAAAGCTGAAGCTATAGCTAGAAAATATATGCTTAAAATGGAGGAAACAGGTTATTTAAATATAGATAATTTAAATCAGATGACTCATGCTTTTAAGAGTATAGGAGTGAATAATATTGATACCGCAGGAACTACTTTAAATAAAGTACAATATGGAGATGATGTATATCTTACTATAAAGTATAAGATTACATTCAAGAAATTAACAGTGAAAAGTGGTATAATACCTGCTTTTTCAAATAAGGATGAGACAGTGACAATTAAAAAAAGTTCTACGAGCAAAAATACAGTAGAACCGTAAATTAAAGGAGAAGGGCTATGATTAAAATAAAACATAACGGTGATGCATCCATAGTTGTGCTCAGTTTATTTGTTATTGTTCTCATAATTTTATGTGCAGAGTTTGTTATATTTCATGCTGTAATGGTAAATAGAGCTGAGGAAATTCAGGATGATGTTATGCTGTCAAATCTTGCAGTTTATAAAAATGTAGATGTTAATGCATTGTCAGTGGATGAAAAAAATTTAAGAATAAGTGATGCAGCAGCTGCACTTGAAACTTTTATACAGCATTTGAAGACAAATATGAAGCTTAATGATGATTTTACTACTTCAAAGGGCAGCTTAGTAATTGGTAAGACTCATATAGAAGAATTTACAATATATAATGTAAACAAAAATCATGTGGAAATATTAAGTTATAGTGGAAATAGTAATTCCTTTACAAGAAGAGACGTTATGGATAAAAGCGTGAATCCTGTAACAACTTCAAATGGCAGCATAGTTAAAAATACAAGTGTTCATGTAGCTATAAGTTATAATGTAAAACTTTTATTTGGACAAACTAAGAAGGTTACAACTTCTGTTGATACGGATATAGTTAAATAGAGAAAGGGTGATTAATATGAAATTTAGTAAAATTAGAATAAAGATACTAATAGGCACAGCAGTAATTGCATGTGCTCTTTTTAGTACTTTAATTATACTTGAAAAAAATATGACAAAACCTTTGCCTAAAAAGGAGATTATAGCTGCTGCAAAAGATATAGAGTGTGGTGAAGAAATCAAAAACTGTGATTTAAAAATAATAAAGTGTGATGTTAAATATGTTAGTTCTGATATGATTGAAAGTACATCTATGATGAAAAGTAAATATGCTTTAAAAGATATTTATAAAGGTGAAATTTTGAATAGACGAAAAATTTCAGATAAAAGTGATAATTCAAGAATATTTTTAAAGAAAGATGAAAAGGAAATTTCAATACCTGTTAATAAAATCAATAATGATGCTTTTGCCGGAACTCTGCGCAAGGGTGATGTTATCGATATAACACATACTAGTGTATTGCAGGGTGAAAATAGCACTACAGAGCTCGATATGAAAAAAGCAGAAGTTGTTGGAGCTGTTGATTCTGAGGGAAGATTTTTAGAGAGTAGTGATAAAAATGTTTTAGCTTCATCAATCATGGTTAGAGGATCACAGGATGAATTTTTAAAAATATCTAGAGATTTATCAGTGGGCTATTTTAGTGTGGCTAAATGTTCTATTATGAGATAAAATTACAGTAATAATTAATTCCATAATGCATATACAAATTATAGTAATAATGTTTTTTTTGTGATTTTATTTGCAATATAGGTTCATAGATTGTAAAATATAAGTATAATATTCGATTTTATTGGTAATGGGGGATCTACGATGAGAAAAATGAGAAGACTTAAAAGAACTAAGCCGATGAAAGAATTTAAAAGGCCAAATAAATCTAAAAGAACTAAGATAATTGTATTAGTTATGGGATTGATTTTACTTGGTGAAGCAGCATTTGGAGTATTATATAGAATACATGATAATAAAGTAGTTCAAGATAAACAGCTTGCAGCTCAAAAAATTGCACAAAGCAAGGCTAAGAAGAAAGCAACTAAAAAGAAAAGCACTAAAACTGCGGACAAGCCTAAGAATGATAATTCAAATAAAGCTGCTGCAAGTAGTCAGCCTGCGAATGTAAATACGCAAAATACAGCTAAAAATTCTAATGCAGCTTCAAATGACAATAGTAAAAATAACAGTAATAAAAATGGTAGTAGCAAAAAAGATACTGCATCTAATAATGATCAAACAAATTCACCTAGAAGAACAACTTCGCCTACTTCACCTAAATCAACAGTATCACCTAGCAAGCCAACTTCGCCGGCTCCAACACAAGAACCAACACCAACGCACACAGTACAACCAACTCAACCAACACCATCTCAGGATGAACAAAAAGTTGGTAACTGGCAGCCAGGTCAACAAGATACTAACGGGCAAGATATTACTGCTGCTAGTGATCATTAATGATTATAATAAAAATTTGGATTTATGTTTTATAGCGAACAGATATTATCTGTTCGCTGTTTTAATATGCAAGAAGGTGATAAATATATTGATTTTAATATTTATGTTTGCCCCAATTATGAGTGAGCTTATTCAAATTGGAGTTTCAAAACTTTGCAAAAAAAATGAGAAAAATTTAAAAGAATTTATAACTATATGTATTGTTCTTGAAATATCTTATATTCTCTTTTATTCAAAATATAGAGTGAACTTACAGTTTTTTAAGTACTCGTCTGTAATAACTTTTATGGTATTCATATCATTAATTGACATTAAAACTAGGAGCGTATATTTCTTTACCTCAGTCAGTTTATTTTTTGTAAATCTTTTGTTTATTATATTAGGTTATTTAAATGGAGGAGAAATTAAGATTTATTTGTATGGTGGAATAGTTATGGCAGGCATTTCTTTAACTTTGACTCTTTTTAAAGTTTTTGGCTGTGGAGATGTAGAAATGCTTACAATTTGCGGTATGTTCGTTGGAATATATAAAAGCTTTTTTGTATTAATCTTATCTTCTGTTCTTTGTGGAATTTATGGCATTTATAAGTTATTAAAAAATAGAAGTTTAAAAAATGATAGAGTAGCTTTTGTGCCATATATAACCGCTGCTTTAATAATGATAATTGCATATTGAAGGGAGAAAATAGTATGTATTATATAAATACAAGGCAGGAAAAGATACTTGAGCTTATTAGTAAATTTGGCTGCATGAGGTATAAGAACATAAATAAATTAGCTCATATAAAAGATCTTAAAAGACAATTTAAAAACCTTATAAGACAAAATAGAATTGAGTTAGTTTGTGATGATATATATGTTTTAAAAGGTAAAAAAGAGTTAGATAAAAAAATGATAAAAGCATTGGATTTGTATGTTTATTTGATTAATGATATGAAAATGCAAATTAAATGTTGTATGATTGAAAAGTTTCCTTTTAAATTAGCTTTGTTTAAAGAAAATAGGGCTTTTGATATAGCCGTAATAGATGAGGGAGAGGAGGTAATTTATTCGGGAGCAGTAAATAGAAGTTTTGGTGAGAGAGTAATAATAATCTTAGACAATAAAAAACAGGCAGAAAAAATAAAAATAAATAAGATGGTGAAGTACTGCACAGTTAAACATGGTGCAGTTAATTTTTTTGAAAAGGTGAGTGAAGTAGATGAATAAATTTTATGATACTCCAAAAGCTTCTTTGAAAATGCCCCAAATTGGTGATAATGTCATTAAAACTAAGGGGGAGATTAAAGATAGATTTACAATAACAAGGGAATATACGTATTATTATTTAGCTATTTCAGCAAGACTTGGTTTTAAAGAGTGCTTTATTAAGGCAGGATTTTTTACGGGTGAATATGAAGTAGAAAAACAATGTAGTTATAAAAATTGTAAACTTGTAAATAATATTAACTATTAGGAAAAATAATTAAATTGCAGTAAAATTATATGAGGTATTGAAAATATGCGAATAGAGAACGGTGTAATATCAGGTTCACAACTAACATTTTTAATTGCTGGTTTACTTCAGGCATCTGCACTTACAGTAACTTTTGTAAGTGGGATAACAAAGCAAAATACTTGGATAGTTTTGACGGGTGGATTTATTATAGCTTTATTTTTATTACAAATTTATACAGCTTTAAGTAAAAAATTTCCGGGAAAAAATTTAATAGAAATAAATGATGTAATATATGGAAGCTATTTTGGTAAGGCCATATCTATATTATATATTTCCTATTTTGGATATATAGTTGCTGCTAATTTTAGATTTACTGCCGATTTTCTTTCTGCATATCTTTTTAATAGAACATATACTATTGTATTTATAATAATAATTTCAATGGTTTCTATGTATGCAATAAAAAAAGGTATAGAAACTATTGCTAGGGCCGCTTTTATTCTGAGTATATTGGCATTTATCGTAAGTGCGATAATTACAATAAGCGTTATTAAAGATGCGCACTTATCAAATTTTTTACCTTTTTTTCAAATGAATTTTAACGATTTTATTCAAGGAACAAATATTATGGTATCTATTCCATTTGGTGAAATGATATCATTTTTGATGATTTTTCCATATGTTAATAATATAGAAAAAGTAAAAAAATCTGCATTTGCAGGATTAATTATAGGAGGGACATATTTTTTTATTGTTGTTTTTAGAGACACATCTGTACTTGGGAGATTAGGATATATTAATGCTTTATCACCATTTGAGACAACAAGAGTTATAAATATAGGACAAATTATTACAAGGATGGAAGCATTAATTTCTCTGATGCTGCTATTTAATGAATTTATGAAAATATGTATTATGTACTATTCAACAGTACTATCAATAGCACAGTTTTTCAAATTACAATCCTATAAGCCTTTAGTAGTTCCTGTTGGGATTATAGGTGCCATATTTTCAATTATTATGTTTGATTCACCTGTAGAACATATGTATTTTGCTTCTAATATATATGTTATATTAGTTATACCAATAGTAGTTATACTTCCTATTATTTCTTTAATTGTAGCTTCAATTAGAAAATTAAATCAGAACGCTTTAAGAGATAATACATAAATAAGATATATTTTCATAGTATTATGGAATCGAAAGGTAGTTAAAAATACAATAATATACTTAAGATCGCTTATTTAGGCGATCTTTTTTACATGAGGTGATTAAATTGATTGTTGTGCATTCAAAGAAACATAATTATAAAGTTATTTTATATGTATTTCTGTTGTATTTTATTGTTTGTATATATCTATTAACTCCTTTGGTTGTATTAACGGAGCAGCTAAATAGAGCAGGATTAATGAGAAAATATATAGTCGATTTATCTAAAATAGGAGATATGTATAAAAATCCACTGCGAAGTTTTAGTATGCTTGCATGTGATAACACAGTACGTAAAGGCTTTTTATTGGAATTTTTACTTTTTACGATTAGCCTTGTTGTAATATATTTCTTTTTTAGAAATATGGAAATAGGAGGGGAGCAGAGTGGTGTCAATTATCTTAAGGATAATGGAACCCAAGGAACAGCAAACTGGATGAGTGCAAAAGAGGCAGATATGGTACTAGGTATTGGGACTGAAAAAGGTCTGGTATTTGGAAGTATAAAGGATGGTATTAGAAGTAAAATGGTTACTCTATCGCCGGACACTTTCTTCAATAAAAATATAGCTGTGTTTGGAGCTTCTGGCAGTATGAAAAGCAGAAGTTTTGTAAGGCCTAATATAATGCAGATAGCTGAACTTGGTGAGTCTATGATTTTAACAGATCCAAAGGCTGAAATTTTTGAATCTATGTCTCAGTTTCTAAAGAATAAAGGTTATAATGTTAAGGCCTTAAACCTAGTTAATATGGTTAATTCCGATAGATGGAATCCATTAAATGAAGTAACAGACGATATTTCAGCTCAAAGTTTTGCCGAGACTGTCATGGCAAATACAAAAGCACCAGGGGCAAGGCAGGATGAATTTTGGGACAAAACCGAAATGAATTTACTTAAAGCCTTAGTTTTATATGTAGTTAAGGAAAATCCAAAAGAAGAGAGAAACTTATCAGCAGTTTATTCAATGCTTGCTTTAAATGATCCTTCAACCATAGATGCAGTATTCGGAGCTTTATCTCCATCACATGCAGCTAAAATGCCTTATAATATATATTCGCAGGCCAGTGAAAATGTAAGGACAGGAGTTGTCATAGGATTAGGTTCCAAGCTTCAGGTATTTCAGAATAAATTAGTACAGGATTTAACTTGTAAAAGTGATATAAATTTAACACTTCCTAAAAAAGAAAAGTGTGCATACTTCTGCATAACATCTGATATGGAGTCGACTTTTGATTTTATAGCAGGGTTATTTTTTTCGTTCCTTTTTATAAAGCTTGTTAAATACGCTGATTATGCAGTAAAGGAAGGACAGAAGGATGTATATTTTATCTTGGACGAGTTCCCCAATATTGGTGCTATTCCTGACTTTACAAAGAAAATATCAACCATGCGTTCAAGGGGGATTTCAAGCTGTGTAATATTTCAGAATATAGCACAGCTTAAGAATAGATACCCTAATGATGGGTGGTCCGAAATTATAGGAAATTGCGATAGCAGATTATTTTTAGGAGCTACTGATATAATCACAGCGGAATTTGTATCAAAACTTTTAGGGACTGCTACAGTAAATGATGTTAGTTTGAGTAAATCAGCAGGTTTTGAGGGTATGATGGATTTTGGAAAGATAACAAATAGAACTGTTAAGAGAAATCTTATGAATCCAGATGAGATATTAAGACTTCCAAATGAAAAGGAAATACTTATTTTAAGAGGGCAGAAGCCTCTAATACTTGATAAGATGGATTATACAAAACACAGGCTTTCAAAGTTTATGCGACCTATAAAGGTGAGTGATTATAAACCTGAATGGACACAGAAATATTTTGAGGAAATAGATAAAAAATCAGTTCGAGATACTGTTAGCGAAAGTAGTAATAATTTAGAAAGTGACAACCCCGATGATGAAGAACTTCCAATAGAAGAATATCAAAGCACAGAACCTAAAAATAAAACAAATAGAAAATCTAATTTTTGGTAAAAATGATTCAATTAGAATGAATATGATTGTGCTGTTATTTTTATGATATATTTAAGAAAAATTTATGTCAATATAATAAGAATTATATAATAAAAAACTATCTAGGTAAAAGTTAGAGTCTGTTTCAAGTTCATACAAAACTTAAAACAGACTGATACTATATTGAAAATATACAATATAAATTGGTTACTAATTATTTTAAGTTATTGAAACTATAGTAACTCATGTCATTAGTTGTTCTGAATCTTAATACTGTTTCTTTTGAAAAAACACTTCCAGATGTAGATTTTATTCCTGGCAATACATGTAAAGTATAGTCTGTTAATATGCGAAAAGGATTATAGCAGTGAACATTAATGCAGCAAGGATCATCAGAAGAAACATATGAATTATAAGTAGTATACTTATCACCATATTGGTTTAATATTGATATATAATTATTTAAATTACCATCATCTTTTACAGGTTTATTGAATCTGATTTTAAAATCTTTTTCAATTGGAGTATTTATTAATTCTGGCATAACTACAACATCTGGTTTGACATTAATGTATATATAATCATTTTTAGAACCGTCGTACGTCGGTGTTGTGCTGTTTGTATTAAAAGATATACAGTGTATACCTTTTGGTATATTATCAAGCTCATAAACAGTAGTATTTCCTGAAATACTAGTTTTAAATGGCCAATCTTTTTGGTCATCATCTAGAGTTATTTCTGTTACTTTTGAATTTAATTCAATAACACTAAGATAAATTGTAGAGCTGTAAACTTCGTAAAAAACTATGTTTTTATTATTATTAACTATCGAACTTGTAACACTAATTGTTCTATTAGCTGTGTATATATCACCATATCCTATAATACCAATTCCGTTTATTGATTCTGCATTTATGTTAATTGGTAAACTTAGTATAGATAAAATAAGTAAAGGAAAGATTTTAATTATAATTTTTTTCATAATAAGCTCCTTTTAATATTAATTATATTTTTCATTATTGATACAACATTTTAATTGATGTATTATTATAGTAATTATGGGCTATATTACAATTATATCATATATCAATATAAGGGGGAGTTATTTTGAAAATCAAATTTTATATGATAAAGATTTTTTCTGCTGTTATGTTACTAAGTATAATTTTAACATTTAATGTCAAAGCGTATTCAAATAAGGAGAATTATCCGGATTTTAAAAATTATGCTGAAAGTTTTATGAAGAAATTCAATTCAAACTGTAAGCTGAATAATAGTATTGTTTTATATAGTTTTCAAGGAGATAAGCAAGCTCTATTTTTTTCATCAAATAGTAGTGGATATATAATAATAAACTTAAGTAATCGTAAAGTTATAGAATTTTCACCTAAAAAAAATAATAAATTTATTTTGGATAGAGATAAAAAATATTTTTATAATGGACCATTGGCTTATTTCGAAGAGGACAATAATGAGATTATTGATTGTAAAACAAAACAAAGGATAGGTTTATTAAAAGATTTAAAGAAAGTATATTATCAAAATATGCCTAATAAAGATTCAATTAAAAGTTTTAAATCAAATTTGGGCTCCGATAATGAAACATATACATTGAAAAATAAATTGCCACATTATGAGTATAATCCAGATGGTAGATGCGTTATTACTGCTGCTACTATGTTATTGGCATATTATGCAAAGTATTGGAATGCTTATAATGATTATGTTTCCGTGGATAATCTTACGCATGAATGTAATTTTTCTGATGAGTTGCTATATTATGTAACAGGAGTAACAAGGCTTGAAAACAATAAAGGAATATATATAGGTTCACTTTTGGATGGTATAAAAAAATATTTGATAGAATGTCAGCATGCTTCTAATATTATGAACTTTACCTTTATAAGTTATTTTAATATAAATGATTATAGAAGTCTTATTACGAGAGTTATTAAAGAAGATAAACCTATAATATTAGGACTTTCTGCAATGAAACCTTATTGTACTAAATTAGGGCATGCAGTTACAGCTTGGGGATATTGCAATATAAATAGCAATGAATTTTTTATGATAGATGATGGTTGGGGAAATGATTTTACATATGCTGATCCTACATATGTAGACTCAATTTTCTTCTAAAGTCAATAGTGTGAAATTTTATTTCTATTATTGTTATTCATGAAAACCACTGGATTAGTAAAATTATAAGATAAAAGTAGACATTGGATTTAGCCACCAATTGTCTACTTTTTTAATATAAAATATAAGAGAGATATATAAATGATTAACAAAAAAGAATTATTAAATAGATTGAATATTGACCAGATGGCAGTCGTAACAGCACCATTAAATGAACATGCCTGTGTAAGAGTAAATGCAGGAAGCTGAAAAACTAGAATGCTTTCATCAAGAGTTGCATATTTGATATTAGAAGATGTAGGTGGAATTATGCTTTTGACATTTACAAATAAGGCAGCTGTGGAAATTACAATTAAAAATTCTATCAAAAAGATAATAACCTTATTTGTTAAAAAGTGTAAAAATGATATAATTAAATTATTAATGGGGGAAGCAACATGAAATTAGTGATTTTAATATATTATGGTGTTGTAATTATTTATTTGATTATAAGTACTATATTTTATTGGATAGATGATTTAAAATTCTCTTTGTACTTGAATAAATTAAGAAAAACATTCTATTTAATTGCTATATTAGGCGTTATATTGTGTATTTTAAGTGGTTATATCAACACTTACGATTGGAAAAATTTAATATATTATATGGCAGCAGTGGTTGTAGTTGATATAGCTGTATTTGAAACGCCTAGTATATCTAAATTTGCAAATGCAGAATTTAAGAGTAATGAAATAATGAGTAAAATCACAAGTGAAAATGAAAGAACATTTGATATTATTGAGAATAAACAGAAAGTATTTTTAAGTATAATTCAAGATGCTGAATGTTATTTTGAACAGCGAAACATTGGTTCAATTAAAATTTTTGATGAATATAAAAAAGAATTATTAGAGTATTTAAATAAGTATACAAATATTTTTGAAATTGAAGTTTATATGTATGAAGTGAAATATTCTAATGATACTGATTTGATAAACAGCATAAAAGAAGTACTTGAAAATATAATAATTAAAAATAGTTTGAAAATAAGAAAAGGGGTACTAGAGAGGATAAGTAAAAACATCAGTATGGGACAAATACAAAAATTAGATAGCAAAATACATTTAATACCTATATTTAGTGGAGAATATTCATATATTATTCTAATATCCAGTGAAGATATTATTGACACTGATATAATGAATGTACTTTACATGGTAAATATTTTTTTGATATACAGAAATAGTTACTTTATTTTGAAAAATAATAATATTAATGATAAAATTAATATATAATAGTAAGTGAGGAGGTAGTTAAATTTATGCTAGCAAAATTAAAATTAAAAAAGAATAATAATGTAAATAAAGATATGAAGTGTAAAAGAAAGAAAACTACCTTGCCAAAAGGTGTGTGTATATCAGAAACTAGAAAACTAAATAGGAATGTTCTTAGATTGCTTCATATTATATAAATTTATGGCTATCACTTAATTGTGATGGCTTTTTTGCTTTAAAACTGTGTATAGGCAGATTCTGCTTGTATGCAGTTTGTTTTATATTTAAAATCAAAAATTTGGAAGGTGAAAAATTTTTATTGAAAACTAAGACAGGAGACTTATATGTGCATTGTAATTATTGACAAAATAAACAATTGTAGTAATGTAATGGTATAAACAATGTAAGGATGTGATAATATGTCAAAAGTACTTTTCTTAAATATGCCTGCCCATGGGCATGTTAATCCGACCCTAGGAATTGTGTCTGAATTAGTGAAACACGGTGAAAATGTGACCTATTTCTGCACTAATGAATTTAAAAGCAAAATTGAACAAGCCGGTGCCAATTTTAAAAGCTATAACGAAAAAACAAATCCATTGACAAAAAAACAAAACATTAATATTAAACCCAATCTTAAGTATTATTTAAATCATTTATCTGAAATAATAAAATCAATTGATGTTATTATTTCAGATATTTTGGAGCAGATTAATGGTATAAAATATGATTATATTGTTTATGGATCTATGTTTCCAGTTGGGAAAATTATTGCCCAAATATTAAAAGTACCGTCTGTTGCTTCTTTTGCTGTATTTGCTACAGCTAAAGAACTAATGGAGCAAAGAAGAGAGTTTATAAATGTAAATGAATTAAAAAATCATCCAGTTAATAATGTCTATAAAGATGTTTCGCAACAATTAAAAATAAAATATGATGTAGAGCTTCCAGATAATATGTTTGAGTTATTTTTCAATAAAGGTGATATAAATATTGCGTATACTTCTAAATATTTTGTTGCGCATACAGAATATTATGATGATAGTTTCAAATTTATAGGACCACCTATATATGACAGAAAGGAAAATATAGATTTTCCATTTGAAAAATTAAAAGGTAAAAAAGTTGCTTATATTTCATTAGGCACAGTTTTTAATAATACTGACAATAAACTTTATGATGTTTTCTTTAAAACCTTCGCTAATACAGATTTCACTGTAGTTATGTCAGCATATAATTTAGAGCTGTCTAAGTTTGATATACCAGATAATTTTATTGTAAGAAATTATGTACCGCAATCAAAAATTTTAAAATATACTGATGTAGCAATAACTCATGCTGGTATGAATAGTACTAGTGACTTAATATATAACAATGTACCTTTTGTAGCAATACCTATTGGAGCAGATCAACCATATATGGCAGGTAGGGCTGCAGAGCTTAAAGCTACCATTTCTCTTGACAAAGATAAGCTTACACCTAAAATACTAAAAAGTTCGGTTGAAAAAGTTTTATATGATTCTAGTTATCTTAAAAACATAAAAAAAATAAGTAATTCTTTTAAGCAGACGGGTGGTTATAAAAAAGCAATTGAAGAAATTTTTAAATTAAAAAAATTAAAACATATTTTAAATTAGTAATAAGCATTGAAAATATGCTTTAAATTATTGCAAGACCTATGTCCCATAAAAAAACAACTACAGAATACTATTTAACTTTTATCATTTTATGTTTTATTAGATGAATTTTAATTAATAAACTGTGTATGAGTATAATTCTGTACTTATATACAGTTTTTTTATATCTAATTTTAAAAAGAGAAAATAGATATGAGGATTTAGCAGATGAAAAGAAAATAAGTATATCTGATAATTATTGAAGATATGGAAATGAAGATGCATCAACAAAATTTGTAGCTGGTTAAATCAATTAGCAACTTGTATATGAATGTTTTACTAATTTGCATTGTATACAAAATTTTATCAAACTAATTATTAAGAAAATTTAAAACATTCGTATTTTTATAAATATGATGATAACTATGCAATATATTTTATTAACATAAAATAAAAGGACAACCTTCCGTAAAAAGTGTTACTTACTATAAAATACATATATGTTAAAATTTTGACATAGCGTTTTCACTGATATATAATTGAATTGTAAAATAAATAATAAATCAATTCGTTATACTAGTTAATTTAGTAAGAATAATTTATAAATAAAAAACTTCAGTGTTTTTATAAATTAATATTACTATGGATTTTGAGAAGAATTGATTTGTTTTCTAAAATAAAAATTTATTTTGTCAATTCTGCATAAGAATAAGATTTTACAAAATTACTATTCAAGAATATAAACCAAATTCGTAATGGGTATAACTTAATTTATTAAATATATTTATGAATAACGTAAAATTGTATATAGTATGATTGTGTATTTGCATGAAATTTTGGTATAGTATATTTTTTAATAAGCTTTCAAGAATAATATCTATACTGACAATTTAATATAGACATTATTTTTAAAATATAATAAATATTTTAGAAAGAAGTGTATATGTATGAAAGTCTCAACAACAAAAGAATTGGACGAAACATTCGAATTAGTCCAAAAAGCTCAAAAAGAATTCTCTTATTATTCTCAAGAAAAGGTTGATGAAATTTTTAGAAATGCAGCTATGGCAGCTATTGATGCAAGAATAGAATTAGCAAAAGCAGCTGTCAAAGAAACAGGTATGGGATTAGTTGAAGATAAGGTAATTAAAAATCATTTTGCTGGGGAATACATCTATAATAGGTATAAGGATGAAAAAACCTGTGGAGTGATAGAAAAAAATGAACCATATGGCATTACTAAAATAGCAGAACCCATAGGTGTTGTAGCAGCTATAATTCCTGTGACAAACCCCACATCTACAGCAATATTTAAATCTTTAATATCACTTAAAACAAGAAATGGAATTTTATTTTCACCACATCCTCGAGCCAAAAAATCAACAATACTAGCAGCTAAAATAATACTTGATGCAGCAGTTAAAAGTGGTGCACCAGAAAATATAATAGGATGGATAGATAATCCCACAATTGAATTAACTCAATATTTAATGCAGAAGGCAGACATAACTCTTGCAACTGGTGGACCTTCACTAGTTAAATCTGCCTATTCATCTGGAAAACCAGCAATAGGTGTTGGACCAGGTAATACTCCAGTAATAATAGATGATTCAGCTAATATAAAGATGGCTGTAAGTTCGATAATATTGTCTAAAACTTATGATAATGGAGTTATATGTGCTTCAGAACAATCAGTAATAGTTTTAAAATCAATATATAATAGCGTAAGAGCTGAGTTTGAAAAAAGAGGTGCTTATATAATAAAAAAGGATGAAATGGATAATATGCGCCAACTAATATTTAAAGATGGAAGAATTAATCCTAAAATAGTAGGACAATCAGCGTATACTATAGCATCCATGGCAGGTATAATAGTTCCTAAAACTACAAGGATATTAGTAGGTGAAGTTACTTCTTTAAGTGAAGAAGAACCTTTTGCACATGAAAAATTATCTCCTATTTTAGCTATGTATAAGGCAGAGGATTTCGATGATGCTTTAAATAAAGCAGTAACTCTTGTAAACTTGGGTGGACTTGGTCATACTTCAGGCATATATGCAGATGTAATAAAGTCACAAGATAAAATAGATAAATTTAGCAATGCCATGAAAACTGTAAGAACCTTTGTTAATATCCCGACAGCTCAAGGTGCAAGTGGAGATTTATATAATTTTAAGATACCGCCTTCTTTTACTTTAGGTTGTGGATTTTGGGGTGGAAATTCAATATCTGAAAATGTTGGCCCTAAACATCTTCTAAATATAAAAACTGTAGCTGAAAGGAGAGAAAATATGCTTTGGTTCAGGGTACCAGAAAAAATATATTTTAAATTTGGTTGTCTCCAATTTGCTTTAAGAGACCTAAAGGAGTTAAATAAAAAAAGAGCGTATATAGTTACAAATAAAGATCTTTATAATCAAAATTATGTTGAACCAATAATAAAAATACTTGAAAGTATAGGTATAGAATTTAAAGTATTTAGTCAGTTAGAAAAAGAAGCTGATCTAAAGACTATTAGCAAGGGTGCTTCTGAGATGCTATCTTTTATGCCAGATACTATAATAGCATTGGGTGGAACTTCTGCAATGAGTGCAGCCAAGCTAATGTGGGTAATGTATGAGCATCCTGAAGTAAAATTTGAAGATCTTGCAATAAAATTTATGGATATAAGAAAGAGAATATATACTTTTCCAAAACTTGGTGAGAAAGCTATGTTAGTTGCTGTTACAACATCAGCAGGAAGTGGTTCAGAGGTTACCCCATTTGCAGTAGTGACTGATGATAAAACAGGAAACAAGTATACTTTAGCAGATTATGAGATGACACCAAATATGGCAATTATAGATGCCGAATTAATGATGAATATGTCTCAAAAATTAACTGCCTATTCAGGTATGGATGCACTAGTTAATGCTATAGAAGCATACACATCTGTATATGCTTCAGAATACACAAATGGACTAGCATTAGAAGCTATAAGATTAATCTTAAAGTATTTGCCAGAAGCTTATCATAATGGAAAATCAAATGAAAAGGCAAGAGAAAAAATGGCACATGCGTCTACCATGGCAGGTATGGCATCTGCTAATGCATTTTTAGGGTTATGTCATTCTATGGCAATAAAATTAAGTTCCGAGCATAACATAGCTCGAGGCGTTGCTAATGCATTATTAATTGAAGAAGTAATAAAATTTAATGCAGTTAACAATCCAGTAAAACAGGCACCTTGTCCTCAATATAAGTATCCCAATACAATATTCAGATATGCTAGAATTGCAGATTATATAAATTTAGGAGGAAGTACTGACGATGAAAAAGTCACCCTTTTAATAAAGAAAATACATGAATTAAAAGAAGAATTAAATATACCAAAATCAATAAGTGATGCAGGTGTTTCACAAAAAAGTTTCTATGATTCACTTGATAAGATATCAGAACGAGCTTTAGATGATCAATGTACAGGTACTAATCCTAGATTCCCACTTACAAGCGAGATAAAAGATATGTATGTAAATTGTTTTAAAGGTTAGTGTTTTATAATTTATCTATCTTTTTATTAATATTATTCTAAAAAGGATAAAGGGAAGTGTATTAAAATGAATAATAAGATAGTTGAATTAAAGAAAGTAAAGTCGCTTTTTAAGGATGGTATGACAATTATGATTGGCGGTTTTTGTAATTGTGGTACACCAGGTAGATTAATTGATTTATTAGTCCGTTTGAATGTTAAAAACTTAACGATAATTAGCAACGATACCGGTTACCCTAATAAAGGTGTAGGTAAATTAATAGTAAATAATCAAGTAAAAAAGGTTATAGCATCTCATATAGGTACTAATCCTGAAACAGGAAAAAAATTTTTTAATAAGGAACTTGAATTAGAATTATCACCTCAAGGAACGTTAGTAGAAAGAATACGTGCAGGTGGCTCAGGTTTAGGTGGAGTACTTACTCAAACAGGATTAGGAACTTTAGTTGAAAGAGGAAAAAAGAAAATTCTTATAGGTGGAAAAGAATATTTATTAGAGCTTCCATTGAAGGCTGATATAGCTTTGGTTAAAGGCAGCATTGTGGATGAAGAGGGAAATATTTTTTATAAGGGGACTACAAAAAATTTTAATCCTTACATGGCAATGGCTGCTAAAACAGTAATAGTTGAAGCAGAAAATTTAGTTAAATGCAATGAATTGGAAAAGGAAGAAACTGCAACTCCAGGAGTTGTTGTAAGTTATATAGTAAAGGGGGCTGCTTAGATGATTATGGAAAAGAATACAGCAAAGAAGATTATAGCTAAAAGAGTTAGTAAAGAATTAAAAGATGGACAACTTGTAAATTTAGGTATAGGTATTCCTTCTATGGTTGCAAATTATATTCCTAAGAATTTTAAAATTGTATTTCAATCGGAAAATGGAATAGTAGGCATGGGTGCAAAACCCAATCCAGGTAAGGAAGATAAGGATGTTATAAATGCTGGTGGACAGTATACAACGGTATCTAAAGATGGTGCTTTCACTGATAGTTCTGTATCTTTTTCCTTAATTAGAGGTGGACATGTAGATGTTAGTGTGTTAGGCGCACTTCAAGTAGACCAAGAGGGCAATATAGCAAATTGGATTGTGCCTGGGAAAATGCTTGCAGGTATGGGTGGAGCAATGGATTTAGTTAATGGAGCTAAAAAAGTAATTATAGCAATGACTCATACAAATAAAGGAAACCCTAAAATCTTAAAAAAATGTACTTTACCACTTACAGCTAAAGCTCGAGCAAATTTAATTGTTACAGAACTTGGAGTGATAAAGATTGTCCCTGAAGGATTATTGCTTACGGAGATTAATAAAAATACAAGTATAGATGAGATTAAGAAACTTACAGATGCAGATTTAATTATTTCAAATAAACTTAAAATTATGGATAATTAATAGTCTTAATTGCAGTGTTTAAAGTTGAAGAAGAACACCTTACTAGCAATTTTTTAAATTACTAATAAGATGTTCTTTTATATAAAACAAGTAAAAGTTATAGATAATTATATATAACTTTAGGCTTAGGAAGTGTTATATCTGCTATTATATGTGAACTAGAAATGATTTTTTTTACAGGTAAATCATTAAGTGGTGCCATAGCATGGTCAAATAATTGTAATCGTGCGGGACCTGTCCATGCTTCATGTACTGTTATGTCAGTGATTGTTGCACTTACAAGTTCACAAATTCTTGGACTGCCATCATAATTGGGTATTATTTTAAGCATATAGTTAGGTCGACAAATTTCATCTTTTGCTGCTTTAATATCTAATGCTTTATGTTTATATCCCATAGTAGCTGTTGCTACTCGTAATTTACCATATTCTAGTGTACCAACAAGAGTATCTGAGTCTACAAATAGTTTTGGATATCCTAATTTTTTAGGATAAGCACTAAGTTCCCTTCCAACAGCGATAGCAGGTTCATTATCTAAATACATCATATGGAGATAATCACCTTTAGTACCATTAAAACTTACGGGAATGCTCTGCCCGCTTTCTGTATAACAACCTAATCCGCTAGTATCATGCATTGCCATGATTTCAAATCTAACCAATGGTTTATCAACTTTTAATGGTTCTGGAACAATTTTGCATAATGCATTTTTATCAGTAAGGTATATGATATTAAAATATTCACGATTATGAAATCTATATGGACCTCTAGGATATGCTGGTGAGTCTAATGGTGTGGTAAGTTGTTTAATTACTTCGCTTTTTAACACAAAAGTCGCCTCTTTAAAATTTTATATAATGACCTATCTTCACATTATAAATTACTTCAATACTAGTATTTAATTATAATATAACATATTTTTAATTATAAGTAAAATAATAGAATTAGTATTAGCAAGTGATTATTACTATACTTATTTTTAAAAATTATAATGGTTGAAAATACGGGGATTACAGAAAGGGTACAAAGGATAGTATTGAATAATATTTATGGTATTTAGTGGATCTTATTTGTATGAATAGAAAAGAGACATTATCTGTTTTAAATTTGAAGGATTTTGTAGAAAGGGATGTATTGTTGAAGGAAGATTTAAACCAGAAGAAATGTGCAAGCATTAAAAATAGTTTTTGATGATTTTATAGAAAGAATCATTAAAGGTGAAATTAAAAACTCATATAAAAAATAATTGAAATATACTCACATGGGGGAAACGCAATGTTAAAAAAATTTGTTAATCATTACTTTGTATTTGCAGTAATATGTGTGTTTATAGAGCAATCATTGGTAGCATTTTCTACATATTGCACAACTAATTTAGGAAAAACGGCGGGCAGTTATGCAGTTTTTATGTCTTGGCTAGTTTTATTTTTTATCTCGCTTATTTTAGTATTAATACCTAGATTAGTGATTAATGTTTTATTAAATAAATCAAAATATAAAGTATTCAATGGTTTTATTAATGAATATAATGTTAATTTATATAATCATCCATATTTAAGAAACAATTCCGCATTTAATGAATCCCGTTCTGCATTTTTTACGAATCAAACATGGATAACAGTTAATGACTCTTATAATTTTTTTCGTGACTTTTTAACAATTATTTTAAACTTAATATTAAATGCTTTTGTTATTTGTTTGACATTAAGCTCAGTGTTCCTTATAGGATATTTTTGTGCATTTGCAATAGTTCTATTCTGTATTATTTGTTCTAGGAAGAAAGTAAAAAAGTATAATATAGGTGTTCAAAATTCACAGGCTGCAATGAATGGTACATTATCAAGTGGCTGGAGCAGTATTTTAATTGGTAATAAATATAATTGGTGTAAGTGGCAGAAAAATTTTTACACTAAGTTAATAGCAGCTCAAAAATATAGTGTAAAGTCTGCAAAATTAACAGGTGAAATTTCAGTTATATCAATGCTTTTGAGTGTTTTACCAATAGTATTTGTGATTATTTTTATTCTTAGTACAAATCGAAATAATATGGCTATACTTACTACATTAATTGTAACTCTTCCACGTCAGGTTAATATGCTGCAAAATATGAGTATTTTAATTGAATATGGTATGTTGCTTACTGGAATTATGGCAAGCTTAAATAATATTGTAGAGAATATGGTTTTGCCAGAAAAGCTAAATCAGTATCAGGGAAATATTAATTGGCATAAGCTTTATATATTTTACCAAGGTACAAAAAAAAGCGCAGATTCTGTTAATAGCATTCAAAAGTTAACTAATAATTTTGAAAATGGGCGGTATACGATACGTGGGGAGAATGGCAGTGGAAAATCAACTTTACTTATGAAATTAAAAGAAATGTATGGTGATTATGCTTTTTATCTTCCGTCATCATCAGAATTGTATTTTGAGAGATCTGAAGGTTCAACTGGTGAGAGAATGTTATCAAATTTACAAGAATTTTTGATGAGTAAAAATGCAAAATACATAAAAGTGATATTATTAGATGAATGGGATGCAAATTTAGATACAAACAATATTAAATATATTTCAAAAAAATTAGATAATATAGCCAAAGAGAAATGCATTATTGAAGTTAGGCATAGAGATAATGAGGAGAATACTATACTAAGATGTTAAAGTGAATCTATTTTTAAATGAGTTTACAAGAAGTTAATTACAAAATTTACAAATATGTTATAATATATATATGAGAAAGCGATATAAGATATCTCTATTATCCCCATTGTAGGTTTTCTCAAACCATGGAAAGCTGTTGGGCGATTAACTAGGGGGTGATACTTTGAGTGATAAAATTGTTCTTGTAGCAATGTTTTGTATTACGACTCTAGGAATGGCTGCTATAGTATTTATATCAACATATCTAAAAGATAAATTAACAATAAAAAATAAGACAAGCATAAAAGATGATGTAAAAAGTGAAACGGAAATTACTGCTGAAAAGAAAGATTCAAAAGATTAAAAATGCACCTAAGCTAAGACCAATAAGTGCATTTTTGATAATATCTTATATATCTATTGTTTCATAAGCCCAATAGACTTTCCTTTCATTATATTATAATTGGTAATTAAATAGACATAGAAATTTTGATTTAGTTAATTTTGAAGATGAAGCAAATCTAAATTAACATATTGTACTTATTATTGTAACTTAACTGTCACAATAATAAGGTACTATATAAACATAGATAGAAAAAGATAAATCGAATTACTAATATGCAAGCAGCCAGTTTGTCCCCCCTTACTGGCTGCTTTGTTTGTTTAGTGAATTATATCATGGATTATTTACATGTTGAAAAATATTAGTGATAATGAAAATATAGGAGGATATACGTTAGATGATATTATTATATATTTTATGCTCAATAATATTGTGCTTTATGATTGAGTATGTTATCATATGCCACTATTTTAAAAAGGCAGCATATAATAATGGACGAAAAAGAGATGTAATAATTGTACTTGGTTATCCAGCAAAACGAGATGGAAAAGTATCACCAATTTTGCGAGAACGGATAAATAAAGCGGCAGCGTTGTATCATAAAGGAATTGCAAAAATCATAATTTGCTCTGGGGCAGCGGTAGCTAATTGTTATGTTGAGGCTGATGTTATGGCAGAAGCATTGATTAAATTAGGAGTGCCTAATGGCAATATAGTCCGTGAAAAACTTGCCCAAAATACATATGAGAATTTAGTAAATTCAAAGAAAATTATGCACGAGAGAAAGCTTAATACAGCAGTTATTGTATCTTCACCCTGGCATTTAAGAAAAGCCAGCACTTATGCAAGTAGGCTTGAAATTGATCATACAGTGGAGAAATCTAAATTTCCATGTGAATACATAATAATAGGTGTGGCAATGATTTATCTTTATTTATACACACAGACGTTTATAAATATTTTATGTTATAAGTATAAAAGAATTTTCAATCATCTACGATAAAGTCAAAAAAATAGTATATAAGATAAGAATGGTAGAGACATTAGTCCTTGCTATTTTTTTTGACAATATTTATTTTTTTATTAAGTCCTGTGAGTAATAAAAGGTAATTGTCATATATGGTATAATATACATAAAAATTTAAGCAGTACATATGTAAATAGCAATTTGGAGGTGAAGCTGTATGAAAAAATATTTAATATCTGCTGTTGTAGTAAGTATGTTGATATTTTCTGCATGTGGCAGGCAAGAAGAAGGATATAGTAAATATGGTATCAAAAATGTTAGTAAAAATGATACTATTACTTATAGTCTTAAAGATAATGTAAATACAGATAGATTGCAAAAGTTTATAGATAATGTTAGTAAAGGTATAAAAGATAGGATTAATTTAGTCAGGTATACTACAGAAGGAGACCCTATAATTACGCAGTTATACTTTAATGGAAAATACATTCAAATATACATAGACAACTCTAAAGATAAATTTGGTGGAGCAAATAAAAATGAGATTTTATATAATAAAATTAAGGGTGGAAAACAATTAAAAGATAATTTGTTAAAATATCTAAAAGATAATAACATCACAAATTAGTATTTATTATAAGAAGTAATTTGCAATATTTAGTGTTTGGAGGAAAAAACATGCTGCATTGTATAGTAGAAGCTAAAAATGTTTGTAAATCTGTAGGTGATGTAAATAAAAAATTTGAAATTTTAAAAAATGTTAACTTATGTGTTAAAAATGGTGAATATGTTGCTATAATGGGTCCTAGTGGTAGTGGTAAAAGTACGTTCCTTAGCATACTATCATGTATAGACAAGCCAACATCAGGGATAGTTAATATAAATTATGTTGATGTTGCAAAATTAAGCAAAAATAAATTAACGGAATTCAGAAATGAAAATATAGGAATTGTATTTCAATCTTTTAATTTAATTCCTACTTTAAATGCTGAGGAAAATATTGAAGTTCCATTGTTTTTCTCTAAGAAAAAAATTAATATGATAAATAAAGTTGATGAACTAATAAATATTGTAGGATTAAAAGATAAAAAAAAGGCTTTTCCTAAACAATTATCTGGCGGTGAACAGCAAAGGATTGCTATAGCTAGAGCCTTAGCAGGTGAACCTAAAATCTTACTTGCAGATGAGCCAACAGGTGCACTAGATAGTAAAAACAGTAAGACTATTTTAGATATTTTTGATGAGTTTAGAAAAAAGTATAACATGACAATTATAATGATAACTCATGATAGGCAGGTTGCTGAAAGATCAGACAGAATATTATATATGAAGGATGGCACTTTAATGGAAGCGAGTGAACAGGCATGATAACTACAAAACAACTATTTAAAACTTATAACTTAAAAAACTGGAAGCAAGCAAAATTTCAAATTTTCTTAAGCATTTTTTCTGTAGTTATTGCAGCAGCAATATTAGTATCGCTTAAAATTATAATTGCTTTAAATAATTATTATATTGTAAGTAATGCTAAAAGTATTAATGAAGGTGATATTAATATAGAAGTGCCAAACTCTATTATTAGTAATAAACAGCTAAATGTATTGGATAAATTAACACGTGAAGGCAAGATTCAATATGCTACTACATATAAAATTGAGAATAACTTTACTCATGGAGAAATAGCCAATATAGCAGAAGTAAAATTTATTGATCCAAAATATTGCTATATAAACAAAAGAGTTACAAACTATTTAAAAAAATTAGGAAATCACAAAGTAGTCATTAACAGAGCTGCGGCAGATAAATTTCATTTAAAAATGGGAGACATTATTTCTCTTAAACTTAAAGGACTTTCTAATGACTATAATAAATTTAAAATTGCAGATATTGTAGAAAATACGGATGTATCAAAGGAAGATATTTTGGGCGCAATTATTTTGAGTAAATCCGATTTAAAACTGCAACTTAGTAAAGGAATAAAAATAGAAAATTTAGTAACAAACGCTAATGTAATTGTTAATAAAAACTATAACTTAAATGATATAAAGAGTGAACTACACAAAAGTTTTGGATCAGGAACTAATATAGTTACATATGAAGAAGGTATTAAGTCAAATAAAAATACTATGGATAAAGAGGAAAAAGCATTAGATTTTATTCAAATATTAGTCACTACTATAACAGTAATAAGTATATCTTTTACCACATGGTTACTTATACTAAAAAGAAAAAAAGATTATGTCCTGTTAGCTATATATGGAATGAAAAATGATATTCTTAGAAACTTAATTTTATATGAAACTTTCATAATCTGCGTTATTGGCACTATTATAGGAATTTTTTTTAGTTTCGCAATTACTGGTTTTGTAGAAAAAAATATTTTAACTGATATGGATATGTTTTCAATAATAAAAGTATCAATTTTGCCTATATTGTCAACAGCATTATTTATTATTATTCAAATGATGATATCTACCATATTGCCAATTATTATAAGTAAGAAAATAAATCCTAACTTTATTTTACGTAAGGAGACACAAAAAATCTTATTTAGCAGAGAAGATTATGGAACGCATGTAATTGAAATGTTTTTACTTATGACCTTAAGTTTTTCAATCTATATTGGTTCGTTAAAAAATGGAGTAGTATGTGTTAGTATAATATTAATTTCAATAATAATTATATATGGATTATCAAAGGTTAGTATTAATTTAATTATAAAATTAAACAACGTACGAAATAAATTTGTTTTGTTAGCACTAAGGAATATAGAGAGATATAAAACCAGATTCTCTTTTTGTGTTACTGCGTTAATTGTTACCTTGGTTGTCTGTGGGTTTATTGTTAATTTAAGAAATGAGTTAATTCCAGGGATAATAAATAAAATTAATTATGATATGGGATATACCTTATCTGTAAGTACAAATTTTAATAAAAAAAATATAAATAATATAGAGAAAATATTAAGCAGGGAAAAAGATGTAAAAGGGTATGTAAAAACTATAGATGTTACAGGAAATTTTGAATCAATAAGGGGAAAGAACTTCGACAATTTTATTAAAGGACAAAAATTTGAGGAGGGGAGTAAAAAACAACTTAGAGACTTTTTTTATGATAATAGAAGCATAAATATACAAGCTATTGATATAAGTAAAGATATTGTAAATTATAATACCTTACAAGGAAGATGGTTTAATAAAAATGATGTGAATAGAAAATATATAGTGTTAGGTGAAAGATTTTATCATTTTGGCATTAATGTTAACGATAAAATTGATTTAAATATACAAGGGAAAAACTACAAATTTACAGTTATAGGTATTTGCACAGAAAGTAATTTTAGAGATAATTCAGGTATTTATATAGATATAAATGACATTAAGAATAATAATTCTATAGGAGATAATAATAGCAAAATTAAATATTTAGTTAAAGATGATGCAGGACATGAAAAAAAATTATATTTAAATTTAACTAAAAGTTTAAATAATTCTCTTATAATAGATGAAAAAGATAAATATAATCAGGTTAATAAATATATACAGAAGATTACTTATGCTTTCATATATATTTGTATTATAAGTATATTTTCAGCTGTTTGCCTAATAGGTAATGTTTTAATGATAATAAATTTTGACCGATTAAATGAATTTGTAATGTTTAACATATTAGGCGCTAAAAACAAAGATATTATAAAAATTGCAGTTAGTGAAGGAATTATAATTGGTTTACTTTCTGGAATATTAAGTAGTTTAATATGTGAAGTATTGAGCTATAATGTATTGGTAGGTTCATTTTCAGTTAAGTACACAGCTAATTTAAAAGTTGATGCAATTATAATTATAATAGCCGTATTTCTTAATATATTAGTGTCTATAACAGTAATAAATAGTTTAAAAATTGAAAAATATACTGAACTTTTAAGGGCTGATTAAGAATACAAATGGTATAATGATTTTATAAGTTTATATTATTAAGAGGTGTTATGCATAATGTCTAGAATGCTTACGAAAAGCGATTATAAAAAATTGAAAGAGGAATATGATTATAGAAATACGGTTAAGCGGCATGAAATAGCTAGAAAGAAGATGGAGGCAGCAGCCTTTGGCGATCGTTCAGAAAATGCTGAGTATAAAGCTGCAAAGGAAGATTATTACCACAATAATAGAAGACTTGGACAGATATCAAGGCTGTTAAAAAATGCCGTGATTGTAGATGAAAATCATGATAATAATGAAGTTAACATAGATTCAGAAGTGACTCTTAAAATAGGAGAGGAAGAAGAGTTTAAAGCTAAACTTGTTACTACGCTTAATATAAATGTGGATGGTGAAGACGATATAGAATACATAAGTGCAGATTCACCGTTTGGAAAAGCTTTATATAAAAAACATGTAGGTGATACTTTTGATGTTAATCTTCCTGATAATAGAAGCATGAACGGAGTAACAATATTATCAATAAACTAATTAAAAATAAATTAATTAAAAATAAAAAATACCTTTGTAATGAAAAAATTCATTGCAAGGGTATTTTTTATAAAGGTGGCATAAATAGCGTAAGTTTTAAATACAATTTATAAACTAGAATATAAATAGAATTTGTGATCGCTGCATTACTTTTATTTAGTGCAGCAACGAGCTGTTATATAATTTAAGGAGGAAGGTAATTTTATGAGAAATGAATTAAATAGTAAAGAGTATGATTTAATGGCTTCACGTCAAAGTAGAAAAATACTAACAGGTACTTTATCTGCTGTAGAAACTGTTGATATTAAAGATGGACAAGAAGTCGATTGTGGAATTGTGTTCTATGATGAATTTAAAGTATTTATACCAATTAAAGAAATGAACATATCAAGGGAAGACAAAAGGGTTATAAGAAGCATGATAGGCTGTGAAATTGATTTTATTGTATCTAATTTTAATGAAGAGGATAAAACGGCTGTAGCATCAAGGAAGGAAGCTATGGAACTCAGAAAAAATTTAGAGCTAAAAAAACATAAAGTAGGAGATAGGATTTCTGTAAGGGTTACTTCTGTTGGTAGAAATAATTGTAGAGTGGATTGTTACGGAATAGAATATAGAGTACCTATAAATGAAATAGATTATGGATATATAGATAGAGTTGATAAATATGTACAAGTTGGTGACGTAGTTGATGCTGTGATAAAGGAGCTTGATGTAGATAAAAGTCATATAGTAGTTTCATTAAAAGATGCTAAAAAAGATCCATACCTTACTTTTGTAAAGGCGCTTAATAAAGGTGGAGAATATTTAGCCACAGTAACTGGAATTAAGGATTATGGAATATTTTTAAACATAAGGAAGGGTGTAAATTGTCTATGTCCTTTCCCTAATTGGTCAAATTTTTCACCATCCATAGGAGAAAGATTTGTAGTGAGGATAAAAAACATTAATTATGAAGATAAAAAAATAAATGCAAATTTAATGAGACCGATAAATCAAAATAATAAATGTAATGTGTAGCATAGTTTCTCTTTAGTGAATTGTAATATGCAGCAGAACTATTTTTAAAAATATAAATGTTAAAAATAACATTAACTGCTGCGTATTTTGAAGTAAAAAAACTTCTTTAAAATATAATTATAAGTGTGTTTAGTAGGGATAAGTATTCGTTTAATTGCTATTGATTGTGCAGTAATAAGATGGTAAAATATAGTTAATTTACGAATGGAGTTGTTGTGCGTGAGTAGTAAAATTAAACATATAGTTATACTCGAAACTAGTGATATACATGGAAATGTATTTCCAATAAATTACCTTGATAATAGTAAAGAACAGTTTGGCCTAACCAAGTTATCTAGCATAGTTAAAGATGAAAGAAAAAAGAACGATGATTTGATTTTAATTGATAATGGCGATATTATTCAAGGGACTCCACTTACGTATTATTATGCAAAAGTAAGTAAAAATGGTAATAATCCTATAATATCCATTTTGAATTATATGAAATATAATGCTGCAGTTATTGGAAATCATGAATTTAATTATGGAACTAAAATACTCAATGATTCAGTAAATCAATCTAATTTTCCATGGCTTTCTGCGAATATTGTAGATAAAAAAAGTAAAAAGCCTGCTTTTGGTGTGCCATATATTACAAAACAAATAGATACGGATTTAAAGTTAGCAGTATTAGGTCTTACCACAAAATTCATTCCCAATTGGGAAAATCCCAATATAATAAAAGAATTTGAGTTTCTAGATGTTGTAGAAACAGCGCAAAAATGGATTAACATGCTTAAACGAGAAAAAAAGGTAGATATAATTATAGTTTCGTATCATGGCGGATTTGAAAGAGATATTGATACGGGTTATGGGACTGAAATTCAAAATGGAGAAAATCAGGCTTATGAGCTTTGCAAGAAAGTTACTGGAATGGATGTACTTTTAACTGGTCATCAGCACAGGAAAATTTGGGGTAAAGCAATTAATGGGGTAACAGTAGTTCAGCCAGGTTATGGTGCTAAGAATATTGGCAAAGTGGATATTGTATTAGAGAAAACTTCACTAGGTTGGAAAATAGTTAAAAAGGAATCATCGCTGCTCCCAACGCTGAATGTTAAAGATGACAGCGAAGTAATAGAAATAGGCAAAAAATTTGAAGAGGATACTCAAAAATGGCTGGATACACCTATTGGTAAAGTAAAGGGAGATATGACAATAAAGGATCCCAAGGAAGCAAGGCTTAGAGACAATGCTTTAATTGAATTTATAAATAAGATTCAAATGATAAATGGCAATGTAGACATTTCTGCAACTGCGCTATTTGACAATAATGGTAAAGGATTTCCAGCCAATGTTACTATGAGGGATATTGTTTCTAATTATGTGTATCCAAATACTTTGAAAGTTATAAGAGTTAAAGGTAAGGATATTAAAGATGCACTTGAGGTATCAGCAGCTTACTTTGAAACCTTTACTGGAAAAGTAAAAGTTTCTTCGAAATTTACAGTATTAAAGCCTCATCATTATAATTATGATATGTGGGAAGGAATTGAATACGAAATAAATATATCTAGAAAAATAGGAGACAGAATTACAAAATTGAATTACAGGGGAGCACCTATGGAAATGGATAAAGAATACGATATTGCAGTTAATAATTATCGTGCATCCGGCGGTGGGAATTACGACATGTTTAAAAACAAAAGGGTAATTAAAGATATTCCAATTGATATTTCAGAATTAATTGCAGATTATTTTTTGAAAAATGGAGAGGTAACTGCAAAGGTAAACGGAAATTGGAAAGTAGTTCATGATTAAGATGTAAAATAGGTATAGCTTAAAATAGAAAATACATAAAAAAAGCGATTAATGCAAATTAGTCGCTTTTTTCTATGTAAATATTTAATTGTGACAAATTACAAAATATTCATCTATAAGCAATATACAGTAATAATTTAATAACAATAACACAAATACGTTGATAATTTGTTAATAAAATATTGATTTTGTAAACAAACTGTGATAATATAATAAAAAACATAGTTGCAATTGTTAATAATAAAAAATACTAATAGGAGGACTTATATATGTTAAAAAAGAAAATTTCAATAGGTATAATTTTAGCTTTAACTGTAGGAATGTTTTCCGGATGTGCTTCTAGCGGTGGAAGTGGCTCAGATAAGATTAAAATCGGAGCAGTATTACCGCTTACAGGTTCAATAGCCGCATATGGAAAATCAGCACGTAATGGTCTTACACTTTTAGAAAATGAAGTTAATAAAGGCGGCGGAATCAATGGTAAAAAGGTAGAATTTGTTTATGGTGATGATGAAAATAAACCAGCTTCAGCTGTAAATGTAGGCCAAAAATTAATAAATGATGACAAAGTAGTAGCAGTAGTTGGCCCACTTACAAGTACATGTGCAAATTCATTAGCTCCTATTGCACAGAGAAACAAAATACCAATGGTAACAGGAACAGGTACTAACCCTAAAATCACACAAGCTGGTGATTATATTTATAGAACATGCTTTATAGACCCATTTCAAGGAACTGTCATAGCTAAATTTGCAGCTTCTGATTTAAAAGCTAAGACAGCAGCAATACTTTATGATAATGGAAATGATTATTCAAAGGGACTCGCGGAGTACTTCCAAAAATCTTTTAAAGGAAAGGTAGTAGAAACAGAAACTTATAATACTGGAGATCAAGATTTCAATGCACAGCTTACTAAAATAAAAGCAACGAACCCGGATGTTATTTTACTTCCAGATTACTATTCAACTGTTGGAATGATAGCTAAACAGGCTAGATCACAGGGAATAAAGTCAACTTTCCTTGGCGGTGATGGATGGGATTCAGATGATCTCTTTAAAGTTGGAGGAGATGCTGTAAATGGAGCATATTTTTCAGATCATTACTCTTCACAAGATACATCAAGTGAGGTTGTTAAATTTGTAGATAGTTACAAGAAAAAATATGGCAGTGTACCTGATTCAATGGCAGCATTAAATTATGATGCTGGTAAAGTTTTAATTGAAAGCATAAAGAAAGCAGGAAAAACTGATCCTGATGCTATAAAAGCAGCTCTTAAGAGCTATAATGGTACAGTTGTTTCTGGTAAAATTACTTTTGATAAAGACAGAAATGCTATTAAATCAGCTGTAATACTAAATGCTAAAGACAATAAATTTGATTTTGTTAAAAAGGTGCAGCCATAAAGCAAATTTAAGGATATGTCTCAAAATAATTAAAAATGTTTTCTTGTAATTTTAAGCATTTTGAGACGATTCGTTTATAATATGATTTTAAATTATATGATTAACTTATAAGATCGAAAGGATTTATGTCTTTTCGATTTTATAAGTATATATCATAAGAAACGGAGGAACGCATATGGAATTTTTACAACAACTTATAAATGGTCTTGCACTGGGAAGCGTTTATGCGCTTATTGCAATAGGATATACAATGGTATATGGAATAATAGGTCTTATAAACTTTGCACATGGTGATATATATATGATGGGAGCGTTTTTTGGTTTCTTTGCAGCAACAAGTTTTAAATTGCCATTTATACCTACGCTTATAATTGCTATGTTAGGCTCAGCACTTTTAGGCATTATAATTGAAAAGATTGCCTATAAGCCTCTTAGAAATTCTCCTAAACTCTCACTTCTCATAACAGCTATTGGAATGTCTCTTTTACTTGAAAATGGAAGTAGATTGGATTTTATTTTTGGACCTGATTATAGAACATATCCGTCAAATCTTCTTCCTTCAAAAGTTATTAACTTTGGTTCTTTAAGATTGGATTCTCTTCATATAATCATTATACTAATATCGATTTTACTAGCACTTGTTCTTCAATTTGTAGTGTATAAGACTAAAGTTGGAAAAGCTATGAGAGCAACTTCTTTTGATAAAGATGCTGCTGCCCTTATGGGGATAAACATTAACAACATTATTTCAATTACCTTTGCAATAGGCTCTGCTCTTGCAGGTGCTGCTGGAGTTTTAGTTGGAATACTTTATTCAAGAATTGATCCTTATATGGGTATAATGCCTGGTCTTAAAGCATTCATAGCGGCTGTACTTGGAGGTATAGGAATAATTCCAGGAGCCGTTTTAGGTGGAGTAATAATGGGAATTGCGGAGACATTCACGAAGGTCTATATATCTTCTAAACTCTCTGATGCCATTGCATTTGCAATACTGATTTTAATACTTTTAATTAAACCTTCAGGTCTTCTAGGTAAAAAGCCAAATGTGAAAGTGTAGGTGACAGATTATGATAAAAAGTAGTTACAAAAAATTAGGTTTGCTTGTTGTGATTTCAGCTGTAGTATTTTTGATTCTTTCGTTTGCTATAAATAAAAACATAATTAGTCAATATTATGCGAGAATTCTTGTGTTAATATGTATAAATATTATAATGGCTTTAAGTTTAAATTTAATAGTTGGTTTTACGGGTCAGCTTGCACTAGGACATTCAGGTTTTATGTCTATAGGTGCATATACTGCGGCAATGCTTACAATGAAACTTCAAATGCCCTTTATAGCATCACTTGCTTTAGGAGGAGTTTTTGCTGCTTTTATTGGATTTTTAATAGGGGTTCCTACATTAAAGCTTAAAGGTGATTATCTTGCAATAACAACCTTAGGCTTCTGCCAGATAATTGTTGTTGTAATGCAAAATATACCTGCTGTAGGTGGAGCACAGGGACTTACGGGAATCCCAGCAAAAACAACCTTTGGTGCTGCATTTATAGGCATGATTATAACTCTTATTGTTATTTACAATATAGTTCATTCATCTCAAGGTAGAGCTATGATTTCAGTAAGAGAAGATGAAATTGCAGCTGAGGCAATGGGAATCAACACCACAAAGTACAAAATCATGGCATTTGTAGTTGGAGCCTTTTTTGCAGGGCTTGCAGGAGGTTTGTATTCGCATTATATGATGTATATAGAACCTAATCAGTCTTTTAACTTCTTGAAAGCCACAGATATAGTTGTTTATGTAGTTCTTGGAGGTATGACTATTCCAGGTTGTATGATTTCAACTGCTATATTAACTTATCTCCCAGAGGGACTTAGGGGATTTGGTGATTTCAGAATGGTAATTTATCCTATTCTTTTAATATTAATAATGATTTTAGGTGCTAAGGGAATTACTCCTTCTAAAATATTTAAAAGAAAAAGTCTAGCTAAAGGAGGAGAGAATAATGCCACTGCTTGATGTGAAAGATTTAAGCATACACTTTGGAGGACTTAAGGCCGTAACAGATTTTTCACTTACTATGGGTGATAATGATTTATATGGGCTTATAGGACCTAATGGTGCCGGTAAAACCACTATTTTTAATATGTTAACAGGCGTAAAACATGCAACTAGTGGTGTTATACAATTTAATGGAGAAGATATTACTTATGTTAAGCCATATGATATAACTAAAAAGAGAATTGCAAGAACATTTCAGAATATAAGACTTTTTAAGGGTATTTCTGTGCTAGATAATGTTAAAATATCTTATAATTATCAAGTTAAATATAATTTGTTTGATTCAATATTAAGACTTCCTAGATATTTTAATGAGGAAGAGAAAATAGAAAAAAATGCTATTGAACTTTTAAAAATATTTCATCTTGATGATAAAAAAGATGAGATGGCAGATAACCTACCATATGGTGAGCAGAGAAGACTTGAAATAGTGCGAGCACTTGCAGCAAGTCCTAAACTTTTACTTTTAGATGAGCCTGCTGCGGGAATGAACCCTCAGGAAACTCAAGAACTTACAGAACTTATAAAGTGGGTTAAAGATCATTTTAAAATTTCAATACTTTTAATAGAGCATGATATGAAACTTGTTATGAATCTATGTGAAAGAATAGCTGTGCTTGATTATGGTAAGAAAATAGCTGAAGGCGTTCCGGAAGAAATAAAAAATAATCCCCAGGTTATAAAGGCATACTTAGGAGGGGAGGATACAGACGATGCTGAAAATTAAAGATTTAAATGTATATTATGGTGCAATACATGCACTTAAGAATGTAAATATGGAAATAGACGAAGGACAAATTGTTACCCTCATAGGTTCCAATGGAGCCGGAAAGACTTCTACACTTAGAGCTATATCAGGGTTAGTACCTGTAAAGTCTGGAGAGATAAATTTTGATGGTGAAAAATTAAATACTCTTCCAAGTTATAAAATGCCGTATTTAGGTATATCACATGTTCCTGAGGGAAGAAGAATATTTGCTAATCTTACTGTTATGGAAAACCTTGAATTAGGTGCGTATATAAGAAAAGATAAAAGCAAAATATCGGAAGATTATGAAAAAGTATTTGATAAATTTCCAAGACTTAAAGAAAGAAGTAAGCAGCTCGCTGGAACCTTAAGTGGTGGAGAACAGCAGATGCTTGCTATGGGTAGAGCTCTTATGATAAATCCTAAGATAATACTTCTGGATGAACCATCAATGGGACTTGCACCTATAGTTGTTAATAATATTTTCTCAATAATTAAAGAGATAAATAAAGCTGGAACTACGGTGCTTCTTGTTGAACAAAATGCTAAGATGGCTCTTTCTATAGCAGATAAAGCATATGTAATTGAAACGGGAAATATAGTTACGCAGGGTAATGCTAAAGAACTTTTAAATAGTGATTCTATAAGAAAAGCATATTTAGGAGAATAAAATAAAAGAAATTGATTTTAGAAAAATTAAGAAAGAAGAATAAAGGATGATTTTCCTAATTCTTTTTTCTTAATTTTATTTTTTGGGAGGCATTAATTACAGTAAAACTTTTATAAGTTTACATAATATAAATTATGTATATGTTATAAAAAGTAAACCCAAATAAAATATAATTTTATCTGGAAATAGTGAACAAGTAAGTGTATTATATACTTTATAAGTTTAATTATTAAAATAAAGTTAAATAATGAAATTAAAAATAGAGTTTAATTTAAAGGTCAATGATATAAAGGGGTGAATTTTAATGAAAAATTTTGATGATATAGTGATTTTTCATTAAATAAGTTATGAACGAGAAAATAAAATTGATTAAGGGAGACATAACAAAGATAAAGATTGATGCTATTGTAAATGCTGCAAATTCAAGCCTTCTTGGTGGCGGTGGAGTAGATGGTGCAATTCATAGAGCAGGTGGAAAAGATATACTTGAAGAGTGTATTAAAATAAGAAATAAAATAGGAAAATGTAAAACAGGTCAAGCTGTTATTACAGCTGGAGGACTACTTAAAGTAAAATATGTAATTCATACAGTTGGTCCAATTTGGAGAGATGGAAGTAATAATGAGGATGAACTTTTGAAACTTTGTTATATAAATAGTATTAAGCTTGCAGAAGAATATAAGCTTAGTACTATAGCCTTCCCCAATATAAGTACAGGGGTGTATGGTTTTCCTAAAGAGAGAGCATGCAAAATAGCAATAAATACTGTACGTGAGTGCTTGAATAGAAAGTCAAGTATGAAAGAAATTTTGTTTGTATGTTTTGATGAAAAAAACTATGAACTTTACTATGAGTTACTTAATAATAAAAGATGTAAGTCACACTAATTTTAAAGCATAAATAGTTTGTTAAAATATAGCAAATAAAAGTATAATAAGAATATTCATAATTTCAATTAGTTTTTTATGTAAATATAAATTTTGATTTTTAGTTATGAAATTTTTTAAAAATATATCTGTGAAACTGCTATAAAACTCAATGTTTTATTGTTTCTCAAAAGACTAAAATATATAATTTTAAGGGGGATTATTATGCCTACATTAGAGCAAATAAAGGAACAAATGAAGAAAGCAAATGTTACTAATACTTTTTGTATTAAAGATGAGATTAATACTTTACCAAAAGTTTTAATGGAAGATGAAGAAATTAAATATCTGACTTCATGTGTTCTAGATGGTCATTATTGGTTGGCAGCATGTACCAATAAAAGAGTTTTATTTTTATATAGAACTGGGTTCTTTGAACTTAAACAAAAGGAAATACAATTAGAGCAAATTAATTCAATATCCCAGCAAAGCGGATACGCTTCAGGCGATTTAGAAATAGGTTATGGAGTATCAAAGATCATTATGGAAGGTGTAAGTGAAAAGGCTATAAAGCTATTTATTGATGCTGTTAATATTGCTAAAGAGGAATTAAAAAATAAATCGGGACATGCTGAGGTTAAGCAAGAAAGCATTCCTCAACAAATAAAGGAACTTGCAGAACTTAAGGATAGTGGCATTTTAACAGAGGAAGAATTTAGTCAAAAGAAGAGTGAATTATTAGCGAGAATGTAGAAAATTATGATTGTTTTAAGTTTGGTATTTATAATTTCATCATACCAAAAATTCACAGAATGAAAACAAAATAATTTAAAATAAAAACAGGCACAATAAAAATGTAAGTTTTATTGTGCCTGTTTTTATTTTAAATTATGGAGGTAAAAAATGAAAAATAAAAAGTATATGTTTAGAAATAATGTTATTTTAGTTTTTGAATTTGTATTCCTCATAAATATGATTAATGGAAATGATTTTTTTTGCACTAATAAATTAAAGTTTAATAATAATGGTAAGTTTAAGATAGTACAATTTACTGATTTGCATCAAACGGACTGCATAAATTTAAAGACAGTAGCTTTTATGGAAAGAGTTCTTGATTATGAAAAGCCTGATTTTGTTGTATTAACAGGAGATAACATAGATGGACGATATTGCATGAGTATGACTTATGAGGGTGCAATTAAAAGTATAGCGGAACCTATGGAAAAAAGAAAAATTCCTTGGACAGTAGTACTTGGAAATCATGATACTGAAGCTATTAATGTTGAAAGAAAAACCATGATAAAAAAGTATATGAAGTATAAATATAATATGAATAAAATAAATGATGATAACTGTGCTTTTAACCTGATCGTTAACGATTCAAAAAATAAAGCACCTATTTTTAATATGTATATGATGGATTCAGGAAGTTATGACAATAAAGGAGGCTATGGATGTATTAAACCTTCCGAAGTTCAATGGTACAGAAAGACATCATCAGAAATAAAAAATAAATATGGACATTTAATTCCAGCAGTTATGTTTTTTCACATACCATTATCGCAGTATTGTAAAGCATGGAATAATCAAAAAATAGACGGTGAAAAAAATGAATCAATATGTTCCCAAAGTAGTGATAGTGGACTTTTTAAAGCCATAATTAATGGAGGAGATGTTAAAGCTATATTTGTAGGGCATGATCATACTAATGATTATATAGGAAAAAGTGATGGAATAATTATGGGATATGGAAGATGCAGTGGGTATGATGCATATGCACAATCAGGTTATAGAAGAGGGGCAAGAGTTTTCTTTATAGATGAAGATAACGTAACTAAATTTAAATCGTGGGAAAGGTTAGAAGAAAATTAAAATAAATATTTAGAGAATTTTTTTAAATGACATATAAATACTAATGTAAGTAAATTTTATTTGCTGGTAAGTATAAGTTCTTATTGGCGACATATATGATTTTGGTTTATACCGACAAGCTGTTTGCAATCTTTAATTGCAGCCAGCTTTAATTTTTTGTGTTTAAGGGGGAATAGTTAAATGAAAAGTTGTAATGAATTATTATGTAGAAAGGAAGATGATTTTTATTTCAGTTTTAATGTGGACAACCATGGTATTGTAAAGTGTGTTTCTGAAATTTTATTTAACATGATTAAGGAGAAAAGAGAAGTAGTAATTTTGTGTTTAGGTGTAGATTCTTTAATAGGAGATTCTTTAGGACCATTAGCAGGAAGTATACTTAAAAAAAATGGTATTGATAATGTATATGGTACTTTAGATAAAACAGTTAATACTCATAATGTTTTACAAGTATTAAGCGAAATCTATGGTGAATTTCAAAATCCATATATTATAGTTGTTGATGCGGCTATAACAGCAAGTGATTATAGTAGTGATATTGTTTTAAAGAATAGAGGATTTGAACCTGGCGAATGCCTTCATAGTAGATTACCTAAAATTGGTGATGTTTCTTTAGTTGGTGTTGTAAACCATGAAGACGAATATGAGAACAATTTTATAAGTCTATTAAAGCACTGTGATTTTGAAATAGTTCGGAAAATGGCTAAGGTGATTTCAAAAATATTAATTTTAACATTTGAAAAATTAAAAAACAAGGAGAATTATTAAAATGGAAAAGAATAAATATTTACAAAAATATTATTATGAAATAGGAATAGAAAAAGAGTTTTCAAAACTTTTATGCAATATGACACAACAAGATAGAGATGTGATTTTGCTGTGTATAGGAAATCCGACTATAAATGGTGATATACTTGCACCACTTGTAGGGACATTATTAGAAGAAAAAGGACTTAATAACATCTATGGAACCATAAAAAAGCCTATAGATAGAAATAATATAAAGATTGCTTATAATTATATACTTAATAAATATAAAGCTCCATATGTAATTGTAATTGGGACATCATTTCCTTTAGATTTTCATGATGATAAGGAAGTCATAATATTGAGTGATACACCATATGAATTATGGACCTCATATGGTAATTTGAAATTTGGAAATGTTAGTTTTAAGGCGATTTTTAATTTACTAGATGATTATTGTGGAATAGATATTATAAAAGAAGTTGGATTAGGGATGATATATAAGTATGCAAGAGTTATTTTTAAATCTATAGAATTATATTTACATAATCAATATTATGTAAAGTAAAATAAAAAGTAAACTTAAACCTCAAATCAAATATAACTTAATATACATTTTAATATTATAATAAAAGTTTCTAGGAACTGCATATCATTAATGATGTGCAGTTCTTTTGTGATATAATAAATTTAGAAATTACAGGGAGGTAATAAAAATGTTAGATATAAATAGCTGTACAGTTTTAAACAATGGAGTTAAGATGCCTTGGCTCGGATTTGGAACTTATAAAATAGAATATAAGGATACTTCAACTCAATATATTAAAATGGCATTAGAAGCTGGATATAGACATATTGATACTGCTGCTGTGTATGGAAATGAGCCTATTGTTGGAAAAGCTTTAAACGAATATGGTATTCCAAGAGATAAAGTTTTCATAACTAGTAAGGTTTGGAACAATAAACATGGATATGATAAGACTTTAAAAGCATTTCAGGACACTTTAAGAAGGCTTGATACTGATTATTTAGATCTTTATTTAATTCATTGGCCTAAAAAATTAAATAAGGATACATGGAGAGCCATGGAAAAATTATATAAGGACGGATACATTAGAGCAATAGGAGTAAGTAATTTTAAAATTCACCATCTTGAAGAAATAATGGAGGATAGTGAAATAGTACCAATGGTTAACCAAGTTGAATATCATCCTGAGTTTCCACAAACTGAGCTGCATGATTTTTGCAAGAAGAATAACATACAACTTGAAGCATGGGGACCTTTGATGCAGGGAAAAATATTTGAGATACCTTTAATGAAATCTCTTTCAGAAAAATACGGAAAAACTATATCACAAATTGCACTTAGATGGGACTTACAGATGAATGTAGTTACAATACCAAAGTCAATAAATGAAAATAGAATAAAAGAAAACTCTAACATATATGATTTTGAGATATCCAAGGAAGATATGAAAAAGATAGAAAGTCTTAATACAGGGGAAAGAATAGGGCATGATCCAGATACTATAACATTCTAATAATGTGTATAAAAAAAAGTTCCCGAAGGAACCTAAATAATAATAAAGTAAGTAAATAACTATTCAATAAAATTTTATATTATATTAAAAAAAAAATCAAATGAATGTTTAGGCTTATATGTAAAAATGTGTGAATATATTTTAAATTTTTTGTGTTTATTTAGTTAAATATTATAGTTATTTAAAACTTTATAATGAATTGTACTTATGAGAGTTTCTCTTTTTTAAATAATATTTTAAATCAATCTGGGTATACTATGACTGATTTAAAGATTTGTAAATAAAAAGGAGAGATGTTTAAATGGGAGAAAGTCATAATGAAGATCATAAAGGAGATGTACGTAGTAATAATAACAATAGTCTCATGCGATGGTTAGGAAGATTGGCTCTTTTTGCAATAGTTTTAGCAATAACATCCTTTTTTACACCGGGTTTTTCAATAAGAGGCTTTTGGACATTTATATTAGCAGCAATCGTAATAACTGCATTAGATTATTTGGTAGAATCTTTTATGAAGGTTGATGCTTCACCATTTGGTAAAGGGTTTAAGGGATTTATTATTTCAGTTATAATAATATACCTTGCTCAATTCTTAGTACCTAATATGCATGTTTCAATAATAGGAGCTGTATTAGCAGCTATAGTTATAGGTGTAATAGATGCTATAATACCAACGAGGACTATGTAACGATTAAAGTTTTTTAGCGGCGCTTTTTTCGCCGCTAAAATTTTATCATTATTTGTAAAGCATTATTTCACCAATTGAGTATTGAAAATATTAGTTAAATTTAAAGAAGAAATTCTTTTTTCAATTTTTTCTCTATCTATTGTATATAGCCCCATTTCCTTCATTCTCGCAAAGTATTCCGCCCCAGCAAAAGTATATCTATTTCTACGGCCTTTTGTTGTACTCAATTTATAATTAGCATAAGAAATAATGTCTCCTATAGCAGTCTCATTAGGGAGTATTAAAGGTGGCATATTTAAAAATTTTCTTACAGCGTTATTACCGGCAAGACTTCCAGTACAGATAGCTTCAGTATGACCTACAAACAAGCCACTCTTCTCTCCGCCGCAAAATAAATTATCAATACCCTTTACTTTCATATCGTTTGTTCTTGGAGCTACAGATAAATATCTTATGGAATTTCCTTTGCCTCCTGCATATGGATCTACAAATTTTGCATTTTCTAGTCCTTTAATTTTTCTTAATTTTTCAAGGGGGTAGAAGCATGTCATTAGCTTTGCATGTGCGAGGTGAACCAAACTGCGGTGTGTTTTTGTCTAAGCCTACATTTTCAAATTCCAATATTTTACTCTTTTTATCAGATCCAATAAAGTTGATTATGACTTTTTCCTTGTCTTTGTTAGAATTTCCAAACCAATAAATATTATCTATTAATGCATTTATAATAATTTTTTTCTTTTCGTGTGGCAGTGTATCGATTATATTACAGTCATTTAATATATTTTCTATTATATTTAAATTTAGTTTAGCTGTTTTAGATTCTGAATGATTAAATCTAATATTAGTTAATTTATTTTCTATTTCAGTACATTCTTTTTTTATAGTCTTAATTTTATCAATAATTATGTTTTCAATTCCTGTGCCATTTGCAAGTGCATTTGTTAGTCTATCAATTTGCTTTTCCTTATTTGAAAGTACTGCATTTAATTCTAATTTTATATCTGATTCACTATTTTTCATCTGAGAACAATATTTTTGATTGAGATTATTTATGAATTTTTTCTTAGATTTAGATAGTTTCTTTAAACTAAGAATCACTAAATAATCTATTTTATCAACTCTAACATTTGTATTTTTACAAAGTTTTTTGTGTGATTTTTGCTTCAAAGAACAAACATAATAAAATAATTTTTTGCCTGATTTAGAAACTTTGCCGTGTTGGACTACCATGTATTTTTTGCAATAACCGCATTTTATTTTACCAGTTAATAAAGCATTATTTGTTTTACCTAATCTAGGGAAGGTATTTCTATTTTTATCAAACTGTTTTTGAACATTAAGCCAAAGCTCTGGATCAATGAAACCTTTAATTTTTCCTACGGCAGCAAAGCGTTCATTTTTAGGATTTTTGATTTTAATATGTTTCCCATTTCTTACAACTTGCTTGGTTTTATTATATGTGAGAAGCGAATGAATGCCATCAGCTTCACCGTAAACTTTCCAATCATTAGCCCTTAAATAGTCTATAATATCATTATTTGCCTTTACGTAGACAGGATTTTGAAGTATAAGTTTTAAACTTGATTTTTCAAACATGATATCATTTTTAGAGGTTAACTGATTTTCTGTAATATATACTTCTAATTTGTGTAGACTTCCAAGCTCTAAATATTTTTGATATAAAAATTTTACAAATTCACTCTCGTTTTTATTTATTTCAAGGGTGTGTACTTCACGTGTAAGTCCTCTATTATCAATATAAGTTTTACTTTTAGAACTAAATCCAAATGGGATTTTTCCGCCGGTCCAGCGCCCATTTTTGGCCATCTCAATCATATTATCTTTTACACGCTCTGCTATAGTCTCGCGCTCAAGTTGAGCAAATACGGAAGCTATATAAATCATTGCTTTTCCAATAGGAGTTGAAGTATCAAATTGTTCTTTAATACTTATAAAGCTAACCTTATGTTCCTGCAATATTTCAAGTGTACTAGAAAAATCAGCTACATTTCTGCTTATTCTATCTAATCTATAACATACTAGAATATCAAATTTATTTAGTTTTATGTCTTTAATCATTTTTTGAAATTTAGGTCTGTTTATTGTCCCTCCTGAAAAGCCTTCATCCTCGTAGATAGTAAACTCTATGTTATCTTTGTGTTTATTATTATTTATATAATCTTTACACATTTCAATTTGATTTTCTATAGAATCTCCTTTACCGGTAAATTTACTTTTTCTACTATATATTGCTACTCTCATTTAGCTGCCCCCAGCAAGATATAAATAATGTTTACTATTTATTTTATTTATAAATTATCTAAATATATGATTATGTATTGAAATAATGGTAGCAATTTTTTTTATGATACATAACATAAAGTAGATAACTATATGGAGGATTATGTATGAAGGTTGTTATGGTATTACCCCAAAACATAAAAATGCTTGAGGATAAATATACTGAGGTGCTTGCATATGCTACTGCTGATACCTTGACTCATGATGAACTGGGATATTTGATTAAGAAATTAGAAGAGAAAAATAAAAAGTAATCACTATAGTACATGATAAATGTAAAAAACTATTTACATTTTTTCTGACGAGTACTAGAATAAATAATGTAAAGAAGTTTTTACATTTATATTTCTTTAAGAATTAAAATGGAGATGGTTACTATGAGGAAAATGGATGAAATGGAAATGAGCATTAGCTTAAAATCAATAAAATCAGCATGGACTTATACAATATTATTTTTAACAGTTTGGCTTATATATAACGTTATTCATGCAGGAAACATTGGAATGGCGGGGTTTTTATTGATAACACAAAATCTTGTTATGATATTGGTGCAGTTTTTTTTGAAATGGAAGCTTGGTAGATATGAAAAATAATATAAGAATTTTAAGGAAACAACTTGGACTCAGACAGGAAGATGTAGCCAATACTTTGAAGGTAACAAGACAAACTATAAATGCTATTGAGAATAATAAGTACAATCCAACACTGGAGCTGGCAATGAAACTGGCTAGATTGTTACATACTACGGTAGATGAATTATTTATACTTGATGAGTAAAGTGATTTTTATATGTCGTAGTTTTCAGAGGAATTTATGGTATTTTGAGTGCGAAAACAATATAAAAAGAAGCCTTTGTTTTTTGTGTGTGAGTTTTTAATTACGTAATGTACTTATTTGCGTAAGGCATTACTATTTTTTTTTGAGTTTTTTTGAACTGTCATCAGTAGTAATAGACAGCTCATTTGTGTTATTTAAGTTAATCTTATATGTTAGAGTGGATTTTCCTTTGAGATACACTAAATAAGTACATATTTATATAATTATTTACAATTTTATTGAATAATTATGGACATTTTGTTAATATAATAGTGGACAAAAAAGGAGATGTTTTAATTGAAAAAAGTAATAGGTATAGTTAGTATTGTTTTATTTGCATTAATTTCATTTCAAAGTTGTGCTGCCGGAGTAGGAAATGCTTTGGAAAATAATAAAACTGCAAGTGGCTCAGCAGGCTTTATTCTCGCAGTATGTATGTTAATTGCAGGTATAATTGCAATAGTATCAAAATATAGCAAAGGTATGACTATTACATCTATAGTATTTTATGCTATTGGTGGTTTGATTGGAATTTGCAATATAGGTATTTTTAAGGATTTACAGATATGGTCTATATTAAGCTTTATATTTGCAGCACTATTAATATTCCATATAGTTAAAAATAAAGAACTATATAATGGTACAAAATAAGAAAGGGAGCATTATTGCTCCTTTTATTTTTTGACACAAATACGTAGCGAGGTATGCAATCTATGATTGGAAACTAAGTGGCATAATATAAGAAAAATATATTGGGGGGAGGATTCTAATTGGAAAAAATAATTTTAATAATAGTTGTCATCTTAATTGTATTAAAAGTTTGTATTGCAATATTTAGAGCCATAGGGGTAATTGGATGCATTGCCTTAGTACTTGCCATAGTTATTGCCTTAAATATGTTATATAGATATCTCAAAAAATTATCTGAACGAGAAAGTATATATGAAATTGCTAATGAAGAAATAACACATATAATAAATGACTATAAAGAATCTGATAGATTTTTTGAAAGAAATTTAAAAATGAATTTAGATGAAGAACTACTATTTATATATAATATACAGCAATTTTTAAAATCTAAGAAGCAGGATTCTACTTTTAAATTTTTAAATGATGAAATCACTTTAAATATGGTAAATAGGAGTGAAGAAAGCGCAGAAATACTTGTTAACTCTAAACATAATTATACGCATGCAAAACGTTATCCTGTATCTATAAAGAAAATTGATAAATAAACAGAAAATAATAGTATAGGATTAAAAAAGGAAAGGAGAATTACTACTTCTTTTCTAAATACTTTTTTAAAGGTTGCAGTTTGGAACACCTTGCATGTCCTGTATCCAATAGTATTACATTTTCCGCAAATTCCTTAAGGGCATACTGCTGGCATACTTTGAGTTTTAATTTATCAAGATTTATATCCTCAGGTGGGACAGTTAGTATAACGACACCTTTTTCATCTAATTGTTTTACTATTTCGTCTGATAAGGTCTCTTTTGCAAGCTTGCAGGAACCACTGAAAGCACCTGGCATATCTGCTTCTCTTTCACCTCTTAAATCATCAACGCCAGCTCTTTGACTTATGCTTACTCTAGGACCAAAAGAAGGGCAGCGTAGTACGCACATAGAACATCCATTTCCGTACCTTAAACAATTTCCCATTGGGCCTGTAGATCCTGTCGTTTCTATAAACATATCGCCTTCAATGTAAGTGCCATCAGATAAAAAAATTCCTTCAATTTTATTTTCTGTTTTCTTTACGTCAATTACTCTTTTTATAAGGTGTATTTTTATACCCATATTTATTAAGTATTTTTTAACTGCTGGTTCTATTTTATTTACATCGTATAGCCAAGCATGACCTTGATTTATTGTATTGCGATAAAGTACTTTCAGAACCCCAAAGATAGATATATGCTGTATTATTAGTTCCATTCCATTCAATTCTACGCACGAGGGCATTTATTATATTTCGTTTATCTTCAATTGTTTGAAGTACATCAAAGGTATCTTTAAAACTATTAAGGCAATTCATCAACAAATCAGAATTAAGCCGTTTATTTGTATTTTCTGTAGAGTTTAAATTCTTTAATCTGCTTTTTATATTTGATATTTCCTTACCAAGGCTGTCTATTTTAAGTAAAATAAATTTTGATGCATTTTGACTTGCGGAATTAGAAAGTTCATCTAAAAGTGCATTCATTTCTTTGTTTTTTAATTTTAATTCATGTTTGAGGCATGAAACAGTGGAGGTAGAAGTACTAGCTGTATTTTTTTTATATAATTGAAGTTCTTTCAATATAGCTTTTTTGTCTAGTTTTTTTAGATTTTCTAGAATGACTTTTTCCAGTTTATCACCCCGTACATTGGGATTAGAACACTTTGATTTTCCTGAATGTGCTTTCATTGTGCAGGTGTAATAATATATTCTTTCACCTCCATCTTTTTTAGGCCTTCCATAGCTTACACGCATTGGAGCACCACATTCAGCACATTTTAAAATACCTGACAATAGAGATTTTTTAGAAGTTCCTTGACGTGGATTAAGCTTTTTAGAATTTTTATCTAAAATTTCTTGAACATATAACCAGGTATCGGCTTCAATTATTCCACTATGGTTACTTACTGCAGCTATCCATTTTGCCATATTATTGGTTTTGGATTGACACCTTTTTTTATTATAGATTAGTATTCCATTTTGATTAGGAGTACCACAAACTTGCATACCCTTATTTTTTAAGTATATAAAAACAGATTTATTTGACTTAACGTATACTGGATTTCTAAGTACATCGTTTATAGACATAGCAGCAAAATTACCACCGTTTTTTCCTTTGATGTTGTTTGAAAGTAAATATTTTAAAGTGAGAGCTATGGAATTTGTTTCAATATATTTATTGTAAATTAATTTTACTTTTTTTAGTTCAGTATTAATAGGAGAAAGCTTATACATGCTTTTTTGCTTGAATTCATCATTCAAATATAATATTTTTTGGCTTTTGAAACCTAAAGGGGTTTGACCGCCAAGCCATCTACCCATTTTAGCTAATTCAATCATGTTGTCCTTTACACGCTCAGCTATAGTTTCTCGTTCAAGCTGGGCAAAAACAGAGGCTATATACATCATAGCTCTTCCCATTGGTGTGTTGGTATCAAATTGTTCTCTTATGCTTATAAAATCAATTTCCCATTCCACAAGTTTTCTTATTAGAGTTGAAAAATCTGCTATGTTCCTACTTATACGATCAAGTCTATAGCATATTAAAATATCAAATTTTTTAGCTTTTGCAGCCTTAAGCATTTTTTGGAAATTAGGCCTATGAGTATTTTTACCTGAAAAGCCTTCATCTTCGTATATTAAAAAGTCAGTTATGTTTTTATGCTTTAGATTAACAGTACAATAGTTTTTGCATAATTCTACCTGGTTACCAATAGATTCACCTTTACCTGTAAACTTTGATTTGCGGCTGTATATTGCAACTCTCATTAGATCATCACCTCAATGAACAAGTTTTTTATTGAAAATATAGTCTGTATTAAACTTATTCATGATGGTGGATAATATAGGACTAAAATACTATAAAAAATTAGAATAGTACAAACATCAGCTGACATAAAGAATATAGGGAGGTTATAGCACATGAAAGAAATAAAAGTAGAAGTTTATAATCCAACACAAGAGAATGAAACTGAATACTATAAAAGAGGAGCTATTTGCTTTGTTAGTGCTATAGCTAAAAAATTAACCTGCAGCGAAATTGATGAACTTATTGAAATTTTAAAAAAGGATATAGGCTAGAATTATACACTAATGAAATTAAGATTAGAAATTGAGCAACTTTGAAAAATATGTTTTTATAATTCAAAAGGTATAATATGTATTTGATTAAAAAATATTTTAACAATATAATAAATTTTACTTAAAAATTGACGATAATAAAGCTATAATACAAATATATTGTCGAATAGTAAAAAGGGGGAGGACAATGAATAAAATAATGCTTGGAATTATGATTACAGCAGTATTAATTTTTACTGGATGTTCAAGTAAAAGCACAAATAATACAGTTGCTACTAAAAAGAAAGTAATTAGTAATTCTGTTAGCAGTATAAAAAAGAATTCAAGCAGTACAAAAGATACTACAGTTAAGGAAAAAAATAGTGATATTCATCCCTTATCGAAACAGCAAAAAAAAGCGGTCGACTCCAAAATTGATTCAGCTGTAAAAAATATCGACAGTATTTTGAAATCCATTCAAGATCCAAGTGATATTGATTTAAGTTCCATAAATTAAAATATCTAAACGGAGGAAATAATTATGAATAAAAAAAGAGTTTTATCACTTGCATTATCTTTAGTAATAACGTTACCTACGGCAGCTTTAGCAAAGGATAAGAACAATACTGAACATGGACAGGGCAATAGTAATCATCAAGAACTTAAAGTTAAGGATGAAAATGTAAAAAATGAAAATGCTAATGTGAATTCTTCAGTAAGCAAACAAAACAGCGAAAAAGGACAAGCCAATAGACAAGAAGCTGTACAGAAAGTGAATGACAAAAAACAAGCTGTAGCTGAATTTAAGACTGCAATGAAAGCAAAACATGAACAAATGAAACAGTTAAGGCAGCAGACTATAGCTTTAAGGCAGCAAATTGAGCAGAAAAGGGACAAACTTTCTTTAATTCTACAGGATCTTAAGTCAGGCAAGAAAACGTTACCTGAGGATACATTAAATTCATTAATTGCAATTTCTGAAACTATTCAAAGTGATGGTAATACGATAAAAGAAACAGCAGAGATAAACACTGAAGTTTCAGATACTCAATCGAAGGTAAGAAAAGCAGACTTTAACAATGCACTTAATTCTATGGATAAGGTAATAAGCAAAATGCAGACAAGGTTAGATGCTTTAAATAAGCTAAGTATTGATTTAGATGAGGCGCTTAAAATTGCTAATACTGCAACTTTAGTTGAGGTTCAAAATAATGTATCTACAAATACAGAAACATCTAATTCAGCTGGAAGTACTGCTAGTGAATAGTTGAAAATATATTTTAGCATTTGGTATTTTTAGACCAGATGCTATTTTTTAGTGATTTTAAAAAATTAATTTTAAATTTAGTCTATGTTGCAATATTATAAGTGGAGCATGTTCATGACCGGGGAAATCAACGTTTTTATGCCTTGTATTAGCATCTGTTATATTTATAAGATCACCTGCACCCATGGCAATTAGTTCTTCTGCGGCAGTATATCTACCATTGTTTCTCATTATTCCGCCAACGTTTCCAAGACCTAAAATCATGTCTGTTTTTTCATATATAGAAACTTCGTCAGCACCTGCTTTTTTTGCAGCTATTGCTGCTGCAGCACCTGACCATCCTCCACCTATAATTATAACTTTCATTAAAAATTACCTCCAAAATAATTAGTTACTAAATATATCTTCTGCCCTTAAAAAGAAATCTTGGATCTATCTGAACTTTGCACATCCTTTTCATCTTATCATCATCATACATAATACTGCATGCACCACAAATACCCTCTCCACAGCATAATTTTGCATTGTTGCAACAAGAAACTTTAATATTTTCATCTAGTACGTCCAAAATTTTGCTTATGAGTATATTAGGTCCTGAAACATGAACTAAATTTACCTTATTATACTTTGTAAAGTTTAGTAGAAAATCCCTAAAATCTTCTGAAAGCTCCCCATTATCAAGGGTATTTAAATTATAAACATCTGCTGCATATTCTTCTATATATTTATTTATAAAAACATTGTTAAATTTCCCTTTATCGAGTATAAGAACTATTTTATTGCCGCTGGAATATAGTTTTTTCATAACAGGAACAGATGGAGCTTCTCCTATACCTCTCGCAATAATAAGGGATATGCCTTCTTTGCAGGAATATATATTTTTTAGACCTAAAACGCCATTCCAGTAAGGACCTTTTAGTAAAATAGTGTCTTGCTCTTTAAGGTCATTTATACTTTTAGTTTTAATTCCTTTAATTTCAATAGCAACTTTTAGAGTATTTTCTTCGGACGAGGCCTCCATTATTGAAATTGGACAACTGTAGTATTTTGAACTTTTGGGTGGTCTTAAGAAAACATAACTTCCAGGATATAATAAGTTTTCTGCAAGTTTGTGTTTTACTAAGATTGTAAGTATAATCAAATTATTATCTATTGTTTCTTTTTTTAATATTTCACATGTATATTCTTCTCTTTCTTTTTTTGCTTTATTGAGATTCCACGTATATTCCTGATATATACAAACTCCTTTCCAATTTACGCAATCACAAAAGTTTTTACCGCTTAACTGGGAACAAAGTATGCAGTTACCAGCTTCGGCAAGGTGGCATGGGCAGTACTCCGTTCCACTGTCTATGCAGTCTATAATTTCATAATTCAATATAAGCACCTCCAGTGTTTGTGAGAACATCAATAGGTCTCAATATTAGAATATTTACGTATTGACATAATTGTTACAATAATTCTTTTTCCTATGCTTTGTTGGAATTTAATACAGTGATATAATATAGGAAAACAAAATGTAACTTAAGACATTTATGTTCCAAGATGATGGCATCAAAGTGTTATGTTAGGCACATTGAATTAATTTTTAAGCGTAGAGAAATAATCTAGAGAGGTGGCATTTAGTTTGAATTATAATTTAAAGGATATAGAAAAAAATCCATGGCTTATAGAAAAAATTGATAATCCAGATGAGGAGCTATGCATTTTATGTGTAAAAAGAGCCTGGAATACATTAGAATTTATAAAAAATCCAACAGAAAAAACAATTAAAGCGGCTCTTAAAACTAAGGGATGGGCTATTAAGTTTATAGATAATCCAAATGAAGAAATTCAAATTTTAGCAGTAAAAAGCGATTGGGATTCAATACAATATATAAAGGATCCATCATATAAAGCTAAGCTTATGGCAGTAAAATCAAACTGGGAGGCTATAAAATATATAGATAATCCTACTCTTGAAATTAAGAGAGCTGCGGTAAAACAAAATGAAGAAGCAATTATGTATATAGATAATATAGAAGAAAATGATAAAAAATATTTTGTAGAAGACAATGTAAAAACATTAAAATATATAAAATTTGAAGATGATAAGGAATTTAAAGATATTTTAATCAAAAAGCTCAGAGACAAAAACATTGAAAAACAATATGTAGTTGATTTTTTAAAAATAAAAGCTGTTGATTTCAATAAAATAAGATTTATACACGAATATGGAAGTAAAAATGCTAAAATATATACAGTAGATTATAAATTGTCAATGTAAGGAGAACATGAAATGAATTTTAAGGATGCAATGGAAGGGATAAAGCTTGTTTTAAAGTCAAATTCTGTACCTCTTTTAATAGGGAAAAGTGGTATAGGAAAGACTTCTTTAGTTAAAGAACTTGCTGAAAATGAAGGATACTATTATGTTAATATAGATGGCAATTTGTTAAAGGAAGGAGAGATTGGTGGTCTGCCGATGGTGCAGGATTATGAGAAGGACTTTAATGGCAAAAAGGTTTTTATGAAAAGAACAGTATATGCTGAGTATTATAAATTTATTGAAATAGATGAAGTTTTAAAAGAAAATCCTAGTAAAAAAATACTTTTATTCATAGATGAAATAAATAGGTGTGAACACAGCGTACAGCAAGAACTTATGAACATAATCTTAAATAGAGAAATAAATGGATATAAACTAAAATCTAATGTTCATGTAATTGCGGCTATGAACCCATCCAGTAAATATGATGAATTTGAAGATAGTGATTATCAGGTAAATGATATGGACCCTGCACAGGAAGATAGATTTGTATGGATTTATCTTGATTCAGATGTTAATGCATGGATAGAATGGGGAATGGAATGTGTAAACGGTGAAAGAAGAATTCACTCAGAAATACTTGATTTTATAGCAAGTTTTCCAGAATACTTAAATACACCTAATTCCAAGGAATCCATAAAGGCTACACCTAGAAGCTGGGAAAGGGTTTCTCAAATATATAAAATTTATGTTAATGAAAAAGATTCTATATCATCAAATGTCTTTTATAATCTTATACGTGGAAATGTTGGAACTTCAATAGCTCAGGATTTTGTGAACTATATTGAAGAAAGCAAAAGACCTATTATAAAACCTGAAGATGTATTTAAGGATGATATAATAAGCCAGAAGTTAAAGGATAGAGTTAAAGGTGAAAGTCATTCTAGATTGTTTTTGGCATCTAAAAATATTTTATTTTATCTTGAAAATAAAAATAATAGGAAAAGGGAAATTGAACTTTTTTCACAGTTTTTAAATCTTTATCCCAATGATTTAAAGATGGGAATAATGCAAAATATAAAAAAGGATTGTAGCAGTGAGTTTTATAAAGAACTTTTGGAAAATGATACTTTTTTAGAGGACTTTTTTCGTATGTATGAAGAAATAGAAGATTAAAGGATTGATTAATTTGAATATTCAAATGGACAAACTTCATAAAGAGCTTTTTGAGCAAATGATTCAAATGAATGAAAAAACTTTTGACAGTGAATTTAAAAGTAAGTTTTTAAATTTTATTGAAATGCTTACCTTTGACTTAATGGATGGTGAGGATAATTTCTTTGCTATGTTTTTTATACAGATGAAAAGGGGAGTGAGAGGCGATATTGCTTCAGGCTGTGAAACGGAAATGTCGCTGTCATACTTTACAATGTATTTTAATCCGTATATATTTTTAAAATGCTCCATAAAAGAAATGAAGGCTTTAATAAAACACGAAATATACCATGTTATGTATAATCATATGAAAAGGGCAAAAAAGTTAAGTGAAAAGTACAGTATGCTAGCTATAAATACTGCTATGGATGTTTCTGTTAATCAGTATATTAAAGACTTACCGCCATGGTCCATTAGTCTCCAAAATACTAAACTTCAGTATAATATAATAGATTTTGAGTATGATAAAACTCTTGAGTACTATGTGAAAAAGATACAGGAAAATATAGATAAAAAGAAGAAAGATGAAAAAAGAGGAATTGTAAATGATAAAAATTTTGGTGTATATAAGGAATTTGATGAAATGAACATCCATAAGCTCTGGAGGAATAATTCTAAAGAGTTTAGTGAGGATCAAATAGATGAACTAAAAAATAAAATTATAAGAAATGCAGCCAAGGGAAAGCTTCCTCCTAAGGTTCAAGAATATGTTGATGATATGAATAAGAAAGCAGAAATATCGTGGCAAAGTTATTTAAAAAGAATGATAGGTACACTTCCTAAGGGATATAAAAAAACAATAACTAGGAAAGATAGAAGGCAGCCTTATAGGATGGATTTAAGAGGAAGGCTTTCAAATCATGTTATTAAAATAGTTGTTGCTGTAGATATAAGTGGAAGTATGACTGATGTGGAGATAGATGAAGCCATGACAGAAGTATTTGATATTTTAAGGGATAGAAATTATGAATGTACCATAATTGAATGTGATAATATAGTGAGAAGAGTATATAAAGTAAAAAAACCAAAGGACATAAGAAAAAAGTTAGATACAAAAGGTGGAACAAGTTTTTCGCCCGTTTTCGAATATCTCCATAAACATAGAATGGAGGATTGCCTTTTAATATATTTTACAGACGGTATGGGTGAAAAAGAACTGCCAGTAAGGCCTAAAATAAAGAAAATACTATGGGTACTTACAGGTCAAAAGGGCGAATTATCGTTAAATAGAAGTTTAGGGAAAGTGAAAAAATTAAAGAATAAATCTGTAGAAAGTTTCGAAATTTATAGAGATGTTTTGTTCAATAGAGGGGAATGGGCCAATAATGAATGGGCTAAATAAAGATTTTTAATTGAAAGGTAGTGATAAGCTTGGATAAATTTGAAGTATATTCTGATGGCTCTTATTTAAATGGAAATGTTGGTTACGGAGCCGTAATTTTAAAAAATGGCCAATGCATACATGAGATATATGGAAGAGTTAGTGCTGACTATGCAGTATCCTCAAGACAGGTTGGTGGAGAAATAAAAGCTGTAGAATATGCATTAACCTGGTGCAGTGAAAACAATGTAAATCATGTAACTATCTATTACGATTTTGAAAATATAGAGAAATGGGCTACAGGAAAGTATAAAGCCAATAAACCTTTAACTCAGAAATTTAAAAGCTTTATAGATGAATGTACTATAAATATAAACTGGGTGAAGGTAAAAAGCCATATAGGTATAAAGTGGAATGAAGCTGCTGATGTTCTTGCAAAGAAAGGCACTCTTTCAGAGAAAACTGAAGTCATTGTAGAGCCTATTAACGATAAAAAAAAGGAAGTTAAAACTAAAAAAAGTACCTCTACATATGTAGAAAAATTAAATGATTTTGGAGAAGGCTTTACAGAATTTTTATGTAATAATGGCCTAAAGGCTGTATTTAAAGGAGTATTTAATTCATGCGATGGGATAATTGAAATATGGAAGCAAGATGTAAAAATAGGCAATCTTCATGTATATAATACTGCTAAAAAAAATTTATCTCCAGCTTATCATGATATTAAAAATGAAAAATATAAGGATGAAGTAGAAAGGCTCCTCTGCATATATAAGAATAAATAAGACATAATAAAAAAGATGAATTTTTTTATTATGAGGAGGAAAAAATGCCAAGAAGAAATAACGTAAAAAAAACTGATACTGAAACCAAAGGAGAAAAGTCAGAACACGCTTTTAATGAAGCAGCTGAAAGCAAAGTCAATAAAAAAAATATGACCTACTCTAAAGACGACTTTTTTAAAGACAAAGTTTGAATAGGTCGAAGTAACAGTGCTTTAGAACATTAAAAAAATCATATAAATCTTATTATAACTGAGATTTGGATCATGGATCCATTATCCTTCTTAATTTAATATAGGCACTCTTTAACTTACCTTGAGTTTGTCTAAACGTTTAATGTAATTTAAAGAGTGCCTATTTGAAGTAAAGAAGGATAATGTGCTAAAGCCCAAACCTCACGTATGATAATTTTATGATTTTTCTACCAAGATTTATTAGAATTTTCAGCACTGTTACTTCGATTAGAAGGTAAAGCAAGGAAAAAATTCCTCCGTACCTACGGAATTTTGGGTGTAATTATATGGAACTGCTGCACCAAATTTAAATAATGCGAGGCAAATTTTTGGTTAGCAATATTAGTACCCAACACATTGGCTACGCAGATTATAATTTTTTTCATCTCGTTAGATGACGAAAGCACCTAAATTACTTCACATCTTTCTATAGTCCCATCATTTCCTTGAGATATAAATAGCTTATTATTGTTTTACCATCAGAAATTTTGCCGCTTTTAATATATTCTATAAAATCATTTTTATTTATCCACATAACTTCATTTACATCTTCATCATTGATTTTACTTATAGTTAAATCTGATTTCTTGATTTTTACGTGGTAAAGATGAAGAACGCTTTTGCTAAATCCCAGAATTGGTTTATAGGATATAATTTTCTGTAAGTTTTCCCTTTTTACTTGCAAATTAGTTTCTTCCTTAAGTTCACGAATAATACAATCCTCAGGAAGTTCACCTTCAATATCAAGACAGCCTGCTGGAATTTCAAGGGTGTTATCCATTATGGCAGGTCTGAATTGCTTTACCATTAAAACATCATCAAATTCATCAGTTACAAATGCGGCTGCGGCATCATAATTTTTAAGTATATCATAAGTCCTTCCATTTACATCTCTATTGTAAATTTTAAGCCAACCGTTATAGGCCAATTTATCACCATTCATTTAAGCATCTCCTTAATTTTTTAAGCTTCTAAACAATACATAAATGCCTGCTGCTATTAAAATTATTGGAAGTACAAAACTTTTATCAAACCATACAGGGAGTATGATTTTAAATATATTTGATGCTACTGAAAAAATAGAAATTACAGCAAGTACTGTTGCCAATATAAAATTACTTCGTTCTTTTCCTGCAAATATATATAACTGATATAGACCAACTGAAAGTGAAAGTGCATATATCTGCCATGATATAACATTTAATGCCCCTATATAAAAATATGATTTAAAAATATAATATATTCCTAAAGTTATTAATATACCACCAGGTACAAGATTAGTTGAACTTTTGCGACCTATAAAATAACTTAGGTCAAAAGCTATTCCTAGTACTAATATAGTAAGTGCAAATATAAATTTTGAAGAAAATAGACCAAAATAGTTAAACTTATTAAAAATTGACATCAAGCCTATTAAAATCAAAAGTCCACCCAAAAATATATTAGACCTTTTCATAAATATCATCTCCTAATACAAATTCAATTCTTATTATAACATTTATTGTGCTGCACTTTTAAGTAATTTATCAATGTGTTAATATAAATTATATAGTTTTTTTATAGAAACTTATATAATTTATGCATAGTTAGGTGGTTTAAAATGGCAAGGACAAGATACACAAAAGGGGTATCTAAAAAAAGAGGGTTGAAACCTGGAAGTTTGGTACATATAGGCAAAAATACCGGTGAAAAATCAAAAATTTATGTTATGGATTATAAAGACGAGTGTTTTGAGGAAAAGAATTTAAAGACAATTGAAGAATGTTATGAATATAAAGATAAAGACAGCATGACATGGATAAATATAAATGGTCTTGAGGATATAAGTTTATATGAAAAGATTGGTGAGAAATTTAAAATACATTCACTTATTATGGAAGATATATTAAATACCAATCAAAGACCTAAAATAGAAGAGTTTGAGAAGTATATTTTTATTGTTCTTAAAATGATATATTATAAGAGCAATAAACTTGTTGTTGAACAAATCAGCATAATATGTATGGATAACTTGATAATTACTTTTCAAGAAACCGGCAAAGAGGGGGACGTTTTTCAGAATTTAAGAGATAGAATAAGAAATTCCAAAAGTAAAATTAGAAAGACAGGGGTAGATTATTTAACATATGCGTTGATTGATTCTATTGTAGATAATTATTTTGCTGTATTAGAAAAGGTAGAAGACAAGATAGAAAAATTTGAAGAATCAATTGTAGATAAGGCATCAAATGATTTGTTTAATGAGGTATATAATCTCAAAAGAGAAATGATATTCTTATGGAAAGCTGTTTGGCCTCTTAGAGAAATAATAAATAATTTACAAAGGGGTGAAATTGACTTAATTGGACGTGATGTCAGTATCTATTTTAAGGATGTCTATGATCATACTATTCAGGTTATAGATACTATTGAACTTTTTAGGGATATAATATCAGGTATGCTTGATACATATTTATCCAGCGTAAGTAATAAAATGAATGAAATAATGAAGTTTTTGACCATTTTTTCTACTATATTTATACCGCTGTCATTTTTAGTAGGTGTTTACGGTATGAACTTTGAAAATATGCCTGAGCTTAGATTTAAGTATGGATATGCGCTCCTGTGGGCTGTTATGATAGGTATAGCTGCATTTATGCTTGCTTATTTTAGAAAGAAAAAATGGCTTTAATATTAAAAAATAAGCTAAATAATATGATTAATAAGGTGATTAAATGGAAGAAAGATTACAAAAATATATGGCTAGTTGTGGTGTAGCCTCTAGGCGAAAATGTGAAAATATGATTGAAGAAGGAAGAGTTAAAGTAAATGATGTAATTGTTAAGGAACTTGGAACTAAAGTTGAACCAGATAAGGATGAAGTTAAAGTAGACAATAAACTTATTCACTTGGAGGAAAGAAAGATTTATGCTGCACTTAATAAGCCTAAAGGCTATCTTTCAGCAGTAAGTGATTATAGGGGAAAAAAGACGGTAATAGATCTCCTTAATTTTAATGAAAGGGTTTTTCCAGTGGGAAGACTTGATTACAATACTTCAGGGCTTTTAATTATAACTAATGATGGTGAAATATTTAATAAAATAATGCATCCAAGACAAAATGTAAACAAATGTTATATGGCAACAGTAAAGGGTAAACCAGAGGCAAAGCATATTGAAGCTTTAAAACGTGGGGTTGATATAGGAGGATATATAACTAAAGAGGCTGAAGTTTCAATAGTTTCGTCTACGGATAAAACTTCTATATTAAAAATAATCATTCATGAAGGGAAAAAAAGGCAGGTAAGAAGAATGTGTGGTGCTATTGGTTTTCCTGTAGTAGAACTCAAAAGAATTTCTGTTGGTGATATAAAATTAGGAAACTTAAAAGAAGGTGAAACAAGGATGCTGCGGGAAAATGAAATTAATTATTTAAAAAGTTTGTAATTTACAATTATTGTATGTTCGTGATTTATTCTATGTTATATACTATTAGATAAATAAAATATTGCATAAGTTTTTATTAAATGCTAAAATGAAATAAAAAATTCATTTTAATTGTGGTAATGCAATTATTATTGTAGCATTAGAAAGGATTAGAATTTATGGAAGACGAAAAATATGATTTGATGAGAATTATACAAGTTAAATTTCCGAGATTAAGTAAAGGTCAAAAATTAATAGCAGAGTACATATTGAAGCATTATGATAAAGCAGCATTTATGACAGCTGCTAAATTGGGAGTAAGTGTTGGAGTAAGCGAATCAACAGTGGTTAGATTTGCAAATGAACTTGGGTTCAGTGGATATCCAAAGCTTCAAAAAGCACTTCATGAGCTAATTAAAAATAAGTTAACAACTGTTCAAAGAATTGAATTATCAAATACATTTATATCAAAAGAAAGTTCATTAAAAGGTGTTCTTAAAGCTGATATGGAAAATATACGTGTCACATTAGAAAAAATAAATCATACTGTATTTGATGAAGTAATAAATAACATATTTGCAGCTAAAAGAATATACATAATTGGACTTAGAAGCTCTACAGCACTTGCTGAATTTTTGGGATTTTATTTGAACCTAATACTAGATAATGTATATGTTGTCAGTTACGGAATCAGTGATATTTTTGAACAAATAATAAATATAACTTCTGATGATTTGCTTATAGGTATAGGTTTCCCAAGGTATGCTTCAAGAACCATTGAAGCTTTAAGGTTTGCAAAATCAAGAAAAACTAAGGTTGTTGCGCTTACAGATAGTCTTTTATCACCACTTGCAACAGAAGCTGATTATACTCTTATAGCACAAAGCAATATGGCTTCTTTCGTAGATTCTTTGGTTGCACCTTTAAGTGTAATAAATGCTCTTATTGTATCTGTTGGTTTAAGAGAAAAAGATCGTATATCCAATGTATTTACTGACCTAGAAAATATATGGAAAGAATATGGGGTTTATTCTTCTAGAAATATGGAAGATAAATTTTAAATTTTATTAGAAGGTGGTTTTTTGGCAAAAGTTGTTGTAATAGGTGGCGGCGCTGCAGGCATGATGGCGGCAATTACGGCGTCAGCTGAAAATGAAGTCGTTTTAGTAGAGAAAAACTCAAAATTAGGTAAAAAACTTTTTATAACTGGAAAAGGAAGATGCAATATAACAAACTCTATAGATATTAGTGAGTTTTTTGATAATATACCAGGCAATCCATATTTTCTATATAGTTCCCTTTATTCTTTTACTAATGTTGATTTAATTAATTTTGTAGAAAACTTAGGTGTTAAATTAAAAGTTGAAAGAGGCGGAAGAGTTTTTCCTGAGTCTGATAAATCTTCAGATATAATAAATGCTTTTATTAGAGAAATTGAAAAGAGAAAAATAAAGGTACTTTTAAATTCAAAAGTTATAAAAATTAATAGAGAAAACAATGTTATAAAAAATGTTGTTACGAGTGAAAATAAAATTATAGGTGGAGACTTTTTTATTTTGTGTACCGGTGGAAAATCATATCCACAAACAGGTTCAACGGGTGACGGGTATGATTTTGCAAAGAATTTAGGACATAAAATTATTGAACCAAAGCCATCCCTTGTTCCAATAGAAGTTAAAGAGAATTGGATAAGTGAGCTTCAGGGTCTTTCACTTAAGAATGTAAAACTTTATATAAAGAAAGGTAAAAAAGTTTTATATGATAACTTTGGAGAAATGATATTTACACATTATGGTATATCTGGTCCTATAGTATTAAGTGCAAGTAGAGTTGTAAACTATAATAAAAATCTAGAAGCTGTAATAGATTTAAAACCAGCACTTAATGAAAAGGAACTTGATAGTCGTATACAAAGGGATTTTAATAAATATATAAATAAGGATTTTAAAAACTCACTAGATGATTTACTGCCGAAGAAATTGATACCTATAATTATAAAATTATCAAATATAGAAGAAACTAAGAAAGTAAATTTGATTACTAAAGAGGAAAGAAAAAATCTTGTACATTTAATAAATAATTTAACTTTGAGCATAAAAGGATTAAGACCTATTGAAGAAGCAATAATAACTGCAGGAGGAATTGATACTAAGGAGATAGATCCTTCAACTATGCAGTCAAAAAAAATACATAATCTTTATTTCTGTGGTGAAGTAATAGATGTAGATGCTTACACAGGTGGATTTAATCTTCAAATAGCAATGTCAACAGCACATGAAGCTGGAAAAAATGTAGGTGCTTTGTAATTTTATATGGTTAATATTTAATAGTCATAGTATAGATGAACGAGTTATAAAAAAATATTGCAGCATTTATGTAAAATTTAATAGAAAAGAATACAAAAAAATATATTTTGTAGAAAAATTAAAGGATTTTTTCTATATGTATAGAATTAATTAATAATAGTATTTCAATAAATATTAATTATTTTTAAACACATTGCAGCAAAGAGAAAGGCGGAATTTAATTGAAATTAACTGTAGCAATAGATGGTCCTGCGGGAGCAGGAAAGAGCACTATAGCTAAACTTGTTGCAAAAAAATTTGGGCTTATGTATATTAACACTGGTGCTATGTATAGAGCAGTGACCTTAATAGCTATGAGAAAAAATATAGATACTAATAATATAAAAAAATTATGTGACCTTATGGAATTGATTTCTATGCACTTTGAAGATGATAAACTTATAGTAAATGGAGAAGATGTTAGTGAGGAAATTGTATTGCCTAAAATCAGCCAAAATGTATCAAATTATGCTTCAATCTTAGAGGTAAGAGAAAAACTTGTATCTTTGCAAAAAAGTATGTCGCAAAAGTATGATGTAATTATGGATGGCAGAGATATAGGAACGGTGGTTTTAAAGGATGCACCTTTTAAATTTTATCTTACAGCTGCACCTGAAGAAAGAGCTAAAAGAAGATACAATGAATTGAGATTAAAGCACATAAATGTATGTTACGAAGACATACTAAATGATATAATAAAAAGAGATTATATTGATTCAAATCGTAAGATAAATCCACTAACAAAGGCTGAAGATGCTGTGGAAATCGATTCATCATTTATGAATATAGAACAAGTTGTAGATTTCATTACAAAATATATAAAAGATAAAATATAAAAGGTGGTTAATTCTGTAAATGAAAAAGGTTATACTCGCCGAAAAAGCTGGCTTTTGTTTTGGCGTTAAAAGAGCTGTAGAGCTGGCACTTTTAACTCAAAAAAAGTACAATAAAAAAATTTATACTTTAGGTGAACTTATTCACAATAATGATGTTGTAAGAAAACTTAAGGAAAACAACATATATCCCATTGAAACTTATGATATACAAAAGTTAAAAGAAAATGATGTTATAATTATAAGATCTCATGGTATTTCTAAGAAAGTGTATGATATGCTTTTGTCTAAAGGACTTACTGTAGTTGATGCTACTTGTCCATTTGTGAGTAAGATTCATGAGAAAGTCAAAAAATACAGTGAACTTGGATATGATATAGTAATTGTAGGTGATAAAGACCATCCTGAAGTTATAGGAATTAATGGTTGGTGCGATAATAAGGCTGTAATTTCAAAAAAAGGTGAAAATATAGAAAATGTTGGTTCAAAGGTTTGTATTGTTTCTCAAACTACTGAAAAAGCAGAAAATTGGGAGAAAGTATTAAGTAAAGTTAAGAACAATGAGAGAGAAGTTCTGTGTTTTAATACAATATGTAATGCTACATCAGAAAGGCAAATGATTGCCAATGAGCTTTCAAAAAAAGTGGATTTTATGGTGGTTATTGGCGGAAGGCAAAGCTCAAATACAACTAAGCTATATGAAATATGTAAAGCCAATTGTAAAAATACAATTCATGTAGAAAATTCAGGAGAAATACCTGATGCTATATTAAAAAATAAAAACAATATTAAAATAGGTGTAACAGCAGGAGCGTCAACACCTAATTGGATTATTGAGGAGGCAATTAGTAAAATGAGTGAAAATGAAGTTTCAAAGGAAATAAATAGTGAAATGGCTGATGCAATGAAGTTCATAGCTGAGAATGAAGAAAAAATATATGTAGGTGCATCAGTAGTTGGAGAAGTTATTCAAATTTCTAATAAAGAATTATTTGTAAATATAAATTATAAGAGAGACGGAATAATACCTAAAAATGAAGTTGAAGATCAGGAAAAAGAATTAAAGGATATATACAATGTCGGAGATAAGGTTTCAGCAAAAATAATAAAATTAAAGGATGCTGACAATTATGTTGTATTATCTATAAAAGAACTTGAAAGAGAAGAAGGATACAAAGAAATAGAAGAAGCATTTAAAAATAAGACGTCCTTAAATGTTGTTGTTAAAGAAGCTGTAAAAGGTGGAATAATTGCACTATATAAAGGAATAAGAATATTTATTCCGGCATCACATGTAGAACTTTTTCATGTTGAAAATCTTAGTGAGTATGTAGGAAAAAGTTTTGATGTAGCTATTATAGAATATTCTATTAAGAAGAGACAAACAAAGATAGTAGCATCAAGAAGAGAACTCTTAAATAAAGAAAAAGAAAAATTAGAAGCAGCGGTTTGGGATAAATTAGAGCAAGGTCAAATAGTTGAAGGAGAAGTTAAGAGATTAACTAATTTTGGTGCTTTTGTTGAGATAGAGGGAGTAGACGGACTTCTTCATGTATCTGAAATATCATGGGGAAGAGTTGAAAAGCCTGCAGATGTACTTAAAATTGGTGATAAAATTAAAGTGTATATATTGAGTATTGATAAAGAGAATAAGAAATTATCTTTATCAATAAAGAAATTAACAGAAAATCCTTGGAATAATGTAGAAGAAAAATATCCTGTAGGTTCTGTTGTTTTAGGTAAAGTAGTAAGATTTGCTGATTTTGGCGCTTTTGTTGAACTTGAACCTGGAGTTGATGGTTTAGTTCATATTTCAGAAATAAGCCATAAAAGAATTGCAAAGCCATCAGATGCTCTTGAAATTGGTGAAGAAATAAAGGCTAAAATATTGGAAGTAAGTTCAGAAGATAAAAAAATAGGTTTAAGTATAAGAGAAGTTGAAGAATAATATAAATATCACATAGAATAGAAAACCATAAGTTTAAATGTACTTATGGTTTTTTATTTAAATATTCTACTTAAAAATGCATTTATGGGGTTTCAATTATTGAGTAATAAATTCAATTTAATTGCAATATACTCTATTGAGTATCTAATTTATGGAGGATATTATGATTGAAACAGTGAATTCCATTGGAGAAATAAAAGGTAAAGAATTAAGAATGTTAAGAAAAGTTTTAGATAGATATGGACTTAAAGCTATAGATATAAAGAAAGCAAGAAGTGCATATAAAATTACTACAGACAAGCGCACTATTTGTTTAAAGAAAATGAAACATGAGTTTAAAAAAGTTCAAAATGGCAATTATTTAGTTAGAGAACTTAATAAAAATAATTTTAATAATACAATCAAGTACATTAAAACGAAAGACGATAAATTGACTGTGTATTATAGAAATCTTGTGTTCTATGCTACAGAATGGATAGATGGTGACGAATGCAATTTAAATGATATAAATGAAGCTATTAATTGTGCAAAGTTTTTAGCAAAGTTTCATCTGGCTGCAAAAAATATAGATACTCGAAAATTTAAGATGAAAACTAAATCAAAAAATTGGATAGAAATTTTTACAAAATGTGTTGATGATATGGAAAAATTTAGATATATTATAGATAATAAAAGAATAAAGAATGAATTTGATATTATGTATGAAAAGCTTATTGATAAGTATTATGAAAGAGGAATTTTTTCTATAAAAATACTTAACGAATCATCTTATATTAGAATTATTAAAAACATAAATAGAAAAAAATCTATATGTCATAATAGTTTTTACTATCAAAATATAATTAAGAATGGCGATAATTATTATATAATTGATTTAGACAGTATAATTTTGGATTTGCCTATAAATGATTTAGGTAAAATGATTAGAAGACTTATGACTAAAAAGGAATATATGTGGGACTTTAATAAGGCAAAATCCATAATAGAAGCATATAGTTCCGTAAATAAGCTCACTATAGATGAAATAGAAATAATGCTTTCACTTATAATTTTTCCACATAAATTCTGGAAAATAGGCAATAAGAGATATGTGAAACATAAAAATTGGTCTGAATGCAAGTACATGAAGAAACTTAATAAAATTGTCTTAAATGATGATTATGAAAAAGGGTTTATAAAAAAATACATGGAATATATACAAAAATATAATTAATGTATTTTTAAATTGACAGAAAAATATATTGATTTTATACTTAAATTAATAAATATAATAAGAGGATATTATATGATTACATGTGAGAAATTAAACGATAAAAATTTAAATTTTTTTATAGAATTAAATAAGCGAAGGAAAATTTTTAATACTCTTAATAAAGATTTTTTTGATGCATATAATAGTACATCTTTAATAAAAAAATTTTTTATTAAGAAAAATGTAAGAATTTTTAGATTTAACAAAGAATATGCAGGATATGCATGGATAGAAAAGAAAAATAAAGACATAGTTGAAATAAATGCTATGTATATAGAAAAAAAGTATGGATTAAAAGCTGGAATCTACAAGACAATTTTAAAGTATTTTAGTAAAGGCTATAAGTTTTTATATAAATGTGAAAAAAATGATTATAATTATCCTGTATTAAAAAGATTAGGTTTTAATGTTATTAAAGGCAGTATGCGGCTAAAAATTCAATTAGAAAATCTTAAGCCTGTAAAAAAATTAGATGATGTAACCATTGAAAAATTTGTAAAGTTGCAAGATGAAAATATAAGATGCTACATACAAAATGAAATTTTTGATTCAGAGGGGAGAATTCCACTTTCAGTTGAGGATATATACTATGATGAAACACAGGATTATTATGTTGACGATGGAGCCTTTTTTATAAAAAAATGTGATTCAATAATAGGATATGGTCAATATATATTAGAAAATAATATTGTTACTATAGTGAACTTTGGTATAATTAAGAAATATCGAGGAAAAGGGTATGGAAAATACTTTTTGACTTATATATTAAATGATTTAAAGGAAAAAGGCTATAAAGATGTTTATATAAAAGTGGATATGGATAATATTCCAGCTATAAATTTGTATACTGGCATAGGATTTGTAAAAGAAGTAGAACAGCTCCAGCTAGAAAAGAAAGAATGATTGTATGAATTGTTTTTATAGGAGTATAGAATAAAAGCTATATTAGGTTTTAACTTTGAACTTAATATAGCTTTTATTTAATTAAGTTTGTGAGAAATGCAGCTAGATTACAATAGCCCTTACGACTGCTATTTCTCACTTTTTATTATTTAATGCATAATATTCCTTCGGTCGGTACATGATAAGATCTAGCATTAAATAATTTGACATTCTTGGAACTACTAAAATATCCTATATCACATACACAGTTGCATCTAATCAGGTCTTTTTCAGTTTGTTTATCACTATTTTCGGGTAATTTGGCATCATACATATGCAAAACCTCCTTTATACAATTTCAATATTATTCTTTTCAAAGATCTAATTAATTATTCAAAAAAATTTCGATAAAATTTTATATAATATGCCCTTATTGACTAATTTATGATATAATAATTAATTGACATTTTATATTTATAAATAGTATATTAAATTTATATTTTGAATTAAGCCAGGAGGAAATTATGGATAAAAATAAATTGTTTTTTATAGAAACATGGGGTTGTCAAATGAATGAAGAAGACTCCGAAAAATTATCAGGAATGCTAAAAAAAATGAATTATGAAAAAACAGAAGATAAAAACAGGGCAGATCTTATAATATTTAATACCTGCTGTGTTAGAGAAAATGCAGAGCTTAAAGTATATGGAAATTTAGGCACTCTAAAAAAACTCAAGGATAAAAATCCTAATTTAATAATTACAGTATGTGGATGCATGATGCAGCAAAAAAATATGGCAGAACATATAAAAAAGAGATTCCCATTTGTTGACATAGTAATGGGAACATATAATACTCAAATGTTTCCCAATTATTTAAAAAAGGTTGAAAATGAGAGAACATCTGTAGTTGAAATATGGGATAAGGAGGAAGGCATTACAGAGGGCACTCCTATAGATAGGGTTTATGATATTAAGGCTTTTGTAACTATTATGTATGGATGTAATAACTTTTGTTCATATTGTATAGTCCCATATGTAAGGGGAAGAGAAAGAAGCAGAAATCCTGAAGATATAGAAAAAGAAATAAAAAATTTAGTTGAACAAGGTTATAAGGAAATAACACTTTTAGGTCAAAATGTGAATTCTTATGGTAAAGGCTTAGAAGAAGAAATTAATTTTGCAGACCTTCTAAGGAGACTTAATAAAATTGACGGAATTTCAAGGATAAGGTTTATGACATCACATCCTAAGGATTTAACTGATGATGTTATAAAAGCAGTTGCTGAATGTGATAAGGTATGTGAACATATTCATCTTCCAGTTCAATCTGGTTCTTCACGTATACTAAAAAAAATGAATAGACATTATACTAGAGAGGATTATATATCACTTGTAAATAAAATAAAGAGCGGAGTAAAAGATGCAGCTATAACCACGGATATTATAGTTGGTTTTCCAGGAGAAACAGAAGAAGACTTTGAGGATACTTTAAGTCTTGTAAAGACAGTAGAATATGATTCAGCATTTACCTTCTTATATTCTATGAGGGAAGGTACCCCCGCTGCAAAATATGAAGATCAAATTTCAGATGATATTAAGCATGAAAGATTTAATAGACTTTTAGAAACTGTTAATTCCATAAGTGAAAAGAAAAACAAAGAATATGAAGGAAAAACTGTTGAGGTTTTAATAGAAGGAAAAAGTAAGAACGATGAAAGTAAATTAATGGGAAGAACCAGGACTGGAAAACTTGTTAATTTTGCAGGATCTATTGACGATATAGGTAAACTTAAAAATATAAAAATAACAAAAGCTCATGCTTTTTCATTATCTGGCGAAGAAGTCTAATAAATGTGATCGTCACACTAATAATTATTTAGTGGGGCTGTTGCACTAAATATAAATATTGCGAACTATATTAAGAAAAATTAAGAATGAATGATGATTTTCCGCCGCTTTGCTATGGAAAATCTACAATTTAGAAAAGAATATTTGCACTGGTGGAAATAGAGGTAGTTATAAGTTTATAAGTTTTTCGTAGTGGAACGAAGAAAAAGCTACCATCATTCTTAATTCTTAATTTTTTTCCGCTTTTGCTTCGCAATATTTATAAACTACGAAGTATTAACTTTTAGTAAAACAGTCATAATTATTTACATAGGATTGAGGGATGATTAATTATGGGCATATCACCTATGATGCAGCAATATTTAAATATTAAAGAAAATTATAAAGATTGTATTCTATTTTTTAGAGTTGGCGATTTCTATGAAATGTTTTTTGATGATGCAGAAACCGCTTCGAGAGAATTAGAACTTGTTCTTACAGGTAAAGACTGCGGGCTTAAGGATAGGGCTCCCATGTGTGGTATACCACATCATGCTTATGCTATTTACGCAAGTAAGCTTATTTGTAAGGGCTATAAAGTTGCAATAGCAGAGCAGATGGAAGATCCAGCACTAGCTAAAGGGCTTGTAAAAAGAGATGTTATAAAAGTACTTACACCTGGAACTTATACGGATTCTTCTTTTCTTGAGGATACAAAAAATAACTACATAATGTCATTATTTGTAGATAGTAAAAATACAGCAATGTGCTTTGCAGATATATCTACAGGTGAATTTAATTGTACTGAAACTGAATTTGATTTTGAAGTTATACTAAATGAAATATCAAAGTTTGCACCAAAAGAAATAATCATTCAGGAAAGCATAAATGATAAACTCATAGATAAAATAAAGGAAAGATTTAGTATTGTTTATAACAAGTTCAATGATGACTATTTTGAAGAGTATAAAAATCAAAATTTAAAAGCACAATTTTCAAATTTCGAGGATGTTACAATGACAGATACTCTTAAAAATTGTGCCAATGGACTTATAAGATATATAGTTGATACTCAAAAAACTGCACTTACACATATTGATGAAATTCAAAAATACGAAATACTTGATTTTTTAAGTATAGACATAAATTCAAGAAGAAACTTGGAGCTTACAGAAACTTTAAAAGATAAGAGTAAAAAAGGTTCTCTTCTTTGGGTGCTTGATAAAACCAGTACAGCAATGGGTGGTAGACAAATTAGACGGTGGATAGATAGACCTTTAATAGATAAAGCCAAAATAGATTTAAGACTTAATGCAGTGGAAGAAATGCTGAATAACATATCCACTAGTGAAGATTTAAAGGAATTACTCAAACAAGTATATGATATAGAAAGACTTGCTGGAAAAATATCAGGTAAAAGTGTAAATGCCAAGGAAATGATATCCCTTAGAGGATCTATTGAAAAATTACCTCAAATAAAAAAAATTATAAAAACTTTTAAGTCAAAACTTTTGGTGAAAATGGAAGATAATCTTGATGATCTCAGCGATATATACGAACTTTTATCTAAATCTATAAATGACAATCCAGCTTTATCCATAAAAGAGGGTAATATAATAAAGGATGGTTATAATAAAGAAATAGATGAACTAAGATTAGCCAAGTCTCATGGAAAAGAGTGGATAGCAACTTTAGAAAACTCTGAAAGAGAAATAACTGGGATAAAGTCATTAAAGGTTAGTTACAATAAAGTTTTTGGATATTATATAGAAGTAACTAAATCAAATCTAGATTTAGTGCCAGAAGGAAGGTATATAAGAAAGCAAACTTTAACTAATAGTGAGCGATATATAACACCTGAACTTAAAGAAATGGAAGAAAAAATACTTGGAGCTGAAGAAAAATTAGTACTTTTAGAATATAAAATGTTTACCGAAATAAGAGATAAAGTAGAAGAACAAATTGATAGAATAAAAGCTAGTGCTAGAATTTTAGCGGAGCTTGATTGCATATCTTCATTTGCTGAAGTAGCCAGGGAAAATAATTATTGCAAGCCACTAATTAAAATTGATGGTAACATTGATATAAAAGATGGGAGACATCCAGTTGTTGAAAAAGTTATTTCAAATGGAAATTTTGTAGCCAATGATACTTCAATAAACAATACAGATAATGTAATGATGCTTATAACAGGACCTAATATGGCCGGAAAATCCACATATATGCGTCAGGTTGCTCTTATTGTACTCATGGCACAGATAGGAAGCTTTGTACCTGCAAGTTCTGCTGAGATTTCAATTTGTGATAAAATTTTCACAAGAATAGGAGCTTCTGATGATTTAAATGCAGGCAAAAGTACTTTTATGGTGGAAATGTGGGAAGTATCAAATATACTTAAGAATGCTACTAAAAACAGTCTTATACTTCTAGATGAGGTAGGTCGTGGAACAAGTACTTATGACGGTTTAAGCATAGCGTGGGCAGTTATAGAGTACATATGCAAAAATAAGAATTTAAAATGCAAAACACTCTTTGCTACTCATTATCATGAACTTACAAGCCTTGAAGGAAAAATAAGCGGATTAAAAAATTATTCTATTGCAGTAAAAAAAGTCAATGACGATATAATTTTCTTGAGAAAAATAATTCCCAAGGGTGCTGATGAATCTTATGGTATAGAGGTTGCGAAGATTGCAGGATTACCGGAAGAAGTTTTAACTAGGGCAAGGGAAATATTAAAAGACTTAGAAAGCAAAAATAGGAATAACAAAGATAAAAAATTAAAAAAAGCAGAAAAGTATGAGGAAGAAGCAGCCGTAGCCCTTGAAAAGCCAAAGGAAAATTATCAAATTGATTTTAATTATATTGAAAAAGAAAATATACTAAATGAACTTAAAGAAACAGAAATTGTAGAAATGAACCCTATAGAATGTATGAATAAGCTTTACGAATTTATAAAACGCGCTAAAAATCTGTAGTAAAGCATTTTCTAAGGAGGTGGAATTTTGAGGATAAATGTTTTAAGTGAAGATACCTCGAACAAAATAGCTGCAGGAGAAGTAGTAGAAAGACCGGCATCTGTTGTTAAAGAACTGGTAGAAAACAGTATTGATGCAGGAGCTAAGACTATAAATATAGAGATAGAAAACGGCGGAAGAACATTAATTAAAATATTAGATGATGGAAGCGGAATATATAAAGATGATATTGAAAAGGCCTTTATGCCTCATGCAACAAGTAAAATTTCAAAAATTCAAGATATATATGCTATAAATACATTAGGATTTAGGGGAGAAGCACTCCCAAGTATTGCTGCTGTATCTAAAACTATATTAAAATCCAGAACTAAGGATAATGAATTTGGCAGAGAAATATCTATAAGCGGTGGAAACATTGATTATATAAAAGATTGCGGAACTAATATAGGAACTAATATAGAGGTTAGGGACTTATTTTATAATGTGCCTGCTAGAGCAAAATTTTTAAAATCTCCAGCTAAAGAAGCTGCATCTATATCTGACATAGTAAATAGACTAGCTTTAGCTCATAATGAAATTTCATTTAGACTTGTTAATAACGGTAAAAGAGCAGTTACAACATATTCTTCTGATAATTTATTAGATACTATAAGGGCTATATATGGCAAGAAAATCTGTGACAATGTCATAAGCTTTGAACGCCATACAGATTTGGCATCTGTGCATGGTTACGTTGGAAATGCAGAAATAAGCCGTGGAAGCAGGAATAATCAAAGTATATTTATAAATAGACGATATATAAAAAATAAGCTTATAACTGCTGCAGTTGAAAACGCTGTTAAATCCTTTATGATGATAAATAAGTTCCCTTTCTTTGTAATATTTCTTGATATGTTTCCTGAATTTGTAGATGTAAATGTGCATCCTACAAAATCCGAGGTAAAATTTCAAAATGAAAGAGAAATATTTAAAATTGTTTTTGACACTGTGCATGAGGGGATTAAAAACAGTATAAAAGACTCTTTTCATGTAGAAGCTTTAAAGGAAGAAGAACATAAACTTGATGAAATTAAAGATGATTTAAATACAAAAACTGATGCTGAAAGGCCCAAAGTATCAGTGCAGATACCAATTGACTTACAAAATCATGAAAGTTATGCTGAAAGCAAGCCCAAAGCTCCTGCCTATGTTCAGGATAGCAAATTCAAGAAAATACACCAAAAGGATATAATTAAAGAAGTTTTACCAGATGACGAAAATTATGATATAATTAAAAAGACACCAAAATTTCCGTATATTAGATTAATAGGACAATTTAATAATACATACATTTTAGGTGAAAGTAATGATGAGCTATATATAATAGATCAGCATGCTGCTCATGAAAAAATAATATTTGAGAAGTACAGAGATAAAATTAAAAATGGCAATGTAGTATCTCAAATATTGATTACACCTGCTGTAGTAGAGCTTATACCAGAGGATTTTATATATTATGATGAAAATAAAGAGGTTTTTGAGAAAGCTGGTTTTACCATTGAACTTTTTGGCGAAAATACAGTTGCTATTAAAGAAGTTCCTTTGTTTTTAGGAAAACCTCACGTAAAAGATTTATTTTTAGAAATAATAGATAATTTAAAAAATATGGGAAAAGGCGAAACAGTAGATGTAAAATACAGGAGTATTGCAACAGCAGCCTGTAAAGCAGCAGTAAAAGCGTATCATGAACTTACTATGGAAGAAATGAAGGCACTTATAGATGATTTGAGATTTGCTGATGATCCATTTAATTGTCCTCATGGAAGACCAACTATTGTAAAGTTAACTGTAACTGATTTTGAAAAGAAATTTAAAAGAATTCAATAATAAACTGAGATTGAGGATGAATTTTGTATGGATGATTTGCTCATTATAGCAGGACCTACTGCCGTAGGAAAAACTGATATATCTATAAAAGTTGCGGAGAAAATAGGCGGAGAAATAATATCTGCTGATTCAATGCAGATATATAAATATATGGATATAGGTTCTGCTAAAATAAGAAAAGATGAAATGAAGGGCATTAAACATCATTTAATAGATGTAGTAGAACCAAATGAGGATTTCAGTGTTGCTAAATTTAAAGATATTGCGCAAGAAACTATTAATGATATAAAAGATAGAAAAAAGTATCCTATGCTTGTTGGGGGTACGGGATTATATATAAATTCTATAATATGTAATTATGATTTCACAGGAGTTTACAAGGATTGCGAATACAGGTCTTATTTAAAAAAACTTGCTGATGAAAAAGGAAAAGAATATGTGCATGAAATGCTTAAAGATGTTGACAATGAATCATATAAAAAATTGTATCCTAATGATCTGAAAAGAGTTATTAGAGCCCTTGAGGTTTATAAAGTTACGAACAAGACTATAAGTCAAATAAATAGTGATGTAGATTTGTATGATATACCGTACAATATTCATTATTTTGTATTAAATATGAATAGGCAAAAGCTTTATGAAAGAATAAATTTAAGGGTAGATAAAATGATTGAAAAAGGTCTTGTTCGCGAAGTTATAAAATTGAGGGATATGGGATATAATTCAAATATGCAGTCAATGAAGGGAATAGGTTATAAGGAAATACTTTCTTATCTTGACGGTAATATCACACTTAATGAAGCTGTAGAACTTATTAAAAAGGGAAGCAGGCATTATGCCAAAAGACAGCTTACATGGTTTAGAAAAGACAAAAGGGCAGTGTGGTTAGACAAAGATATGTATAAAAATGATGATGAGGTAGTTTTTAAAATTCTATCTTCTATAAAAGAAAATTAAAGGATTTTAAAATTTTTTATAGAATACTAATTAGGTAAAATAAACGGAGGGTGAGTACCATGAATAACAAGTCAACGAACAATTTGCAGGATATATTTTTAAATAGTGCAAGAAAAAATAAGGTGCCTGTTGCAATTCATTTGACAAACGGATTTCAATTAAGAGGTAATGTTAAAGGATTTGATAATTTTACTGTAATACTTGATAGTGATGGAAAACAGATGATGATATATAAACATGCGGTATCTACTGTAACTCCTTTGAGACCAATGACATTTAGTCAAGATCAACATGATGAAGAATAAAATAGATGAGAAAAGTAGGCAAAGTTTTTGCCTATTTTTTTAGGTAAAAATAAATTAGTTTTTATTTATCAGGAGGTTTATAAAATTTATGCTAGAAATTACACGAAAAACACTTATGGATGAATACGGAATAACTAAAGAGGTATTTGATTTGTATGAAAGAGCTCTTAATGATGTTGAGGGTGAATTTAAGTATTATAATGAAATTAGAGAATATAATCAGCTCAAAGTTTTAAAAGCTTTTAAAAAAGCGAGAATAAGTGAATCACATTTTACATATTCAAGTGGATATGGATATAATGATATAGGTAGAGATTCCTTAGATAAAGTATATGCGGATATATTTCATACGGAGAGTGCTTTTGTAAGACCACATTTTGTCAACGGAACGCATGCAATAGGAGCTGCCTTATTTGGCAACTTAAGGCCCGGAGATACAATGATATCTATATGTGGTATGCCATATGATACTCTACATGATATAATTGGTATAGGAGATTCTAAAAAAGTAGGATCACTTAAGGAATATGGGGTAAATCATAAGATAGTTGACCTTAAAAATGGTAAAATAGATGTGGAAACCGTTAAAAGAGAGCTTAAAGAGGATAAAAGCATAAAATTAGTTCATATTCAACGTTCTACAGGTTATGGATGGAGAAAATCCTTAAGTATAAAAGAGATGTCTGAAATAATTAAAGCTATAAGAACAGTTAATGAAAATGTAATAGTCTTTGTTGACAATTGTTATGGTGAATTTGTAGAAGATAAAGAACCTACAGATGTTGGTGCAGATATTATAGCAGGATCTTTAATTAAGAATATTGGTGGAGGAATAGCTACAACTGGAGGATATATAGCTGGAAAAAAAGAATATGTAGAGCAAGCAACCTATAGGGTTACAGTGCCTGGAATAGGGGGAGAGTGCGGCTCAACTTTCGGAGTTATGAGACAGTTCTATGAAGGCCTATTTATGGCACCTCATGTGGCAATTGAAGCTGTTAAAGGTGCAGTATTCTGTGCAAGAATAATGGAGCTTTGTGGCTTTGATGTTCTTCCTAAGTATAACGATAGAAGAACTGATATAATACAAGCTATTAAGTTTAATGATGAGAAAAAATTGATTGATTTTATAAAAGGAATACAGTATGCATCTCCAGTTGATTCATTTGTAGAGTGTGAACCATGGGATATGCCTGGATATGAGGATAAAGTAATAATGGCAGCTGGTACTTTTGTCCAAGGAGCATCTATAGAATTATCAGCTGATGCGCCTATAAGAAAACCATTCATAGGATATTTGCAGGGTGGACTCAATTTTGATCATGCAAAGCTTGGAATACTTGTAGCACTTTCTAATTTAATGAAAAAATCATATAAATAGAAAATAAGCTGTTTCAAAGTTGAAACAGCTTATTTTAATATCTTCTATAAATACCAGCTAATTTTCCGAGTATTTCACAGCTATTCACTATAATTGGATCCATAGTATGATTTTCTGGTTGGAGTCTTATTTTATCTTTTTCTTTAAAAAACCTTTTTATTGTAGCATCATTTTCTATTAAAGCTACAACAATATCGCCATTTTGAGCATAATTTGTTTTTTCTATTATAGCTAAATCACCATCATAAATTCCAGCTTCAATCATGCTGCTGCCGCTTATTTTTAATATGAAAAGTTCATTATTATTTCTTACAAAATTCAAAGGAATGGTAAGATAATCTTCTATATTTTCTACAGCAAGAATTGGCTGACCAGCTTGAACTTTACCCACTATTGGAATATCAATCATTTCTCTTTTAGATACAGGATCTCTTAATAGTTCTATAGCCCTAGGTTTTGTAGGATCACGTTTTATAAGTCCTTTTTTCTCTAACCTTGAAAGATGGCCATGAACAGTTGAAGTTGAACTTAAACCCACCTGCTTACAGATTTCTCTAACTGAAGGAGGATAACCTTTATTGATAACTTCAGATCTAATAAAGTCGTATATTTCTGATTGAACATCACGTTTTGTTTCTTTTGACATTAGTCACACCTCTAATTAAGACGTTATAATTACTTAAAAAAATTATATCATATAAGGGTAATACATGCAAACTTATGTTCTATAAAATATATATACGTAGGATAATCATGGTAAAAAAATAGGGCTTTAGATGCTATGTTGATATTTATTTCGTTTTCTGTTATAATAAAATTTACTATTTAGAACAAGTAAAGAAGGGTTAAATATATGAAAAAGATGTGTGTCCTTGATGAAAATAAAGTTTGCGATAATTGTGGTGAATGTGATAGATGCGATTTAAATCCGGAAAAAATTTGTGATAATTGTGGCAAATGCCTTAATCCTAATAATGCTAACACAAGATCTATACTGGTTGACAATGTAATACCAGACGATGATAACATTAATGAAGCAAAAGATAGTGATGACAGTAACGAAATTCTTCATGATTATGATGACGATTATGTTAAAGACGAGAACGATGATTATGATGAACCAGAAATTGATTTTATAAATGATGTGGATGGCTTAAATGAAATATTGAATGATGAAGAGAAGAGAAAAAAATTTATAAACGAAGCTTTTCCAGGATTTTTGACTTTGCGTAAAGATAAATTTAATAAATAACTTAATTTTAATAAGTAAAGAGGGCATAACTCTGCTAAAATCAGCAAAGTTATGCCCTTAAGTAATTGTATAGTGAGATTAGTTTACATAATACATGTTATGTAATTTCTAAATATTATTAAGTGGATTTGATTTTACAGCTTCTCGTAAATTTTCATCGTCAACATGCGTATATATTTGAGTGGTAGACACACTTTCGTGGCCAAGAATTTGTTGAAGGCTTCTTATATCGACATTCCCATATTTGTACATGAGAGTAGCAGCTGTATGCCTTAACTTATGTGGCGTTAGCTTATTATAATCTAAGCCTGCTTTAAGAGCATATTTTTTAACCATCATTTCGATAGTTCTTTGGTTTATTCTTGATAATTTTCTACTTATAAAAAGAGCATCTTTATCTTCAGGTTTTATTTCGGCTGCCTTTTTATTTCTAATAGGGAGATAATCATTTATTGCTTTTAAACACATATTATTTAAATAAATGGTTCGTTCTTTGTTTCCTTTACCTACAATAGTCAAAGTATCTTCTTTTATTTTAGAAATATTTATACTTACGAGCTCAGATAATCTAAGGCCACAGTTTAAAAATAAAACCATAATGCAATAATCTCTTGCTTTAAAGGCTCCGTCTATAGAATTTAAAAGTTTTTCACTTTCTTCAAGAGTTAAATATATAGGATTTCGTTTAGGAATTTTAGGAGATTCAAGCTCAACTGCTGGATTTTCTTTTAATATTTTAGCTTTACCGGAAAGATACTTAAAAAATGATTTTAAAGAGGCAACTTTTCTAGCTCTGGCATAGCTACCATTATTTCTAAATTCCTCTGTAAAACTTATAAATGCAAATAGATCTTCTAAAGTTATAGAATTCAAAAATGTATTATCTATATCATTTATAATAATATCATCGAAGTCCATATTTTTAGCTAAACCTCTATATAATTTGAGAAATCTAAAGAAAACTATTAAATCCATTTTATAATTGTAAATAGTGTTTTCAGATTTCCCCCTAATAGTTTTGAGATAGATTAAAAAGCTACTTAAAGAGTGCGGTATTTCATTATCATATACTTGCTTTAAAGAATATTTCATAAAAATCTCCTTTACTTCGTCAAATTGTTATTTTACGAATAAAATATTCTACAAAAGAGGGGTAAAATCCTTCTTTTTATAAGTAAAATTTTATATATTATTTATTTGATTGTTTATAGAGCTTAAATGAAATAAATTTGAAAACCGTTTCTGCTACAGAAAATCAAAAAACTTTTCATTCAAACATGATTTTGTACATTTAATTAAAACTATATTTAAATATTTTCACTCAAATGCGGATTAAATATTTTGGCGTAAAAACCTGTATATATTATTTAGGTTTTTACTACTTCTCACCTTTTTTATTGATAATCAAGTGATATGCATTATCAGTTATATCGCTGAGGGAGTTGAATTTAGCTGGAAATTATATAATATATTCTGCATGTACTAAATATAAATTTCAAATTACTCATAATAAAATATATAATGCATTAGCGAAATCTTTTTTCATTTTTAAATCTTACTCCTAATTTCTCATTTTCACCCATTATATATTCAAAATCAATAGATTCTAAATAACGATCAGCAACCTTGAAAATATAACCTCCTCTGCAGCAAAAACCAATAATGTATTTTTATATCGTTCAAATAACTATCACCTGCATCTTGAATTTCATACATTAAATCCAAACTACTTTTTCAAGCGAATCATAATTGCATTAAATAAGTTACTTGTACGTGTGCCAAGTTATCGTCAGTATGCTGGGTTCCATAAAAAGCCTCAAATTAAATCCGAGGCTATAAAAATAATATTTCTTTTTACCAAAGTATGAAAAATAACTTTAATCACTAATAAATATTTCACTTTTCATATATGCAGCAAATTTTTTTGCCAAATCTTTATCTAATAACAAATCTTCATCATCACAATAATTTTTCAAGGCTGATTTTACTATCGGAATATAAATTTTGGGTATATTTTCTATTCCCCATTCCCCTCCCTGCTCTTTGGAAAGGATGAGATCATTTTTAATAAATGCACATACTCGACATAGGTTAAGAATGACATATACCGGATTTTTCTCAATATCATCTTCTGAATCAGCTATATCAGATTTAATACTATCAAGGTAATAAGCCTTGTTGACCTCTCCAAAGACAGAAGCAATATCTTTTCCATACAATACAACTCCAACTGCTTTAGTAACAATGAAATGAGCTGCCAGATCTTTATCTGTTCCATTCATATCTGCACAATATTGTGTTAGATCATTTTTGCATTTCTGTATATGAGCATTAGAAAAATGTAATTCAAATGGAGTTGGATATATAAATTTATTACAATGCCTTTCTAACACTACACTCATTTCAAATCCCTTTTTTGTGGTTTGATTTTCTAAGTTAAGTAAGGTTTGAATCATATCTACTTTTTCCTGCAAAGATGGTACTTTATTTGTAACAACCAGGAAATCTATATCACTTTTATTCCAGTTAAAACATCCGAATGCAATAGAACCATGCACATATATCCCTACTAGATTATTTCCAAGTATATGCCTATAAGCTTTAACAATTTTATTTAACACACTTTTATAATCCATAATTGCTTACTTCTTTCTGCAATACAAAGTATATTTACTACAGGGATCTTTACTCTTCTTACAATTCATACGGTGTTTCCTGATATACATAATAATTAAGCCAGTTTGAAAATAGTAAATTAGCATGACCTCTCCATGTAATTTTAGGACCTTTAGCCGGATCATCATCCTTAAAATAATTTTTAGGAATTTTTATATCAAGACCTTGATTTTTGTCACGGACATATTCCGAATTTAAGGTATCCCTATCGTATTCAGAATGCCCCATTACAAATATCTGCTTGCCATTTTTTGAGGCAACTATATAGACACCTGCCTCTTCTGATTCCGCTAAAATATTTAAATTTTCTATCTTTTCAACGTCCTCTTTTTTTACAGTAGTATGTCTTGAGTGAGGCGCATAAAATTCATCATCAAAACCTCTTGTTAAATTTATGTTTTGCTTTGTATTTGTAATAGTATGTTTAAATACTCCAAAAAGTTTTTCTTTGAGATCATATTTAGGGATACCATAATAATGATAGAGACCAGCCTGCGCACCCCAGCATATATATATAGTAGATGTTACATTTTCAGCGGCCCAATCGAAGATTTTACATAGTTCTTCCCAGTAATCTACCTCTTCGAAAGGGAGAGTTTCAACTGGAGCACCGGTAACTATCATTCCATCAAACTTTTCGTTTTTAATATCATTAAAGGTTTCGTAAAATTTAATTAAATGCTCTTCAGATGTATTTTGAGATTTATGTGTTTTTGTATGAATAAAAGTAGGATTAACCTGAAGAGGCGAATTTCCAAGAAGGCGCAGTATCTGCGTTTCTGTAACAATTTTTGTAGGCATAAGATTTAATATAAGAATATTAAGAGGTCTTATATCCTGATGATATGCTCTATTCTCGTGCATAAAAAATATATTTTCTTCATTTAAAGTTTTTGCTGCCGGAAGATTATCGGGTATTCTTATAGGCATTTTTTTCACCATCCCATTTTTTATAAATTAGTATACAAAAATAATCCATTTCTATAAGAGAAACGGATTACTAAATTCATATTAATAAACTGTTTTTCTTATCTCTCAAAACAAACAAGTTTTGCAGGAATTAACACCGTACACTTTGCCGGTTGTTAGGTTTCACAGGGCCAGTCCCTCCACCATTCTTGATAAGAGAATTATATATTATTAACTTTTTAACAATAATTACACTATAGTACAATCTTTATTCTTTGTCAACATTGCTAAAAATTAAAAGTTCCAAATCTTTATTGTATATTTTTTTTAAATACAATATCGTTCTTTTCTATATCTATTAAAGTTTTACTACCCTTAACGAGTTTTCCAAAGAGAACCTCATCTACAAAATGCGGCTTTATTTTCTCCTGAACAACTCTCAGTATTTCTCTTGCACCATAATTTGAGTTGAGTCCTTTTTGGGCAATAAAGCTGCAGCATTTGTCTGTAATTTCAATTTCTATATGTTTTGATGTAAGTTTATGCTGGAACTCATTTAATGCCTTCTTAACAACTTTCATGGCCATATCTTCATTCATTTTATTAAATATTATTATATCATCCAATCTATTTCTAAATTCAGGTGAAAATATTTTAGAAACTTCTTTATCTATATTATCTTCTCCTACGGTTCTGTTTCCAAAACCGACTCTATTTTTGCCAATTTCAGAAGCACCGGCATTGGATGTCATTATAATGATGATATTTTTAAAATCAGCTTTTTTTCCACTGTTATCTGTAAGTGTAGCATAATCCATAACTTGTAGAAGTACATTTAAAATATCAGCATGTGCTTTTTCGATTTCATCTAAAAGAAGAACACAGTATGGATTCTTTCTTACTGCATCCGTTAAAAGACCACCCTCTTCGTATCCTACATAGCCTGGAGGAGAACCAATTAATCTTGCAACAGTATGCTTTTCTTGATACTCACTCATATCAAATCTTATTAATTTTATATTTAAAGCTTCTGCTAACTGTTTTGATATTTCAGTTTTACCTACGCCAGTCGGACCTACAAAAAGGAAACTTGCAATAGGCTTATTTTCATCGTTAAAACCGGCGCTGGATCTTTTGATAGCTTCAACTATAGAACTTACAGCTTCATCCTGTCCGAATATTTTACTTTTAAGATTCTTTTTAAGATTTTTAAGTCGTTCTATTTTGGTTTTTGATAAATCATTTACAGGAATACCGGACATAGTAGATATTACATTTTCAACATCTTTTACGTTTATACATATTTTTTCATCATTTTTTCTATCCATTTCAGCCGAAGCGCCGCATTCGTCTATTACATCTATTGCTTTATCAGGCAAATATCTATCATTTATGCATTTGGCTGAAAGTGAGGCAGCGGCCTTTAATGCTGTATTAGTGTATCGAACATTGTGGAACTCTTCATATTTATCTTTAATACCAATAAGTATATTGTAAGTCTCATCTATTGAAGGTTCTCTAACATCTATTTTTTGAAATCTTCTAGATAGAGCCCTATCCTTATCAAATATTTTTTTATATTCATCATAAGTTGTTGAACCTATAAATTTAATTTTACCGTCGGTAAAGTACGGTTTCAATATATTTGCGGCATCAACGGTTCCGCCTGAAACGGCTCCAGCGCCTATGATTGTGTGAATTTCGTCTATATATACTATAGGCTTTTCATACTTTGAAATTTCACTTAATACATTTTTTATTCTTTCTTCAAAGTCACCTCTATATTTGGTTCCTGCAACCATTGTTCCCATATTTAATGTATATATTCTACTGCCTTTTAACATATTAGGAACATTGCCTTTAGCTATTAAGTTTGCAAGCCCTTCGGTTATAGCAGTTTTTCCAACACCAGGTTCCCCTACGTGAATTGGATTGTTTTTTCTCCTTCTGCATAGAACCTGAAGTGTTTTCTTTAAAATGTCTTGCCTGCCTATAACAGGATCAATAAGACCTTTTTCTGCTTTTTCAGTAATATCTTCTGTATATTTTTCCACCACAGAAGTTTCATCTTCGTGGTAATCATCAAATAAATATTCGTTTTCAATTAAAGGCTCTATGTTTTCTTCCTCTTCGTCATCATTAACAGTGGATATGCCATGTGTAATATAATTTAATAGCTTCAATCTTGTAATACCCTGCTTCTTTAAATAATAGCTGCCGAAGGATGAACTATCATCAAATATTGCTACATATATATCTCCAATTGTAACAGAATCTTTTTCAGATGATAATACGTGTTTTGCTGCATCATTTATTACATTTTCAACTCCAACAGTTTGGGTAGGCTCTCCTGAATCAAGCTTTTCTACATTCTTTGTAAAATATTGCTCTAACTGCCGCTTTAACTTTTCTACAGAACCACCTGTATTTTTTATTATATTTATTCCCGCATCATAGAATAATGAAGCATATAAAATGTGCTCTGGTGTAAAGTATTTATGCATATCAAATTTTGCTTCACTATATGCTGCTGTAATAATTTCATTTACAATCTCATCTAATTTCAACACTCATACCTCCCTCATAGTCAATTTCAATGGATATCCATTTTCATAAGCTGATTCTTTAACCTCATTTATCTTTGTTGCTGCAATGTCATATGGATAAATTCCTGCGATACCAGATCCATTTTTATGAACATCAAAAGTTATTTTAACTGCATTTGCAGGAACTTTATTGAATATATTGATGAGGATTTCAATTACAAACTCCATTGTAGTATAATCGTCATTATGTAGTATTACTTTATACATTTTTGGCTTTTTAATGTTAAATTTTATATTTTCTTTCAAAGAAGTTTTAAAAGACATAATCTATACAACTCCAATTATAAATTATCTTATTTAAATTATAATATATATTATAACATCTTCTTATATTAAATAATATTATATGTAAAATAAATTGGGCATAAAACAAAGATGTACTATTCTATATGTGAATATACATCTTTGTTTTATGCCTAATATATCCAAATCCCTGTTCCCATTGGTACCGTGTCGTATATATATTTTGCATTTTGCAGTGCAAGGCGAACACATCCATGTGACAAGGATGCACCTAAAGTCCCATCAACTACATTGCCTTTTTTATCAAAAAGTATACTATGGAATAAATAATTTCCTTGAATTTGCGTATAGTATTTACATATGATGTCATTTTCAGTTTTAAAAGCAAGTCCTTTTCCTTCGACAAAAAAATGACCTGTTATTGTTGGTGTTTCAGATGAACCTGAAGTACATTCAAAAGTATTTATGAGTTTCCAATTATGAGGTTCACCATTAAAAATGTATACTCTCTGTTCGCTGAGGGAAGTCATTATAAAGAATTTAGTATATGTAGGTGTATCTTTAGTATTTACAGTATTTTCAGCAGCTGCTTTGCACGCTTGAACATCAGGATTAGGATCTGGTGTAACATTAGAATTTACCATAGTTTCATTTGTTGGAGGCTGTTTTAACAAGCTATTTGTTTGCTCTGAAACGCTTCCGTCTATATTTATATTATGCCTGTATTGAAAATCTCTTATAGCCCAATCTGTTGATGCACCAAATTTTCCGTCTGCGGTTATTGAATAACCATACTTATTAAGTTCATCCTGTATTTTCTTTACTTCTTCACCGTTGTCACCTAATTTAAAAATCTTAGATTTATCCGGATCTTCTTTAGGTTTGCTTTTTTTCTTAATAGACGAAGTCAGAGTTTTAGACTTAACTTTATTTTTAGCTTTATTTTGTATGTTTGAACAACCAGAAAAAATAAAAATGAGTATAATAGCCAAACTAATTATTCTTTTTTGTTTAAACATATGGTCACCCTTTACAATATATAATTAATTCAAGAAAATATTTCCTATGAATTAATTATATACTTTTAAAATCCATGTGTAAATATTTATACCTCAATATTTACATTAATGCCCAAAATTTCTTCATTTTCTAAAAGAATTGGTTTTACACAATCATTTATATACTCTTCAACCTGTGATGGTGCTCTACCTACAAATTTATTTGGATCTATTATTTTATCAATTTCATCCTCGGTCAATTTGAAAGAAGGGTCTTTTTTAATTCTATCTATTAAATCATTTGGCAGTCCTTCAGCTTTAATTCTTTTAGTAGTTGCCATAGAATGTTCTCTTATTCTTTCATGTAGCTCCTGTCTATCGCAGCCTTTTTTTACAGCTTCCATCATAATATTTTCTGTTGCCATAAATGGAAGTTCATTTTTAACGTGTGATGCTATTACTTTCTCATATACAACCATATTAGATGATATGTTTATATATAAATTAAGAACCCCATCTAATGCTAAAAATCCTTCAGAAACTGAAATTCTTTTATTTGCAGAATCATCTAAAGTTCTTTCGAACCATTGAGTTGCAGCAGTTATTGCTGGATTTAGAGAATTTACAATTATATATCTTGAAAGTGCACTTATTCTTTCAGATCTCATAGGATTTCTTTTATACGCCATAGCTGAAGATCCTATTTGATTTTTTTCAAAAGGTTCTTCCATTTCCTTCATGTTTTGAAGTATTCTTAAGTCATTGCTAAATTTATATGCACTTTGAGCAATTTCGGAAAGAGTATTTAAAATTACGGAATCTATTTTTCTAGGATAAGTCTGACCGGTTACATTATATGCAGCTTTGAATCCCATTTTTTCAACAACCTTTTTTTCAAGAGCTTTAACTTTATTTTCATCTCCGTTAAAAAGATCCATAAAGCTTGCTTGAGTTCCTGTTGTACCTTTAACTCCTCTTAACTTTAAATTATGTATTACAAAATCAAGATTTTCTAAATCTATCATTAAATCTTGTATCCATAAAGTTGCCCTTTTACCAACTGTAGTAAGCTGAGCAGGTTGAAGATGAGTAAATCCTAATGTGGGTAAAGATTTATACTTTAGTGCAAATTTGCTCAAATCATATATTACATTAAGAAGTTTTTTCCTTATTATTAGAAGAGCTTCTTTCATTATGATTATATCTGCGTTATCACCAACATAACACGATGTAGCTCCAAGATGTATAATACCCTTTGCTGATGGACATTGAACGCCATAGGCATATACATGGCTCATTACATCATGTCTTACTATTTTCTCTCTTTTTTCTGCTACATCATAATTTATATCATCAATGTGAGCTTTTAATTCACTAACTTGCTCCTTAGTTATATTAAGACCTAATTCCATTTCGCTTTCTGCTAATGCAACCCAAAGCTTTCTCCATGTCCTAAATTTCATATTATCAGAAAAAATATAGCTCATTTCCTTAGAAGCATATCTTCTGTTAAGTGGTGTTTCATATGTATCCCTCATACTATACCTCCGTACATAAATATTGTTTTTGTTAAATTCGTTTATATTATAACATATATTTTTGCTTAATATAAGATTTTTGTTCGTAATTATGATAATAACAATGCAATACTTATAGTATAAACTTTTTTGTGAATTTATATTAGATTGCTAAAATAAAAAAAACAATGAAAATTTAATTTCCATTGTTTTTTTTCATTTACCTATTCATCTAATGATTCAATTAATTTAACAATTTCTTCAGATGCTAAAGCTTCATCATCACCGGAAACGATTAACTTAATAGTACTATCTTTTGAAACTCCTAATGATAAAACACCTATAAGGCTTTTAGCATTAGCTTTCTTTCCATTAAATTCCATAGTTACATCTGATTTAAAACCTGATGCTTTTTTTACTAGTAATGTTGCTGGTCTAGCATGTAAACCAGTTGAACTTTTAACAACGACACTTTTAGTTACCATACAAATCACCTCTAAAATTATTATTACTAATAAGCTTCCTAAAGTATACCATAAATCAGTGGCATGTTCAAGAAAAATTCCATTTATTATAATTTAAATTTATTACTATTTTTAATTGAGCTTAGTTACAAAATTTTCTATTTCATCCAGGCCTTTTACTATATTTTCCATAGATGTAGCATAAGACAATCTAACATAATTATCACTTCCAAAACCAGCTCCAGGAACTACGGCTACTTTATTTTCTTCTAGTAATGCTTTTGAAAAATCTACAGAATTATTTATTTCTATGCCATTAACTTTTTTACCAAATAATTCACTTATATTTATCATTACATAAAAAGCACCTTTAGGCATAGTACAATGAATTCTATTTATGCTATTTATTTTTTTTACCATGTAATTTCTTCTTTTTTCGAATTCACCTACCATAAACTTTAAGTCTTCTTGACTTCCATTTAAAGCTTCAACGCTGGCATATTGGGTTATTGAATTTGCATTTGAAGTAGTATGTCCTTGTATATTTGACATAAGCTTTATGAGCTTTGTGCAGCCTGATGCAGCATATCCTAATCTCCAACCAGTCATAGCATAAGACTTAGACATTCCATTTATTACTATAGTTCTATTGAAGGCATCTTCACTTAAACTTGCAATGCTTATATGTTTTTCTCCATCATAAATTAGTTTTTCATATATTTCATCAGAAATTATAAATAAGTCTTTTTCTTTTGCGAAATCAGCTATTTCATTAAGCTCTTCTCTTGTATAGACTGTACCTGTTGGATTTGAAGGACTATTAAGTAGTATTGCCTTTGTTTTATTAGTATATGCATTTTTTATATCTTCAATAGATAATTTAAAATGATTTTCTTCTTTAGTATTGATGAGTACAGATACACCATCATTTAATTTTACAAGTTCAGGATAAGTTACCCAATAAGGTACACCTATTATAACCTCATCACCTGGATTAATTAAAGCTGAAAATGTATCTGAAAGACACTGCTTAGCTCCAGTACAAATTATAATGTCAGAAATATCATAATCTAAATTATTATCTCTTTTAAATTTATCACATACGGCTTTTTTTAATTCCTTAATTCCTGAGACAGGAGTATATTTAGTATAACCATTTCTAATAGCAGATATGGCAGCATCTTGTATGTTTTTGGGTGTGTTGAAATCTGGCTCTCCTGCTCCAAATCCTATTACATCTATTCCATTTGATTTCATTTCTGCAGCTTTAGCAGTTATGGCTAAAGTTATAGAAGGTGTTATTTGTTCGGCTTTCTTAGAAAAATTCATTTATGTTTCCTCCACATCTATTTATATTTTAGTTATAATTATTACAGTTTAAAATAAATAACAATTAAGGATGATAAACACCAGCATATGATGTTTATTAAAAAAGGCTTATCTTTAGCAAATATAGCTTCCGGTTTTGCACCTGCATTTTCTTTTTCCATTAAATATTGATATCTAAATATTCCATATAATACAAAAGGTATTGTTATCATCATTCCTCTGTCTTGTACGGAACTAAAAGTATAAAGACAGTAAGCAATCAATATTGATGGAGTTACTATAGTTAACATTTTATCTATTAAACTTACAGAATACTCTTGAAGTATTTTTCTTGTAGATGAACTTTTCTCTTTTAATGCTACAATTTCTCCTTTCCTTTTATTTAAAGCTAAGAACAAAGAAAGAAGCATCGTACATAAAATGAGCCATGGAGACAGTTCTACATTAGTTATAATACTTCCACTTTCTACTCTTAAAACAAATCCAGCAGTTATAATCATAACATCTATTATAACTATATTTTTTAATTTAATAGAGTAGAAAATATTCATTACTATATAAGTTAATATTACAATAAATATTTGTAAATTTATTTTATATGTAATTACTGAGAGGAATAAAATAAGTATTATATATAAAATTATTCCCTGTGTTTTTGTGACTCTACCGCTGGCTATAGGTCTATTTTTCTTGTCAGGATGTTTTCTATCTTTATCTGCATCCATTATATCATTAAGAATATATACACTTGAAGCTGCAAGACAGAATATAAAGAAAATAAGAAAATTACTTAAAAGCAAATTTATATCTGTAAATTTTCTAGAAAATATAATTGCTGCAAAAATGAAAACATTTTTTGTCCATTGCTGTGGTCTCATGAGAGTAATAATAGCTTTTACGTCAATTTTTTTCATAATATTCCTCCAAAAAAATTATCTACAAACAATAATTTACCACATTTTTATAATAAATAAAAGAGACTTTGTAAAATTCAAAAGTCTCTTTATAAATATAATTAAAATAATTTCATAATAATTCAGCTAAATTACAAGGGATTTAATCCCCTATAATTTAAATTTATAATTATCTAGGTTGAACAATAAGTTTAATTGCTGTTCTTTCCTCCCCATCTATCTCAATATCAGTAAAAGCTGGAATACATACAAGATCAATGCCGCTTGGAGCAACAAAACCTCGTGCTATTGCAATTGCTTTTACTGCCTGATTAATGGCACCTGCTCCTATAGCCTGGATTTCAGCAGCACCTCTCTCCCTTAAGACCCCTGCTAAAGCTCCTGCTACAGAATTTGGATTTGATTTTGCTGAAACTTTTAATACTTCCATAATAACCCTCCTAAGTTGATAAATAGTATATTTTTATATTGTTATATGTATATAATTCTACATATAATAAGAAAATCCTTCTAGTAAATGTAAAAAAATAAAAAATCCTTCCAATTTATAAATATAAATTGAAAGGATCCTTTTATTTTGGTTTTTTATTTTGCATATTCAACTGCGCGAGTTTCTCTTATAACATTTACTTTTATTTGACCAGGGTATTCCAATTGTTCTTCAATTTGTTTAACAATACCTCTTGCCATTTCTACAGAACCCGCATCGTCAACTGTTTCTGGTTTAACCATAATTCTGATTTCTCTTCCAGCCTGAATGGCATATGACTTTTCTACACCTTCATAAGAATTAGCTATTTCTTCTAATTTTTGTAGCCTTTTGATGTAAGCTTCTAAAGTTTCACGCCTTGCTCCAGGTCTTGCTGCTGATATTGCATCCGCTGCTTGAACTAAAATAGCTTCTAAAGATTGTGGCTCTACATCACCATGATGAGCTCCTATTGCATTTACAATTAGAGGAAGTTCACGATATTTTTTAGCGACATCTGCACCTATTAAAGCATGTGGTCCTTCAACCTCATGGTCAACAGCTTTACCTATGTCATGAAGAAGACCAGCTCTTTTAGCAAAAGTAGGATCGATACCAAGTTCTGCTGCCATAAAGCCAGCAAGATATGACACTTCTATGGAATGCTTTAAAACGTTTTGACCATAACTGGTTCTATATTTTAACCTTCCAAGCAATCTAGTAAGTTCACTATGTAACCCATGAACCCCTGTTTCAAAAGTGGCTTGCTCTCCTTCTTCTTTAATATTATTTTCAACCTCTTTTTTAGCTTTTTCAACCATTTCTTCAATTCTAGCAGGATGTATTCTCCCATCAAGTATAAGCTTTTCAAGAGCAATTCTAGCTACTTCTCTTCTAATAGGATCAAATCCAGATAAAATAACAGCCTCTGGAGTATCATCAATAATCAAATCAACACCAGTAAGAGTTTCAATTGTACGAATATTTCTGCCCTCTCTACCGATTATCCTACCCTTCATTTCATCATTAGGAAGAGATACAACATAAACCGTTGATTCTGCAACGTGATCAGCTGCACATCTTTGAATAGCATAAGTAATAATTTCTCTTGCTTTTTTATCTGCTTCTTCCTTAGCCTTTTGTTCTACTTCTTTAATCATTACAGATTTTTCATGCCTTATTTCTCTATTAACTTCTTCTAATAATAAATTCTTTGCTTCTTCAGAAGTTAATCCGGAAAGTCTCTCTAGTTTTTGTCTTTGTTCCTTATAGAGTTCCTCTATAGTATTTTGCTTTTCTTGTATTGAGTTTTCACGCTCATCTAGGGTAACTTCTCTTTTCTCAAGTGATTCATTTTTTCTGTCTAAAGTTTCTTCCCTTTGAAGATTTCTTCTTTCTAATCTTTGAATTTCGCTTCTTCTTTCGCGAGTTTCCTTATCTAGATCAGCTCTTAATCTATGAGCTTCTTCCTTTGCTTCCAAAGTCGCCTCTTTTTTTAGTGTTTCGGCTTCTTTTTTAGCATCTTCTTTTATTTTCTTTGCATCTTCTTCTGCCCTTGAAATCTTAGCCCAGGCATATTTTCTTCTGATATACAATTCAACTATAGTTATTAAAACAATTACACAAACTATAGTAATTATTAATTTATTAACATCCATTGCCTAAAACACCCCTTTGCTTATGTTGCAATATTATAAAGTAAAATTAATGAAGCTATGAAAAGGTGTCATATTATTCAATTGGCAATCATTTGAATATGCTAAACCAGTATTTGTATATGTGATAATTGTATATTAAATTAATCATTATGTCAAGATATAGTATTATTAAAACATCTGTAAAAAAATAAGCTAAATTACAATAAAAGGTTGCAGATATTTCTACAACCTTTTAACTATTTTTTGATCTTTCCAGTTTCCTTTTTATTTGCAGCAGTATCTTTAGGTGCTTGCTGAATTGGTAATTGATATTTTTCTCTTATTTTATTTTCAACTTCGTCTCTTATTTCAGGATTTTCTTTAAAAAATAGCTTTGCATTTTCTCTTCCCTGACCAAGACGGATGTCACCATAAGAGAACCATGCACCACTTTTTTGAACTATGTTTTCTTTTACACCAACATCAATTATGTTTCCCTCACGAGAAATACCTTCATTATACATGATATCAAATTCAGCTTGTTTAAAAGGAGGCGCAACTTTGTTTTTTACAACTTTAACTCTTACTCTATTACCTACCATTTCTTCACCCTGTTTTATGGAATCTATTTTTCTTATATCCATTCTAACAGAAGCATAGAATTTAAGAGCTCTTCCACCAGGAGTTGTCTCTGGGTTTCCAAACATTATACCAACTTTTTCTCTAAGTTGATTTATGAAAATAGCAATACAGTTGGATTTATTTATAGCACCTGTTAATTTTCTAAGTGCTTGAGACATAAGCCTTGCTTGTAAACCTACATGGGAATCTCCCATTTCACCTTCTATTTCAGCTTTAGGAACAAGAGCTGCTACAGAATCAACTACAAGAACGTCAATAGCTCCTGACCTAACAAGAGCTTCTGCAATCTCAAGTGCCTGTTCCCCTGTATCTGGCTGTGATACTATTAAATTATCAATATCTACACCTAATCTTCTTGCATATTGAGGATCTAATGCATGTTCAGCATCTATAAATGCTGCTGCTCCTCCCTTTTTTTGTGCTTCAGCTAATATATGAAGTGCAACTGTTGTTTTACCTGAAGATTCTGGTCCATATATTTCAACTACTCTTCCTCTTGGTACACCACCTATTCCGAGCGCTATGTCTAAAGATAAACATCCTGTTGAGATTGAATCAATATTTCGTATCTCATGTTCACCTAATTTCATTATAGCGCCTTTTCCAAATTGTTTTTCTATCTGACTCATAGCCGCATCAATGGCTTTTAATTTTTCATTATCCATATTATCCCTTAAGGGGTCACCAACCTTTCTTCGAACATTTGTTCTATATATTTATTATATAGTAATTTCAATGTTTGTCAATATAGTAAAATCACTTAAATGAGAAATTGTAGAGTGCATAGGACACTCTACAATTAGTTATATCTTTTATGAAATCAATTTAACTACATTTTTTACGGAATTAGATAAATAAAAATTTCCTAAAAAGAATTTTCTATTTTTATTATTATCCAGTTTGTAGAAAATTAATCATTATTTATCATTCATAAAAACATCTTTATTTTTAATAAAATAATCTATGCCTGAAATTATAGTTACAATAAGTGCTATGCCCAGTGCAATATCGGTACTGTATCGCAAAAATTTCACTACTCCTGTGGCATGAATACGAAAGTAACTTATTTGATCCATTACTCTCCTAAAATCATAATTTTTCCTGCAATTTATGTACAATAAAGCAAATACTATAGCGATTATTTGAAATACAGTTTTAATTTTTCCCCACCAACTTGAAGCAATTACAATTCCCTCACTAACAGCAACGCTTCTTAAACCTGTTACAGCAAATTCCCTAGCTATTATTACAATAGCAATCCATGCAGGGATAACATGAAATTCTACTAAAGCAATAAGAGCTGATGATACTAAAAGTTTATCTGCAAGAGGATCCATTATTTTACCAAAATTAGTTATTTGATTTCTGCTTCGTGCTATATAGCCATCTAATTTATCTGTTATTGCAGCTATTATAAAAATGCATGTAGCTATACTTCTTCCAAAAGGAATTTGACGCACTACAATAAATATTAAGAATATAGGAACTAAAAAAATTCTCATTAAAGTTAACTTATTTGCTAGATTCATTATATACAACCCCTATTAAATCATATTCTAGGTTTTCTGTAACCTTTATGTCTATAAAATTTCCAACTTGAAGTTTAGCTTTGGATCTGAAGAAAACTTTACCATCTATGTCAGGTGCCATTTCAAAATTTCTGCCATACCAATATTCACCATTAAAGCCTTCAATTAGAACCTTATAAATTTTGCCTATCTTCTTCGAATTAATTTCTTTTGATACCTGCTGCTGAATAATCATTATAGTTTCTTTTCTTTTAGCCTTTACATCATCACTAATTTGCATAGGCATTAAAGCTGCTTTTGTACCTTCTTCTCTAGAGTATTCAAAGACTCCAAGGTTATTGATTTTTATGTTTTTCACAAAATCACAAAGTTCACTAAAATTTTCTTCTGTCTCCCCAGGAAATCCAACAATAAGTGATGTTCTTAAAGTTATATCAGGTACTTTGCTTCTTGTTTTTTCTATTTTGTTTAATATTTCTTGTTTTCTAGTTTTTCTAAACATTTTCTTTAAAATGTCGTCACTTATATGTTGTATCGGCATATCAATATAATTACATACTTTTTTATTAGATGATATTTCATTTATAAGTTCATCTGTTATTTCTTCAGGATAGCAGTACATTATTCTTATCCATTCAATATTGTCAATTAAAGATAATTCCCTTAAAAGTTCATGCAATCTTTTCCTACCATATAAATCCACTCCATACTTAGTAGTATCCTGAGCTATAAGAATTAGTTCTTTTGTTCCATTTTTCGATAATTCTTTTGCTTCCTCAATTATTTTTTCAAAGCTTCTACTTCTATATTTTCCGCGTATTTGTGGAATTATACAATAAGAACAACAATTATTACAACCTTCTGCAATTCTTATATATGATGAATAACTGCCAGATGTTATAAGTCGTTTCCCCTCATTTATTTCTTTATCACTATAATTGCAATAAATATTTTTCTTTCCGACATTAAAAAAGTCATTTATTACTTTGTCTAAATTTTTATAATCATTTACTCCTAAAATAGCATCAATTTCAGGTACAAGTTCTTTTAATTCTTTACCATACCTTTGAGTCAAGCATCCAGTTGCAATTAACATTTTACAATTATACTTCTCTTTATATTTATTCATCTCAAGTATTGTATTTATAGATTCCTGCTTTGCTGAATCTATAAACCCACAAGTATTCACGAGAATTATATCTGCTTTTTTTGGGTCATTTACGATTTCACAGGTGTTTTGTATAAAGCCAAGAATGATTTCGCTATCTACCCTATTTTTATCACAGCCTAAACTTACTAGGCCAAATTTTAATTTATTCAAGTTTTTTCCTCCTAGCAATCCACACGTTAAATACAAGTTATATTTTATTACTTTATAGATAAATTAACAAGGATTTTTAGATTATTTAATGCAAATTTTATAAATCATTCTTATCTATCAAAATATTTCTTGGTTTAGTTCCGTCCTTTTGCGATATATAACCTTTTTCTTCTAATTGGTCCATTATTCTTGCTGCTCTGTTATAACCTATTCTAAGCTTTCTTTGTATAAGTGATGTTGATGCCTGCTTGTTTTCAATAATTATGTTTAAAGCTTCATCCAATAATTCATCTTCATCTCCTTCGGATTTTGAAACATTATTATTGATTTGCTCTATTATTTCTTCTTTGTATTGCGCCTCACTAGTCTCATCTTTTATGAAACTTACAATTCTTTCAACTTCTTCTTCAGCAATAAATGCTCCCTGTATTCTAAGAGGTTTTGATTCTCCAACTGGACTAAACAGCATATCACCTTTTCCTAAAAGTTTTTCTGCTCCTGACATGTCCAAAATAGTACGCGAATCTATTTGACTTGATACAGCAAAAGAAATTCTTGAAGGAATATTAGCTTTTATAACTCCAGTTATTACATCTACCGAAGGTCTTTGCGTTGCTATTACAAGATGCATTCCAGCCGCTCTTGCCATTTGAGCAAGTCGTCCTATATATTCTTCAACATCATTTGGACAAACCATCATAAGATCAGCTAACTCATCAATTATTATTACTATCCATGGAAGTTTATTTTCAACTTTATCTTTATGATACAGTTCATTATATCCCTCTATATTTCTAACATTATTTTCAGCAAATAGTTTATAACGTTTTGTCATTTCATTTACAGCCCAATTTAGAGCTCCAGCCGCCTTTTTAGGATTAGTAACAACAGGAATTAAAAGATGCGGAATACCATTATATACACTTAATTCAACAACTTTAGGATCTATCATAAGAAGTTTTACATCTGTTGGTGCACATTTGTAAAGAAGACTTATTATAAGGGTATTTATACATACACTTTTACCTGAACCTGTTGCTCCAGCAATTAAAAGATGCGGCATTTTTGTAAGATCCGTAACTACACAATTTCCACCTATATCTTTTCCTAGTGCAAAAGCTAAATTTGATTTTGAATTAGCAAAGGTTTCTGATTGAATTACTTCACTTAAGAAGACAGGTGTTAATTCCTTATTAGGAACTTCTATGCCTATGGCTGATTTTCCAGGTATTGGAGCTTCTATTCTAACACCTGATGCAGCCAAATTTAATGCTATATCATCTGATAGATTAATTATTTTGCTGACCTTGACTCCTGCACTTGGTTGAAGTTCATACCTTGTTACAGAAGGTCCTTTTGAAACCTGTACTACTTTTGCATCTACCCCAAAACTATTCAAAGTATCTGTAAGCTTTTCTGCACTTGCCAGAAGTTCTTTTTTATCACTTTTCTTTAATTTAGAAGTTTCATTTATATTTAATAAGCTTGCCGGCGGAAAATCATATTTAATATCCACATCATTTGAAGAATGTTTTTCTATAGCATTTTCAAGTTCTGCTCCTATAACTTTAGTATCATTTTCGGTTTTATCTGAAGAATCAAATACAGCAATTTCTTGGGCAGGTTGTCCATCATTACCATTTTCCAAATTTCCTTCATTTTTCATAAAGTCAACAATCTTTACTTTATTTCTAATTTTTTTAACTAAAGTTTCATCATTATCTTTGGAATCATCATATTCCATTTTCTTAGTATCATCAATATGAGGTTTTTCCTTCTGAGGTTCTCTTTTAAAGAACATTTTAAGCAAATCACTAAATGATTTTTGAGAAATTAAAAGAAATGATATTATGTAAAGAGTTACAAATATCAATAAATATCCTTTCCCAAATAATTTATATATAGGTATGTCTATAAGATATGAAATTATTCCACCGTGAAATGTATCTACTGAAGCATAAATTTTTTTTATTCCAGCTAAAACATTTCCGTTATAATACAGGGATAATTTTTCCATCTGTATGAGCATAAGAGTATTGATGATTAATAAATTAACTCCATAAAATCTTTTGCTAAAAGTTATTCTTCCTCTTTTTATTATGTAGCAGACACCTATAAACATCAATAACAACGGAAATATATATGCACCTATACCTACTAATGTAAATAAAAGCTTCTTCATTCCGCTGCCAATAATTCCAGCAAAGTTAGTAAAAAACATGCTCAATGCAGCAAATGTTCCAAAGCTAAAAATTGATATACCTGCTATGTCACTATTTAAAGTACTCTCAGAAACTTTTTTTTGATTATTTTTCCTATAATGCTTACTTCTCGGCAAATATATCACCTCTATTATTAATATGTATTTTAGTTCTTAACTATATTATAACCATAGGGTAAATATAGCCTATGGTTTCTTCGGTTCATTTTTATTCATGTTTTCTCTGAGTTTACCTATTGCTTCTTTTATTCCTCCAACTTCATCTATAAGACCGTAATCAACTGCCTGTTTTCCAATTAAAATTGTCCCCATATCATTTAAGAGTTCATCAGTTTTAAGCATAAGTTCTTGTAGTGTTTCTTTTTTCATTTTAGAAGTTCTTACTATAAATTCTGATATTCTTTCCTGCATTTTATTAAAATATTGAAATGTTTGCGGTACTCCTATAACAAGACCATTCATTCTTATTGGATGTATTATCATGGTCGCTGTAGGTGATATAAATGAATAATTGGATGCTGTAGCAAGTGGCACTCCAATTGAATGTCCTCCACCTATAACGAGAGATACTGTTGGCTTGCTTAAACTTCTTATCATTTCTGCTATAGCAAGACCTGCTTCAACGTCACCGCCTATTGTGTTAAGTATTATAAGAACACCTTTTATTTCTGGATTATACTCTGCATTCATAAGTTGTGGAATGATTTCCTCATATTTTGTTGTCTTAGTTTGAGAAGACAATATTGCATGACCTTCAATTTGACCTATAATTTGTATAAATTCTATATCTCTAGGTGCTTCATTATTACTGTCATTTTTTTCTGTATCATTATTAGTATTTTCCTGATTAGCATTTTCCTGACTGTTATTATTATTTTCATCACTCATTAAAATCCCTCCTGCACTACAAATATTGTGTGCAGGTTTAAATAAACTATACTTATTTATTATTTAAATTAAATTCATCGTGGAGAGATTTAATAGCTTTATCTTTTAAATTAGATTTTACAAGGCACCATATTGTTATATGTGAATCAGCAGTTTGAAGTACCTCTATACCTTCTTTAGTAATTGCCTTCAAAATTCTTGCCATAACTCCTGGAACACCACAAATTCTACTACCTATAACTGCAATTTTACTGCAATTCTTTTCTAAAGAATACTTAATATTATACTGCTTAAGTATTCCTTCAAGTTTATTTAAATCTTTTTCATCTATTGTAAATATACTTTCCTTTGGAAAAACATTTATTAAATCTATACTTATTTTATTAAGTGCTAGATTATTAAAAAATTCCGTTGAATCTACTGCCTTTTTATTACTTTCTAAACTTATTCGTATTTGAACTCGTCCACTTAAGGAAGTTATACCTGTTATAATATTTTTATTTGAAGTATCACCAGATTTATTTATTAAAGTACCGCTGCAATGATTTAAAGTATTTTTAATCATAATTGGTATATCACTCTTCATTGCAACTTCAACTGCTCTTGGATGTATTACTTTAGCACCCTGCTCCGCGAACTCAAATATTTCGTTATAACTTATTTTTTCTATTAAAGAAGCATCATTTACTACTCTTGGATCTGCAGTCATAATGCCATCCACATCTGTATAAATTTCTATTTTTTGAGCTTTGACAGCAGAACCTATTAATGAAGCTGTTACATCACTACCGCCTCTTCCAAGTGTTGTGAAAAATCCATTTTCACTCTTACCCTGAAAACCTGCAACAACAGGTACTTTACCAAGAGATAAAATATTCAAAAGGTTTTCTGGCTTTACCTTTTTTACTGCTGCATTAGTATAATTATCATCTGTTAGTATACCTGCTTGACCACCAGTAACTGGTATAGCATTTATTTTAGCTTTTTTTAATTCGTTACTCATTATTACAGTACTTATAATTTCTCCACAGCTCATTAATAAATCTAAAGCCTGTTTGTTCGATTTTTTAAAATCACTGTCTATAAGAGAAAGAAGAGTATCTGTAGCATAAGGTTCACCTTTTCTTCCCATTGCAGAAACTACAACTATAGGATTAAAGCCATCATTTATAGCAGATAATACTTTTTCTATAACACATTTTCGTCTTTCTGGCGTTGATACAGATGTCCCTCCAAATTTTTGAACAACAATCTTCATAGTACTCCTCCAATTACAAACGATTTTTTTTCATTACTGAATTGTCTACATCCATAATTATTGTCCTAGCACCAATTTTTTTTACATACTGCCAGTCAACTTCAAAAAAATCGTTCTTGCTAAAAAAGGAGAAACCAGTAGAGTTGTTTCCTATGATTAAAGACTTCATGCTACCATCGTCATCAATAATTATATCATTATTTGAAAGAGTAGAATATTTTTCACCATCATTTATATTAATAATTTCATATTTCTCTATTTCACTGTATAATTTATTGTTGTCACTCATAATCTAACCTCCATATTTAAAATTGTTATTAAAATATTATGTATTTGCATATATATTTATAACCTCAATTTAAATATGTTAAAAATAAAAAGGCAATTAAGCCCTTCTATCATTGATTGATTATTTTTCTTTGGATTTGTTTTCGTTTTGTTTTAAAACATCTTTTCTTGATAAATTTATTCTTCCTTGACGATCTATATCAGTAACTTTAACCAATATTTCATCACCAACTGAAACTACATCTTCTACCTTATTTACCTTAACTACATCAAGCTTTGATATATGAACAAGGCCTTCTTTTCCAGGAAGTATTTCAACAAAAGCCCCAAAGTTAGTAGTTTTGGTTACTTTCCCTAAATAAACTTCGCCTGGTTTAACATCTTTTGTAAGATCATCTATCATTTTAAGAGCTTTATTTGCAGATTCAGCATTATCTGATAAAACAAATACAGTTCCATCTTCTTTTATGTCTATCTTAACACCAGTTTCATCTATTATCTTATTGATAGTTTTTCCACCAGCACCAATAAGAGTTCTTATTTTATCCGTATCTATAGTTATAGTATACGCTCTAGGCGCATATTGTGACAATTCTTTTCTAGGCTCAGGTATACATTTAGTTATTTTATCAAGTATAAATAATCTTGCTTTTCTTGCACCATTTATAGCTTCACTAATACAATTCTTTGATATACCATGAATTTTAGTGTCAATTTGAATTGCAGTAATACCTTTTTCAGTACCAGCAACTTTAAAATCCATATCTCCAAAGAAATCCTCTAATCCTTGAATATCTGTAATAACAGCTTCTTCAGAAAGATCTTCACTTGTGATAAGTCCCATAGCAATACCTGCTGCTGGTCTTTTTATTGGAACACCTGCATCCATTAAGGCTAATGTACTTCCACATACACTTGCCTGTGAAGTTGAACCATTAGAACTTAAAACTTCTGAAACAAGTCTTATAGTATAAGGGAATTCCTCTTCTGAAGGTATAAGTGGAACAAGAGCTTTTTCAGCAAGAGCTCCATGACCAATTTCTCTTCTGTTTGGTCCTCTTAATGGTTTTGTTTCACCTGTAGAATATGGTGGAAAATTATAATGATGCATATATCTTTTAGATTCCTCTACACCTAAACCATCAATTATCTGAGCATCTCCGACTGGTCCAAGAGTAGCAACAGTCATAACTTGAGTTAATCCTCTTGTAAATAATCCACTTCCATGAGTCCTAGGTAGAAGACCAACCTCACAGCTTATAGGCCTTATTTCGTCAAATGCTCTTCCATCAGGTCTTCTATGCTCTTTTAAAAGCATATTTCTAACTACCTTTTTCTGAAGAGTATAAACTACTTCATCAATGTCTGCACCATCATCAGGATATTTTTCTCCGAATTCTTCAGAAATTTTTTCCTTTATTTCTTTTAGCTTAGCATTTCTTTCATCTCTATCTGTTATGTACATAACTTCTTTAATCATATCAAAAGCAAAATCTTTAACATCCTTTTCGATTTCTTCCTTAGGATGATATAATTCAGGAACAACTTTTTCTTTTCCAAATTCCTTCATTGCTTTTTCCTGAAACTCAACTATTTTTTGACATGCATTAAATCCAAAATCAATTGCTTTGATCATTAAATCCTCTGGTATTTCTTTAGCACCAGCTTCTAACATCATTACTCTTTCTTTTGTAGCGCAAACAGTTAAATCAAGAGAACTTTTTTCTCTTTCTTCTAAAGTAGGATTAATTACAAGCTTATCATCTACATATCCAACAGAAACTGTTCCAACTGGTATGTTAAATGGAATATCTGACAAACAAAGTGCAAGCGATGCTCCATTCATAGCTAATATCTCTGGCAAATTATCTTGCTCTACAGACATAACAGTACATACTATTTGAACATCATTTCTATAACCCTTAGGAAATAAAGGTCTTAAAGGTCTATCTATTGCTCTAGCATGTAAAATTGATTTTTCAGATGGCTTACCTTCTCTTTTTATAAATCCACCTGGTATTTTTCCTACAGAATATTGTCTTTCCTCATATTCAATACTTAAAGGGAAAAAATCAATACCTTCCCTTGGTTTTTCTGAGGCATTAGCATTAATCATTACAACAGTATCGCCGTAACTTATGAACATAGCACAATCTGAAAGCATACCTGTTTTACCACACTCAACTTTAAGTTTTCTTCCAGCAATATCTGTTTCTAAAACATGTAACATATAATTTTACCTCCTTATATGAATTTACATTAATAGTATAAAAAAATTTATTTAATTTATGTATCAGTTCAAAGTAAAAGTAATGTTTTGAAGTGATACATAAATCAAATAAGAATAGCATAATTTAATAGAAATATATCACCGAAACATAAATTATACTATTATTATTTGATTTGACAAATTTGTCACTTAAAATAATAGAGCGGTATGAACCGCTCCCTCTTCCACTACTTTTACTTTCTTAAACCTAATTTTTTAATAATATCACGATATCTTTCAACATCTACAGATTCAAGATAATTTAAAAGACCTCTTCTTTTACCAACCATCATTAAAAGACCTCTTCTTGAGTGGTGATCTTTCTTATGGAACTTTAAGTGCTCATTTAAATGATTGATTCTTTCTGTTAATAATGCAATCTGCACTTCTGGAGAACCAGTATCTCCTTCTTTTCTTCCATATGTTTTAATTAATTCTTGTTTTTTTGCTTTATCCAAAACAAACACCTCCAAAATATTATCCCCATATTCCAAGAATATCGTCGGTGGCTCAATACTCTTAGCATAAGGTTTACTTTAATAGTATATCAAAAATTTTTTAAAATGTAAATTATTATTTATTAATATTACTGTTTGTATGCAAAATTCTTATCTTTTTCCAGCTGTGCCTTTAATTCATTTATATTTTTAAAAACAATATCATCGCGTATTTTCTTAATAAAACTTAACTTTATTTCTTTTCCATAAATATTTTCATTAAAATCTAACATATGGGTTTCTATTGTAAGTTTAGCACCATTTACAGTAGGATTAGTACCTATATTAGTTATACCTTTATATTCCGCACTATTATAATAAACTTTAGTATAATATACTCCATTTTTAGGCAAGATAAACTTGGAATTATACTTTAAGTTCGCAGTTGGAAATCCTATTTTCCTACCTATCTCCCGGCCATGAACTATAGATCCCTTAATAGAAAAAGGTCTTAAAAGCATATTATTCGCATCTTCTATATTCCCATCTATTATACAGTTTCTTATTCTAGTACTGCTTACTATTTCATTTTTAAAAGTTACCGGTGGTAGTATATAAAGTTCAAAATTATATTTTTTACTTAAAGTTTTAAGTAAATTTACATCACCTAGGTTTTTATAGCCAAATCTATGATTAAATCCAGTTATTATACCTTTCATATTATAGTGCTGTAACATATTTAATACAAAATCTTCTGGCATCATCTGCATTATTTTTTCATTAAAATCAAAAAAATTCACAATGTCTAGTCCACAAGATTTTAATATATCTATTTTAGTTTCATTATCCATCAGTATCTTAGGTGCAGCAGCTTTATTTATTACATTAAGAGGATGCTCTTTAAATGTACTTAACATACTCTTAGAGCCTCTGCTTTTACTTAGTGCTATAGTCTTGTTTATTAAACTTAAATGACCCATATGAATCCCATCAAAACTTCCTATTGTAATATAAGTTTTGTAATTAAATTTAATCTTAAAACTATCATTTAAAACTTCCATAAATCTTTCTCCTAAGTTAATAGTTTAATCATTTTAAATCCTTTTTCATTTAATTTACCAAGACCTAAAAATACACTTTTTTCATTATATACTCTATATATTTTACTATCTAATATGCTTGATACAAATCTTTTATCACAAATGTTAACACCATTAACAAGCAATTTTTCAAATTTACTATTTGCAGTAATTTTATCATAATCCCTTAAACATTCATCTATAGGAATTAAATTTTCTAAAATATTATCCTGATTTAAATCTTCTAATTTTACACTATGCTGTATATTAAAATTACCCGAAGCACACCTTGTAAGATTAAACATTAATGCACCACAGCCCAATTTATTTCCTATATCATAACACAAACTTCTTATGTAAGTTCCCTTTGAGCATTCAACATAGAATTTAACAAACGGAATACTTATATCTATGATTTTAATATCATAAATTTCTATTTTTCTTGAAGCTCTTTCTACCTCTATGCCTTTTCTTGCTAGATCATAAAGCCTTTTTCCATTAACCTTTAAAGCTGAATACATAGGAGGCACCTGTGAAATTTCGCCCTTAAAACTCATAATAGCATTAATTATATCATCATTTTTTAAAGTAACTTCAGTACTGCTTAATACTTTTCCTTCTCTATCATAGGTATCACTTGTTTCTCCTAACTTCATCTCAGCTTCATATAATTTTTTGCCATTCATAACAAAATCAACAATTTTTGTAGCTTTTCCAAGACAAACAGGTAAAACTCCTGAAGCCATTGGATCAAGAGTTCCTGTGTGACCAACTTTTTTTTCTTTTGAAATTTTTTTTATTTCCCTTACGACACCAAAGGATGTTATATTAGGCGGTTTACATACATTTATTATTCCGTCCATTTTATAATTCACTTTCTATTTCTGAAAGAAGCATTCTTTCTGCTTCAAGTATATTTATTGAATCTATAGATAAACCTGCAGCCCTAACATGACCACCGCCGCCAAACTTTTCTGCTATTTTTCTAACATCTACATAAGATTTTGATCTAAGACTTACTTTAATACAGTCATCCTTTTCTTTTAAGAGAATACATACTTCAGCAGTATTTACTTTTAACCCCATAGAGACTAGGTCTCCAGTATCGGCATCCTCTGCCGCTGATTTTTTAAGAAAATCTTTAGTAACTTTCATAACACACAGTTTCTTATCAAAAGTTAAATACATATCATTTAATACCAAAGCTTGAAGTTTAAATGCTTCAAACTTTTTGTTATCAAATATTTTTCTATGTATTTCGCTAAAATCAAGTCCTGTGCTAATTAAAGCACCAGCTACAGCATGTGTATGCTCTGTTGTATTAGAGAATCTAAATGATCCTGTATCTGTAAGTATTGATGTGTATAAACAAGCAGCAATATTCCTATCAATTGGCATATTAGCTCTTAAAAGTATATCGTATATAATTTCTCCTACCGATGCAGCCTTGGTATTAACAAAATTTAAATCTCCAAAGGAATCATTAGTAACATGATGATCTATATTTATTACAAAAAAGCTCTTATTTTTTGACTCCATTATAGAGTTATTAAAATTTAATCTTTCTATATCGCCGCAATCTAAAGTTATAAGTAAATCAGTATCATCAGTTATATCGTAAGCAGTTCCTGTTATTTCAGAAGCATAATTTAAAAAGCCAAAAGATTCAGGAACCACTTCTTTACTTAAAATATATGCATTTTTGCCAATGCTCCTAAGTGCATTTAAAAGTCCTAAACTTGATCCAATAGAATCACCATCAGGTGATATATGAAAAGTTATAGCAAGTTTATTACTACTTTTAATTTTATTAATTATATCATCTATTATCATTTTTGCTATTCCCCTTAATTTTCTCTAAAATAGCATCAATATGCATACCCTTTTCTATAGAATTATCAAGTTCTATTATTACTTCAGGTGTACATCTAAGTTTAACAGCATAACCAAGTTCTTTTCTTATAAAAGATTCACTTTTCTTAAGTATTTCCATAGTTTCTTTCTTTTTAGCATCATCACCAAGTATACTGACAAAGACTTTAGCATATTTTAAATCTTTAGTAACATCTACTTTTAATACACTTACCATAGAAGTAAAACGAGGATCTCTAATATCATTTTGTATAATATTACTTACTGCTTTTTTTACTTCTTCATTTATTCTTCCTGCCCTATATTTTGCCATAGAACATCGCTCCTTTTTATAGGCAGATTTATTTTAACCTTCCTGTTTGACTTTTACCATTTGGAATGCCTCGATGACATCTCCTTCTTTTATATCATTAAAGTTTTCTATAGTTAAACCACATTCAAAGCCTTTAGCTACTTCTTTAGCATCATCTTTAAATCTTTTAAGTGAGGCTAATTCTCCCTCTAATATAACTATACCATCTCTTACTATTCTAACACTGCTGTTTCTTACTATTTTCCCTGAAGTTACATAACAACCTGCAACAGTTCCAACACTTGATATTTTATATATATTTCTAACTTCTGCATTTCCTATAACTTCTTCTTTGAATTCAGGATCAAGCATACCAACCATAGCAGCCTTTATATCATCTATAGCATTATATATTACTCTGTAAGTTTTTATATCTACATTTTCTTTTTCAGCTAAAGCTGATGCGTTATTATCAGGTCTTACATTAAACCCTATGATTATAGCATTAGATGCACTTGCTAAAATAACATCAGTTTCTGTAATTGCACCTACAGCTCCATGAATAACTCTAACTTTTACTGTATCAGTTGAAAGTTTTTCAAAAGATTGCCTTACAGCTTCTACAGAACCCTGTACGTCTGCCTTTACTATTATGCTAAGTTCCTTAACCTTTCCTTCTTGTATTTGTTTATATAAATCTTCAAGAGAAACCTTGTGTTTTGAAGCTAAGTTAACACTTCTTAATTTTTCAACTCTGGCTTCTGCCATATTTCTTGCTGTTTTTTCATCTTTAACAACATTAAATTTATCTCCTGCTTCAGGAACGTTAGAAAGTCCTAAAACTTCAACTGGAACAGACGGTCCTGCTGACTTAATTTTTTTGCCTTTATCGTCAAACATAGCTCTTATTCTTCCATAAGTAGAACCTACTATTATAGAATTTCCAACTTTTAAAGTTCCATTTTGTACAATTAATGATGCAACTGGGCCTCTTCCTTTATCAAGTTTTCCCTCTATTACTGTTCCTCTTGCATGTCTTTTAGGATCTGCCTTTAATTCCATAACATCAGCAGTTAAAATAGTCATCTCTATTAAATTATCGAGACTTTCTTTTGTTTTAGCTGAAACTGGTACACATATTGTATCACCGCCCCAGTCTTCAGGAACCAAACCATATTCAGTAAGTTCTTGTTTAACTCTATCTGGATTAGCGCCAGGTTTATCTATTTTATTTATAGCAACAACTATTGGTACTTTAGCTGCTTTACAATGATTTATAGCTTCTTCAGTTTGCGGCATAATTCCATCATCTGCTGCTACAACTAGTATTACCACATCTGTTATCTCAGCGCCTCTTGCTCTCATTGCGGTAAAGGCTTCATGACCTGGAGTATCCAAAAATGTTACTTTACCATCGTGCATTTTTACGGTATATGCACCTATATGCTGTGTTATACCACCCGCTTCAGTTTCAGTTACACTTGACTTTCTTATAGCATCAAGAAGAGAAGTTTTTCCATGGTCAACATGGCCCATTACTGTTACAACTGGCGGTCTCTTTATCCAATTGCTTTCATCTTCATTTTCTTCGCCTTCGAATTCACTTTCGAATTCACTCTTAAGCTCTTTCTTATCTGCTTCTTCTGCCTTTAGTACTACCTCAATGTTAAATTTGGAAGCTACCTTCGAAGCAGTATCAAAATCTATTTCTTGATTTATTGCAGCCATTACACCCATAAACATGAGTTGTTTTATTACTTCTGTTGTTGGCTTTTTTAATTTTTCAGATAATTCTTTTACAGTTATTGTTTTTGCTATTTCTATTATGTCATCAAATTCTTGCTCTTGAGCATCTGTCTCATTTGAAGAAGCCGCTGTATTATCCTCTTTACCATTTTTATTTTTTATTTTTTTATTTTTTCTAACCTTTATGCTGCTGTCAATCATTTCTTCATATTCTTCTACTAAATTAGGCTTTTCATCACTATTTTCATCTTTCTTTTCTGAAAGCATTTCTGTTATTAAATCAGCATCTTCTTTATCTATAACGCTCATGTGATTTTTAACTTCTATACCAAACTCATCCTTGAGCAAAGCAATAAGTTCTTTACTTGATCTACCTAATTCTTTTGATAATTCATATATTCTTACTTTTGGCAAATGCTACACCCCCAGTTAATTATTTTCAATTAATAGACTTTTCAATTTTTGACCTATATTTTCATCTACAACGCATATTACTTTTATACTTTCCCTTCCAAGAATATTTCCAAGTTCACTGCTCCAAAATATATTTACAACATCAATATTATGTTCCAATGAATATTTTTCAAACTTTTTTTTACTGTTTATAGAAATATCTTTTGAAAGTATTATAAGATTTGCTTTGCCTTTTTTCAACAGTTCTTCGCACTTATTATAACCTATTACTAATTTTCCAGCTTTCTGAGCAATACCTAAAAATTGAAGAAATTTATTGTTCATCAGTAACCTCATTTCGAAGTTTATTATAAAGTTCATCATCTACCTTGATTTCAAGATTTTTTTCTAATCTTTTTTGCTTTACTGCTTTCTCAAGGCATTCCACACTTTTACATATGTATGCTCCTCTTCCAGGCTTTTTACCTGTCATGTCTACAGATACTTCTCCATCCTTGCTTTTTACAATTCGTATAAGCTCTTTTTTGGGTTTCATCTCCATGCAGCCTGTGCACATTCTTTGAGGTATCTTTCTTTTTTTCAACATAACAACCACCGTCCTTTAAACAAAATAGCATTATAGATTATTCAGCGCTTTCATCTTCACTTTCTGTTGATTTTTCTTTTTCATATTGTGATTTACTTTTTATATCAATTTTCCATTCTGTAAGTTTTGCTGCAAGTCTTACATTCTGTCCTTCTTTTCCTATAGCAAGTGATAGCTGATTATCATCTACTATTGCTTTTGCTGATTTTGACTGTTCATCAATAAAAACGTCTAATACCTTTGCAGGACTAAGTGAATTTGCAATAAATTCTTCTGGAAGTTTATTCCACTTTATTATATCAATTTTTTCATTCTTAAGTTCATTTACTATATTTTGAACTCTCAAGCCTTTAGGACCAACACATGCACCCATGGCATCTACGTTTTCATCATGAGAATATACTGCAATTTTAGTCCTTGAACCCGCTTCTCTTGCGATACCTTTAATTTCAACAATTCCCTTATATATTTCAGGTACTTCAAGTTCAAAAAGTCGTTTTACAAGTCCAGGATGAGTTCTTGATATAACTACCTGTGCTCCTTTTGTGGTATTCTTTACTTCAACGATATACAATTTAATTTTTGAATTATATACATACTCCTCACCAGGTATTTGTTCTGATGGTCCAAGTATTGCTTCTATTCTTCCTAAATCAATTAAAACATTACCTTTATCTTTTCTTAGTACTGTTCCAGTAATTATATCAAATTCTTTTTCTGAAAATTCATCGTAAAGAATGCTTCTTTCAGCTTCCTTTATTCTTTGAACTACAACTTGTTTTGCTGCCTGTGCTGCAACTCTTCCAAAACTTCTAGGAGTTATTTCTATATCAACTATGTCATCTAATTGATATTTAGGATCTATTTTTTTAGCATCTTCAAGTGAAATTTCACAAATTTTATCTTCAATTGTTTCTACAACTTTTTTCTGAGAATAAACGTGTATTTCACCATTTTCTCTATTCATGCTCACTCTAACATTATGAACATTTTCTGTAAGCTTAGCATAGTTTTTCTTATATGCTGCAACTAACGCATCTTCAATAGTTGAAAAAAGAAGTTCCTCGCTTATACCTTTTTCCTCAACAATTTCTTTAAGTGCCTGGATGAATTCCTGATTCATTTTATTAACCTCCTTAAAATTCCCCACTCAAACAAATCTTTTTGATTTTTTTTCTAGGAATTTTTATTTCCTTATTATCCAAGACAATGATTGCAATAATTTCTTCATTAAAACCACTTAGTTTACCTGAATAGTTTGTTACCTTATTAAGACTGCTTTTCAATTTAATATCTACCATACTTCCAACATATTTTTTTAAATGTTCATCAGTATATAAAATTCTATTGATTCCTGGTGATGATACTTCAAGATAATAACTGTAAGGAATAGGATCTTTATCATCAAGTAAATCACTTACAGCTCTACTAACTTTCTCACAATCATCAAGGGATATACCATTTTCTTTATCTATGTATATTCTTAAATATCTTTCACCATTTTCTTTAACAAGTTCAATATGATAAAATTCATAACCTAAGTTTTCAACGATTGGTTTTATAAGTTCCATTAGTTTTTCTATCACTAAATCCCCTCCTTACAATATATAATCTACCAATTACAATTTTTTAATTCCTAAATTTAATAAAAAATACAAAATGAAAGAGCGGGCAACTACCCACTCTCTTTGCACAAATCTATCAGTAAACTTTAACATCTCATACTATTTTACCATATAAAAGATGATATTTCAATAATAAATTACATATTGGATATTTCGTTTATAAGTTCATCAACTAAATATTCTTCCTTAACCTTTTTTACTATTTGTCCTTTTTTAAATATAAGGCCTTCACCATTTCCTCCAGCAATGCCTATATCTGCTTCTCTAGCTTCACCTGGTCCATTTACAACGCAGCCCATTACAGCCACCTTGATGTTTTTATTACAATTTTCCAATCTTTTTTCAACTTCATTTGCAATTTTTATAAGATCTATAGAAGTTCTTCCACAAGTTGGGCATGAAACAAATTCTATTCCGCTCTTCTCATAACCGAAACAGCGTAAAATTTCTTTTCCAACTTTAACTTCTTCTACTGGATCACCTGTTAAGGATACTCTTATAGTATCTCCAATTCCTTCACTCAAAAGAGTACCTATACCTACAGAAGATTTTATAGTTCCTCTCCATATAGTTCCTGCTTCAGTTACTCCAAGATGAAGAGGATAATCTGCTTTTTTAGATATCAGTCTATAACTATCTATCATCATTGCAACATTAGAAGATTTTATTGAGATTACTATATCCTGAAAATTTACGTCTTCAAGTATTTTTACGTGATTTAAAGCACTTTCTACAAGAGCTTCACTGCAAACTTTTTTATATTTATTCAATAGGTCTTTTTCAAGAGAACCTGAATTTACACCTATTCTTATTGGGATATTTCTTTCCTTTGCACTTTTGGCTACAAGTTCAACTCTTTCTCTGCTTCCTATATTGCCTGGATTAATTCTAAGTGCTGAAATTCCATTTTTTATTGACTCAAGTGCAAGCCTATAATCAAAATGTATATCCGCAACTACAGGTATATTTACACTTTTTGTTATATCCTTTAGGGCTGAAGCTGCTTTAATATCAGGAACAGCACATCTTACAATATCGCAGCCAGAAGACTCTAATTTTTTTATTTGCTCTATAGTTGCTTTGGCATCTCTAGTATCAGTATTTGTCATTGATTGTACTGTTATTTTAGAATCACCGCCAACATATAAATTTCCTACCTTCACTTTTCTAGTTTTTATCCTATGCATTGTATCATCCCTTCAAAATTAAAACTTTATAGGATACATAATATCCTTTATTGTAACTACTACCATTAAAAGCATAAGCAGTGCAAAACCTATTGTGTTTACAATTCCAATTTTATCATCATCAACCTTCTTGCCAGTAATCATTTGGAATATAAATAGAAATACGTATCCTCCATCTAGTGCTGGAATAGGTAAAAGATTTAATACTCCAAGTTGAGCACTTAAAAAGGCAATGAAATTAATAAGAGCCATAAATCCTGCATTTGCAGCTGCTCCTGTAACCTTTATTATACTTACTGGTCCTGATACGTCCTTAACTGAAGCTTTTCCTTGAAAAATCATTTTTAAGCTTAAGTATGCTGATTTAATCATAGTTACTGTTTCATTAGCACCATAACTTGTTCCTTGAAGAATAGATGGTTTCTGTACAACTTCAGGGGCTATACCTATAAGATATCTTCCTTCTTTTTTATTATACTCAGGTACTATAACTAAGTTTTTTACGGCATTATTATTTTTCACAGCTACTTTAACACTTTCACCTTTATTAAATGCTATGTAAAGAGAAACATCTTCCCATGTACCTACGTGAGAATTATTTATTTTAGTTATTGTGTCACCTACTTTTATACCAGCTTTTTGTGCAGGAGAATTTTTAACAACTGCTGATATTTTAGGAAGAAGTATACCATTTGCCATTCCTACTGCAAAAAACAAAACTGCAGCAAGCACTAAGTTCATAAGAGGACCTGCAATAACTATACTAAGCCTTCTAGCTGAAGATTTATTATTAAATGCACGTGGATCATTGCTTTTAGTTTCATCTCCAAGCATTTTTACATATCCACCTATAGGCAGAACCCTAATCGAATACTGCGTTTCTTTTCCATTGATACTTAAAAGTTTTGGACCCATTCCAATTGCGAATTCTTCAACTTTAACATCATTTAACTTTGCCAAAATAAAATGGCCTAATTCATGTATTAATATAAGTACGCCAAAAGCAAAGATAGCAGCAATTATATTCAAAAAACTCAAAATTATCACCTCTAAAATATATTTTTACCTTTTAAATATTCTGTAACTTTTTTACTCTGTTCTACTATAGTATGAGCAGTTATATTATTTAAATTCTGAAAATGATTTAATGCATCCTCTATTATTTCTTGAATTTCTATAAATTTAATTTTTCCATCTAAAAACAAATTCACAGCATATTCATTAGCACTATTTAAAATAGTTGGCATTAAACCTCCAGCTTTTCCTGCTTCATAAGCTAATTTTAAGCATTTGAAAGTATTAAAATCCGGCTTTTCAAAATGCAAATCTGGAGTCGTATAGAAATCGAGAGGTTTAACTACTCTTTTTTTTCTTTCTGGATAATTTAATGCATACTGAATTGGAAGTCTCATATCAGTAGGTCCCAATTGTGCTATAACACTTCCATCCTTATATTCAACCATTGAATGAACTATGCTTTGAGGGTGTACTAACACCTGTATTGCATCATAATCTGCATTAAAAAGCCAATGAGCCTCAATAACCTCAAGTCCTTTATTCATGAGCGTTGATGAATCAATCGTTATTTTTTTACCCATCTTCCACTTTGGATGATTCAAAGCATCCTTCACTCTAACGTTCTTTAATTCATGCATATTTTTGCCTCTAAAAGGTCCACCAGAAGCAGTTAAAAGTATTTTATTTATATCTTCATACTTATTTCCTTGAAGGCTCTGAAATATGGCTCCATGCTCAGAATCAACGGGAAGTATTTTAACTCCATACTTTTTTGCTTCCTTCATCACTATTTCACCGCCAACAACAAGAGTTTCCTTGTTTGCAAGTGCAATATCTTTACCACTTTTAATAGCTTTTAAAGTTGGAATAAGCCCTATCATTCCAACTATGGATGTTACAACAGTATTACATTTTTCGTAAGAAGCAGCTTCGTTAAGAGCTTCATAACCACATTTCACAATAGTTTTTATATCTTTTTCTTTGCAATAATCTAATACCTTACTATATGAATATTTATCTGTCATTACAACCATTTCAGGTTTAAATTCATCTACTATTTGTATCATTTTTTCAAAGTTAGTATTAGCACTAGCACACACTAGCTTTAAATTTTCACTATCATTCCTTATTACATCAAGAGTTTGAGTCCCAATTGAACCTGTAGCTCCTATTATTGATATGTTTTTCATTGTATCACTCCTATATTTTATGAAGACAATATTATTTCTTTTGCACTTATTACATAAATGGGACCCATAAATAATCCAATTATTCCAAAGGCTTTAATTCCAATGTAAACTGATACTATTATCAAAAGAGGATGCACTTTAAACTTATTGCTCATGAATTTGGCTTCCATAATCTGACGTATAAATTGGAGAAAAATGTATAAGATAGCCAAACCAAAGACAATTAAATATTCTTTTTTACAAGCATAGTATATCATCAAAGGAATAAAAACCAGAATAGTCCCAACATAAGGTAATATGTCTAAAAAACCACATATAATCCCAAGCATAAAAAAATCATTTATGCCTAGAATAAAAAATCCTATTATTGTTTCTACTGTTGTAATTAATACTAAAAAGGTTTCGACTATGAGCAAGTTTTTTATATCATTAAGCTTTTTTAGTATTAATTGTACTTTGTTTTTAGTAAGCAATTTTTCAGTTAAATTAACTATATCATATTTATCTGCCAAAATAAAGTAAACAGATATAGTTGCAACAAAGTATGTTAAAATACTATCTGTGGTATAAAAAGCTCCTTTCCTGAAGAAATCAGTATTAAGTAGCTTATCTGAAAAAATATTGAGTTTGCCCATTAAAATGTTAATATTAAATTTACTTATTATTGGTAATTTGTTAATATTAATCTTATTGTATGGATTTATAAAATACATGGTAATTTTACTCATAATAAAATTGCCCATTAAAAATACTCCAAAAAAAATCATAAGATTTACAAATACTATACTTATTATTGCACTTAATTTATTATTAAAAATTTTATACCCGCACAAAAATTTATGTATCGGACTACACAATATTACAAAAAGGATTATAACAAAAAATGGTTTAAAATACTTTTTTATAAGTAATGTGAATACTATAAATGCACATAATAGTGCAAAACATTCTATTAACTTTTTGTATTCTTTCAATATTATTACCTCTCAAAAATAAAATAACTATAAAGCTTTAAAACTTTATAGTTATTAATATTCAAGAAGATCGTTTTATATTATTTTTTAATTGACTTTTAATATACCAATAGCAATTCCTATAAGCATAACCTGCTGATCCTCAGTAACTTTTATAGGACTGTACTTTTCATTCTCTGGCATAAACTCAACATCATTTTTATCCATCTTAAGTCTTTTAAGAGTTGCACTTCCATCAATATTGACAGCTACGATATTTCCATTCTCCGCATATGCAGTCTTTTTTATTACAACATAATCACCATCATTTATTCCTGCATTTATCATACTATCTCCCTTTATCTTAAGCATAAAGCAATCCTTAGCACTACTAATCCAGTACTTAGGAAGATAGAACTTGTCCTTAATTTCAGGATTCATAAGTATTGGTTCACCTGCAGCTATCTCATTAAATACAGGTATTTTAGCCACTTCACTTTTGTTGTATTTTAAGTCTCCTGATAAAATTATTTTAGATGTTTCATAATTATCTCTCATAAAATCAAAGCTAGTTTTATGCTTAAGATCCTTATAAGTAAATTTCTCCATTGAAGTTTGGGTTTCACTACCGTAGGTATTTTTCAAATTATAACTTTTTATTTTATCTTTACATATTGTACTTATTTTATGTCCCTTAATAAGCCAAGAATTGTTTTCTTTTATTGAGTCATTATCATATGTAAAAAATATTGATGAGTATTTGCAATTTCTTTTTATAGAATTAATAAAATCGATTTGCAGTTTTGTTAATTCTTGAACTTCATCTACTATTATATGTGTGTACTTTTGTGCCTTCTTTTTAGATGAATTTTTTAAAGCAGTCTTAGTTTTATCTTCATCATCAAATTGTCCAGCATAGCTTAATTTATCATTGTACATAAGCATCAATTTAAAAACACACTCTCGCATAATAGAATTTTTATTAAGCCTTACATGTACAGTGTTTTTAGTAGAATTTCTTCCAATTCTTTTTACATTCTGATAAATATTAATGTCTTCATAACCACAACTTTTAATCCATTCTATTTCATCTTTGAAAAAATCAACATAGCTGTTATTTAATATTTTAATTTTGGGATAAATATTGCTTGCAGCATATACACAGTCTTTTATCAAAGCTATTTTATCTCTTTCACTGATAAGGCTTATTTTTGAAACAGCATATTTATCTATAATTTCATCTAAGGTACATATGTTAGTAACTTTTCTATAAGGTTCTAGAAGTGTTGAATACTTTGAATTTGCATCATTATATAATGAAGAATATATTTCATTAAAGTTATTCAATTTATTTTTGGAACTATTAATTACAATTATATTATCGCTTTTTGATATACAGTAATTGTTTTTTAGAAATATGCTTCTACAAGCTGCTATTGTAGTTTTACCAGTTCCCCTTTTACCCTTAATTAGGCAGCAGGTATGTTTTGTATCCTCAACAATTTTATTTTGAATGCTGCTTAATTTCAAAGCGTTCTCCTCCTTTAAGTCACAAGATCAATTATTTTATTAAATATATTTTAAATAAGTGCTAATTTGACAATTATTTAAAATACAAAAAAGCTCAAATAATAAAATACTACTACTGACGTAAATAGTATACTATCAAATCTATCCAGTATACCACCATGACCTGGTATTAAATTGCTGTAATCTTTAACTTTTGCATGCCTTTTAATTGATGAAGCAGCAAGATCTCCAAATTGAGAAAAAATTCCACAAATAATTCCTAATATTATGTAGTGATATAAACTTATGTTAACACCATACTTAGATATTATAAAACCATAAATAGTACAACCAAGCACACTGCCAATAATTCCTCCAATCGAACCTTCTACAGTTTTTTTAGGGCTTACCTTTGGACATAATTTTGTTTTACCAAAAATTCTTCCTGAATAATAAGCTGCAGTATCACAAAGCCACGAAGCTATAAATATAAGCCATATAAGATAATTTCCATATTTTAAATCATCTGTTAAAACTATAAAGCTAAAAAAGACTGCAACATATATGAATCCTAATATTGTAACTGAAATGTCTATATAGTTGTATTCGGTATTAAATGTTGGTATGCACATCATAAAAAATATTCCCATTACTATTAAGAACAAAACAATCTTAAAATTTAAATTATAACTTATTAAACTATAATAAAGTATACAGAGAATGTACCCAACTACAGGCATAGGTTTAATTGATGCTTCTTTTGAAACTTTATAATATTCATACAAGCCTAATATAGATAAAGCAAAAACAAATATTTTAAGATATATTCCTCCTAAAAGCAAAAATATTAGTAGAGGAGCTAAAAAAACTGCACCTAAATATCTTTTGTTTATATTCATTATTTTACGCCTCCATATCTTCTGTCTCTATTCTGATAGTCTCTTATAGCTTGATGGAGATCAGCTTCAGAAAAATCAGGCCAATTTATATTAGAGTACCAAAATTCAGAATATGCACACTGCCACAATAAGAAATTACTAAGTCTTTTTTCACCACTTGGGCGTATTATTATATCAGGATCTGGAATATCACCTGTATAAAGATACGAAGAAAATTTATCTTCACTTAAATTCAAAATATCATTCTTTGATATTTTGTTATTGTCATAATCAATGAACAGGTTCTTAACAGCATTGACTATTTCATTACGTCCACCATAATTAAGTGCTAAGTTAAGCATAAGTCCAGTATTATCTTTAGTTTTATCTTTTGCATTATTTAATGTTTTAATACAGGCTTCTGGTAAACCTGAAATATCACCTATTGGATTTACAATAACATTATTTTTATTCATTTCTTCAAAATATTTTTTTAAAATTTCAACAATGAGCTTCATAATGGCATTAACCTCATCTTTAGGACGTACCCAATTTTCTGTTGAAAAACCATATACAGTTAAATATTTAACACCTATGTCACTACATTCTTTTACTATTTTTCTTAAAGTCTCTCCACCAGCTTTATGTCCCATGGTTCTTGGTAAATTTCTTTTTTTTGCCCATCGTCCATTTCCATCCATTATAATTGCAATATGTTGCGGAATATTAGAAAAATCAATATCTGTATTGTCACCTATGTTTTTATTAGATTTAGTAAAATTTAGCATATTATTCTCTCCATTCAATATATAAATACATTGATATTTTAACATATATCCAATATAAAAAAAACCTGCATACTTTAGCAGGTCTAAAATAAATCATATATATACAGTTATATGGACATAATTTCTTTTTCTTTTGCATTTACTATTACATCAACGTCTTTAACATAACTATCAGTTTTTTTCTGGACATCATTTTCTGCAGTCTTAGTTTCATCTTCGGTTATAGAACTTTCTTTTTTCAAGGCCTTTATTTTATCATTAGCATCTCTACGAATAGATCTCAAAGCCACTTTAGTTTCTTCTCCTGCTTTTTTAACGTTTTTCACCAAATTTTTTCTTGTTTCTTCTGTAAGCTCGGGAATTATAAGTCTTATAGCAGTACCATCATTAGATGGATTCAAACCCAAATCAGAAATTAAAATAGCTTTTTCTATACTCTTCATAGATGACTTATCCCATGGCTGAATCATTAATATTCTTGATTCAGGTACTGATATATTAGCAAGTTGGTTAATAGGAGTCATAGTGCCATAATAATCAACTTCTATTCTATCAAGCATTGCCGGTGTTGCTCTACCAGCTTTCATTGAACCTAATTCTTTTTTTAAAGATGATATACTTTTTTTCATTTTTTCTTCTAATTCTTTAATTATATCACTTATCATAAAATAAATCCTCCAAATCTATTTTGATACTATAGTACCTATTTTCTCTCCAAGTGCTGCTTTTCTAATATTTCCAGAAACATCAAGTCCAAATACGATTATTGGTATATTATTATCCATACATAAAGAAGTTGCAGTAGAATCCATAACTTGTAAATTTTTCTCAAGTACTTCCATATAATTCAAATTGTCAAATTTAACAGCATCATTATATATATGTGGATCCTTATCATAAACTCCATCTACTTTTTTAGCAAGAAGTATTACATCTGCTTCTATTTCTGCAGCTCTTAATGCAGCTGTAGTATCAGTAGAAAAATAAGGATTTCCTGTTCCGCCAGCAAATATAACAACTCTACCTTTTTCAAGATGTCTCATTGCTCTTCTTCTTATAAATGGTTCTGCTACCTGTTTCATTTCTATAGCTGTTTGGACTCTAGTATCAACATTTATATTTTCAAGTGAATCTTGAAGTGCCAAGGCATTTATACAAGTTGCAAGCATGCCCATATAATCTGCAGTAGTTCTATCCATACCTTTACCATTTCTTCCACGCCATATGTTTCCGCCGCCTACTACAGCTCCAACTTCTATTCCTAAATCAACAATTTCTTTAATTTCTTTTGCTATTCTATTTGCTACTTCAAAATCAATACCATATCCATTATTTCCTGCTAAAGCTTCACCTGAAATTTTTAACATTACTCTTTTATATTTATTCGACTGCATACTGTACCTCCAATGCTACTTATACATCATTTTATTTTAATTAAAATTGCACTGGGTATCAAAAGCCACTGCAATTCAGCTGCATTTCTCACAAAATTATTTCAAAAAAAGAGAACACGCAGTGTTCTCAAATATGTTATTTACTCTGCTGCATTTGTTTTTTAACTTCTTCAGCAAAATCTTCTTCTTTCTTTTCTATTCCTTCGCCTCTTTCAAATCTTACAAAATCAGCTATTGAAATATCGGCTCCTAATTCTTTTGATTTTTTAGCCAATAATTTTGAAATTGTTAAATCTGAATCTTTAACCCATACTTGATCTACTAAACATACTTCTTTCAAGTATTTTCTTACTCTTCCTTCAACCATTTTCTCAACTATCTTTTCTGGTTTTCCTTCATTTACAGCTTGAATTCTATATATTTCTCTTTCTTTGTCAAGAGCTGCCTGATCAACAGAACTTTCATCAAGATATAATGGATTTGCAGCAGCAATTTGCATGCATATGTCTTTAGCTAAATCGTGAACTGCATCAGAAGTATTGCTACTATTTAATTTAACAAGAACTCCAATTCTTCCGTTTCCATGTATATAACTTTTAATTACTCCATCTTGAACTGAAAATTTAGAAAATCTTCTTAAATTAATATTTTCTCCTAATTTGGCAATTAAAGCAGTTATAACATCTTTTAATTTGCCTTCTCCATTTAAGTTTTCCTCTAGTAGTTCATCTACTGTAGTTGAATTACTGTTTACTGCTAATTTAGCTATATCTTCTGCTAAAGCTTTAAAGTCACCATTTGCAGAAACGAAATCTGTTTCGCAATTTACTTCAGCAATAGCTCCACTTTTTCCATCATCATTAACATAAGCAACAACTAAACCTTCTGAAGCTATTCTTCCAGCTTTTTTAGCAGCAGCTGCTAATCCTTTTTCTCTTAATAATTCTACTGCCTTCTCTGAATCTCCGTTAGCTTCTGTTAATGCTTTTTTACAAGCCATCATTCCGGCTCCGGTTCTTTCTCTTAATTCTTTAACTGCACTTGCAGAAATCATGTTTCATACCTCCGTTATATGCTTTTATTTACATAAACAAATGAAGAAGAAAACTCCTTCATTCGTTTAAAAAAAGTATTTAGATTTATTATAACTAGTTTATTATTCAGCTAACTGTTCGCCTTGTCTTCCTTCAATTACTGCATCCGCAACTTTTGAAGTTATAAGTCTTACAGCTCTTATTGCATCATCATTTCCTGGAATTACATAATCAACTTCATCTGGATCACAATTTGTATCAACAATTGCTACAACAGGAATTCCCAAAATCTTTGCTTCAGAGATAGCATTCTTTTCTTTTCTTGGATCTACTATAAACAAAGCTCCGATATTTGATTGTGTCATATTTACTATTCCACCTAAATTTTTAACAAGTTTTTCTTCTTCATTCTTTAATAATATAACTTCTTTTTTAGGCAAAACATCAAATGTTCCGTCTTCTTCCATCTTCTTTAAATTATTTAATTTTTCAATTCTAGTTTTTATAGTATTGAAATTTGTTAACATACCACCTAACCATCTATTGTTAACAAAATGCATTCCGCATCTTACTGCTTCTTCAGCAATAGCTTCTTGAGCTTGCTTTTTTGTTCCTACAAAAAGTACATCCTTACCTTGAGCTGATACTTCTCTAATGAAATTATAAGCTTCATCAATCTTCTTTACAGTTTTCTGTAAATCGATTATATATATACCGTTTCTTTCTGTAAATATGTATGGAGCCATTTTTGGATTCCATCTTCTTGTTTGATGTCCGAAATGAACACCAGCTTCTAATAATTGTTTCATTGAAATAACTGACATAAATTTTTCCTCCTAAAATTTGTTATTACCGCCACTATCTTTTATTAAAACAACCATACATTAATGGCACAAATTTCAAACTAGATAGTGTGTGTATTTTCACCTTTGTAAGTATATCACATAGATTCTATGTATTCAAGAATTTTATTTAATTATTTTATTTTTTTAAGCCCTTCTAATAATTTGTCATTTAGAATCCTAATATGTGTACCTTTCATTCCAAGTGATCTAGATTCTATAACTCCTGCACTTTCAAATTTTCTAAGTGCATTGACAATTACAGATCTTGTTATTCCAACTTTATCTGCAATCTTTGATGCCACTAAAAGACCTTCACTTTTTCCATCTAATTCATCAAATATATGTTCAACAGCCTCAAGTTCAGAGTAAGATAGGGTTCCAATAGCCAATTGAACAACTGCTTTTTTTCTAACCTCAGCTTCTATTTCGTCATTTTTAGACCTTAATATCTCAAGTCCTACAATTGTTGCACCATATTCAGCTAAAACTAAATCGTCATCCGTAAACTTTTTAGTGAATCTAGCTAAAAGCAATGTTCCTAGTCTTTCCCTATTACCTATTATTGGGACTATAGTTGAAACTTTATTTTCAAATTCACAAGTTTCATCATCATAGAAAGTACAGTTCTTGGTATGCTTTAAATTTGCCTTAGTTTCTTTACAATCCAAAAGTTTTAAATTATACGAATCAGGAAATTTTTTGTTAAGTAATATTTCTTTTTTTATCTTTTCGCATTCAAACCCACTTGAAATATTATTACCTAGTATTTTACCCTTTCTGCTCACAACGTATACATTACATTCAAGTACCTCGCTTAGTAAATTGCATATATCATCAAAGACAACTGGTTCCGTTCCTGATTTTTGAAGTATTGTATTTAGCTTACGTGTTTTATTTAATAGTACTGACATTACTACTCCTCCTGATTTTTAATTTTATCCTTTTAGTTATTAAATTTTTTAATTTTTCTCAACATTTAGAATTATCAACTTGCCCATTAAAAATAATAGCATATATGTTTTATTTATTCAATCTTAATTTTTACAATTGCGACAATTATAGCTATATTAATACAATTATTTTTTCTCTGGTTCTACATTAACTTTCTCATATTTACATTCTGTATTAGAGCATTGAAGATAATTTCCCTTAGATTTACTAGTCTTTTTAACCATAAAGCTTCCACACTTAGGGCACTTTTCATCCGTTGGTTCGAACCAGCTTACAAAATCACATTTTGGATAATTACTGCATCCATAAAATCTTCTTCCTTTTTTACTTCTTCTTACAATTACATCTCCGCCACATTTTGGACATTTTACTTGCAATTTTTCAACAATAGGCTTTGTATTTTTGCATTCGGGATATCCAGGACATGCCAAAAAATCTCCAAACCTACCATGCTTAATAACCATATTTCTACCGCATTTATCACACTTAATATCTGTAACTTCATCCTCTATGGTTATTTTAGCAACTTCTTTTTCAGCAATATCAATTGCCTTTTTTAGTGGCTCAAAGTACTCGTCAACTATCTTCTTCCAATTTTCTTTTCCAGCTTCAACAGCATCTAATTTATTTTCCATGTCTGCGGTAAACTCAACATCAATAATCTGTTTAAAATAATCACTTAGAATATTATCAACTATATTACCAAGTTCTGTTGGAAATATGGTTCGTTTTTCTTTTTTTACATATTTCCTATCAATAAGTGTGGAAATAATAGGAGCATATGTACTTGGTCTTCCTATACCATTTTCCTCAAGTGTTTTTACAAGTGAAGCTTCTGTAAACCTAGCAGGAGGCTGTGTAAAATGTTGTTTTCCATCTATGCTTTCTGATTTTAAAATATCACCTACAATTAGTTCAGGAATTTTTTCGTTTTCTTCCTCTTCTTGAGTAGTATATTTATAAATTTTCATAAATCCCTCAAATTTAATATTACTTCCAGAAGCTCTAAAGGAGTAATCTCCATTTTTTATTTCTATTGATAACGTATTTAAAATACAATTTGACATCTGACTTGCAATAAATCTTGACCATATTAAGTTATATAATTTATATTGATCATCTTTTAAGCTTGATTTAATACTACTAGGAGTAAGTTCTATGGATGTTGGTCTAATTGCTTCATGTGCATCCTGTATATTTTTTTTGCTTTTATATATTTTAGGGCTTGATGGCACATATTCCTTTCCATATTCCTTAGATATAAATTCAGAAGCTGAAACCTGTGCTTCCTTTGCAATTCTAACTGAATCAGTTCTCATATATGTAATAAGACCTATTGTTCCATGTCCTTTTATATCTATTCCTTCATAGAGTTGCTGTGCAACAGACATTGTTTTTTTAGTTGAAAAATTTAGTTTTCTATTGGCATCTTGTTGAAGTGTACTTGTAGTAAAGGGTGGAAGAGAATTCTTATTTTTTGTACCTTTTTTGATATTCTGTACCTTAAAATCTCCATTTTTTATATCTTTTATTATATTTTCATTTTCTTCTTTACTGCTTATCTTTAATTTTTTACCTTTGAATGAAGTTAATTTAACAGTAAATTTGTTCTTTTTTGCATTTTTATATAAATTAGCTTCTATGCTCCAATATTCTTCTGGTTTAAAATCTACTATAAGTTTTTCCCTACTGCAAATCATTCTAAGTGCAACAGATTGTACTCTTCCGGCACTTAATCCCCATTTAACCTTTTTCCACAAAATTGGACTTATCTTATATCCAACTAATCTATCAAGTACTCTCCTTGCTTGCTGAGCATCTACAAGATTTAGGTTAAGCTTTCTCGGATTTTTTATAGCGTTTTTTATAGCATTTTTAGTTATTTCATTAAATTCTATTCTGCATTTTTCATTTTCATCTATTTTTAAAACTTTTGACAAATGCCAAGATATAGCTTCTCCCTCTCTATCAGGGTCGGTTGCAAGATATATTTTATCACATTTTTTCGCAGCCTTTCTAAGCTTATCTAATAATTCTCCCTTACCCCTTATTGTTATATATTTAGGATTATAATTATTTTCTATATCTACTCCTAAAGTACTTTTAGGAAGATCCCTTACATGACCCATTGATGCTTCCACAACATAGCTACTCCCCAGATATTTGCCTATAGTTTTTGCTTTAGCTGGAGATTCTACAATTACTAATTTATGTCCCATCTTATCCCCTCCAAAAATAAAGTTATATATTTATAAAGACTTATTTACTTTTACATAATAGCTTCCACTTAAACATATTATTTCATTTTTTAACTGCATTTCAAATAATAACTCATAAAGTTCCTGAATGTCAATATTAAGATACTGTTTTATATCATCAACATGAATTGGTTTATCATTAATAATATCATATATTTGTTTCTGCTTTTGAGACATTTTCACAGTTCCTGCAGTATCGCTTATTTTTTTAAAATTAATTTTTTCAAAATTTAAAACATCAAATAAATCATCTGGATTTCTTACAACATAAGCTCCTTCTTTTATTAACTGATTAGTTCCGAGACTCATTTTAGAAAAAACAGATCCAGGTACAGCAGCAACATCTTTTCCTTGGTCTAAGGCTATATGTGCTGTTATTAATGATCCACTTCTTATTCCTGCTTCAACAACTAAGACTAATTTACTTAAGCCGCTTATAATTTTATTTCTTATTGGAAAATTATAAGACAATGGTTTTGTATTTGGCTTATATTGAGAAATTATACACCCACTTCTTATAATTTTGCAATACAAATCTTTATTTTCTCTAGGATAAATAACATTAGCACCGCATCCAAGTACAGCACACGTGTAACCATTATTTTCTATACATGCTGTATGAGCACATGTATCTATTCCTCTAGCCATACCACTTATAATACCAATACCATTTAATGAAACTTCACGAGAAATTATCTTAGTTATATCTTTTCCATATTGAGTACATTTTCTAGAACCAACAACTGCAATATTAAGAGATATATCATTTAATTTTTTTATATTTCCCATATAAAATAAACCATATGGCATATCATCATAGTTTTTTAATATTTTAGGATAATCTTCATCATTCCAAAAAACTATTTTCATATTATTTTTACGCATTAACTCTTTTGTATACTGTATTTCATCAGCATCAAATTTATATTTACTAAACGATGAGGCATTTCTAAATTTGTACAAAATTTCATCGGTAGTTTTGTACTTTTTTAAAAGTTCTTGCTTACTTTTATCAGACATGTTAATTATGGTAAACCATAAATCATTATCGTACATTTTATTATTCTCCTAATAGTTTTTATAAATATTTATTTCTTATTGAAATTCTTTATGCATAATTATGTTCATAAAATACTTTTTTATTCAAAAAAAAATTAGAATAAAAAAAATATCCTTGTCAATAATTTATTTTAAGAGAGTATAAATTTATATCTTTATGTAACGACTTTATACAAGGAGGTAATAAAATATAATATGTCCACTATAATATTAAACTCAGCTTCACTAGCTGGAATAAACGGATTTATGGTATCTGTAGAGATAGATGTTTCAAAAGGATTTCCAACTTTTAATATAGTAGGATTAGCAGATACTGCAGTAAGAGAATCTAAAGAAAGGGTCAGATCTGCTATTATAAATTCTGGATTTAAATTTCCTGTATGTAGAATAACTGTGAATTTAGCTCCAGCAAGTTTAAAAAAAGAAGGCTCATTATTTGATTTGCCTATAGCATTAGGTATACTTCTTGCTACAAAACAGGTTATTTTTGATGATAAAAATGATTTTATGCTTATAGGAGAGCTTTCACTAAATGGAAATTTAAAAGGAATACGTGGTGCTTTGCCTGCTATTTTAGAAGGAATACATAAAGATTTAATTAATTTCATAATACCTTCCGATAATGTAGAAGAATGTTCAATTATAAAAAATATAAATCTATATCCTTTCTCAAATTTACTTCAAGTAATAAATTTTATAAAATATAGAGACATACTTCCGTACTGTAAAAATCACAGTAAAAAATCAGATTGCAAATATGACGTGGATTTTTCAGAGGTTTTAGGTCAGTCAGTTTCCAAAAGGGCACTGGAAATTGCAGCTTCAGGCGGACATAACATAATGCTTTACGGACCTCCTGGTTCAGGTAAAACAATGCTTGCAAAACGCTTTCCAACCATATTACCTCCGTTAAGTTATGAGGAAGCTATTGAAGTCACAAAAATATACAGTGCTTCCGGAAATTTAGGAAATAAGAATTTAATTCTTAAAAGACCATTTAGGGCTCCACATCATACATGTTCAAAGATATCATTGGTTGGTGGTGGAAATAGACTTATGCCAGGTGAAATTTCCCTCGCCCACAATGGTGTTCTATTTTTAGATGAATTACTTGAATTTAAAAGAGGTGTAATTGATGTGTTAAGACAGCCTCTAGAGGATAAAATTATAAAACTTTCTAGATCTACAGGAAATGTAACTTACCCAGCTAACTTCTTATTTATATCCGCCATTAATCCGTGTCCTTGCGGGTAGCAAATTTGACATAAAGAAAGAAAAAGTTATTTCTAAAAAAATTATAAATATAAATTCCTATGGAACTAAATTGAGAGAATTAAGACTTAAAAATAATATGACGTTAGATAAATTAAGTAAAAAAATAAATATCTCAGTTGATACATTAATGCATGTAGAAGAAGACAAATTAAATAATCCATATTATTGGAGACTTATTTGTAATTATTTTGGTATCAATCATATTAATTACTTAAAGCTATATAATATGAAGGAAAAATGTTCAAAGGAAAAATTACTTAAATTAAAAGCGTATATGGGTGCTAAATCATGGAAAAGTGTTAGTATAAGTCTAGGATATAGTAAAGACTATATTAGTGAAATATTGAGAAAAAATAAAATTCCTGATACTGTTTACGCTGTTATACAACAAAAGCTATCTGAAATCAAGAGGGAAACATTCTAAGAGTTCTTTTTAATTTGTAATTAATAATTTTAATTTCGTTATATAAATTTTGATAATGTATAATACTTATTAATTCTAAATATCTATATTAATATATTTTTCGCCATTATTCTCCCACTTATGTTATAATTTTATTAAACATAATTATATATGGGTTTGCTATTAAATTTAAATAAAAAGCAATTAATTATTGCATCTGAATACTTAGATAAGGAAGAAGAAAATATCATCTTTTACACAAACCATGGATTTCTTTATAAAATTTGCATTAAAATATTGACTTACACAGTCTATAATCAATTTACTTATGATAAAGCCCCCCACAATACTATAGATCTTTTAAATTTATTTATATCCTCTTGAACGGCAGTATCAACAATATATTTGAGTAATGATGATGCCGTTAAAAATAGTAATTTATTTTTTAATAAATATTTTCTAAGCATAATAACTCCAATATTATTTAATATATCTTTAAACCTCATACGTATTCTGCTCATCTATAAGTTTCATGCTTTATAGTTTTCATACATAGCAATATTTTTATTTATCTTTAAGTTCTTTTTCATATATTTCTTTTATCATATCGGGGAAGTAATGTCCGCATCTTGCTAATTCCCCCATTACTCGGTTTATACCATACTCAAATGTAAACCAATTATCTTTGGTTATTCCTCGAGTGTCAACAGGACAAATATAAAATTGAGTATTAGGATAAACCCAACTATATGTCATTAGCACACGACGTGCATGATATGACTGACAACATACGATAGCCTTTTTTAAATTTATATTTGAGCTCTCAACTAATTCTTTTGATTTATACGCATTTTCATAGGTATTTTGAGAAGATTTTTCTTTAATAACAATTTCTTTTGGCACGTTATTTTTGTATAATACTTCACAAAAAAAATCGCATTCAGTTTCATAATCTCTCTCATAGGAAGTGTCTTTAGTTTTATCTGATGGAAAATATCCTAGTTTTGAACTATATTTCCCTGATGGTATTATATAATTTGAATATCCTTTATTCCAAAGTTCAGCAGCCTTCTCAGCTGGATCAGCCAAGGATGTTCCAGGTATAAAAATCGCATCGACTTTATGTGGTTCATCTTCAACAAATATAAAATTTGTTATATCATCAATAACTTTCATCAGCTCATCTCCTAACAATATCTTATTTAATCATCTTTCATACATAGTAAACTAAGCCCAAGTATTGTTTTATAGCGTTATTATCAAAGTTTATCTATATTGTAATATAATATTTAGATATTTTTTCTATTATATCATATACCTGGTTTAAATAATAATTTGCAGTTGATAATTTTTCATTTCTACTTAATTAAGAACTTAATATTATATCTTCAAAACTTTTTTTACAATATAAGATATATCACATATGTCAGAACGACTTGGCCACTCTTTCTTACCAAGAGATGAAAGTAATTCCGATGCTATATATAACTTACAATTTCTTTTCTTACACTTGTCTAAAACTAAATCTTGATAATATAAAAGTCTTGATATTCCTATATTCAAAACTAAGCATCCTCTTGCAAGCATTAGAGAATCACTATGTTCTATAATTTCATCTGAATTGTCAATACCTTTCATAGTTTCAATCTTAGACATAATGCTAGGTGAGTAATCCAATACTTCTTCAAGTTTGTCTTTAATTAAAATAATATCATCTTTTCCTTCAGTATATGATAATGCAATAATGTTGGCGAAAGTCCTATATATACATATAATTGAAAAACAAAATAAATAAAAGCCACATACTCTCCTTAAATTGAGAATATGCGACTTTATCCTTTTATTTGTTAAATTTTGTAATATAGTACACTTATTTAAACATGGTTAAACTACAATCAGAAATTTTATTTTATGCTTCATATCTGTTATAACACATCTGTTTGATAAGTTTTCATCAGTGCTATCACTTACCAATGCTCTTTAGGGGAATCAATATCCAAAGCGTTATTACGAAGATGTTCAAGCCAAGGTTCAAGATGGGATTAATCGAATCAGGCATGTTAGGAATATTAATTTTAACAGTACTATTTTTAAATTGTTCTTTCAGCTATCGAAACCACTCTGCTTGGTTAGAAGACATATAACCATGGATAACATAAATGTTATTACCTTTCATATTATCATTTCTCATAATTATATAAATAATAAGTAAATTATATCATTTATATAATTACAATTACCTATTTCTTGCCTTAGCTTGGTCTTTGTTGGAAATGTTGACATTATCCCTAGTTAATAAATTATTTCATTTAATATTTCATTTTTAACTTTTTTTATATCAGGTACATAGCTCTTAATAAGTTTAATTTTACCCTTTATAATATATTTTCCAAGTGAAGCAGGTATTAAAATACTTTCGCCCAAACTTATTTTTTCAGTTCCATTATCATAAACTATTTCTCCGTTCCCATCAACACAAGTGAATATATAAAATCTCTCATTATCACTTTTTTCAGTAAATTCATTACAAACATCGTAAAGCTCAAGTGAAAAATCTTTTCCAAGGCAAAGGTGCGTTTTCTCATAACCTTCATAAGTAAGTTTTATTCCATTGCTTTTTTTAGCTTTTATATTTAAATCTATAACATCAAGAGCCTTTTTTATGTGAAGTTCTCTTCCCCTATTATAATCATATACTCTATAAGTTGTATCACTGTTTTGCTGTATTTCAGCTATTATCAGGCCTCCAGTCATAGTATGTATCATGCCGCTTTTTATGAGATAAACATCTCCTTTTTTAACAGGTATCTTATTCATATATCTTTCCAATTCACTGCTTTTTATTGCTTCTTTAAATAGTTCTTTAGTACAATTACCTTTAGTTCCAACTATAAGTGCAGCTTCTTCTTCAGCATCAACTACATACCAAACTTCTGTTTTTCCCATATCATTTTCTACATTTCTGGCATAATTATCATTTGGATGTACTTGAACAGACAATTCTGATGTAGTATTTAAAAGCTTTACAAGTAATGGAAACCAAAATTTATCTATCTTTGTACCGACAATTTCATTTCTCTTTTCTTTTATTAGATCGTCTAACCTTTTTCCTTTAAATTTTCCATTAGAAACTATACTTGTTTCATCTTTATGACATGCAACATCCCAGCTTTCACCTATATTACCTTCTGGTAAATCATTTCTAAATTTTTCTAAACTTCTTCCTCCCCAAACCTTTTTATAATATAAATGTTCAAATTTTAATGGATACATAAGCATCTCGCTGCATAAACATTATCATGATTTGTAATGTTCTTATCAGCTACCTCCTTTCTTTTATAAAAAAGATATACAAAATAATTATTTGTTTTAATTTTGACATAAAAATTTATACATATGTTATTAATCTCATATACATTCACCAGCCTAATTTATATAGCATATTTTTATAATATTCAAAATGGCGTTTACGGCATCAAACAAATACCCTGTATTTGTAGATATTATGCTGTTTATTTTGTTATCATGCATGGTAAACTTAACCTTGCAATTTCTCTCATCACATAATTTAAATCTCTTTATAATTTCACCTGACACATTACCACTTGTTCATGATAAGCCAATATGGCATAACTATATCATCATATGTAAATAAAGGTGTTTTTACACGTATTTCAGTTTGACCTTTATATATGTTTGCTTATATTTATTGATAACACATCTTTAAGCCTCGAATAATTAGTTTTTGAAAACTATAATTGTTGTACCCATATGGATTGTTTTTTAAAATAGCTAATAAAGAGTGGAATGTTTAAAAATTAGTTTAACGTATAAAAACTATTTTTTTAACATTCCACTATTTTTTGCTGATTTTTCAATATAGCTAAATGGACTTATTATTTTTTTGAAGATGCCTTACATCAGGAATATTCTCTTTAGTAGCCATTAAATAGTAACTAAGTACTAGCATAATGACAAATGGTCCAAAAAGTCTATTAAACAAAGAACAAATAAGCAAAGAATGTGCAATATAATTAAATGTAACTTTAAAGCTCAACTTATTAGATTTTCTAATGAATGCTGCAACTTTAAATATAAAGCTTATTATAAGTGTAACTAGCATTATATCTAGAAACATAGTAGAAGCAGTAATCAAAGCATTTTTGAAAGTAAATCCCATTAGATACACTTTAAATTCTGAAAATTTGCCTGTAAATATCGAGATTAGAAGCTGTGATACTATTAAAAATAGCATGCTTATTATCACTGTAATGCCCTGAAATAAAATTATCCTAAAAATTGATTCATTTTTTAGTTCATTATATTTATGTGGTTTAAATAAGCTGATTTTTATTTCATCAATTATACTTATATTCATAGCATCATTTATCCTTTCATTAATTACATAGAATATTCTTAATCTAGTTCTCTTCCATTAGAGGCTATAACCTTTTTATACCAATAAAAACTCTTTTTCTTATATCTTTTTAAATCTCTTAAATCTTTCTCACCACGATTTACATAAATAAAACCATATCTTTTTTTCATTTCACCGCCTGAACTCAAAAGATCTGTTGAACCCCAGTTTAGATATCCAATTACCTCTACACCCTCTGATATAGCAATCTCCATTTGCTTAATATGTTCTCTTAAATAATCAATTCTATAATCATCATCAACTGTATTTTTCTCATTAAGTTCTTCTCTTACTCCAATTCCATTTTCAGATATAAAAATAGGTAATTCATATCTTGAATAAACATCCTTTAAAGCTACTCTAAGTCCTATAGGATCAATAGACCAACCCCATTCATTTTTCTTCAAATTTGGATTTGGCATAATACCTTTAAGATTTAACTCATCATTTTCATTAACATCTTTTACAATTTGACTTTGATAATAACTAAAAGTTAAATAGTCCACAGTATTTTCTTTAATAAGTTCAAGATCCCCATCTTCCATTTGGAGTTTAATATTTTTTTCTTTCAAATAACTTGTAATATATGATGGATATTCTCCATTTGCAAATATATCAAAATAGAAATCTATAAAAAGTTCTTTTGCCTTAACAAGTGCAAGGTTATCTTTAGGATTGCAGGATGCAGGATATAATGTTGTATATGCAACCATTCCTCCCATTTTAGCATCCGGAATTATTTCTTTAAGCGCTTTTTTAGCCTTTGCTTGAGCAACAAAAACATTATGACACATCTGATATCTTAATGTTTCATCTGTCTCATCTCCAGAAAGTTTTACTCCCCAGTGCTCAGGCATTCCAAACATCAAATTTTCTTCATTAAATGTAATCCAATATTTAACCTTATCTTTGAAACGTTCAAATACCGTTCTTGAATACTTTTCAAATAGATCAACAACTTTTCTTGAAGCAAAGCCATTATATTTTTCAGCTAAAGCTAACGGTACATCAAAATGATAAAGTGTGATAACCGGCTGTATACCATTTTTTAATAATTCGTCAAACATATCATCGTAAAATTTAAGTCCTTCTTCATTTACTTTTCCCTCACCATCAGGAAAAATTCTCGCCCATGAAATACTTGTTCTGTAAGCATTAAAACCCATTTCTTTAAATAGTGCTATATCTTCTTTATATTTATGGTAAAAATCTATTGCCACTTTCCAATCTGAAAAATCATCTTTTATCTCTCTTACATCAACTATAGAAAGCCCTTTGCCTCCTTCATTCCATGCGCCTTCCGTTTGAAAGGAAGTTACAGCTCCACCCCATAAAAAGTTATCAGGAATTACATCTAATTTTTTATTTACCATTAAAGATCCTCCTTAATATTGAAAAATTTATTTAACTTATATTTAAATGTTAAAAATAGTTTTTGGAAACAATCAATTATGTTTCCAAAAACTTAAAATTCATTTTACTCAGCTTCTGCAGGAACAGATTGTTCTTCTTTATAATAAGATTTATCTACCACTTTTAAGAATGGTAAGTATATTAAAGTTGAAATTAGTAATTCAACTATTTGTAGAATTGCTCCTCTTACACCGCAGACTAAGAATCCTCCGATTACTGGTGGTGTCGTCCAAGGTATCAAAACACCTGAAAGTCTAGGAACTAATCCAGTGGCCATTGAAAAATAAGCTACTGTAGTAAGAACCAAAGGTACAATTATAAATGGTATAGCCATAATAGGGTTTAATACTATTGGAAGTCCGAAAGTAATAGGTTCATTAATATTAAATATACCAGGTATTATTGCAAGTTTTCCGATTTTTTTACATTGCTCTGATTTACAAAGGAATATCATTGATAAACATAATCCAAGTGTGGCTCCAGATCCACCTAATTGTATAAATAAATCTTGGTATGACTGAATTACTATATGGGGTAAAGCTTTACCTGCCTGATAAGCTGCAAGATTTTCTGCCTGCAAAGAATACCAAAGTGGTTGTGTAACAGCACCAACAACATTTGAACCATGAATACCAAATATCCAAAATAATTGCATGAAAAAGTTTGCAATAACTGATGCAGGATAAGTAGCACCAAGTGAAGTAAGTGGCTGCTGTAAGATTTTAAATATAAACATATGAACAGTACTGTACGGAGTATATGTGAATAACAATCTTATTATGTTGAAAGCATACATTGCAAAGAATGCAGGTATTAAAGCTGAAAATGCTTTTGAAACCGAAGGTGGAACACCAGCTGGCATTTTAATTACCCATCCACGATGAATAATTTGTCTAACAATTTCAGTTACAATTATAGCTGTAAACATTCCAACAAATAATCCTTTAGAGCCAAGCCAATCTGTAGGAATTATACTTGATATAAAAAAGTTGCTCTTAGTTCCTTTTGGTGTATAATTCATCCAGAAAGGTGTAACTATAAAAAAGCATACTAATGCAGTTACTCCGGTACTTACTGGTTCAATATCATAGTATTTTGAAAGACTAACCGCTATACCCATAACAACGAATATAGTCATAAGTGCCATACTACAGTTATAAGGAATATTGAAAAAGTCATCCCAACCAGTTCCAAATATACCTTTCATGAAGTCTCCATATCCTGTTATAGGAAAATTAGCAAATAATAATGACATTGCTCCTATTATAAGAAGTGGCATTGCAAGCATGAAACCATCACGTATTGCTAGAAGGTATCTGTTCTCCGATATTTTTCCTGCAATTGGCATAAGTGCTTCTTCCAATTTGGACATAAATTTGCTTTCTTTTTGTTCACTCATGATTTTCCCCCTATTTCTATATTATTTTATTTATTATTAGCAAGCTTTAAAGCTTGATCTAATACTTTAGCACCGTCCATCATTCCATAACTTGCTGGACTTATAACTTCTACTGGTATCCCCTTAGGTTCACATACTTTTTTAGCTTTATTAAGAGCATATCTTACCTGTGGTCCTAAAAGTACAACATTTACTCCCTCTAATCTTTTTGCCATTTCAGCTTCTGGAAAGGCTTCTATATCTACTTCAATCTCATTTTTTTTTGCTGACTCCTGCATCTTAGTAACAAGCATACTTGTTGACATTCCTGCTGCACAAAATAATCTAATAGTAACCATAATAACTTCCTCCTCTTTCTTATATTAAATATCATTTTTTAATACTTTATGGATAAATTACTTATTCATCAATGAATTAACTAATTTTCTTAATTCAATGATTTCGCAGATCATATTTTTCTCTGATATCGTTGTCATTAAATGATCCTGCGAATGCACAAATAATACTGATACTTTTAACTTTTCACCACTTGCTTCTTTTTGAAGCATTGATGTCTGAACATCATGAGCCTTACCTATAGCTTCATTTGCCTTGTCTATAAGACTGCCTATTTCATCATATTTTCCTTCTTTGGCATTCTCAAGAGCTTCATACATATATCCTCTTGCGTCGCCAGAATAAATTATTATATTCATTACGGTCTGTTCTAAATCCATCATTTATACCTCCATTTTGAAATATTATCTTGTAACTATTTATATAGCAAGTACCAGTTTTATTCTTCTTTATTATATTAACACGCTTTTTTAAAAAAGTAAACCGGTTTTTTAAAAAAGTAGTCATGTTTTATATTATGTAATGTATGACTTTAGCTTATTAACCTTAACTTGTCATACTACTAAATTTATTAACATTATACAAATGAAAAAACTCTAGTATCCTATAAATTATTTATAGGATACTAGAGTTTAATGAAAATTTTAAAAAACAATATGACTAAAGTATTTCCCCTTTACCTTATATACCTTTTACTTGATGAGATTTCAACTACTTCACCATATAAAAAAATTTTACTAAATGTCATATTATCTTCTCTTAAACTACTCATTCAAAAAATTATAAACAGCTCCAATTAAGTTGGCATTGTTTTCAGATTTACATTTTTTTATGCATGATTTTATCTTAGCAATTTAATTTTAAATTTTTTAATATTATATCTATATTATCTATTAAATCTTTTCTATCACTCGCAGCTCCGCCTATTATAATCATTTCTGGATTATATGTATATTGTTATAGCTTTTGCTACATTATCATACATGGCTTCAATTTCTTTTTTACCCTTTTTATCTCCATTTTCCATGAGAGTAACTGCCATTTCACCATTGAACTTATCTTCTGATATATTTTTTTGCTTTAGCAACTGCCATTTCCAATGTGATGCCGCTTTACTTAAAGTATTATAATCATCTAATGAAGTTATAGTTCCATTCCCCACAATGAAGATTTACTCCCTTCTATACTTCTACTAATGCAGCACAGTTAGTGTCACATATCTTTTTTTATATTAAAACCATGTATGTATGGAATTGCACTAAATCCACCTACTATTCCAGTATCATTATCAACAGCTCCAGAAAACCTTATTCCAACACCAACAATATCATATTTTTCTTGAAACATTAACTTAATATCATTTAATTTATTTATAAAAATTTCAATATCCTCCTTAGAGCTTTTAAGTTTCCCATTTGCCAGAATATTTCCATTTTCATTAATTATGCCATATTTTATACTAGCTCCACCTAAATCAAATCCCAATACACTTATAATTACATTTCCTTGTATAATAAAATCCATACTAAAGTTATATAACTTACTACACATATATACAGAGCTATTGTTTAATGTCAATTTCTCAGTTTACATAAATCTTTAAATAATTCCTTTATTTTTCAAATCATTAACATTACTATTAAATTATTTAATTTTTTATTTAAAATTTACCTCTCGTAGTGCATACCCTCTAATATTGTATTTATTTCTTGAAATACTATACTCAATAGGTTCTCCATTTAAAGTAAAATTTGTTTCTTCAATTTGAAAAATAGGATCATTTTCAGAACATTTTAAATATTCAATATCATAACTATTAGGAATATCAGCTCGGAAATATTTAAAAGAACCTGAAAATTGAATTTTTAATATGTTTCGCATGTACTCAAAAATAGATTTTTCACTTTCCTTTTCGGTTAAGCCTGGAACAAGATTAACAGGAATATATGTATGCTCCAACATGTATGGCTTTGAATCTAATACCCTTAACCTAATTATCTTGTAAACAGGGGATTTCTCTTTTAATTTAAGCTTATTTTGAATAATATTATTTGATAGTTCTACATTAAATTCAATAATTTTATTTACCAAAATCCTATTAGCTTTTTTCATTCGAGCAGCAAGTCCTTGATAATGTTTATCTGTATTTTCATTTTCATACCAAAACTTTCTATTTATAATTTTAGTTCCAGCTCCACGCTTTGAATAAACCAATCCTTCCATGACTAAAACTGTAATAGCCTTATTTAAGGTAGTTCTAGATACATTAAATTCATTCATCAATATTTTTTGATTAGGAAGATAATTATCTGGTTCATATGTTTTATCAATAATCCTTTGCCTAATCTTGTCAGCAATAATTTCATATTTTGTACTCATAATATCACATCCATCATAATAATAAAAAGTAGCTAAATTATTACAAAATTATAATTTAATTACTATTTTAGCTGCTTTATAGATTTATCAATAAATCTATAAGCTAGATTTTCTATTTTATTATTTCTCTAAATAAAAATTTTTTACTACTTTATTATAGTAACACGTTTTTCTTTTTTGGTAAACCGGTCTTTTATAAATAGCATCTATTTGAATGCAACACAAAATAAAATTTCTCAGCATACCACGTTTGGAGTTTTGTAAAATTAATACTATCTCTTTCATAACTTGATATATTCATTTATCAATACTCACATAAGACTTTGTATATTACTAATATCTACTTATTATTTTGATTAGAGTACTTTTGATTAAACTTTTCTAATTTTTTCGAATAATTTACAAGTATATTTGTAAGATTTAGCCCATAGAATATTCTTTAATTCTGTTAATGTTGGAGATATTTAATTTTTGTCTATATACCTACATATATTATTAAATAGATATTCTTCTTTTTCATTTTAATTATTATTTTTCACTACTACTCATCTCTTTCATAAACTTATAATAATGTTTTTATATCATCTATAAAATTTTCAATATCATTACTGCTGTACATTCCATGATTTATATGATTAAATTTTTTTGTCCATTCACATAAAAAATATATCTTTTCATAATGCAGACCTTTTCCTATTTCATATGTGAAATATCTAAAATCATTATTTTTATTAAATCCAATACCTATATATGAAGTTTCTCTTTCTTCTTTTGCTTCAGGTATCTTAATTATAATAAGAGTTTTATTTTCATCTATCTTTATATTATCAATATCAAAACTAGGAGGATTACTTCTAATCGAATTTCCTTCCAATTCAATACTATTCCATGATACTTTTAGACTTTCAATAAATTCTTCTTCATCTTCTAATATTCTTTTTATAATTACATTTCCAAATTTAAATATCGAATATGGTAACAAGTAATGTGAAAACTTATAATAATCTTCCCTATACATATTTAGCACTCCCTCTTATTAACCTACTGTGAACATATGTTCTATTCAGATTTTATACTTCAATAAAATTAATGTCAATAATTAATACGATATCTTAACATTATATGGTATAATATCCTTGTATTTTTATTAAAAGGAGTACAATATATGGATAATAAATTAGTAAAACTTCATAACGAAACTTTTGGAGAATATATAAAGAGAATCCGTATTATTAGGGGATATTCACAGCGGACACTTGCAGATATAGCTGGTTTAAGTAATACTACAATAAGTAGAATAGAGAACAACAGCATAGAAAGTTCTGACTCAAGTACCATCGTTAAGCTTGCCAATGGACTTAATATTGCTAAAGAACAACTATTAATTTATTCTGGATATTTAGATGAAAAAGAGTCTCTCAAATTCAAAACAATACAAGACTATATATTAGTAGGTATGAAAAATTTAGGATGGATAAATTCATGTCAAGATATAAATGAAGAAACCCTTACATATGTGGAATTTCTTCTAAAAAGATATGGTAAAAAGTAAAAAAGTGATCTAGGCGACACTCAGATTGCTTATGGGTAGAATAAAAATATTAACCAATATATCCATGTATAATTTATTATATACATATATATTTTAGTCTCAGGATGTGCTGCTGTAAAAGTGACATCAATCCATAAAAAAACAACATAACAAAACCAAATTAGCAATTGAAAAATGACAAAGAACAATATATTATCTATAATTTGGTGAAATATTTCTAGTGGTAATATAACTTACTATTTTCATAAAAGTGATGGACAACCTAATAAAAGTCTTATTAGTGTATTAAGTATTGCTAAAAGTATTCTTGATATTAATATTTATTCTATTACTAAGCCTATTTCCAAAAACCTGAGAGTAAATATAAACCAAAAGAACTTACTAAGACATTTTATTTATCTTTGACTCAGTTGGACTAAAAACTCCTGCAAGCTTCCAAGCTTCTCCTCTTGATAAAAAGGCAGATACACCTTATTTGCTATACTTCCAAGACCAACAATACCTATTTAAATTTTGGACATAAAAATACATTCTAAAAAACTATATCATATATTAAAAATATGTCGATAAATTTTATAAAAAATAGCTGCTATACTAATTTCTTAGTATAACAGCCACTGAGATATCCATAGAACAAAACATTAATTTTTTTATACTAATTCTATGACAATGCTATATTCTTCTGCTATATAAGTTCCATAAGTCACTGCCACAGGAACACTACTAGAATAAGAATATTTTGTCTTTAAAATCATTGCCTTATCATCATTAAATCCAAAAATCTTTTTATCGTTCTCTGAAGATATCTTTGCAGAAATTACTTCTTTTGCAGAAGTTATATAGAATCCCTTCATTTCTAAGTATTTACTTAACGAACCTGAAAAATCATCGCTTAAAGATGCTCCAACCGTGGGATTTATATAGTTGTAATACATAATTATTATCTTATTTTTTAATTCTACAGAACGTTCCAGCATTATAATATTATCTCCAGGTTCAATGTCAAACACTTCTGCAATATTATTGGGTGCTTTAATATTACGAACACTCAAAAGATTTTTCTTTTTTTTATCATATTCATCTTGCAGTTGCTTAAAAGAGGATTGCATCCTTGTTGAAAAACTATTTTTATCCTTTTTTACTATAGTACCCTTACCTCTTTGTCTCAATATATATCCATCGGTCATAAGCCTATTAAGTGCTTGCCTTACTGTTATTCTTGAGACATTGAATTCGTCTGCAAAATTCATTTCCGATGGAAGAAGAGACCCTATTTTATATTCACCATTTTCAATCCTACTTTTAATTATGCTTGCCATCTGACTCCAGAGAGGTTTAGCTCCACTACTGAAATCAAGCTTCATAATTTTCACCTCTATTTACAATTATATTTTTAATTAATCTTAATTTTAGCATTTATGTACACATTCAACTCAGTTATATCAAATATAAACCATTCTTAGCATCATATCATTCATAAAAACATTTACAATAGTTACAATTTAAACTTTACATAGAAATTAGTAACTTTATATTATGATAACATTATATCTTTTTCTTTGCAAACATCAAACTACTATTATCAGTATATAAAGCAATAAAATTATTACATTGAGTTGTACACTAAATAATGTGTTTTTATACTGTTTAAAATAGTAAATTTAAAATATACGTAATAATACTAAAAAAAGGCAACTATGAATGGAATATACTGATTAATTATATCAAAAACAAATAATATTCATATTTATTACAATTTGTCAAAAAGTAATTTTTTGGTATAATTATTATGTAATAAATCATATTTACATTAGGAATAGATTATAAAATACTATTCATTATTAAGTTAGCAATATAAATATTTATATTACGTATATTTTAAAATGTTATAACATTATCATATTATAAATTTATTATAATATGAATATATAATTTGCATTGCTTTTTTTAACCTTCAATATTAACCTTCAATATTTATTTTAAAATTTATATTGTTAAATTGTTAAAATATTAGTATTTTATAACTTTCCTAATGTACATTTAATAATTAAAAAGAGGTGTATAAATTTGAAATTCAAAAAAATTATTGCATGTAGTATTGCAACACTTATGTCGCTCAGTATTAATTTAAGTAACAATGTTAAGGTTAAAGCCGCAAATAATAACAACAGCTTTGTGAAGGCAGAAGGTACAAAATTTTCTGTTGATGGACATCCATTCTATTTTACAGGTGCTAATGCTTATGATTTATTTACCTACGGTGATGGAGATTCATCCAATTTAAGCAAATCTCGAATAGAAAACAATTATATGAGCAAATCTCAAATTGACAGTCTTATGGCACAGATGGAGTCAGATGGAGTCAAGGTTGTAAGAACCTGGGGATTTTCAAATGAAAGTTGGCATGGATTTGAAACCGCCAAAGGAGTATACAATGAAGCAGAATTTATGGAATTTGATTATATCATGCAGTCAGCAAAGAAACATGGTATGAAGGTAATAATTTGCCTTGAAAATTACTGGGATGCTTATGGCGGAATAAACAAAAAACTTTCTTGGGAAGGTCTTAGTGGCTCAAAAACACAATTCTTTACAAATACAAATTGTAAAGCTAATTATAAAGACTACGCAAAACATTTTATAGATAGAATAAATCACTACACAGGAGTAGCTTATAAGGATGATCCTACTATATTTTCATGGGAACTTATGAATGAACCAAGATATGAAGATACAACTAGCAATGAAAACGTAACCGGTAAAATTTTAAGATCTTGGGTTGACGAAATGGCAGGTTATATAAAATCCATAGATTCAAATCATATGGTTGATGCAGGCTTAGAAGGTCATGGAAGTAAATATAACTTTGGAGGTGATGAAGGAAATCCATACGTTTATATTCAGCAGTCTCCATACATTGACTTTTGTTCAGCTCATCCATATCCTGATGAAAACTGGGCAAACTTAACTCCATCTCAAACTGAAACTTTAATGACTGCCTGGATTAACGATGCACATAAAGTAGTTAAAAAACCTTTTGTAATGGGCGAATTCAATAGTCACAATAATAAAGAAGCTTATTGGAAAGCTGCATTTGATACGATAGATAAAATGGATGCTGCTGGAGGTATGTTCTGGAACTATAATTATAGAAGATTAGATGATTTTACAATTATGCATGGAGACAGTATTCTTGACTATTATAAAACTATGTCTGATAAAATGTCAGCAAAAAACGGTAGCAAGGTGATAGATACTGAAGCACCAACAGCACCAGACAATTTATCCTGTAGTGCAAAAACTTCTGATTCTGTTAGTCTTTCATGGACAGCCTCAACTGACAATGTGGGAGTAACTGAATATGATATATACAATGGATCTACACAGGTAGGATCAAGTACAGTGCCAAGCTATACTGTAACCGAATTAGCTCCAAGTACTACTTACAATTTTACGGTAAAGGCTAAGGATGCTGCTGGAAACGTATCAAATTCAAGCAAAGAATTAAGTGTTACTACTGAACCTGGTACCAGCATTTCAAAAGTAGTATCACCTGTATTTAGCGTACCATCAGGTAAATATAATTCTACTCAAACTGTATCAATTTCAAGTGCTACACCAGGAGCAACTATTTACTATACTACAGATGGAAGCAATCCAAATACAAATTCAGCTATATACAGTTCCCCTATTAATGTATCAAAAAATGAAATGGTAAAAGCTTATGCAGTTAACGCTGGAATGAAAGATTCAGATATTACTTCAGCTTCTTATACAATTGTTTCAGAACCTCAATCGCCTATTTCTATAAAATATACCATTAGCAGTGATTGGAAGGTTGGTGCTACTATCAATGTAACAATAACAAACAATGGAGCAACTCCTATAAATGGTTGGCAGCTATCTTGGGATTTACCACTAGGTGAAACTATAAATAATTTTTGGTCTGCTGATTATACTACCAATGGTTTAACTGCAACTTTCAGAAATGCAAACTGGAATAAAACTATTGCTGCAAACGGTGGAACTCAAAGTTTTGGCTTTAATGTAAACTATAGTGGAGTACTAACTTCTCCAACATCCTTTACTTTAAATGGACAAACTTGTACTATTCAACAGTAACTTTAAATAATTTTTATATAATCATAAAATAATATAATTTTTATTTTTAGAACTTGTTCAAAACATGTATAATTAGCATTATGAACAAGTTCTTTTTATATCTTAAAATAAAAAATGAGAAGCACCTTAGTACCTCCCATTTTTTATTTTCATTTAATAAGTTATTTCATTTAATATCTTACTTTCTACTTTATCTACATCAGGCACATAACTTTTTACAAGCTTAACTTTTCCCTTCACAGTATACTGTCCAAGTGATGCAGGAATAAGAACGCTTTCTCCAAACTCTATCTTTTCAGTGCCCCCATCATACAGTATTTCTCCAGCTCCATCAACACAGGTGAATATATAAAATCTTTCTTCATCGCTTTTTTCAGTAAATTCACTACAAACATCATAAAGTTCAAGTGAAAAATCTTTTCCAAGGCAAAGATGTGTTTTCTCATAGCCTTCATAAGTAAGTTTTATTCCCTTGCTCTTTTTAGCTTTTAGATTTAAATCTATAACATCGAGAGCTTTTTTTACATGAAGTTCTCTTCCCCTATTATAATCATAAACTCTATAAGTTGTGTCACTATTTTGCTGTATTTCTGTTACTAAAACTCCACCACATATAGCGTGAATCATGCCGCTTCTTACCAAGCAAACATCTCCTGCTTTAACAGGTATTTTATTCATATACTTATCAAGTTTTCCTGTCTCTATGGCTTCTTTAAGCTCATCTTTAGTACATTTACCCTTAGTTCCTACTACTAATGCTGCACCTTCATCCGCCTGAATTACATACCAAACTTCTGTTTTACCCATTTCATTTTCTACTTCTTTTGCATACTTATCATTTGGATGTACTTGAACGGAAAGATCTGACTTTGCATCTATAATTTTTATAAGTAGTGGAAACCAGTCTTTACCTATTTTACTACCTATTATTTCAATGCCTTTTTCTTTTACTAAATCATCAAGTCTTTTTCCTTTAAACTCCCCATTTGAAACTATACTTGTTCCATTTTTATGGCAAGCCACATCCCAGCTTTCGCCTATATTTCCATCTGGCACATCATTTCTAAATTTCTTTAGTTTTCTTCCACCCCAAATTTTTTCATAATATAAATGTTGAAATTTTAATGGATACATAATCTTCCTCGCTGTACAAATAGGTGCTATTACATTAAAAATTAATAATTCTTAGTTTAAAAAATAATGCAAATTAATTTTTAAATTAGTTTGCATTATTTACGTTTTGTGCAACAGCTCCCCTTGTCAGCTCCTCCTTTCTTTTTAGGTTATTTATATTCTTTTTTTATTTCTTCATAATCAAAGTTTCTTGTATCATGAAGTTTTTTAAACCAATGTCCTGACTTTTTCATTCTTCTAGCTCTACTGTTTTTTAAATCCATTTCTACAAGACCATATCTATTTTTCAATGCATTTAATGGTGAAATATTGTCCATCCAATTCCAAACCATATAGCCTTTACAGTTTGATCCTTCATCAACTGCCTTAAGAAGCCAAGCCAAATGTTGCTTAAAGAACTCTATTCTGTAATCATCTTGTATAACACCTTTATCATCTTTATATTGTTCTTCTCCTTCTACCCCCATGCCATTTTCAGTAACTATCCATTCAATATTTCCATATTCATTCTTTATTCTCATGGCTGCATCATAAATTGCCTTAGGATATATTTCCCATCCTCTATATGGGTTTATTTTCTTGCCTGGCATATCATATTCTTCATAATATTTAGATGGGTGGAATGGAGCATTGTCTGCTAATTTAAATCTCTGACCCATAACTCTCATTGGCTGATAATAATTAAAGCCTAATATACCAATGGTATTGTTTTTTATTGTACTTAATTCTTCTTCGTCATACTTAAACATACAGTTTTCTTCTCTAAGTATTTTTATAAGTTCTTCTGGAAATTTTCCCTTAATACATGGATCCATAAAACTTTTCCAGTAAAATAGATCTGCAACTTCTTTTGCTTTTTTATCACTAGGATTTAAATCACTTCTTGAATATATAACAGAAGAATTTAATATTATTCCTAATTTTCCTTCTACGTTCATTTCTTTAAAAGCTTTAACTGCTTTAGCATTGGCTAATACTTTTCCATATATCCACTGCATTGCAATTTTTGTATCTGTCTTGTATGGATACCAAAATCCATCCATAAAACACAATTGTGGAATTACCATTGGTTCATTAAATGTCCAGAAGTATTTAACCTTTTTATTGTATCTTTCAAATACTTTTTTGGCATATTTTACATACAAATCTATTATTTTAGATGAATCGTATCCGCCATATTTATTGTATAAATCAAGAGGAATATCCCAATGTTCTAAGCATATCATAGGCATTATACCTACTTTATTAAGTTTATCAATTACGCTGTCATAAAATTTACCTGCTTCTTCATTTACTGTAACTTTTTCATAATCATCAATAAATCTGCTCCAATCGATGGATATTCTTATGGAATCAAGACCTGTTTCTTTCATTAAATCTATATCTTCATTCCATCTATTGTAAAAATCATCTGCTATTGTTGGACCAATGCCATCATGCCATCTTTCAGGTGCTGCCATGTACATGCTATCAACAAAATGATGTCTTCCATTTTTTTTTGTCCATCCTTCAGACTGCCAAGCAGAAGTAGCTGCTCCTACTATAAAATTTTTAGGCAATGTATATTTCATTAAAATCAACTCCTGGCTTTTATTTTATTAAAACTACATGAGTTTTTGATATTTTATCATGAATTGTTTTTTTGTTCATTAGTATTAATACTCCACATATTATTGTTAAAATCGTAAAAAAATCAGAAATTAAATTTCCATTTCCGGTTTTAAAAGAACTGCTTATCAAATATGCAATAACACCATATGGATTTAATATTATTATTTTAACTAAACCTCTAACAACAAAATTAATATAACTACCATTGCCATCGCACTCTATTTTCAGATTAAATTTTTTCTTAAATAGACTTTGACCATTAGTTATTACAGGAATTAACATCTCCCATAAAATTATAAATCCTAAATAAAGTATTAAAAATGTGGGCGATTTTATTATTACATCAAATCTATTTTTATATATGTAAGGATTTAAAGCTTTTTGGGGCATACCATTTTGCATAAAATAAGCTGGAAGTAAAATTATTATATATACTAGATACCACACTATTAAGTCTAATACTGTACAAAATATACGCCTTGATGCAAAACCTGTAGTTTTATTTATACTAATAGTTTTATTTTTCATGATTTAATTTCTCATACATTTCTATTAAAAGTTCAACCATATCCCTCATTGTTAATGCCGTCATAAAATGATCTTGCGCATGTATTAAAAGAATAGATTTTTCAACAGGTTTATCAGATATATCCTGCTGGAGCAAACTTGTCTGTATATTATGAGCCTTTCCTATTTCAGCTCCAGCTTCTTTCAACTTTTTCTTTGCTTTTTCTACATCTTTATCTTGAAGAAGTCCTCTAAATGCTTCTACAGCTAAAGCTTTACCATTTCCTGCATCTAAAATAAGTTCCATTGATTGTTGCTCTGTTTTTTCATCCATAATTATTCCTCCTCATATACATATATGTTTATAATTCTAGTTTAAGGGTAAAAAAGTTTGGTAAAAAAATCTTAAAATTTTATGATTTTTTTACCTTAACTTTTATAGAATTTTTTTAATATTATAAATCACTGCTACTTAAAGTCCTGCTTTTGCTGTTTTATTAGCTGCTATAACAAATGGTGCATAAATTATAGTATCGATTACAAGCCATACTAATTGAAGCAATCCACCTGCAAGTGATCCTGTTCCAACCAATGCTCCAAAGAAAGCAGGCATTGTCCAAGGAACAACATATTTAAATACTGGTACAATTCCAAGTGAAATAGCTGCTCCGCCAATAAGCACCTGCATAATAGGTGCTAAAATATATGGAATAAGTAAAAGCGGATTTAAAACAATTGGAAGTCCAAAAACTATAGGTTCCTGTATGTTAAATATCATTGATGGTGCTGCTACTTTAGCAACTGCTCTCCAATCTTCTCTTTTAGAGAAAATGAATATTGCAATTATCAACCCCATTATGTGCATTAATCCAGCTTCGAAAAATCCATTCGTGTATATATAATGAGTTGTTCCTGCTTGATTGGAAAGTTGTGCTGGGAGATAAACTGCATTTTGTATAGCTGCTGTAACATTGTGTCCATGAATTCCAAACCACCAGAACACCCATACAACTAACTGGTATATAAGTGCAAATCCAAGTCCTTGAGAGAATCCCATAAGTGGTGCACCTATAACTGTATATATCAAATCATTTAAAGCAGGTTGATTTGTCCAATGTAATATTGATGCAACTAATGCAACTAAGAATATTATTATTCCAATTGGTATAAGAGTCTGAAATGATTTTACAACAGCTGGTGGTACTCCATCAGGCATTTTAATTTGAAGTTTTTCATTGTTTGAAAGTTTTGCAAATAAATAAGCAACAATGGTAGTTACAATTAAGGCTGTAATAACTGCTTTTGAACCAAAATAATTCATATTAAATGCATTTGGAACTGTAACAGTACTTTTATTTTTAAGTACATAGTTTATACTTTGTGGAGTAACTATCAAATAAGATACTAAACAAATCATTGCAGATAGAAACTCTTCACTACCCCAAATTTTTCCCAATCTATATCCAAAGGCAATAACTAATAATAAAGAGAATACACTGAAAGCACCATTTAAAGCAATAGAACACATATACTGTAAGCTTGTTAATGTTTGTACAAAAGATGAAGAATCGTATGCTTTGCCAGTTAATCCTGTTATTTTATGACCCAAATTAAGTCCAGTTGATCCCATAATTGTTCCTGCTGGATCAAAAACAACCCAATTAAATATTCCAAATGCCGAACCAATTATGATAAAAGGAAGTAATATTGAAAAAGCATCTCTCATTGCTAATAAATATCTATTACTAGATACTTTGTTAGCAATTGGCATCATTATACCTTCTATCTTTTCAATAATCTTATTGTTCATTTAAATTCCCTCCGAATAATATTTAAATGTTGTAATATATTTTATTTTTGTGTAAAATATTAAGTGTACTTTGTTCGGGCATACTAATTTTTATTATATTTTGAACATACAATAGAAATTTAGTATGCTGTTTTTTTTGTTACTTATTTTTTTATTAAATCTAAAGCTTGCTGTAGTACTCCTTCTCCATTTATCATTCCATAATTTCTCATGTCGATTACATCTACTGGGCATTTATCTCCAACAGTTTTTTTAATGTTAGGCATCATATGTCTGATTTGTGGTCCAACAAGTATAACATCTGCTTCGTCTAATTTGTCTTCAAGAACCTCAACTGAAAAAGCTTCTATTTTTGCATCTATACTTTTTTGAGCTGCTGCAATCTGCATTTTTGCAACTAATACAGAAGTTGACATTCCTGCATTGCAAAACAAATAAATATTCATAATATCACCTCTTTTCTCTATTTTTATAAGCATTATGATAATGTTTACAATTATATTTTATATTAATATCTACAACTTGTCAATATAATGTTATAACATTATAATCTTTAAATTTAAAAATAATATTTAATATTAATTCCTATACCTACTATTTAGCCTTTCATAGTATACATAGACTACGAATCTAGCTATATTCTATATTTATTTTTACTTTCCAGAAATTTTTTACTCCTGCTTTTAAAAGTTATATCTATTGATTAATACATAGATATAAAAAACATATGTACTTACTCATATAATAGTAAACTACCATTGGAGATATAATTGAAAAAGCAAATAACAGCACTTTATTTCTTACCTCAATATTAGCTACATTTTATCTCTATCCAGTATACTATAATCATCCTTTATGACATCCAGTTTATATACAATTAATTTTTTACCAAAACTAGATTTACTTAAAAAAACATGAACAAAAATTTAATATCAAAAATAGCAATAACTATATCAACCAAAATACAAATAATTAAGTTCAAAATAACATCTGTCCTATTTGCAAGCAAAATATACTTATTTAAAATAATATTGTTGTATATACTTTTTATAAATAATAATTTAAACCAAAGTTAATTCGTAATATATAAATATTGTTAGCTAAATTACAATTTTTTGCTATTAAATATGCTTATTTTTACATTAAGTTTTCACATTATTATGTTAATATGATATAGTACGTTAAAGTAACAATATATATAATTAAAATAATTTTTTTCTATAATAAAAAGAAGGCCTTCTATGATGTAATTTTATCACGGAAAGCCCTTAAAATATTTTCACATGCCAAATGTATTAAAAATTCAGTATATTAGAAATTGAAAGCAAAATTTGAAATTGTTACTTTTCCGTATGCTCCGGCAGCATTGTCTGACCATATTTTAAATGCAATTGCACGTACATCTTCTGGATTTTGTAATTTTCCAGTATAATTCCAGTTAGAAAGTATTGATTTCCAAGCTGAATCAGTTAAAATATAAGTTACTTTAACACTTTTTCCTGCTGGAATAAGACCATTACCTGATTTGCCATTGACAGTACCGCAATTTTCTTGCCATGTCCAGTTGCTAGTTGTTCTTAATAAAAGTGACATTGAAACATCTGTTGAACTGTTATTTGTAATTGTACAAGTAACAGTTTTATAAGGTGAACAATCAAGTCCTTTTCCTAGTCCTGGTTTTGTTTCTGTCTGAATACCTGCTGCATCCTTTGAAGTTACATTCTTAAAATCAATTCCAAGAACTCCATCCGAACTACAACTTGTACTTGTCGTTTGATCTTTAAATGAAGCTTCTGGATAACTCCATGTGAAGTATGAAGCTGATTTTGGACGATTAAGCTCAGCAATATCTGCACTATAGGCATCAGCTGCTAAATCAGTATCAACTGATAAGAAATCTACACTTCCAGCAAATTTACTACCTGCCCCTTGAATTCTGAATAAAAGTGCATTTACATCATTTCTTTCTGCACAAGTTGACATATCAAAAGAAAGTTTTACTGTTGTAAGCGCTGGTATTTCTTGATATTTATCGTATTCTGTCCATGCCCAGTTATCTCCAGCTTTGAATATTGGTTGCAATTGAACAGCGTATGCATTATTATTTCTTATAACTACATTAACTTTAGAATTTTTAGAAAAATCTAAGCCTTTTGCCATGTTAACTAAATATGGATATGGATCTGTTGCTAGATCAAAGGATAAACGGTAACCACCGTTACTTAATTTTTTAATTGAAGATACAGAGGATGTAGTATCATCTCCTTTGCTAGATACATACCAAGGTGTAGCTAAACTTTTTAAATATCCCGGTTTAATATTATTTATTGATTCATCATCTGTTTGTGGCGGAGTAACCGGATTACTCGGATTTGTTGGATTTGTTGGTGGTGTAACTGGATCAGTTGGATTTGTTGGGCCACTGTATCCACTACCTGAGTATGCTAATTTTGATGTTTTTTGAATTCCGTAATTACTACAGAATACAAATTTACCCCAATCAGTTAAGTTAGTTCCTGCCCAATCATTTGATAAATCAAGATTTGCATCTTGTCCACCATTTCCTTTCCATGACCAAGCCATTGTTCCAACCTGTTTTTGTGCACAGTAGCTCATTATTGTTGAAGCATCTACAACTCCACCATTTTGATAATCTCCAAATTCACCTATAACCGTGCAAACACCTTTCCCAAGCATATTATCAATATTACTCTTCACTGTTGCCGCATCTTTACCTGCTACTGAGTACATATGAATAGAAAATATAGTATTTCCTGTTCTATCTGCGTTTTTTACTGTTGTACAGTTTGCAATAAGTGGATCAGTTTGTTGACCATAGCCTGGAGCATCAACCATGAATACGTTTTGAATTCCTGCATCTCTCATTTTCTTAATTGCAGCGCAGTAAGTGCTAGCCCAAATATTAGATTGATTCCAATCTCCAAGCCATTCATTAGCAATGTTCACTACAACATAATCTTTATTAGCATTTAAAATATCCTTTAATCCTATCCAATAATCAGCTGCTGTATATAATTCTTGTGGATCATTATGACCAGTGTGATCGTGTACCTCAAGGATACAAACTAAATTATTTTGTCTGCACCATGAAATAATATTTTTAACTTCATCAGCAGAAGTTTTAGTCCATTGGAAACCATCAGCTAATACTACTCTTACACTGTTTGCTCCAAGTTTTGCTGTAGCATTAATAGAAGTTTGAGTGTATGAAGGAAACCATGCATGTGCAACACTTACACCCCTAAATAGAAATGGGTTTCCCTTTCCATCATATAAAGTAGTACCATTTACATAAAGCCCACCACTTACAGGTTTAGTTGGATCAGTAGGATTATCAGCAACTTTTTCAACTGATACATAATCTAATGCTACGTATCCCCAGTTAGATGATACTCCAAATTTGTGTTGTCCCTTTGTAAGAGTATATTCATTAGTAGTTTGATTCCAAGTGTTTGCATTAGTAGAAAGTTTGCCAGCTGAATTACTATCTAAATAAAGCCAGTTTTCTTTATATTGATCTGAATTTGTAACTATAGTTATTTTGTATTTACCATCGCTAGGAACTGTAAAATTAACATCTGCCCAGCCTGATGTAAGATATACATAACCACTTCCAGAGTAACCTTTGAATTGATCGTTTCTTACTCCATTTCCATTATCTTGTGAAAAATGTTTTTGATTTTCAAATTCAATTACTTGTTTAAATGAATCTGTACTATTTTTGCTAACAGCTTTATTCATTGCAAAAGCACTACTCTTGCAATTAACAAAAATTAATAGTGTGGCTACAAACAAAGCCAAATAACTGCAAAATTTTTTTGATGTTTTCATTTTTTCTCCTCCTCTATAAATATCTTGTATAATTATTTGAGTATTACTTAATCATCACCTCCTTTAATGTTATTAAGTTGTTTCAAATATTTAATTTATTTTATAGATAACCTTTTCTTGTTTTTAAGTAAAATGTATTATTTCACCTAAACTTATTTTTAAAATTGTATTATTGAGATATTGTTACAATGTTATAACTTTTAATTGTATAAGTAATGTAATTATTTACATTACTTATACAATATTAATGCTATAAAAAATATTATTTCTCAATAAATGCTTAATGTAAATTACTATTTTTACGTACATTATATCAAAAGTTTTCCATTTATTAAATAGTAACTGCCGAGCATATTTCTATATAGCAGTTGATTATCTAATATATACTTTTTATAATTACATTTCTCATTATTAAAATACGTGTTTTTATTATATTTCTTCATTTTTTGTAGCTAATTCAACTATTTTGACAGTACTATACAATTTTAAAATTGTATTTTTGTGAATTTTATAACTGATAATATTTTAATTAACTATAAAAAATCTTAGAAAGAGACCGCATTAGCAATTAAAAAAATCGCTAATGCACAGCCTTATTTCTCTCTAATGTAAAATAATAAATGGTGTAAATAGAATATTACCCTAAATAATCAAAAAGTTGAATTAAATATCTTAGAAGATATAGTTACAAAAGATCATTCATTGAGAAAAATAGATAAAATCATAGATTTTAATTTTATATATGATGAAGTAGCAAAACTATATCTGATTTCAGTAGAGCTAGCGTTGATCAAGTGCTACTTATTTAATGAAATTGCTAAAAATGAATGATTTCTAGCACTAGAACAAGCTTGTATTAATTCACCACGTATAAAAAAGCTAATACTAATAAAAAGAATTTTTAAAGAGTTAAGGTGCAAATTTAACTCTCAAAATATAAAGATAGGCTTGATAAAAAATTGATTTGCATTAACATGAATATGATAAAAAACCGAAAAATATAAAAATATAGTTGTATTTACTCTACTCTTAAAAAATATGAAATCTTACAGCTACAGGGTTTATTCTGTAGCTGCTTGTACTGTAACATAAATCTTACAATAAAACATATGTTTAATTTATATTACTAATTTAAAATATCGTTTAATTTTTTCAATTTAAAAATTTCTTCAACTGCTTTTTTATAACCACCCGTTTTCTTAAAAGAATTACTTATTTTTTTTATGTTTTTAAGATAACTAGAATCGTATAAAACTTTTTCAACCGAACTTTTTAGTATTTTAGGTGTAAGCTTATCTTTGTCAAGAGAAATGGTAGCTTTAAGCTCTGCAGCCCTACCTGCCATATATGGTTGATCTGCTCCAATAGGTATTGCTACAAAAGGTACATTATTATATATTAAGTCACTAGTACTATTCATACCAGCATGAGTTATTGCTACATCAGTATATTTTAAAATTTTTGATTGTGGTACATAATTTCTTACAATAAAATTATCTGGTATATCAAACTTAGACAGATCTAAATTATATGCTGACATAACCACAGTGAAATCTGTATTAGCGAAGGTTTTAAAGAAAACATCATAAAGTTTATTGTCAGTATTATTAAAAACTGTGCCTAATGAAATATAAGCAACTTTTTTACCTTCTAATTTTTCAAATGGAAAATTTATATTTTCTTTTCTGTCATATATAGGTGGCCCTATAAATTTGAAACTATCATCATAATATTCTGTATGTGCAACAAAATATTTAGAAGTATACGCAATATTTATATCACCTTTATTAAAAAATAACTCAAATATATTATCTGGCAAATCTACATCATATTTTATTTTTAATTGCTGCGAAACATCTTTATAGACATTATTAACTGGATGATTTTTCAATTCATTTACATCGATTAACTCTCTCCTTTGTTCAACCAATTCTTTAGCAGTAGCGAATACTGCAAAGGAAGCAACAGACGGTACTTTTAATATTTGAGCAATAATTTTCCCAACTGGAAACATAGATCCATAAACAATATAATCATATTTTATACCTTTAATTTGCTCCAAAATATCTGAAATAATAACATCGATTGATTTTATTATTTCAGATAAATGATTTAAATAATACTTAAGATTGGGTTTAATATTAATGTTTTGTTTTTGGGTCAATGGATTTGTTTTTTCGTTATAGCTTTTAAAATTAGCACCGGCTTGTTCAATTTTGCTTCTAAATTCATTAGTACAGAAATAGGTTACATTTTCACCGTGTTTCACTAATTCAGACACAATTCCTAGGGTCGGATTAACATGCCCATGGGCAGGCATATTCAAGAAAAGTACTTTTGACATATTATCACATCCTTACATTATTTATACCATTACATTACTACAATTGTTTATTTTGTCAATAATTACAGCGAGTATAATAAATAAAAAATACCCATTATCAGAAGCAATACCAGCGCCAGTGTTATCAGGGGCAAATCAAAAACTATTACATTACATTTAACATAAACAAAAAAAGGCGCATCAACGATAGATACGTCTTGTAGGAGAAATATAAAATAATTTACCTATAACTTGAAATTTTCTATAATAATCAATCCACTTTTGCGCACATAATAAATATGATTGCATATTTTCTCATTAACATTAATGAGATGTGTCATTTACTAGGCTAGCAATAGCTTTGACTATGCACTTCCACGTTCCTTTAGGCATGTCATGTCCCATTCCTTTAATCAAAAGTAATTTAGCATTGGGTATCGTACGTGCTGTATCTTTCCCTGCTTCAACAGGAAACAATGGATCTGCAGTTCCATGAATCACCAGTGTTGGAATTGTTAATAGTGAAAGATGTTGTCTCCTATCTCCATTAGCAACTAATGCCGCATTTTGGCGTACAGCTCCTTGTGGATAATAAGAGCGATCATAGCTTTCTTCAATATACCGTATTGCACGTTCTTCTTCAAAAGGGAACCCTTTACTCCAAAGATTTTTCCACATACATAAAGTGTAATCAATATATGCATCTCGCCCATTTGGTGGAGTTGCCGTAACAATTTTCAATGTTTCTGGTGATATTTGTGGATTATTCGGATTACCTGTAGATGACATAATAGAAATCAAACTACATATGCGCGAAGGATGCCTATAGGCAAAAACCTGTGCAATTGTACCTCCCATAGAAGCACCACAGATGTGAGCCTTCTTTATTCCTAGTGTATCGAGTAAACCAACCACATCATCGGACATATCTTCTAATGTATATGCCGTCTTAATTGGTTTTCCATCTTTTGCTGCCTGATATATTTTACTCATATCAGGAATACCAGCGGCATCAAATTTTGTAGACAATCCCGCATCGCGGTTATCAAAACGTATAACTTGTAAATTATTTTGTGCAAGCATTTCACAAAAATCTAATTCCCAAAAATTAAGCTGAGCACCATTTCCTGCAATAAGCACTATAGTAGGATTGGTGTTCTTCCCAAAAATTTCATATTCGATTTGTATTTCATTTGCCTTTACAAGTGACATCTCATATATCCTCCTTTATCTTTTTATATTGATAACGTATTAATCATAAACTCATCAATAAACCCTACATAAATTTGTCTTTATGAAGATACTACTATAAAAGATTTGTTTACCGATTTTTAAATATTTTAAAATTAACATTGTTATTTTAATAAAATTCTATTAATTAACATTTTCATTTACATTATATCACTTAATAGTTTTTGAACTAATTAAAGTCATTTTTATTTCCTCCCTCTTTGTAAAATAAAAAGCTGCCTGTAATAATTTACAAACAGCTCTAATTTAAAAATTTTATCTTAATTCTATATAAAGTTCTTTTCCTAATCCCTTCGCTATTTTATTTGCAAAATCAAGTGATGGATTATAATTCCCGCTTTCAAGTCTACTTATATTAGATTTTCTAGTGCCAACACGTAAAGCTAACTCTTCTTGCGTTAAATTCTGTTCAATCCTAGCTCGTATAATTGAAGAAACAAGCTCATAGCGAGGTTTTGCTTTTTCATATTCTTCTTTGAATTTTTCATCTTCCATGAGTCTTTTTTCAATTTCTGAAAAACTTGCACCAGCTTTACTCATGATTTACACCTCTCTTCATAATCTATTTTATACTTTTTTGCTTTTTCAAGTTCTGCTTTTGGGGTTTTATTAGTCTTTTTAATAAAACCATTTAACATAATAAAAATATTTTTATTATAAGTAAAATAAAATATTCTTGAAGTATCATTTCCTTGATTAATTCTTAATTCATATATTCCTTTATATTTTTCACCTTTTATTGATTTTACATAAGGTTCTTTTAAATATATTCCATATTCCCTTAATAATCTTATTTCGTTATACGCTTTTACTCTAATTTTAGGATTAAGCTTTAGTAAAAACTCCAATACTGGTATATTCCCATTTTTCTTTTTATAATATTCAATCTGCCAATCCATTCTTTCTCCTTCTATCATGTTATCATATATGATAACTTTATTCAATATTTTTGTATCGTCTTTTACATCACCAATTTTTTATTTTTGCTTTTAACAATGTGTAGCATATAATCATCAATTCCTTTAAATTCATCATTCCAGATACTTTGAGTATAATTATATCTATTAACTCTTAAAGTCCATTTAAGTTTATTTAATGCTTTCTGTACAGCTTCATTTTTTTTATAATCCATATCATAAGCAATGAAAATTTTTTGTGCTTTCAATAGTTTTAAAACTTCTGGTAAATAATTAATAGAATTTACTCCTGGTACTGCAACAAAGGTTACATCTGAAAAAATACTTGCTACCGTAGCTTTTAAAGCACCCTCTGTAATTACTACCTTTTCAGAAGAGTGACTTTTATTCCAGTGAACATGAATAAATCCATTACTCTGAGTGCCACATTCCATTCTACTTGACGAAAACCAAGGGTATTTCTTCTTAACTGCATCCTTTCTTATCTGACAACCTTGGACTTGTCCAATTGAATTTATTACTGGTACTAAAAATCCTCCTTCTTTTGGTGTCCAGAAAGTCCAATTATTATATTTATCAGTATAAAATCCTGGTATCCCAGATAATGTAAAACCAGAATTTATAAGTTCCCTGCATATTTTATTTTTTAGTTTCTTGTCAAATGGCAATGTTTTATAACCATTTTCAATAATATTTTTCCCTGAAAGTCCTCTATTTCTAAGATTTAAATAGTGTTTTTCGGACAATGATAATTTTCTAATTAAATTTCTATATACCTTGTTTCTAACCTCAATAGATGCTATAGGATATAAATTTACACTAGCAGCCTTTTTAGCTTCCTTCATAAAATCAACTGTAGATGAATTTACTTCAAATCCCATTAATTCCTTATAAGCATCTTTAGTACTGCAATTATGAAGTTTTGAATAAAGTGTAATAGCCGAACCATGTTCTCCACATTTTACACAGCGGTAAACATTCTTGTATTTACCATCATCAGGAGTTAAATAAAAGTGCCCTAGTGAAGCACCACAGAATGGACAAACACTCGTAAATCTCTTCCCCTCCGACCTGTATAATATTCTGCATTTATCCGCAACATTTAAAATACTAAGTCTAGGATTATTGTCAAAATCCTCTCTTTTACTCAACCTAAACAGCTCCTTTCAATTTCTTATATGTAAAATAAAAGTGCTAGACATGTAATCTAACACTTTCTTCTTTCTCTTAGCTCTAATTCCATAGCGTTTAAAGCTTCTTTTAAATTTATAAACGCTTTTTTTACTCTTTTAAAGCAAACAATAAATCTGTCTATGACTATGCCTACGAGCATTATGTTATCTCTATAGACAACAATGTAATTCCTATACTGTAAACATATAGATTGCCTGCTTATATACCCTCTCATAAAGACTTCACATTTAAATTTTCTTTCATAAAATTGTTTATTTCTTTTTGAAGCTGCTGTGATTTTAATATTACATTCCTGTCTGTTAATTTATTACTTTGTATAAGCACATAAAGTTCCTGTCTTAGTTTTTCAATTTTGTTTTCCATAAAAATCTTCCACCTTTCAAATTTTTTAATTTTAAATATAAAAAAACTGCATACAAGCAGAATCTGCCTATACACAGTTTGTTAGTCATATAAATAGACCTAAATAATTGTTGCCAATAGAAAAGAATAGCAAAGACTAAAAATGTCTCTACTATTCTTATACATTATTTTTTCGTTTTTATCACACAATTTTGAAACAAAATAAAAAAGCTACCACAATTAAGTGGTAGCATAAATTATATTATTCAATTAAAGGAGCTTTATATTAATTGTCATATCATTTTTCTGCTTTTTAAGCACTTTCTTTTAATTCTTCACCCATAATTCTCATTGGTAAAATAAGTCCAGTGAAGCTATCATCATTTACTTTCCTAATAATTGCCGGCTTTGTATTGCTATTTAAATTAATTTCTATGTTACCGTCTTCAGTACTTATTGCTGATAACATTTCAAGCCAGTATTTTGAATTAAAAGCTATATTCATTTCTTCCCCTTGAAGTTCTTCTACTGTTAATTCATCTTCAGCATTTCCTATTTTACTGTTAGCAGTTATAATTATTCTCTCTTTTGAAATTCTCATCCTAATCAAATTAGATTTTTCATCAATTATTGAAGTTCTGCTTATTACATCCTCTAAGTCTTCTTTATTAACTACTAGTTTTGTACTGAATTTTTCCTCAATTAAACTGCTGTATTTTATAAAATCTCCTTCCAGCAGCCTTATCTCAATAGATACATCCCCTATAACAAATTTTGCAAAGTTACTTGATATATTAAGCTTTATATCAATATCCTTATCATTGTTAGTATCCGTATTTTTAGGAAGCACTTTTAATACTTCTTTAAGTGCCTTTCCTGGTATTATAGCAAATACATTTTTTTCAGAATCAGCAGCCAAAGTTGACATTGATAGTCTATAACCATCTATAGCAACTAAATTTAATTCTCCATTTTCTATTTCAAATAAAACTCCAGTGAGTATTGGTCGTATTTCATTCTTAGAGGTTGCATATAATACCTCTTTTATACTTATTGCTAATTCAGAAGCTAGTACATTTACACAAGTTTCGTTTGAATTAATTACTTTTTTAGGATACTCTTCGTATTTCATTGTTATAAAGCCAGAGCTTGATTTGCCAGACTTAACAATTAGCTTTCCCATATCTGTATAAACTGTTGTATTTGCATTCTTTAGTTTCTTAACATATTCAAGAAGTAATTTGCTATTAACAACAGCCTGTCCATTTTCAAAGTCTAAGATTTTAAAATTAGAAGTAATCGTCATGTCTAAATCACTTCCGGTTATAGTTACATCCCCATTTTTTACATCTATAAGTACTCCTGTTAAGACCTTCATAGTGTTTCTGCCGTTAATAGCTCTTGTTGCAACTTCTAAACTATTTAATAAAGTATTTTTATCACATGAAAATCGCATGATTATTTTCCTCCCTTTATAAAATAAAAACTGCATATAAGCTTTTATCCGCTCACATACAGTTTTTTTTAGTTCTACTTAACTACAACTATTTTTGATGGCTGTTTTTTATTAATTTCACTTTTGTTCTCTTTAAACGAACCTCTCTTTACAACTTTTAAAAAGGTATCATAAGCAATCTTTTTATCCATAAATCCTTTATTTCCCTTGAGAATTTGTGGAAATACTTCATTTGTAAAATACCTTAAATCAAGATTTTCATTTATAATTCTTTCTTGTGCCTCCTTAAGTTCTTTTTTCTCTTCTTCACTTTTATTCTTAATCTTTAGAAGTTCATCCTGTAGCCTCTTATTTTCAGTCTTTAATTCTTCATTTGAACTTATAATTTCTTTATTAATGTTTTTCAAATCCTGTATTGATTCCTCCAGCTTTTTTCCTTTAAATATATAACATAAATAAGTTATTACCTTTTTAATAAAATTTTTCATTATAGTTTTCCCCTTTTACATAATAAATCGCTTAAGACACTTTAATATCTCAAACGATTTATTTTTAATTATTTATAAATTGTATCTCAGAATGGAATATCTCCGTCATCAATAGGTAATATATCATTATTATCTGATGATGAATTTCCTTGATTTCCAGTATTGTATTGATTGTTTTTGTTTCCATTATTAGATGAACCATAATCTAAAAACTGTGTTTCTTCTGCAATAACCTCAGTAACATATCTTTTAGTCCCATCCTTAGCATCATAGGATCTAGTTTGTATTCTCCCACTAATACCTATAAGTCTTCCTTTTGACATATAGTTTGCAACAGATTCGGCCTGCTTTCCCCATACAACAATAGGAATGAAATCTGCTTCTGGCTGATCTTCTCTTTTGAATTTTCTGTCGACAGCTATATTAAATTGTGCTACAGCTTTTCCTGTCCCTGGAGTAAATTTTAGCACTGGATCTTTAGTTAACCTTCCTATTAATATAATTTTGTTCATAATAAATTTTCACCTTCCCTAATTATTTTTTGTTATTAATAAAATTCTCCATCAATATCGTTGATTACAATTCTATATTCTTCGAAATCTATTCCGTAAATAACGTCAAAGCCCATTTCTGGTTTTTCAAAAGTAAAACAGCCAAAGAGTCCACTACGGTCAAGATCAGAGAAAGTTTTCATGAATTTATCAACTATCATTTTAGTTATGTTTGCTATAAGCTCTTCAGCATTATTTCGATTTGATAGTTCTACTAAAAATTCATTTGATTTATCTCTAATGAATTTTTCAGTCTGATTTTTAACATCTTCCTCTAAATTATTTTTTATAATTGCAGGATAAAGTTCTTTTATAAAATATTCTTCTTTCCTATCTAGGTATTTCATTTTAATTCCACCTTTCAAATTTTAAAATTATATATAAAAAACTACACATAGACAGAAACTGCCCACATGTAGTTTGTTAGTCAAATTGACCTAAAAATTTGTTGCTAAATAAAAAAGAATAGCAAAGACTAAAAATGTCTCTACTATTCTTATACATCTTTTTTTCGTTTTTATCACCGCAATTTTAAAATATTTTTTACATAGTAAATATAAAATAAATAAAAGCTAGTACACCTAATGCATAATCCAATATTGATTTCGTATGAATAAGCTTAAGTGCTGCCTTTTTTCCTATAGTATAAAGTAATTCTATTTCGCTGTTTGACTATTTATTGAAAGGACAGTTGCCGAAGCAGCCAGTCCTATACTTATATGTGTTTTTCCTGTCATTACCTTCACCTTCCTACGCTATTTTCTCATTTAGAGTTTTTCTTAATTTTTTATCTTTAAATTCTTCAATAAACTTTTTAACTTCATTTGTCATACCGCAGTTTCCCTTACCTCTACACTGCTTTACTTCATTATCTTTAACTTCTACAGTGTAAAATGGCATATCAATTTTATCTTCCTTTCGTAAAAATAGTATTACTGTTTTCCGTCTTGCCATAAGAGACATATAATTTGTTGCAACGCAGTGATCTAAAGTATTACCTTCCTTTACTAATTCAGCTGCATTTTTAGGTGGAAAAATTATATATTCTCCAAAGTTCCATTTGAATTTCTCCAAAAGTTCATTATACATTTCTTTTATGGCTTTATCGTACAACTCCCTTTTATTATTTTTTATAAGTTTATATATATCATCATGCTTCTGCTTTAGATTTCTTGGAAATATAACTGAATCACTTTTTATATCATATTTTAAAAGAGTACAGTTATTTAAATAATCCTCCCAATCTGAGAAAATATCATTTTCTTTCGAATGTTCATCATAATTAAGCATCTGAGACGATATATATTTAATAATCCTGTGTATAGTTATTGAGTACTTTGTGGCAAAATCAAAAATATCTTTTTCGCGGTAAAACTTATCCGCAATATAAAATATTTCTTCATTTGTAATATTAATTTTTCTCTTAAAAACCTCCTCTATTACCTTTAGTTCGCTTATACCTGCATTTAATTTTTGAAGAAGGCTTAAAAACTTCCTATCTATTTTAAGAATGTTTTTTATGTTTTTTCCATTGAAATTAAATACATCATTTTCACCTTGACAGCAACGTCCATAAGAATAATATGATCCTAATATATCTTTAACTAAATGTATTAAATTAAGCTTCATTAATTGCTCTATAAATGGATACTTCGTGTATAAACCTAAATAAGAATACACAGGAAATGTATACCCTGGTTCCACAGTTGCAAAATGCTTAATCTCTGAATATTTCCATATCGTATTATTTAAAACATCATCTAGGTTTCTACTATATAGTGAAATTCTAGAATAGTCAAAGTTTAAACTACTTTCACCTTCACACCAACGCATAACATCTGTTTGCTTAAAATTTCTCCATTCATATGTTTTAATGTTAAAAGAATTATCACTACTAAACTCATAAAAATCTCTTGAAACTTCATGTATCATTAATTGAGGCTTTTTATAATTCTCTCTGTAAAATTTCCTTACACTAAAAGATCTTATAATGATACCTCCAGAAACTCTCTGTATAATAGATGTCCTTGTAAAATCCTCTACATTTTTAGATTTTCCTTCTGCCTTATATATTACTTTGCTTTTACATCTAGGACATATTCCTTCTTTATTATGTCTGGGTTTATTAACAAAAACCTTTTTACCGCAGTGAGTACAATAACCTTCCATTGCCTTATTGGTTCTCCTATATTTATAATAAATGTATCTGCTTCTAACTAAGGCTTCTTCGTCAACCCATTCTGTAAAATCATCCGGCAAATCAGGTACTATTTTCATTTTTTCATCTATTCTCTTTGTAATAATTTCATGCTTTTTTTCTAATTTTTCTTTAAGTACAGCATTTTGAAAGTCATCTACAGCAGAAAGAGGTTTTTCTTTGACATTAAAATACTTTAATATATTTCGAGTTGATTTATTATCTACTAGGACACTATATTCTTCCCAGTACCAGTTTAAAAGATTTGAGAGAATAGCTTTACGCCACTTTATTTCTTTTGAAGTAAAATCCTGAGTTATATAGTCTTTTTTCGTTTTATCTATAAATACTCTATAACTCAATTCTACTTTACTTGAATCTTCACATTTTGAATATATACAGAGCATTAATATATCATTATCAAAATTAATAATTTGAGAAGATATAAAGTACTTTATATTTGTCTCTGAAAATTTTATTAAAAATGATTTTTTTAGTTTACATGTTTTTATTTCTGCTAGTTTAACTTTACGCATTATTTTCACCTCCAAGGTCAAACAAAGACATTTGAAGAACTCCTGCCTTTGGACTTGATGGCTTTGATTTTATTTTAGTAATATTAGTTACTTCGGATAAAGTAGTTTTAACCTTTTCTTTTGTTTCCATAGCTTTCTTTGCTTTACTGTGATCCATTTTATAATAATCCCATATTAGACTATGAAATTCTTCTACAGGTAAATCTCCCGTTTGTCCATATTTCTTTCTGACATTCATAATAATATGACCTACGGCACCATTAAGAGTTGCATTCTCTTTATTTATAAGTTCACAGAGTTCATCATTTTTCATAAGCTGCTGTAAATGATAAATTGTAGCTTCAGTAAAAATAATAGTACCTGACATATTGTATATTTCTTCTGGTTTCATTTTGAGAACCTTCTCTTTAAATTGCTTATGTTCTCCATCTATTTTATTTTCAGCTTTTTGCCTTAAATTTTCATTTTCCATATTAAATTCCTCCATAATTTTTATTTGAATAATCCAGCTTTAAAATAAAAAACTGTACATAGATGCAGTCATGCATTCACATACAGTTTCAATTTAATTCATATAATATTTGACTTAATTTATACAATTGTAATCTCAACCTTTTCTTCAGGCTGATTTAAGAATTTAGAAAACCCTCTCCTTATACATTCAATACCATTGTTTAAAATTAATTTTTCTTCTTTATTTTCTGATATTATTATAATTTTGGGAAATACAGAAACTTTTAATTTAGTCTTTTCTAAAGCTTCTCCTATTTGCTTTATATTAACTTTGGGTGAAGCTTTTAATGCTGCAATTATATTTTCCTTACTTTCTTTTATCTTAATCTTTATATCACTTGCAGAAGTATTTATCTTTTGATTGCAATTAAGCCTATTTATCAGTTTTTTCATTTCATCTTCAAGCTGCTTTATATCTGACCTCATAGTATTAATTGAACCGCTGGCATTATAGCTTCCATACTCAATTAATCCTAATTCAAGTACTACTCTTATTTGGCTTGAAGTTTTCATTTTTAATTCGCAATTTTGAAGTACTTTAATTAATGATATTATTTTCTCACTTGAGGTATCTTTACCTATAATTTTTAATTTTTCAATATCTTCTTCAGCCATAGGAACAACTTTTGAAGCATTTTCTTTCATAGTTTTAACCATAAGTAGGTTTCTTAAAAACTTTATTAAATCTTTAGTTAAAAGCAGTAAATCTATACCTTGTTCATCCAGTGAAGCAATAATATTTAATGCTTCAATTTTATTATCTTTTAGCACATTTTCTGTTATTCTGAAGAGATTATTGTTATTACTGATTCCTAAAAGATTTAGTAAATCCTTATAGATAACACCATTTCCAGTATCAAGAGACATAGATTGTTCTAGTATGCTTAATGCATCCCTCATTGCACCATCTGATACCTTTGCAATTAAATTTAGTCCCTTGCCCTCAATATTTATATGAGCCTTTGATGATACATACTTTAATCTAGTAAATATATCATCTGTCCTAATTCTTCTAAAATCGAATTTCTGACATCTTGACAATATAGTTACTGGAAGCTTTTGAGGATCGGTAGTTGCAAGAATAAAAATCACATTTTTAGGCGGCTCTTCAAGTGTTTTAAGAAAAGCATTTACAGCTCCCATAGACAGCATGTGAACTTCATCTAATATATAGACTTTATATTTTGCCTCAACTGGTGGATACATTAGTGAACTTATTATTCCTCTAATATCTTCTACACCATTGTTAGAAGCAGCATCAAGTTCCATAATATCAGGGCATGTTCCCTGCTGAATTTTTCTACACATTTCACATTCTCCACATGGTTCACCATCTACTGGCGAAAGACAATTAACAGCTTTTGCGATTATCTTAGCACTGGTTGTTTTGCCTGTTCCTCTTGTACCACACAGTAAATATGCATGTGAAACCTGTCCCGATTTAATCTGATTTTTAAGTATTTTTGTAATATGGTCCTGCCCTATCATGTCATTAAAATTTTGTGGTCTGAAATCATTGTACAGCATATTATTTTCCCCTTTCACCTTTTGTTTTTTATCTATATTGCATAAATTATTGATATTTTAAATTAACAAAGCTAAAAGCATTTCTAAATCCACTTTTGAAGCTCCGGTTGTTTTAAACTTAATTTCACTTTTTATACAGATACTTAAATAACTCTGAAGCTCATTTAATGTAAAATTTTTAGATTGAGAATAAATTATTTTTCCAAAGTAAGGATGTAATTTATTCTTTTTGGCAAATTCTTCACTGTTAACGTTCTTTTCTATTGAAATTTTTGCATAAAATAGAAGTTTGAACTGCCTAATGAGCATAAATAAAATACCTATAGGTGTCTCTCCTTTTCTAGTAAGAGAATTAAGTATTTCAAGTGAAGTTAGTCTATCTTTATTACTTATAGCTTCTGTAAAATCAAATATATCCTGATCATTTAAACTTGAAAAAACTTTCTTAATATTTTCTATAGATAGTTCATCCATAAATCTAAGTTTACTTAGGTCATTAATCAGAAAATCTAAATTATTGCTTGAATTAGAGGTTATAAAATTTTCTGCATCTTTACTAAGTTTCAAGTTATATTTTCTTGAAAAATCCTGTACTAAAGTTCTGACTGCATATGAATTGTTTTTTGGACTTACAACAACTGAAGCTCCTATCCTTTCAAGCTTTAATAATTTTTTATTTTTGCTAACATTTTCTCTTTTATCTTTTTGAAAAGAATACAAAATCAAGATTGTTGTAATTGGAACATCAGAAATATATTTTGAAATATCTTTTAATAAATTATTTTTATCTTTGCTGCTAGGCTCTAAAAAATCACTTTTTAGAAGTACCAATCTTCTTTTACTCATGAAAGGAAGTGTTTCGCAGGCATTTACAATCTGCTTCATATTATCTATATCATTTAAATATGATATATTTAATTCTGGTATTTCTATATAATTTTTAAATTGCTCAATTATAGTTTTTATACTGTAATAATCTACAGAGTATAAAATCATAGCATTTTTCCATCTGTTCATTCTTAGCTGATTACGTAATTCCTGAAAATTAATCAATTTTCATCTCCTCCTTAATTTTTATAAATAAAAAAACTGCATACAAATACAAAATTGTACTCATACACAGTTTGTTAGTCATATAAAATAGACCTAAATAATTGTTGCCAATAAAAAAGAATAGCAAAGACAAAATGTCTCTACTATTCTTATACACTATTTTTTTGTTTTTATCACAAACTTTTTTTAATTTCCCTAATTTTATCTTTGTTAAGTGTTAGATTAACTAGAAATACTTAACTGAATAATTTTAGACAAATCATCATATCTATACCTTCTAGTAGCATTAATTGTAGCCTTTAATAAAGCATCCGAATCAATCTTATTCCAATTTAAATCATATCCATTAAAAAGCGCTAGACACCTAATAAATTCTCTTTGAGTTCTTCCGTTGCCTTCTCTAAAAGGATGAGCGAAATTAAGTTCAGACATATAATATGCTAATTTAAAAGATAATTCATTTATATCCATGTTTTTTAAATAGTTATCATTTTTTAATGGAATAAATATTTGAGTTTCTAAAGCTTCTTTCAGTAAATAAGATGGTGCAAATTCGCCGCCTTTAAATATATCCTCATTCCGTATTTCTCCTGCCCAATCATATATATCTTGAAATATACATTTATGAATTTTAGTTAAATGTGTAAAATCGAAATCACCTTTTATTGGTCTTAATTCAAGTTCAGAAAGTCTTTTAGTTGTTATTGTACGTTCTAATTTTTCTAACTGGATTTCATCTTTTATATTAAATTTATTTTTTAAAACATCAACGTCTTTAAAATAATACAGTGAACGATATTTTTTGTCTCCAGTAATATCGTACATAACCAGCCCTCCATTATTTAATAGCTTCTTGATAAACCAATCTTAAAAATTCTTCATTAGAAATTTCTCCGATTAATGTCCTTTTTATTAAATTTCTTTCATAATCGGTTAAATGCATTCCCTCATGTTTAACATTTCCTTCTGCTTTTTTAATTGCTCTATCATAATCAATATTTTCCATGATATCTTCCTTTCACAATAAAACCTTCTATATATATTATACTATAACCAATTGTTTAATTCTATAATCACAAAAATTAAGCATTCATTTCCTCTATAAACCGGCTTTCCTCAGTATCAACTTCAAGTCCACTTCTATAAACAATCTTACTTGGTCTTGTTATATAGAGTTTTTCTTTAGCCCTAGTAATTGCAACGTAAAAAAGTCTTCTCTCTTCTTCAATATCACTTCGTTTATTTGGAAAAGTTCCTTCATTCATTCCAACTACAAATACAATTGGAAATTCAAGCCCTTTTGCTGCATGAACCGTCATGATCCTAACAGCATCCTTTTGCTCCAGAAGTCGTTCCTGAATATCCTTTGTTTTTAACCACTTTAAAAATGTTGAAATTGAAACACTTTGATTTATTTCTTCTTGGATATCAGTCCAGTGAGATATTTTTTCTAAGGCTGCATATATATCATCACTTTTACTGTCCCTGTTTTCAGTTCTATATAATTCCTGTATATCTAATAGCTCTACAACATATTTAAAAACATCATATGCATTACTATTTTCTTTAATTATAAATTCTTCAAGTTTCGATACTCTATCCAGGAATAAATCAATTTTATCCTGTGCTTTAAACTTTAATTTTTGAAGTCCTTCAAAGAAACTTAATTCCATCTCTGAACATCTAAGCTCAACTTTTGATATTTGAGCTGCATTTAAAATAGATTTTGGAAAATTAACAGCTCTTTTCACTGCTCTATCATCTTTAGTGTTTACAGCAGCAGTGATAAAATTAAATATCTTCCTTATGTCATGCTTTTTAAATATATCTTGGCTATTATTTATAATTTGATATGAAATACCACCCTCTCTAAGTTTCTGTGCTATTATGTTAAGCTGTTTATTTGTCCTCGAAAGTACAGCAAAATCTTTTGAATTTCTATTATAGTTACCAATAGTATGAGCTATAAATTCTGCCTCTTCCCCGGTATTTTTTAAAGTAAGTACTTCTATATTTTCTCCTTCTTTATGTGCTATAAGCTTCTTATCAACTCTATCATCATTATTGAAAATTAATTTATTAGCTGCATTTATTATTTCTTTAGTAGATCTATAATTATCCTCAAGTTTTATCACATCACAATTTGAAAAATAACTCTCAAAGTTCACAATATATTTAGGTTTAGCTTTTCTCCACTCATAAATACACTGATCCGGATCTCCTACAACAAATAAATTTCTAGGATTAATTATTTTAAGAAGTTTAACTTGAATATCATCACAATCTTGAAATTCATCACAAAAGATATATTCATACTTCTTATGATAATATTCTTTAACTTCAGAACACTTCTCCAACAGTTTTACAGCATCGTTTAAAAGCATATCTAAGTCTACAGCTGAATTCTTCTTAAGTCTGTGTCTGTATTCTCCAGCAGCTAATATATAATTTTTTAGTGCTGGATATTTTTCTGCCCTATACTCTTGATGTTCTATACATTCCAATGAATTAAGTATATCTCTTGTACTTATTGCTTCTTTACTGTGGCATATACAAAGATCCACTAAAATATTTTTAATAATATCTTCCTTATCGTCTTGATCGTAGATACTGAATTCCTTATTATATCCAGTCTTAAATCCCCATTCCTTTAGTATAGAAATACAAAAGGCGTGAAATGTATTACAGAATACCTTTCCGCCTTCTTCTTCACCCATAAGGAGCTTTATTCTATCCTTCATTTCCTTAGCTGCATTTCTAGTAAAAGTAACACACAATATACTGCTGCCGCCTACTCTTTGAGTTTCATTTAAATAAGAAATTCTATTGGTAAGGACAGTGGTTTTTCCACTTCCTGCTCCTGCCAGACACAGAATTGTTTTTGAATCAGATGTAACAGCTCTGAGTTGATTATCATTCAAATGATTTAATACTTTCATTGTTTATCACTTCCTGTCTCTTTATCATAGACGGAAATATATAAGTTGTATTCACCCTTTTGTGGTATCAGCCTTACCCAGTAATTAAAGTTACCATGCACTAAAAATAAATCTGCATTATAATTTAATCCACCAAACATATAATTAATTTCTACTCCATGATAAGCCTCACATTCATGAAGAACTTTTTCAAAGGTATTATATTTGTCCATTATTTCATTAATAACCTTCTGAATTTCTTTTAATTCACTACTAGTTTTATTATTGCTTCTGTAAAGCGGCATCCATTGATTACACATCCTTTTATCTTCGAATGAACACCTCATATGCCCTATTTTAAGAGTGTTTTTGACCTCAAATGTTTGTTTCTTAGATAATTCCATAAAAATCTTCCACCTTTCAAATTTTTAATTTTAAATATAAAAAAACTGCATATAAGTACAGAATTGTACTCACATACAGTTTGTTAGTCCTAATTGACCTAAAAAATTGTTGCTAATAAAAAAGAATAGCAAAGACTAAAATGTCTCTACTATTCTTATACATCTTTTTTTCGTTTTTATCACAGTAAACTTAAAATTATGTAGTTCTTATAAATACATATTAATAATACTATTGCTTTATTAAACTTGGTTTTCTATGGATTACATATTTCACAAGGAGTATATCCTTCTGACTGTGCATCTTTAAGACTTATGGGTATTTGACTTCTACTTAAATATCTACATCCAGCCCTATGATATTTTTTACCAGTTTTCGTTATATATACGGTTTGACTTTGATTTTGATCCTGTGAAGGTTGTTGAACTGCTTTACTTGCTGGTTGTGCATTTTGTTGTTGATTTTGCTGTGTATTTTGTTGTGGTTGCGAAGCTGTAGAATTTTGTTGCTGCTGTGCTGGCTGTTGAGCTGGTTGATTTGTTGGAGAATTTTGAGTATTATTATTTTGACTTTTAGTTGTCTCTGCATCTTCTTTTTCATTTTCCAATCTTCGATAATCATCAGATATACTTGCTTGATCTTTAGATGACAACTCTCCATACTCTTCTTCTATTTTTGAAAATTGAGTTTTTTCATCATCATTGAAATCACTATATTTCATTTTTAAAAGATCTCTATCTGATGCACTCAATTTTTTATAAGTAACTTTTTCTGTAGTTTCCTTAGGCAAGCGTGAAGTGACTTTCTTGTTACTACTAGCCCCAACGCCTGTATATATTCCGATTTCTATAAAAAATATAAAAATAAATACAAGTGAAATTAAAGACTTTTTAAGTTCACTACCCTTATGATATTTAACCAATAAAATAATCCCTAATGGTGCAAAAAGAAATAGCATAAGCCACATAAACCATGTTTCAGTATAAAACTTTCTTTTCATTTATTATTCCCCCAATAATATATTATTTTATTATATATTATACTACTATTTGTAATATTATTTCATTAAATGTTAATAATTAGTAACAAGAGGTGATACTTCATGAAAGTCAAAGAAGGAATTAAAATAGAATTTGTTATATATGCGGCAATTTTATGTTTTTTACTTGTAATATTCATTAGTAGTTTACTAAAATTAATTAATCTTTTGTAATTTTCATACAATTAGCTCCAAAAGATAAAAAGCAGCCATAAAATTTTTTATAGCTGCTTTAAGTGAAATATTTTATTTTATAATTCTCGATATCATAAAACCAATAATAAGTGCAGCAATTATGTATATGTACATTTGTTTTTTATATTTTATTTCAACTTCATTTCTTAGATTTTCTATATCAATAGAGTGTTTCGTTTGCATATCATAGATTTTGTTTTGTAATTTATCATTTTTTATATTTAATTCTGAAATTTCATATTTATATCTTTCTCTATCCTCATTTGCTTTATTTTCATTTTCAATTTCCTTAGTCTTCTTTTCTACTACTTCTTTGTTTATGTCCCTTAAATATATACCCAAAGAAGATGGCGTATCACATTTTTTATCAGCAATTTTTTGAACGAATGGTTTATCCTCAACATGACCAATTGCTGATATAAACCTAGTTTTCATTTTTATAATAGCTTCTGCAATATCAGGATCATCAAATATTTCTAATCCACTTCCTCCGCCTCTTGATATACATATAACGTTATATTCTTCTTTGTCAAGTTCTTCTAATTTGCTTATTATTTCATTTTTATCCGATAAATTTATCCTAACTGGACTAATATCATAAATCTCTTTACTCTCTCCCATACACTTCTTTATATCTTCGTTTATTATTGAATTGTTACCAATTATAACTGCAATTCTAACTTTTTCTTCAATATAAAGCTTATCTTTGATATATTTATCCATCTCTTTATATCCAATATTATCCTTCTGTTCTTGTATGTTAAAAGCCTTATACTGCTTTTCTGTAATTAGTTTTCCTTCTTGGGATAATACTTTAATTACATAATAATTGATCTGTATATGACCGTCTTTTGTTACCCTCCTATTTAGATAGCCTTTAAATTTATAAACAAAGCCGTCTTTTAATTTTCCTCTCAATGATTCATTTACAACTAAACATATTTCATATCCAGTATTTTCATCTGATATTCTATCATAATATGATTTATTGTATAACTTACTTTTAGCAGCCACTTTATACATTCCTTGAAGTATTAATTGTTTTCTTTCTACCATAACGTTCAAAGAATTGTTGTATATATTTATAATAGATTGTGGCGAATAACAATCATCTACCGCTACATTTTTTACTCTTTCTTCCATATGTATCATTCCTCTTTTATCTAATATATATTATAAATTATATATTTTTTTCACTTTATATACAACAATTTACATTAAATCAAATAGCTGATGCAATAATTGAAAATAAAAATTATATATAATATCAAATTAATGAATGAGATTTTAAGATAAATAAGAAGATACCTTTTAATAATTTTATGGTACAATAGCATATTAAAAATTTTCTTGGTGTTTATGTGATTATGAATATATTATAAGCATTACCTAAAATAAAAAAATTCGTCGGCCATCGTGTTTTTATATTATCTAAGGTCGACGAAAAAATTATAACTATTTTTATTATTTTATAGAAGAATATCATAGTGTTAACTTCAGATATTTGTTTATATATATTGCTGTGAAATTGTTCCTGTCTTTAAAATTCTTTCTTTTCTATTTCTCTTTGAGTATCATATTCATTAGGCTTTTCGTAATAATTATATTCCTAAATTTTTATAAATGTAGTGACCATTTTAATGTCTCCATCTGTCATACTTATAGTATCACCAGTTCTGTTATTGACCGTAACCTGTAGAAGGCTGCCCTGACATACTATAACTAAATATTATTTATAGATTTTCTATCAATTTTACCACTGGAATTCAATTTTAAATCCTTAACTATTTTTATTTTTCTTGGCTGCATATATAATTCAAGATTGTTTTTACAATATCTTCGAATATCCTCTACCGTAAGCTTATCAGTTTTGGGTACAACTAAGGCAGATATTTCTTCACCTTTTATCGGATGCTTTTCACCATATACCACAGATTCCAATATATCAGGATGTGAATTAAGTATTTTCTCTATATCATATGGAAGTATTTTAACCCCACCTTTATTTATGGTATTATTTTTTCTTCCTAAAATATATAAATTACCATCCTCATCAATTCTACCCATATCCTTAACAGAAGCCATAGGTCTAAAATCTGGTGCTAAATATGGGCTTTTTACCCATACCTCATCATCTTCTATCCAAAGCTTTACTTGTGGAAATGCTTTTCCAACACTATCTACAGAATTGTTTTCTCTAAAATTTATATATGTTACATGACCAAGTTCACTTGCACCATAATATTCACAAATACTAGCATTAGGAAATCTTTTTTTCAATAAATTTACTGTCTTAAAGTCAAGTTTATCTCCCGCACTCAATACAGATTTTATTCCTGTTAACTCCCCCTTAAGCTTTTTTAATAATATCCTATAGCGTGCAGGTACCATAAATATACTTGTAACATTGTTTTTCTTCATTTCTTCTACCCATCTATCTGGGTAAATACTTTTAGAAAATACTATACTTCCACCTTCATTTAAAATATGTATTACACTATTAAGATTTCCAGTATAAGAAAGCGAGCCTACAATAAAAAGTATATCCTCAGAACTTATATTAAATATTTTGCTCTGATATTCAAAAGCACTTGCCCAGCTTGTATGATCTCTCCATATGATTTTATTATGCCCTGTAGTCCCTGAGCTTAGAGCTCCAAGAAATATACATGTGTCATCAATATGCGGCAGCTTTAAGTCCTTTTTATTACATTCTTTGAAGGAAAAACTGTTATCTAAAATAGAACTTTGTTTAACCTTTAATTTTATTTTTTCTAGTTTTGAGGAGCTTACCTTAGCATACACTGGAATTGAAATTAATCCTCCTCGGCAGCATGCTAAAAAATTAATTATAGCATTTATAGGATCTTCATTTTTTATTATTATTTTACTTCCTAGTTCATACTTTTGAGTCAAGAATGCTGCCCTTTCATTTATGCTTTTTATAAGTTCTCCATATGTAATATTTTTTTCATTAAAAGTCATACAAATTTTTTCTGGATTTCTTTCTGCACTGTGGAATACTCCTGATAAAATTAGCATGTAAACTAATCACACCTTTCTATTATGGCTGCTTCTCCAAGACCACCTGCAACTCCCAATGTAGCCATTCCCCTTTTTTTATTTTTGTCTTTCAAAGCCTCCATAAGATGTAACATTATAATACACCCTGATGCCCCATAAGGATGTCCATAAGCTAAAGCTCCACCAAATACATTCAACCTATCCTTAGAGTAATTAAAATACTTTGAAAATGCCAATACTTTTACAGCAAAAGCTTCGTTTATCTCTACAAAATCCATATCATCAATTTTAAAATCATATAATTTTAATAGCTTTTTTGAAGCAGCAACAGCACCAAGTGGAAACAGATTTGGATCAACACCTGCACTTTCTCCACCGACCCACAAGGCTTCCGGGTGTAAATTATATTTCTGTACAGCTTCTTTTGATGCCATAACTATAAGTGCTGCACCATCATTAGTACTACAGGCATTTCCAGCAGTTATGGTACCACAATGTTTCAAAATTGGAACAGCCCTTTCCATAAGCTTTAATGAAGGTCTTTTCCTTATATTTTCATCTTCTTTAATAACTTTTTCATCAATCCCAATACTGCATATAATATTTTGAAGTTTATTTTCACTCCTTGCTTTTAGAGCCTTAACATGACTTTGAAAAGACCATATATCCATATCCTTTCTTACAATATTACAATGCTTTGCTGTATTTTCCGCTCCTTCTATCATATCCGGATCACCAATCGAATATGGTGAAAATTGTGCTCTTTTGTAAAATACATTTTCTCCTTTATATCTAAAATCTCTCTTATTGTACTGCTTGTTAGGCATAAGACTTGTACTTTCTGCTCCACCTGCCACTATAATATTCCTCTGACCTGATCTTATTAAGTTCCCTGCCAAATTTATAGCTTTAAGTCCTGAGCCACACTGAAAATCTATAGTTGTGCCAACTGTATTAAAATCCAAACCTGCCTCAAGTAAGCTCAGTCTCGCAAGATTGCCACCTGTCCCAACAGCATTTCCAAGAATAACTTCATCTATTGAATTTTTATTAAACCTATATTTATGTATGAGTTTACGAATTAAAAAAGCTGCTAATCTTTCAGGTAAAAAATTTCTTAAACATCCATTAGTTTTCCCTATTGGTGTTCTAAGTCCACCTACTATATAAACCTTATTAATTTCTCCTCAACCCCTTATTAATCTTTGATGATATAGCTACAGCAATTACCGCTTTCAATAAATCTCCTGGTATAAATGGAAGTGAACCAAAAATAAAAGATTTCTTTATTCCAACGTTTGTAACAAATCCAAGCCATGCTGCACCTAAAAAATGAACTATAACTATTCCTCCTATAAAGCAGGCTGCAAGTCTCCATAAAAACGAATCACTTTTTCTTGCTAAAATACTTATCAAAACAGCCCCAATAAGATATCCAATATAGTAGCCACCAGATTGTCCAACCAAAATTCCAATTCCCGCTCTTCCTCCTGAAAATACAGGAATGCCAACACATCCGAGAAATAAAAAGCTAATCATGCTAATCCCTGCTTGAAGTGGCGTTAATAAGCAGCCTGCAAGCATAACTGCAAGAGACTGCCCAGTTATTGCAACAGGACTAAATGGAATGGGAATAATAATATATCCAAGTACACATATTATTGCAGTCAATAAAGCAGAATAAGTAATATCTCTTAATGTTAATTTATTTTTCAATTTAATCTTTCTCCAATCTATTTCTTAAATTTTAATTCAAAACATATTCCATCCTTTGTAGCTCCCACTAATTCCATAGGATTTTTCCAGCACAAAAATATTTTACTTTCTACTATAACAGGTCTGATATACCTTATAACACAATTTCTCATATACACTTTTTTAAAAGCCAAATAATCTTCTAATAAAAGCAACATAAGCATAGCTTGTACAACTGCTTTTTCCCCTCTATGTATGTAATTGTAATCGCCTGTTATTTTGCAAAACTTTTCTACCTCTTCACGTGTTACAACCCTAAAGAATTTCATATTCTTAAAACTTATAGGCTTATTTTTTACATTCTTATACTTTTCTTTTTTAACCAAAGTTGTTTTTAATTGTGCTATTTTGTCCCCATCATGCATTACCTTGCAATCACATATCACATAAGACATAAATTTATGTTTACTGGATTTTTCTATACAAGCTTCAAATTTAATTTCTTCACCTACATCAATATTATTAATATTTTTGATCTCTACCTCATGTTTTACAATAAAATATCCATTCCACATACTACCTGAAAGCTTTTGCATTGCTTTTATAAGAAGCATTACAGGTGTATTATTAGTTTTCCAGTTATATTTTAACGAAAAAGTTTTTTTATATGTATTATCTTCTATGACTACACCCCCATCCTTAAAATAATTCCTTATGTTTTATTTATATAGAATAATATCCCAATAGCTTGAAATTGTCAACCTATGTTTTAGCATTGGTTTACAATTTTAAGCTGTTGTAATCTCTATACTTTGCTCATTTGTAAAATTAAAACTCCCTTACTACAAAAAAGGTACCGTTATTATTTATAACAGTACCTTTAAGACACATAAACAGAAACATTATATTAATTTTACATAAGAATTAAATCTGTATATACATTATTAAACTAAATAAAATCAAACTTATAATATTATATATATGAAATTTTTTTATATATTCACCGCTCCTATCACAATTTTCATTACTATATATTTTATATTAGATAAGACTTGCAAGAGATGCAATTATAGTTCCCATTCCACCAACATTCACCCCTAAAAGTACCTCCTTCCAGTTATTAGTGAAGCATGAAACAAGTATAGAACAAGGAACATTACTAATAACCTGACTGAGGACTATAGAAGATATATATGGCATATGCGGTATTTTAAGAAAAATTCTAAGTTGTGCCTGTACAAGTTCAATATTTGATATATTTCCAATAAACACAAAGAATCCTACAAACGTAGCTAATAAAAAATAATCTACTTCTTTTATAAGATGCCTGTGCAAAATTAGAACAAGAACTAGCATTGCTGCAAAAGTATATATATAATTTATAAGGTTAAATACTGAATCTGTTATGATTAAAAATAAAATCAAGTAAATATACATTCTTTTTTTATCTTCAATATACACTTTTTGAGTGGAAATTTTTATTCTCTTTCTTGGAGTCCTCCCATTCAAAATTAAAAGCCATAAAAATCCTAAAAAACAAATGGTATGGTTACAGAAAAAAACTCTATACCACTGAGTTTATAATGGGTAAATAAAAATAAATTTTGAGGATTTCCCATGGGGGTAAGACTGCTTCCTATATTAGCCGCAAGAGTTTGGATTATAATTGTCTTCATTGGATCTATTCTAGTACTTTTTAGTGTGAGAATAGCAAGGGGAATAAAGGTTAAAAGTGCCACATCATTAGTCACAACCATTGATAAAAAAAATGTTACAACTATAAAAACCAAAGAGACCACTCTTGTATTTTTACACCTAGTTAAAATCTCTACTGCTATTTTGTCCATAACTCTTAGTTTTTCAAATGCTGCAACTACTATCATTAAATTAAATAGCAAAACAAGCACTTTAAAATTTATATAATCAAGCTTAGGTTTTACTACTAAAGAAGATGTAGCCGCTAAAATAACCGCAGCTGTAAATACCTTTTCCTTTGCCAATTTTTCCTTAATTGCATTTAAATAATTAATTTTTATCATTGCTTAATTACCTTTATCATATTTAAATTTTTTTGTTTACAGCTATTACTACTATTTTCATTATAATAGATGATATAATCAAAAACATACAGTTAATATTTTATCCTTAACATCTCATAGGCCCCCTCATAAAGTTAGACTAATGTAAAAACAAAAGCACCTCTTCCTAGTAGAAGTAAATCACTCTGTAAATTCATTGCTACCGTTTCTGCTTTCAGCAAACCAAAAATTGCTATTTTTTCATAATTGTAAATATCTACTGATAAACGATTAAGTACTTCATAATTCAAAGACTCTGAAGCTAAATCCAAGCTGTCCTTAACCCTTTTAATAAAATCTAACGAGCGTACATTAGTATTGGGATGATTTGAATATATATCAAATTGAAATGATGTTGTAGTAATTAATTCTTTAAGTTCCATAAAATCATTTAATCCAACTTCTCTGCAAAACCTACTGATTGAACTATTAGCTACATGACATTTTTTCGCCAGCTCACTTATGTTATAATTCTTAACTTCATCAATATGTTTTAAAATATAAGAAGCAATCTCACAATTTATTGATCCACCATCACTGCTAACTAGTTCTGATAAAAACACAATTTTTAATTTATCCCAACACATACGTTCACCACACTATTCATTTTAATAATCCAATAAAATTATATCATACTAATTTAATCTTATTTCCACCGAATTAGATACATTTTTCATAATTACACATTAACAATAAAAAGTACCTATATCTTTAAAATTGACCCTATACAGTAGACACTAAAAAAGTGCCTACCTATACAGAGGCTTTTTTTGTACCATAAATCTATGCGATGATTTAATTAATGAGTAAAAAATATTTACTAGTGAAAGAATCAAAAATTCACCAAAAAATAAATATGTAAAAAAGATCAGTAATAAGACTATCACGTACACTAATAAATTTAAAGTTTATTTCAAACTGTAAAATCATCTTATAGCTACTTATTATGAAATATTTTATATATTCTTGCCAAAACTATATCGTCAAATTATCATTTTACTTTATTCTTCATAGGTACTCTAAAAAACAATGGAGTATAGTATACATCAGTACTTGTAAAAACGCAATAATCAGAAAATTTTTCATAAAAATTCCAATATTCAATCTCAGACCGCTATTTTAAGCCAAACTTAAAATTCGTCGCCCCCCCGGTATTTTTACTCTATTGGAGATCGACGACAAAATCATAACTATTTTATTCTTTTTTATAATAATAGTATCTCATAATTCTTTCTTTTCTATTTCTCTTTGGGTATCATATTCATTAGGACTTTTTCCATAATTATATTCTTGAACTTTTATAAATGTAGTGACCATTTTAATGTCTCCATCTGTCATACTTATAGTGTCACCAGTTCTGTTATTGACCTTTACAATTAAGAAATCCCCTGCTATACCATATCCGTATTTCTTCTTTAAGTAAGGATATAATATTTTACTTATTTCTTTACCTGTAATTCTTCCTTCATCATCTACAATTGCTTCAATCGAAGAATTCATATCCTCCGTAATAGGAACATTCATAAAAGCAATAGTACTGCAATTTATTAACTTATAATATGTTTTTAGATTAGCTTCTATTGTTACCTCTTTAACCTTCTCTCCTTTACACAATAAACATTTGATTTCTTTCATAACTTTATCAGCATTATTATCATCAAATTTTATTATTCTTTTAGCAGCTGTTTCCTTAAAATAAACTTCATTATAATTAAAATTGTAGCAGTGTACTCCTACTATCTTAAATTCCTTTACTTCCTTTTCTTTTTTAATCCACCAACCATTTGGATTTTCAACAAGCTCCTTGCAAAGTTCTAAAACATTAATCTCTCTCTTTCCGAAATTTGTGCTATTATCATAAGCATAATCGTCTGTAAGATGCATAGTACATTTACCTTTAATTATTTGTCCTGACATCACAGCTTTTATAACCTGTGATATTCTCCATTTAGCAGGCTCTTTAATTTTCTTAGGTATATAAAAGGGATTAAAGACTCTAACACCTTTTTCTAATGTCATTCTTATACCTAGTTCTGATGTCTCTTTTATTTCATCCTCTTGTAATTTTGAAATAAATTCAACAATATTCAATTGTAAATCATTTAAATAGTTTAAAAATGCTGCCTTAAAACCATTATTATAAATTTTGCTGTAAACAGAGTATCTAGTTACCTTTTTTCCCTTCTTCATTGCATTTTCAAGACTAAAAATCCTTAAACTATTATCATAGAACTTGAAATATACATTTTCATTAAAACTGTACCATTCTTCAAAGCCTAAATCATTTATACTAATATTATTTAAAGTTTTAACTAATTTCATTTTATATTCCTCCTGTAAAAAAAAATGAAATGCCAAATAGTTATTAGTAAACTAATTTAGCATTTCTACTTAATTTTTTATGAAATTTTAAGCAATAATTATATGCTCCTTATTACATATTTTATTTATATAATCTACTGCTTTCTCACTTTGCTGTGCTGCAAAAGTTATCAAAGTAACATCATTTTCAATAGCCTTTAACCAGCTCTGTAAATATGCCACAGAATTTTTATTTGATGCTTTAGTTGCAATACTAAACTGTGACATAAGCATTGAAGCCCCTATTTCAGCTACCAATTCCTCTTTACTGTAACTTTCACTGCCAAATTGAAATTGGTTGGCATTTTCATCAAATCTTCCAAGTCTTTTTTTAGCACCCGTACTATGAATCATTTCATGGAACACAGTAGAATAAAATTCCTCTTCACTTTTGAATTGCCTAATATCAGGAATATTAATCGTATCCATTGCGGCACTATAATAAGCTCTGTCACTTCCTAAGCATTTGTTTATACATACCGCATTAGAATATTCATCAATAAGATTTTCTGCTTCTCCATGCAAGCTTACATTTATATTTTGAATTATATTATCATGTAGTTTTAATCCTTCAACATCTGATATATGATAGATTTTATAATATCTAAACACTGGAGGTTTATAATTATTTTTACTTTCATCTTCATCAATCACAACATCATCTTCATCGGCTTTATCCTTATCTTGAAACTTCCAGAATACAACCATATATGATTTACTTCCTTTTTTAAGATGAACTTCTGGATGTTTATTTTGTACATTCTTAATTTGCTTAAAAGTTATATACTCACCGGCAAAAGGCAGCAATAATAGATTTATACCTCTATATGGTTTCTGTGTTACATAATTTTTAGGTCTTCCAATACCTACCCATGGTTTCTGCCAGGGTGTTTCCGTTCCATTTTTTATTGCCTCTTTTAACTGATTTATGATGTTTTCTTGTACATATTCATACACTTTATTCATTTGAATATTCCTCCTCTAATATAGAAAAAAATAAGTGCCAAATAGTTTTAATTAACCATTCAGCACTTTACTTTTAATACTTATTCTCATTTATATAATCTCTTCTTTATCTTCCATTTCTTTATTTTCTGTTGCACTTATTTCATCAAGATTCCAAACTTTAATTACATCATCATTGATTTTTTCATCTATAACTCCTGCAATTATAATATTATCAAGTTTTGGTGATAATCTCTTAAGACCAGATAATACATTTTTTAAGTTAATGTTATCAAGATCATTAAGGTTGTCTATCATAAGAACCTTTAATTTAGGTGATTTCTTCTCTATCACTGCCGTTAAAAATGCTATTAATAACATCATCTGTTGTCCAGTTGAAAGAGCGTCAAAATCAACAAAATTCTTTTTTTCATCAATCCAGCCAAATTGAAAAACTTCTTTTCCCTTTTCGGACTCGCATACAAAAGAAAATTCATTTTTAATGCCTAGAAGTCTTAAATTTTCCTGAACAAGATTTTTCAAAGGTTCTAATCCCTGTTTCATAATCTCACCTTGAAGCCCTTTAACTCCTAAACAATCTATTAACTGATTTAAAAGCACTGTATTAAGTTCAGAAGTTTTATTTTCAAGCATTACCTTTTTTAAATTTTCATAATCATTCTTAGATTTCTCTTGAAGCTTACTTTCATCTTCAAGTGTTTTTATAGTACTTCTTAATGCAGTTGCCTGTTTTTGAAGAGCATCTACTGGAGCTGCCGGTTCTGTACTTGCCATTTCATTCTGCAAATTAGACAGTTCATCTTTTTTAATCTTCAATTTCTCTGCATTTAATTTTATATCAGTTTTAACAGAATTTATTTGAGATATTATTTTTAGAATTTGATTATTAATTGAAGTGTTCTTATTATTAAGATTTCTTTCTTCAGATATAATATCAGTTCTCTTATCTTCAAGAGCCTTTATTTCTTTTTTAATTTTAGCAATTTCCGCTTCCACAGCGTGGTATTCATCAAGAAGTTCTTTCCTCTCTTTTTTAGAATTCTTAACTAGATTTTCTGCATATGTTTTAAACTTAGAAAAATCCTTATTACATTTTATTTGTGAATCCAGAACGCATGAAGCTCCATGAGAATCTATACTTTTCAATACCTTCTGATAAGTTTCAATAATTGTTTTCTTTTCAATTCCTTTATTTATAATTTTCTGTGATCTATTTTGTTTTTCAGGAAGTCCACTTTGAAGCTTCTGTATCTTTTCTACTAATCCCTTTACCTTATCATCATAGTTTATATTATCATTTTTAACCTGCGATTTAAGCTCTTTTATTTTAGTATTTAAACTTTCTAAATCAGCAGATGGCTTAAATCTTTCAAGATTAGTTATTTCAATATTAATAATTTGAATTTTTTTAAGTCTGTTATCTATTACTTTTCTTCTTTCCGTAGAGGTACTTATTAGCTTTTCAGTTTGCATTAGCTTGTCCTGTAAATTTTTAAGTTCATCCTGAATCTCTTTAAAATCTCCTTCTACATCTGTTGAGTTTTTAAGCTCTGCAAGTTTTTGAACTGTACCTTCGGTTTTTGTGGCATTCTCCTTATAATAAGATAATTTTTCTTTTGCTCTATCAATAAGATTTTCTATGGATATTTGAACATCTATACCATCAACATAATGTTTCATAACCTCATCAATTAGAATTCTCATACCTTCATATTGCGCTGGTTTCTTAACTTGAAGTTCAAGTGTAAGTAGTTTACTTTCAAGATACTTTTGTATTGAAGTCTTATTCCATTTAGATGAATTTACACCAGTGAGAGAATATATAAACTTTCTCTTTTCACTGTCACTCATATTTAAGAAGTTCTGAAAATCAATCATCATAGGAAAATTCCCTAGTTCTGATTTTATTCTTGCTTCTTTATCTGCAAGCTTTTTCTCACCTAAGCTTGGTGTTAGCGTTAATTTTTCTTCATATTTAACTTCCTTCTCTCCTGTTTTTCTCTTTGTAGTTGTTTTCCTTAATATACTTCTATCAAAAGAAAAATTATTATCCAGTTTTAAACCTACATTAATTTCTTTATCTGAAGCTAATTTATAAATATCTGATAATGTTTTTCCGTACTGCGGTATGTATCCCATCATTGCAAGAGACACAGCTTGAAGCCTTGAAGATTTTCCTTTACCATTATGTCCTGTAAATAAATCAAAGCCTGTAAGTTCCTGTACAGTATTATTATTTTTGAATCCATTCATTGTAACTTCTTTAATTTTCATAATAAATTCCACCCTTCACTTCTAAAATTAGATATAAAAAAACTGCATATAAGTACAGAATTGTACTCACATACAGTTTGTTAGTCACAAGACCTAAAAAATTGTTGCCAATAAAAAAGAATAGCAAAGACTAAAAATGTCTCTACTATTCTTATACACTTTTTTTTCACTTTTATCACATCAAAATTTAAAATTTTTTATAATAAAAAATGTTACCCAAAATATATTGTATAGTAAACATTTTTCACTATTAATTGTTATAGAATCTCTATATGACTTATTCAAATTCATGCGTCATATAATCTCTTATTTGTTATATTCCATCTTAAAAGTCTATTAAACCAAACTAATTTACATTAAAATAAGTTAAATCAAATTCACTAAATACAATGCTTGATAATTATGTCGCTTTAATAAAAAATGATGAGCATCCAATGTCCATTCTAGTAGAGATTACTGCTACAGATAGCCTAGATGGAATTCCTATTATCTCGACATCTTCTTTATTAATTCGTATCATATATTATGATTATTTATTGTTATACAATAAATAGAGTTCTTGTGATACTAACTACTGTATTATTGCTGTTTTTCACACAAATCGTTGACATATTCCTTTCTGTTCTGCACTATTTTGTAACACCACTTATAGATGTATCAATGTCTTTTGCTTAACTTGTGGATCATCTTGTGGTATACATTTTATTTTGGGATAATTATTAAAGAAATCAACCAGTAAAATTTTCATATATTTAATATTTTGAATTACGAGTTTTTGAGGAGAACAATCATCGGTTTTTAAAAAAGCAATTTGCTCAAAAATCGGACCTGTATCATACTTCTCATCCATCATATGCAATGTTATTCCATACAAATTTTCTTTGTTGCGTATTTGCCTTTCTAAGGTATTTTTTCCACGATATAAAGGAAGAAGAGAAGGATGCAAATTATAACATTTTTTTCATTTGTAATATTTGCGCTTATTTTATGTACCCAGCCACAGGAAAACAACAAGTCAGCTTTTTCCATTAATTTTATAAGTTCAGTCCTTGAACTCTTTGAATCAATATATTTAGTAGTTTCAAGTTCCTTTGTGAAATGCCACCCATTATGTGGTGGGTATTCATAGTAATACTTTACAATGTTATTTTTCGAACTTGTAATTTTAAATATAATATTGGCCGCTTCAGCACCAGAATTTCCATTACCAAAGACAAGAATGAACATTTCATAATCACCTCCTTTAAATTTTTGTATTTATTTTAAATTTTTTACATATTCAAAACAACATCACATTTCTTCAACACCATTTCATCATGCGACACTATAATCACAGATTGAAATTTTGTTATTGACCGCAAATTCTCAAGAATAAGCTGAGTATGCTTGGCATCAATTCCAGCGAATGCTTCATCTAGTATAAGCAATTTTTTCCTGCTCAATAGTACACGAGCAATAGCAATCATTTGGCGCTGACCTCCTGATAACTGATCTCCTCCATCACTTAGCAAAACATCATAACCACCCCGTTCACAAATCCACTCACTGATACCCAGTTTCTTGATCAGTAAATTTATATCTTTAAGTTTAACTTTTGACATATCAATTCCTAAAGTCAAATTTTCATAAATTGTTCCTGCAACCATCAAATCATCTTGGGGAACATAGGCGATTGCTCCTCTTAAACTCTTCTTGTTATACGACTTAATTGGTTGTCCCCAAAGTTTCATAATTCCTTCTGTATTTTCGTATAGACCTAGTATAACTCTCATAAGAGAGCTTTTTCCAGAACCGCTGTTTCCTGTAATACCAACAATTGTGTTTTGTGGAACAGTTAACGTCAATCCTGTATAACCATAATTTCCATTTGCAAAACGTATAGCTGCTTCCTTTGCATATAATATATCATCACTAGTTTTTATAGCAACATTTCTTCCCGTAAGTAAATCTTCTTGTGAAAGTGCTAACATCTCATTAATACGTTCGAACCCAACCAATGATTGCTGAAGTAATATATAGGCATCACCAAAAGACGTAATCATATTAATTACCAGTGGTGCTAACTCTGCAAGGTACAGGATATACTCAGCACCAAGATTACCATGTTTATACATCAACCAACCAAGAATAATGATTCCACCATATTGCAAAAATTGCTTTATTGCATTCAATGCTGAAATCCAAGCTGAAATATTAGCCTCGTTGTTTTTTACTTTATAGTAATCTATCATTTTTAATTTAATGGCACCCAAAACGAGACTACCAAGACGCATTATCTTAATATACAAAGAATTCTGTGCTGTTTCGTTATATCTTTGAAGTATAGCTGCTTTGATAATCTGCTTTTGTTCAGCAATTCTTTTCATTTTTTTACCAAGCTTAATCTGAAGTACCAATATCAGTAACCCTAATATATATAGTACAACGGTGATTTTCCAGCATATGACCGTAATACTTACTGTAGCACCAATTCCTGAAATTAAATACATAAGCGGCAACAAAACTTTACCTTGAAATACTTCAGCTACAAGCATTACATCCTGATTAATACGAGCAATTACACCCATCCTAGTACCAATTCCATCTACTGCGGACAACCTAGCATGTAACACTTTGTTATGAATGCAATGTCTTAAGTGGTTGGTCATCCGGTCGATTACAATAGATTGCGCATAAATCAGTAATGAGTCCGCAAGAACATACAACAACAGCAAAACAAGGAAAAGCATTAAATTCTTAATAAAATGGTTTATACTTGCTTGTTTAGCTGCTAAAACAATCTGAAAACTAAGATAGGCTGTCAAGTAAACAATAATAAAATTTCGTGAAGCTATCAGAAGCGTCGTTGCTGAGTATGGAATCATGTACCTTTTTAGTTCTCTGCATACTTGTAAAATTGCATTACGATTTTTCACTACATTGCGCCTCTCTTCCAGATATTCGAATGACATGATCTTCCTCATCAATTAAGTTCAAATCATGTGTAATTATGATAACAAGCTTAGTTTGTGCCAGTTTTCTCATTAATTTAATAAAGCTTTCTGCATAATTCGTGTCTATTGCAGAAGTTGGTTCATCAAATATTAAAATTTCTGCGGGATTTAGTATTGCACGTGCAATAGTTAGTCGCTGTCGCTGTCCCTTTGATAAAGGTTTACCATTGTCTTTAAGTACTGTATGATAGCCATCCTTAAGAGAAACAATCTCATCATGAATACCAATAGCTTTACATATACTTTCTACTTCTGTATTTGAAACTGTTTGATTCCCTATTATAATATTATCCAATATGCTCATAGCAAACAGTAACGGAGATTGTGAGGCGATCGAGAACCGCTCCCTCAAATTCCACCTGTTCCACTTACTTATAGACACACCATCTACTTGAATATCTCCACCATTTGGACTATATATTCCAGCTATTAGTTTGATCAGTGTACTCTTTCCAGTTCCATTCTCACCTAAGATAAAATGGATATGCCCTGATTTTAAATCTTCAGTAATATTTTTTAGCAAAATATTACTATTTCCTTCATAGGCAAAAGATAAATTTTTTATACATATTTCAGGAGCATCTTTTTTTCCTATAGTTTGTAAGTGTAAATCAGATTTATTTTCCTCACTAACAGATAAAAACTTCTGGATTCTATTATATGAAACATTCATTTGCCGGTACATCGTAATTGTACGATTCAAACCCATTAAAGGTGAAACAACTGAATCACTTAGAGTAAGCGACACAATCAATGAACCAATTGTAATTTTGCCAATAACTGCTAAATATCCCCCACAAACTGAAAGTGCAATTAATGCTAAAAACGCAGAAAAAGTAGCTGGTGCATTAAATAGTGCTCGGATTTTTGCACTTCTTTTCAATGCAAAGTGTAATTCTTCGAGTTGATTTTTGTCCTTTTGTTCATATATTTCTTCCAGTTGATTTGATTTAACAGACTCCAGATTATACAAGTTAGACAAGACAGATGCGTTTGCTTTATCTAGTGATTTTTGATAATTACGGTATCCTTCTCGCATAGGTTTATTCACCAGTTTTGAAATGCCAACTTGAAGTATACCAAAAGTTAATGCCACTACCGGTAGCAACGGATGAATTAACATCAATACAATAATACTTACAAGAAAGCTTACTGCATCTGTTATTGTGTCTTGAAAAAAGCGATTCAAGAATCCGATAACAATATCAGTATCGCGTGCAAGAAGTGTCGTTAAGTTACCAATATCCCAACAATCAAGCTTACACTGCTCTCCATTAATTAACTTATGCTCAAGATCAAAATAAAATCCATGGTATTCTTGGGCTTCTAACCTTGAATAGCCATAACTTGCTATTGAGCTAAATATAATATACATGGAGACAACCCCTAATAAAAATACTACCCAAATAAAATTAAATGTATTTGCAATCAACATATCACCCATCTGTCCGCAAATTCTGCGCAGAATAATTTCAGATGTACCCGATACAAAAATGCTGAAAAGAGTTATGAGTAAATTTGTTCGTGATGGGCCAACCCACAAGGCACGAAATAAGCTTTTATGTTCAAACACGGTTACACCTCTTTAATCTTTGATTATTCTTTTTATAACAAGATTTAAGATACTTACGATGTAGTTTATTTTTTATTTTTTGATTAATACTATTTACATAATTTGTGAAACCATAAATTATATTTTTATTATTGTGAATATTACGTAAAATTTTCAAAGTTATACCATTTAATAAAATGAATCCGATTATATATATTGTAAGAATATCTCTATGTATATTTCTGTCAAGCTTCACTGGAATTTGATCTTGTTTGAATAATACCCTTCCAATTCCATGCAAATTACTGTATGGTATATGTTCAAACTTACGACAATTATCCCCCGCAACAATTAAACAATTTTTCTTATGTGCAAACACTCGGTGTGCACATAAGATTCCATGTGATTCGTATATAACGATATCTCCAAAAATAATTTTAGTTGAGCTAGATAAAGAATCTACCATCAAGATATCTCCTTCACATATTAAGGTATACATACTTCTTCCTTTCGTTCTAAATAGTTTCATATGTTACCTCTCTTGTTTTCTTTACTCATCATTATTTTTTTATAAAGATATTGGCCATATAAGCAATTCCACTCAGACGGAATGTGCTCACTGCCAGTCTCCAAATAAAATCTACCGGGGCAATATCTACATAGTGCTTTTTTATCACAGTTAAAGCACTTATCCGATCTATCCAGATTTTGATTTCTCATTTGCATAAGCCATTGATGACCAGCCTCAATACCTTTTCCGTCTTCACTCAAAGAATAATATGGTTCTCTTAATGCAACACAATAACTCATTTTTAATTTTGAGTCAATAGCAACTGAATTAATTCCAGCATTGCATCGATATAGTCTATTGTCATTGCTATTTCGACCATTATAAATATCGGTAGCTTTTTCTAGCATACCTTTACGCGAAAGTAACGCATCAACAGCATCTTTAGGTGATAATCGATATTCGCTATTGATTTTAGAAGAAGATTCAAATATTTTAGGTAGAACAAGTGAATCATATCTATATTTAACTCCTCTTTCATTCGCGTATTGAATAAACAAGGGAAGAAAGTTAACATTCTGTCGTGTTATTGTCGTTTTTAGCGAATAACTGATTCCGTTTTTTTCTAACTTATCCAAACCTGACTGAAATAATTGAAATTTTCCAGATTTTTTTACAAAAGAGTCGTAGCTGTTATCATCAACTCCATACAAGCTTATTTCAATTTCGTATGGAGGCTTTTCTTTAAACAAATTAATGATTTCGCTTGAAATTAATGAAGCATTAGTGAAAATAGTAACATAAGGTATTTTTTTCACTGCATATGAATACATTGATATAAAATCAGGATGCAATAGTGGCTCTCCTCCAGATATCGTTACCCACAAAGTTCCAGCATCAGCAAGTTCATTTATAATGTTTTTAAATTGATGAAGATTTATTGTGGAATTATTTGCTCCATGTACATAGCAGTAATCACAATTATAATTACAATAATCAAGTATTTCAATAGAGACTTGACGTAATATTTTCTGTTTCTCAGCCTCTTTTAGTATATGAGTTTTAAATTCAGTCCTTCCAATCCTTTCATTGTTTTCTGTCAATTGTGATCACTCCTTTTTCACTAAGTTCATTCACAAAATGCTTAATATCAACTAGAGCTTTTTCAAGACTCACATTGAATACTTGAATTACTTTTTGAGCTATATCCATATAGTTAGTTGCCTCTTTTTTGTTATAAATGTATGTAAAAATATATTTTGCGACCTCACCATTCAGGCAAATAACATTGTTTTGATATTCCTTCCCTGTGACTACTGGTATAACATAATATTCTCCTTTCACCTGTATCATGGTATACTGAGACGACATTAATATTTGTTCCATATTTTTCTTATATGATATACACATATCAAAAACTTGTGTAACCATATTCCCCCTCTCTCGTTAATCTTTATTATCTCCAGTAGGAATAGTTTTCTTACCATCCCTAACATTGGACACCTTCACCTTTTCTTTATTGGAGAAAACGGAACTATTTATCTAATGGATAAATAGTTCCTCAGCAGAAGGATTAGCAGCTTTCAGGTGCTGACATCCAGCAGTCTAACGAAAGCGTCTCATCTACTACAAGTTCTACTGTCTCGAATTGTGGAGTTTTATACTCTTTCTTTTCAACCATAGTTTTATCACCTCCTTTAAATGTTACCAAATTTCAATTAGTAAAAAGCTAGGTAACATAAAATACCAATTATGGTAATAGTGGTTTCTCTTTAATCAAATGAAAAATAGCTTGTCAATGTTAGTTCTAAATATTATGGATGTTAAATAAGATATTTATAATTCTTATTAACCACAATTTTAAATATCTTGCAGAAATGCCATTTTCACACCTTGTTCTTAAAATTATTTGCTTATTGCTTATTTTTTATTATATTTCCGTCGATTTAAAAAACAAAATTTTTAGTATGATCTTAGCGTTTTTCCCCTCTAAGAGAGATGTATTGCAATAATAAGGTTGTCCAAATGCATCTTTCATAATTAGATTATAAATCTAATTATGTAAAAAATAAACTTTTTTTAATTTAAATTACTCTTTTTCATTTTTATTTCATCTTATATTTTTCTTATTTGTTAATTGAAAAGTTAACTTCGTTTTTATTTGTAAGCGGAAGTTAGTCTTTCAAAGTATTTGATATAATTAAATTAATTGATATTTGTCCTAAGCATATTAGGAGGATTAATTATGTCAAATAATAAGTTATGCAAAAGAAAACACCTTAGAATAGAAGATTGTCTTATAATTGAATATCGATTAGATCAAAATCGAAAAAGTTGTACTAAAACAAACTTGTGTAATAGTAATTGTGGCAAGCAGTGTAAGAAATGTAAACTCATAAGCTGTTATAGAACTTGTAATGAATATTCAATCAAAAAATGTTCTAAGACTAACCTTTACTTACATATTTGCAACTCTTGATGAAAGTACTCTAGTTTTTCCACTGCCTGCATTTGCTTTTACACAAGCTGGTTCTATTTAATGGTGCTATTACGGCTGCCCTTTTATCAATATCCAGTACACTTAATAATTCTTTTTCGTTAATCATTTAAATCTCTTCCTTACATTTAAATTTTAATTATTCTCATTTAATCGATTAACAAATAAAATCCCCTTCCTATAAATAAATCTTATAAGAAGAGGATTTTATATAATTTAATTTTTAATATTTAATTTTAAAATGGCTCGTCTCCTAAGTCTTCTACATTAATTTTTTCCTGTTCTTCATTAGTATTTTCACTTGCAGCACCAACAGGTACTTTGACTTTTTTATTTTCAGAGTCTATAACTATTTGCTGTATAGTATCTGCTGTTTTTTCAGGTAACTTATGAACTGTATTATTATTTTCTTCATCATGATTTATTTCTTCTTCATCTGCACTCGCTTTTAAATCTTCTTCGCTTAAATCCCCAGATACTTCATAACCTTCAACATTAACGCCTTTATAATCACTTATGTTTTCTCCATTTTCGTACATAGTTGCAAGCTTCATATAATCTTTTTCTGTAAGGTCATTATTCCATCCAATAACTTGAAGCCATGCTTCTCTATGATGTTCAGCTCCTGAAGCTTGTACCTTTGAAAATGCCAAAGCAGGATGCTTTTTAAGTACATTCCTTTCTGCGACTGTTTGCGCTTTTCTATCAGCAAAAAGTTTATTCTGTACAAAAGTCTCAAAACATTTTATTGCTTCAACATTTTGAAGGTTAGCATATACACCAAGCTTACCCTGTATTGGTTCAAATATTCCCTTTCCTTTCTCTTCTTCTGTTAGTAAACTTTCTACTGTTATTTTACCTACTGCTTTATTATTCTTTATTTTTTTAATAAGATCCTGAACAAAATATAATCTTATATCGTAAAGAAGGGTAGTAGAAGTTATAACTAAATTACCGCTTGGAGCATAGCCTATAGCAGTTTTTCTAACCCATACTTTTTCTATACTCCCACTTTCTTTATCAAATACAGGGAATGGATTAACAACTACACTTCCATCCGGTAAGATAAGTTTTTCTGGAGTAAAAACACTTATACTTGCTATTTTATTTAAAGTATTATATCCAGCAGCAGTGATAGTAATATTTCCTTGTATATTGGCTAGTTCTCCCTTCGCTTCTTCAAGTTTTAATTTCGCACATATAGACTTTATAGCTCCTTTAGGTGTTCTTTTAATAAATACTTCTCCATCTCCAAGTGTTGCAACTTCTTTCTTTTCTTTTACTAACTCTTTATTCTCCATTACAATTCCGCCTTTCATTTTAAATTTTTAATTTATTTGATAATAAACATAACTTTGTCTTTATACTCTTTTTCAATTTTTCTTTTAATATCAAGCAATTCATAGCATTTAATTGAAGTCATATTATTATAAATTTCTAACTGTTTACCTGTCTTCTCACTATAGAATGTCAATGTCATAATCTCACCTTCCTCATTAATTTTTTGTATAAAAAAACTGCATATAAGCAAAATTTGCCTACACACAGTTTGTTAGTCTATTGACCTAAATAATTTGTTGCCAAATAAAAAAAACAGCAAAGACTAAAAATGTCTCTACTATTCTTATACACTTTTTTTTTATTTTTATCACAATAAAATTAGAAATAAAAATATATTTTGATTTTACGTTTCCAGTTTTCAGGTGTTAAAGTTAATTACTTGCTTCAAAATATCTAATTTGATATTAATAAATTTTAATATTGGAAAGTTTCACAACTAATAATATAGTAACTATTAAACGCAAGTTACAATCTGCTGTATTCCTGTATTATCATAATTTACAACTATCATAGTAATTTATTAAACCTATTGACTATTTCCTATATACATACCAACATGGTGATTTACAGCTATCATAGTAATTATTAAACTGCTCTTTCTGCTATGAGTAAACTTGCAGGTACTCCATTTACAACTAATATAGCAATTATTAAACAATTCACTTGCAAATTGCTGACTTTCAACAAGATTATTATTTACAACTAAAATAGTAAGTATTAAACGAGTGTGTTTCAAGTTTTGTGTAAACTTGAAAACTGATATAAGATATTTAAATTTTTAATATGGATAAGAATGAAAAACACATTCTTATCCTTGTTTGTCATTCATGAAAACCACCTGCTGTGTGAAGTTGTCAAACTAAAGTAGACAACTATAAAACCACCATTATCGAAATCCATTTTTTAACTTGTATTGAAATGGACTTAAGTATCCTAATGCATATGCTAGCCTTTCATTATTGAAATATTCAACATATTTATTTAGAAAATTAGGAAAGTCCCTTTTTTCTTCTTTTGTATAGTCTGAGCGCAGCTCTGACTTAATCCATCCATTAATTGATTCAATTATAGGATTATCTGTTGGAGTTGCTACTCGTGACATTGAACGAACTATGTTATAATCTTTATGAGATTCACTAAAGGCTCTTGAAGAGTAGACTGATCCTTGGTCTGTATGCAAAATTACTGGATCTTTCTGTTTCTTTACTTTTAGTTTTAAATCCTCAAGGCATTGGTAATAAGGTGTTTTGTCTCCTTCAATTTTAGAAATATGATGGGAAATAATCTCATTATTAAAAGTATCTAAAATATATGTCCATTCATACATTATATTGCCTTGACGTATTCTCGTCATATCATATACTACAATTTCTAATGGTCTTTTTGCATTCCATTGACCTCGTACTATATTGTCGTAAGTTTTATTTTTTTCACCTGTATGTTTATATTTATGAAGTTTGGCATGTGACTTTATATTTAAAAAATTACAACACTTATGTATCACATTATAAGATATGGTTAGTTCTGTTTTATTTTGTATTATTGCTGCTAAACGACACTATCCGAAAGATTCATATTTGTTATTAACTGAAATAATTACTTTCATTAAAATATCTATTTACAATTCTTGATTTTTCTTCAAAAGTCCATTTTCTTTTTTGTTCCTTTAAGTATTCCAATAAACATCATATCATTACCTTATATGTTATATTAAAAAAGTAGACAATTGGTGGTTAAATCCGATGTCTACTTTTTTTTTACAACTTCACTAAGATGGTGGCTTGATTAAGCCATATAATTCTACTCGCACTCTGAAAAGAACGCCAATCGCAAAAACTTCTATAGACTGCAATACTAATAACTTGAGCTATTCCCCCATATAAATATAAATTCCAACTTTAATTTTTCTAATAATTCACGTATATCCAATTATCCCATTAGTTAATTTACACCTTTATTTTTAATCTCTTCTTAAAGTTACTCATTAAAATTGGAATTATTTCCATCATATCAGCTACAATTCCAATAGTAGCAACATTAAATATTGCTGCATTAGGATCTTTATTAATAGCAATTATTATATCAGATGAATAAATTCCAACTAGATGTTGTATAGCCCCAGATATTCCACATGCGAAATATATTCTAGGATTTACACTTTTCCCAGTTTGCCCAATTTGATATTTATGTTCTATCCATCCATTATCAACAACTGCACGTGTTGCTCCAACAGTACCACCTAAAAGTTTTGCAAAATCTTTTATTAATTTTAAATTTTCAGCGTTTCCAACTCCTCTTCCTGCAGAAATTATTATATCAGATTTAGATGTATTATTAGATTCATCTATAATTGAAACTATATTCTTTACATTTGTACTTAAATTTTCAGGAATTTTAACAATCGGTTTAATTAATTTTCCAGTTCTACCGTAATTCGGAATAGCAGCTTTCATAACTCCGGGTCTAACTGTTGACATTTGTGGCCTTTTATTAGGGCATACAATTGTAGCCATAATATCGCCACCAAATGCTGTTCTTATTTGAAGCAATTCTTTTTTATTTAAATCTACCTTTAAGTCTATACAACATGCAGTTAGTCCTGTATTTAACATAGAGGCAACCCTTGCTGCAAGAGAACATCCATGAATTGTTGCCCCTACTAAAATAATTTCTGGCTTATATTTATTAACCAATTCAACAAAAATTTTACTATATGATTCATCATTAAAATTTTTTAATGATGGACTATCTATTATATATACAATATCTGCACCATATTGTATAAGCTTTGGAACTAGTTTCTTAATGTTTTGTCCCATTAAAACAACTGCTAAATCCACTTTGATTTGGGATGCTATTTCTCTTCCCTTACCAAGAAGTTCAAAAACTACATCTTCTAAAATTCCATTCTTTTCTTCAGCAAATATCCAAACTCCTGAATATATTTGTTTATTATTTTCTTGCATGTAATTCCTCCCTATTTAGTTACTTAAAAACAGATGGTTTAATTGAACAAAGCTTATCTGTAAGTTTAATTGCTTGTTCATTTATATTTCCTTCAATCATCTCGACTTTAGATTTATGAATTATTCTATTTGTTTTCAATACTTTTGTTGAAGATCCTTTTAATCCACAAAATAACTTATCTGCTTTAATATC